>NZ_NGNS01000023.1 GCF_002165625.1 Neiella marina
ATGGCGAGATTACCCTATCAGCAGCGCAGATATACGGTGGGCTATCGGGCACTACATCAAGCAAATTCACCAAACAGGGATGCCAGAATTATGAGGGGATCCCCCAGAGCTTATGATTACGGTCAACTTTAGGTTGATAAACCATAAACAGCTCGCCAGCTTGAGATAATGCGTTAAGTAACTCCTGCTCTAGGCTTCTAGAACGCTCAATGTAATCAATGATAGCTGGCTCAAATACACAGTAACTGTCGCGCCCTGATTGCTTAGCTTTGGCCAATGCGTGCTCTGCGGCTCCCATGATGTCGACGCTTTCATGCAACTGCGAAGGAAAGACAGTAGCGCCCATGCTACAGGTCAAATTGATTTTGCGATTGCCAACAATACAAGTTCTTTTGAATACAGCACTCAGAGCCGTCCAGTGGGTTCTAACAAGCGCATTCATTTCTCCATTTAAGCTCGGAAATGCGATTACAAACTCATCGCCACCGTATCGGGCAACAAAACAACTTTCTGATGCAAAATGACTCAACCTCTCGCCGATTATTTTTAACGTTTGGTCTCCTGTTTCAGTACCGAATTTGCGATTTATTTCACCGAAGTGGTCAATGTCAAAAAGCATCAGTAATCCATCATGGTCTTTACGGCCCGCTGAGATCTGGTACTTGTTTGTCTGTTTGAGCAACGTAGTTCTATTAGGCAGTCCGGTGAGGTAGTCAGTAAAAGCCATCGTGGTGAGTTGTTGCTCAAGTTTACTACGACGCATCTCTGCACCAATTCTGGTAGCAAATACATCAGTAATTAGTTTCAATTTCTTTGTGTCGACAAGCCGATCTCGGAACAACAGAGCTATCAAGCCGATGGAGCGTTGTTGCTCATCTAAAATGGGATAGCCCAAATACCCTTCAATTGATTCATCTTTAAGCATTTTGTCTAAAGGAAATTCAGCCCAAACGTCGCGTGGATAGATACATGCATCGTGGCTCAAAACATTTTCACAGGGCGTTCCACCCCTCGCATATTTGAAATTGTCCACTGCAACGCCTTGCTTAAAAACGCATTTGGTCTGGATGTATTTTTCATCATCATTATCCAGTAATCCGAGAATAGCGAAATCAGCATTACAATATGTTGCAAGTAGCTTCATGACATTCTCAAAAAAGCCATCACCACTACCTTCGTTGGATACTTTGGCTAGCTCGGCAAACAGTCGATCAAACTCAGTTCTCTCTCCCACTTCTTTTTGCAAGTCGTAAGATGTTTTTCTAAATGCTCGGCTGATTACAACTAACGTGGCCAAAGACAATACGGATATAGGCAGAGCGCCAACATAAACCCAAGACGAATTTTGGCTATCGATTTGAAATCCGATGTAAGCGACGACGATTTGGAATAATATTGTTGCTAGTAAGGAAAAGGATTCTAAGCTTCGCTTCTCCTTGTAGAACTTGTAGGCACAAAAACACAGAAAAGTAGACACAAGAGCGTATCCGGTATGCAGGAGCGGGAAAAATACATTTGTATCCCCCACCAATACCCGAGCTCTCTCGTTAAATAACGTCGTGTACTCGAATAGTGCCGCATCACTCCCGTAGCGCAATGGGTAGTCGGCTATAAAATTAACCGCTAACAAACAAAACGAGAAGATAGCAAAACCGATCGTTAACGAGCCGGTGTGCTTTAATTTTGACCAAGTGCCGAATGTATGAATGTAAAATGGGTAAGCGGCGATTATTACTGATAAATGCCATCGACTGAGCTCCAATGCATCACCTAGATCGTTGGAGCTTAGAAGTTCCAAACTTAGCCAATTGAACAGTGCACTAAACACATTGAGAGCCGCAAGCGACACGAACTGGTATCGCTTACGTTGAATACCGTATGCCATAATTAGCGCAGCACAAAGAGCGTTAAGGGCAATTAAAACACTATAAAAAGCGATCATTAAATGTCGATATTTCCTCTGCTCAGGCTTTTGTAATAAGTGTAGATGCAGATCTCCCCTTCATTCGAATAGTGGAAACAACTCAATAAGACTGGAGGCTTTGATAGCCTTAACGGTAGAGATCATGATGTGCAAACGCGGTCTTTACCGCCCTCTTTGGCGGCGTATAGCGCTTTATCAGCGTCTAATGTTAACTGGCGAATCGATTTTACAGAGTCGTTCGAGCCAATATCAGAGATACCGATACTCATCGTTAGCGAGACTTTAAATGTTTGCGGTAGTTGCCTAAAGCGGTGACGTATTCTCTCAGCAAAGTCGATTGCTTCTTGTTGAGTAAGCTCTGGACACAACAATACAAACTCATCGCCTCCCCAGCGAGCCAAGTAATCCGATGGCCGGATGTTTTGACTTAGAAATTCAGCAACGAATTTTAAAGCCTCATCACCTTTGAGGTGCCCCTCCGTATCGTTTAACGATTTAAAGTTATCCAAATCTATCAACATGATTGAGAGGTGGCGATTGTAGCGAACCGCATGCTTATACTCGCGATCTAGCACCGCATCAATAGCGCGTCGATTCATTAGGCAAGTCAAGTGGTCGGTTTCAGCCAAATTTTCTAGGTGCCGCAATTTAGTAATATCACGAACAATTGCAAGGTTTCGGATTTTGTTATCAACATTAAGGGCACTAATAGCGACATCGATTTCGACCAAATTTCCTGATTTTTGTAACCCGTATAGTTTGGTATCACGAGAGCCCATTTTCTTGACAACACCGTTTTGGCTAAACGAGTGGCGGTGTTTTGCGTGATCGCCCCGGTAGTCAACAGGTACTAACTCTTCCACCTTCATAGCGAGTAGCTCTTCTTCGCTATAGCCAAAGATGCCTTGAGCAACTTTGTTGCAATGAATGATATCGCCATTGAGTTCAGCGTAAATAATGCCATCGGGAGAGGAATCGAGCACCATTTGGTATTCGCGTGAGAGCTTGTAGTACTTTCGTAACTGAAAAATAAAAGCCGCCGTTACCAGCAAGAGAATAGGCACGATAATAATTGATGCAATCGTCAAGTTGCTTTGAATAGCGTTGGCGGATGTTCGCGCTTGCTCGTACTGGTGTGTCATATATGGAGAAAGTCGCTCACGCAAGGCAACTAACGCAGCGGCGGCTCGACGGTCATCCACGGCAACTAGCGCATCGATTTGCTCTACGGTTAGATCATGTTCGAGCGATTTTATTGATTGTAAATTTTTATAGTAAGTGTCGAGCGTGATTTTTACCGCTTTGATGTGGTTGATTTCTTCATCATCTTTGGCATGAAGCAATAATTTGGATAGTGCTAAATGTGCATCTTCATAAGATTCCACAGCTTGCTCTAAATAGCTTTTGTCTCGACGAATGATGTAGTTCTTAAAATGGTGAACAAAGCCAACATAGCCTAGAGTTCGCTCTAATTTGATAAGTTCCGCTGCCTTACTAGAATTTGCAGCCGTAATGTCCTGCCAAGACCGGTTTAAATCATCTACTGATGACATGGTAGAAATCACACTCACCAGCACAATCAAATTAATCACTACAGATACCACAACGATGGCACCAATAGATTTAGGCTGACTCATCAACTTCCTCCACTGAACTTTACTCTCCGTAGCCCTGAAAACCTGTTTTTGTTTGGTAAGTTCTGTCAAATCACCATGAGCAAACCAAGGGCTCCCAAATACACAAATACCACGTTGTTATTTTAAGTTTGCTACCTTTTAGCTTCTAGGCAAACAAAAACGGTTATGCAAATGAGTATACGCTATAAGATCCTGATCATGTTGCTATTGCTAGCTTTTGCGACGCATTCCATTGTGACCTCAGTGTATTACTTTAGCTCTCAGAAAATCGTTAAAGACTTGGCTAAGTATCATTTGGTGTCTATGGCCAATGTTCAGCACCAACGCATGAAGGGAATGATTCAGGCCAACTGGGACAAGCTCAACTTGATCAGTAGTCGCACTCAAATGCGCACTTCCTTCCGGCGGTTTATGCAAGACGGTGATAATGAGTCGCTAAGCCTGGTGCGCCGCATTCTTCAAGATGCTGTGCGACAGAGTGAGACCATCAAGGATATTTTCATTCTCAACTCGAAGGGAACTGCAATAGTTTCTTCAGCGCGAAGTAAGGATGGACAGTCGTTCGCCTCTCATCAGTTATTTGACCAAGGGCTCTCTCACCAAACTACATCCATGTTGTTGGCCGAGGAGGAGTATCAGGCTCCTACGTTCATTTTTTCGTCACCACTGTTATTGGACGGTGAGCTGTTGGGCGTTGTTGCTATGCAAGTCAATATGGACCGACTTAATGACTTCATGCGGGATTATTCTGGCCTAGGGCAAACGGGTGAAGTATTCATGGCAACGAAAACATACCGCAACAACATTTTAGTATTTACGCCATTGCGTTTTGAGGACTCGCTTCAGCTGTTTAGTTCTGGCGCAGGTATGTCGGAGTTAATCGCAGAGGACTTCCGTGGGGGCGAAGATATTCTTAAGAGTGTTGAAGATTACCGAGGAAAGCCGGTGTTTGCCATAAGCCGACTAATCCCTGAATTTGATATTGTCATCATCGTAAAAATGGACGAAGAGGAAGTTTTGTCTATCAATGAAGACCTGAAACATCTCATCATCTATCTAATCTTCTTCTTATTGATTGTCGTTCTTGTTGCCTCGTTGGTATTAGCACACAAGATTACACGCCCAGTCATTAATTTGACCGAAGTAGCAGTCATGATCAGTGAGGGGCATCTTGAAAAACGCATCAAAAATTTTACCGATGACGAGTTAGGCCGACTCGCTCAGGCATTAAATACAATGGCAGATCGGCTCATTCAATCGAACTTAGTACTTGAGGAGAAAGTTGAGGCAAAAACATCAGAGCTTAGGGCGGTTAATGCAAAGCTTGAGCAACTTGCACAAACAGACGCGTTAACTGGGCTCAAGAATCGGGGATATTTTGACGGCCAGGCAGAAATTGAATGGCGACGAAATATGAGAAACAGTACACACCTTAGTTTTCTGCTTATCGATATCGATTACTTCAAACGTGTTAACGACAATATGGGGCACTCCACTGGTGATAAGTACCTCAAATCAGTAGCTGGAGCGTTGAAAGAGACCATCCGTCGAGCCGAGGATATTGTTGCACGCTTAGGGGGAGAAGAGTTTGTTGTTTTACTAGGCAACACCATCGAGTCTGAAGCCTTGCAAATGGCTGATCGAATTCATCAGCAAATCGAAAAACTAGAGCTGCCGAATGAATACTCGGATGTTGCGAATTATGTCACTGTGAGCATTGGGTTATATTCGGCTATTCCGTCACCAGACTCCACCATTGAAACTTCTTTAGAGCTTGCTGACAAAGCCCTTTATGAAGCGAAAGCAGCGGGAAGAAATCGAACCGTCGTGTATAAGACAAACTGAGTTAGTGCAGTTTTTATCGCCAATTCAAATAACTACATGCACGATTAGCGATAGAGCCTCATTATACCAAGGAGCCCTCCTGTGACCGAAACCCTAATCAAATTAGCGTTGAGCATTAGTTTGCTTATAGGCATTTATTTGCTCCGTAAAGTTACTTTTAGCTACTTTCTCAAAGGTATTGAGCCGAGCGAACAGCAACATAGAGCTAGCACCATTAGAAATGCGAGTTCATTGCTTATTGTCGTACTGATCGGATTTATCTGGTTATCTGAACTGCAAAATGTCGCTCTGTCTCTGGCTGCATTCATGGTGGCCATTGTTGTAGCAACCAAAGAGTTTTTGCAGTGTTTGCTGGGCTTTTTCGTTTGGAGCCTCAACCGTCAATTTCGCATCGGCGATTGGATTGATATTAATGGTATGGCCGGTCAAGTTGTTGATGTTGATTGGGTCAAAACAACGATTCAAGAAGTTAATTTATCGGGTGACTACAGCTATACAGGTAAAACGCTTTACATCCCCAACAACACATTGCTGCTCTACCCAGCCAAAAACCTAAATTTCATGCGGCGCTATGTGATGCACAGCTTCAGCGTGGTTCGTGAGGCCAATATTAACATTGAGCCAATTATAGAGCCTCTGCGAGCTGAGCTGGACCAATTGGTTGAACCGTTCAGAGATACGGCCAATCGGTATTCCGGTTTTCTCCACCAACGGATGGATATCGAAGCAACCCAAGTTGATCCTTCTGTATCTTTGAGTACCACTGAGTTGGGCAAAAACAAGCTGACAATCACCATGTTTTGCCCTACCGAGCAGGTTGCTGAATTACAGCAAAACGCGACGCGAACGTTCCTTCGTTTATGGCATGAAATGCAACCTGAAGAATCTGTTTAACGCTCCTACGAGACAAGCACTACGACTGAGAGGCCCTGATAATGATACGAGTAGCACTTTTCTCTGATCAGCAGTTCAACGTTGGAGGTTTCGAATTAGTCGAACAGTGGCGAGCCGAAAGCGGATTTATCTGGATTGATTTGATGCAGGAGCCTAAAGAGCAAGAACGTGTCTTATTGCAAAAATTAGGCTGTCACTCGTTAGCGATCGAAGATGCTCAGCGCGACAGAAGACCTCCAAAGGTGGAGAGCTTCGACCAACTGAGTTTGGTTTTGTATCGGGGCTTTAGCAAGACCGAAGAGCTTCTGGATGTAAAAACCATGGCCCTGGCCGCCTTTGTTGGCGAGCAAATTCTCATCACCCGACGAACCGAACCATCATTTGGCGTCGAGGCATTATGGCAAGATGAAAAGCTCAATCACTATATTCGCTCACCAGCGCTACTGCTGAGCAAAATCATGAACGCTTCTGCGATTCGTTACACGGAATCGATCCTTGAGGCGGAGGATGAAATAAGTGATTTAGAAGATGCCATGCTAACTCGTTCAAATGATGAATTAATGCATCGACTCATTCTCCTCAAATCGCACCTTCGAAAGCTTCATCGAATCAAGTCTTATCACGTAAAACTAGTGCGCCAAATTTTAAGCGGCGACGTTAATCATTTACCTATTGAAAATGCAGAAATAAAACACAGCTTTCGCGATGTCTTCGACAAATTTGAACGCTTAGAGAGCCTAACCGCCATGTACTATGATTTATGTGGCGACTTGATTGAGGGCTACATATCCCTCAGCTCTCATCAGCTCAATAAAACCATGCAATTGCTTACTGTTGTCTCGGCTATATTTGTGCCCTTGACGTTTATTGCTGGTATCTACGGCATGAACTTTGAACATATCCCCGAGTTATCTTTCAAGTATGGCTACTTTGTACTTTGGGGCTTTATGCTGTTGACGGCATCAGGGCTATTGGTGCTGTTTAGGCGTAAACGCTGGCTTTAGATTCAAGTCACGGTATTTCTCTTATCCTAATCAGTAAAGGGTATTTCCCAAATTTTTCATTGATAGATTAAAACTGCGAAGTCCAAGTAAAAGTACGAAGATCAGACAGCTTTATATCCGAGTGCGTGTTGGCTTTCATAACGAATCTTTGGGCTGAAACAAAATTCAAAGCTCCTCAATGTTCCAAAGTTACGCAATGAATTTTGCTCTAACATTCATCCCCGGCTATAGCCGGAGGGTTCTGCCACATTCGTGGCTATGTCATAAAAAGAAACCCACCAAATTTGGTGGGTTCTTATTTTCTGCTTGTTCAGCAGGTTAGGTTGCTTTCTTCCTGACCTATTTTTAACTGCCTATGCGGCAGGTAACGCCAATGACCGACTCGTGGGGATCACTCATATTTTATTAGCTGCCTATGCGGCAGGTCACGGTCAACCGATCCATTTGTGGTTCATCCAGACCTTTTTAGCTGCCTATGCGGCAAGTCACTATAAAAATTAGTGAGCAAAGGCATTAAGCGCAAGGGTTTATTGCTCAAACCAATAAAACACCAATCATTTTGTCAGGTAAATAACAATCTGATTTACAGAGAAACTTATAAAGTTACGAAAAAAGGGTTAAATCGATATTCGGTACGCTTCCCTGCCATCGCTGATTGGTTGCCAATCCATAAGAGTTGAAACCAGCGACGCTAACCTCAAGAGCATCTTGCTTTTGTACATGCAAAACAAACTCTTGCTGTGAGCATTTGCTTTCAATTGGTATGCGGTGAAAAAAGTCGAACTCTCGCTCTTCTGAAGCTTGAGGTATGTAGTTATTGCAGCCATTCCGCTCAATAGCCCTGCTCATTCGCCTTCGCTTCGATGCAACAAAGGTTTTAGCAATGGCCTGGTTTCTCACGAAGCGTACTTCCGGCAAGTGCTTTGGTAACTCTTTCACGCTAGACACATTGAATAGCCCTTCCTCTTTCATCATCGATAAATACGGCTGGTAGCTTAGCCCAACGAGCTCTTTCTCTGTTGGCCCAACAAAAGCGATTGCCTTACCAACCGACAAGTTCCTCCAGAGTGGAAAAGCTACTCCTATCGAATTTGCTGCGATTTTATTCGTACTCAAGAAACCATGCAGCGTTTTGATGCATCTTCCTGCAAGCAAATTGCAGTCGACAGACTCAGGAATAAACTCAACTACAAAGCCGTAACGGCAATTCATGCCTTTCCCTTAGCTTTAGCCGCTGCACCGTTAAATACACCTGCTTTGACCAAAACAGCGATGATGAAGTGCACTTCGTTTGGGATTTCTTTCCCATGTTCCAATTGCTCAATCCAGTGCTCAGATCTCTCTACAAGTTGGTAAAAATCATTCCCATTCTTAGGGTGCCTTCGGGCAATCACATATTCTCGATCTGCGCCGTACTCATTAACTCTCAGCCGCTTATCCGCATTTGGCTGCCACCAGTCATCAATCATTTGCAATGCTGCGCCCACTTTTTGCGCGTGAAATGCAACCGTTTCTTGTCCGTTGAGCAGGGTCTTTGCCAACAGTCTTGAGGGCGCACCATCTTGCTTCTTATCAACGAACTCTTGGCTGGGATAAATTTCGTCACCGCCGCCCACAGTGAGTTTGGAGTTTACATCGAGGTAATAAAGGGACTCTGTATCGGTGAGGGCTTTTTCGATAAATGCTTTTAGGTTTTCTAGCGCGTCTTGTGCGCCGCCATCCCACGCACTTTCCCACTGCAGGCAATATGAATTTGAGACCGCTAAGGTTTGGCCGTCATTAGTCAAAACCTGTATATCAAGAGAGCGGCAGGTGCGGTTACGCCACAGCCATGTTCCCAAGAGTATGTTCTTCGCAATCCTTTCGGCTATCTCTCTGTAGCCTCCCCGCTGTTTATATAGCTCAGCGAGAGCAGTTAAGGTTTTCCTTGTTTCATCAACAGCACACACGTTGGGCTTCAGGGAATTAGCATTGATGCGCAGTGAAAAATCACAATAAATCTCAGATACCCTTGGCGGCACGTAACACTCTTCAATGAACTGTGGGTTTGAATAGGCCAGATCTTGCGGTGCCGTATCCTTAGGTTTCATGTCTTTGGATTCAAAGCCCTCTGAAAAACCTGATTTTGGGGCTCTGATACGAGTTCGGTCGACACCAATGGGCTGTTCTTTGCCATCGATGAGGTAATAAAAATACGCCTTACCAGGGGAAAGCGAGCGGCAATAATTCAGCTGTGAGCACAATTCCATAGAAGCTTAGTCCTGATCCTTTTCTATAAGAATAGACTCATGACTTGACCTCATGCGCCAAAAAGCGCTGCTAAAAAAGTGAGATTGGCCAAGTAATCGCACTTCAATGGGATTTAACGCCTTCGCGATTCCCAGCAAGTTATCTGCGTAAGAATGCATCGAAGAAACGCTCCCTCTTCGCTCGCAGGGCATATGCATATGTTGATAACCAGACGCCGTTGCGATGAAAGACTCATCTCGCTCTAACTCGTTTAACAGTTCGTAAAACGAATCCGTATGAAACCCTGTCGCGTAAACCCAACGTGCACTGCAATCGATACCCTTAAGAAGAAAAAACAGCTCCGACCGGCAGCTAAAACTTCGAAGCCATGATGTGTTTTTTTTAAGTTCGGGCGGAAAGACACTTCCCCCGGCCAGCGTTAAAGGAAGGTTCGCATGAAGACTTTGATATCGCGCCGCTAAGTCGATATTTGTATGGACTTTGATAACAAGATCGAACTCTAAATCAGATCGCCAATTGCATCGAGTGGTAGGTCGCTTGACCGCCGAAACCACTCGTTTTTTTGCAACGCTTTGGGGCTCAGCCAAATTTGCAGCATTAAAAAGACGTTCTGAGCGCACGACCAAAGCGAAACTTATGAAGCTTAGCTCTTCACTTTCTTTAAGGCTTGCCCTCATGCCTCGTTCAAACTGGTGCATAAAGCCCCAAAATGCTGTCAAACTTGGCAGGCCAACCACAGAAGGGCTGCTTTGTGCATTACAATCTTCTGCTCGCATTTCAGTTAGATAAATATACTGTTCGGTCGATGGCGACGCCGTTGACAACGTTTTTTGAAACTGTTTCAAAATCCAATTGATTTGAGTTCGAATAGGCTGGATCAATCGACCATGAAACGCAAATCGTTTGGAATATTTATTGTTCTGCAAAGTTAAGTGAGCATGCTGGCTCAGCGCTTTGCCAAGCCTGGTGATCTCATCGGTAGGTAGCTGAATGAACTCCTTAGCAATGGGAGTAAGTTCCTCTGCATCAACCGTTGTCTCTTCGTATTGGTCCCTCAATTCAATCATTGGAAGTAACCACAGCGCCAAATGCTTGCGTAAAATTTTGACCTGACTATTGCGGGCTCGGTGATAGTCTTGGCGGGTAAGTGCAGGTTCATAACCGCACAAATGAGCTAATACGTTGCAAATTCTCCGATTGGTTAGCTGATAATCATCAAAATACTTGGCGCGGTTCTTTCGGCTTTGCAACAGGCCATGCTGGGGCTTATGCGTCGCCTGAAGCGGCGAGAAAAGTAGCCTGTGATTACCACCAATACTGGCGCTGAGATTGCCAACGCTTGCAGGATGTGGAAGTGCAGAACTGACAAAACGATGGCCAGTTTGCTGGCGGCTTACACGTTCAACCTGAATATGCTGAGCGTGACTAACAACAGGTGTGACAGATACATAGCCTTGTCCAAAAGGAAACTGCACCTGAGGAGAGTATGGGCTCACTTCATCTGGGTAGGTCGGAACCGTGATACTTTCTCGAATTGCATCAGCTAGTTTTTCCCGTCGCCCTTTGTTCAAACCTAACTTTTTGAGTACTGCATGCCACGCTCTATCACCCTGCAGTACTTCCTTCATCAACGAGGTTTCTCTGCCTTCCCACAAAAAAGTGTTGAACAACCAGATCGTATGACGGTAGTAACCTGAGTTGTGTGCCCAGCCAAGCTCTTGCGGGTCAGTATGCTCAGCAATAATGCGTTGGCCAAACACGCGTGAATCAGGGTATTTGAGGTTATGGCTGTGCGCCCACTCCAATTCTCCAAGCGCATCATCGAAGAAGCTCTCATGCTCAAAGTAAGACTTGGCACGTTTAACATCCAAATAGTCTTTACAAGCCGGTTTGCTTAGCGACAGGTTGAGTAAAATCACCAGCGCATTCAATTCATCTCCGGTAACATCTACAGGCTCGCTATATGGCATGAAGGCCCGCTTGATAAGCTCTTGCTGCTTTGTCACAGGTTCAATTTTGGTGAGCTCTCGTAATTGCTTCATAACCCACCTTGGGCGCAATCATTAGCGGAACTATTGAGACCAGTCCCCAACAAGGCGAGCCTCGTATCGACGATCGAGCGAAGTGTAAAGGCGGGCAGATATGAGGGCAGCTTGCTATGCAGGCTAACTTTGGTTGCAAGCTTGACCTCGCCTTGCTCATACAGTTGATAAATTCGGTTGGTTGAGCATGACAGCAACGCAGCGGCATCAAGTACACTCACCAAAACGTCTCCGAGACCACCACTCTTAGACCCCAGCACCGACACTGCAGAAAGTAGCTCATCAAACAAAGCACTAAGCACGATATTACGTTTGAAATCTTGATACGGTAATCGCGAACAATCGCGTAAGGTTGTGCCGAAGACATCATCGAGCGAAGTGTATTGCCAAGGTTTTATCCGTGTCTGATCTGCTTTAGCTATGGCCTTTTTGAGCTCTGATCTGAAGTTTTTGGGCCATTCTCGGCAATAATCATAAACCCCCTGGATGTCGACATCAGATTCAGTTCGGGAACGAAGAAGCCATGATAAGAAGCCGAATCTTGCCGAGAGATCTAAAGCTCCCAAGCAATTCCCCTCTACTTCGGTTGCCACCAGTATGGTTGACAGCCATAGGCTAGCCTCATTTGCTGGCTTCGTTTGGGCATCGCGAAAGTCAAAACCACAATCACAATGAGTTATATCTTCCGAGTATTTGAAGTCACAACTTTTGCCGCACTCTGGGCATTGGTTCAGTAGCTCACACTCATGAATATGGCAGGCTGTGTACGGAAGTAACTCCCAGCGCTGCCGAATATATGGGCTATGGCGAAGGCATTGAGGGCATATAGGCGTGTTATTCGTACGGAGCACTGCTTGTGGGAAATCAACGCCCATTCGGTGAACGGCTCGTTGCTCTGGCGAGAAATAAGTATCCGAGCGTGTCAAAGCCAATTTGAGAATGGAAAAAGGCTCTAACTGCAAATCCGTTTCTAGTTGGCGCAGGACTCTCACACGCAGTTGGTGGCTGCTTTGAGCGTGATAAACATTAATGCGGTCTAATTGTTTGGGTAATGCGCCCGAAACAGCCTCGTGCTCTTCCAAAAAGCGGCATAGGCACTCTTCGGCAAAGTGAGCAAAGCGATCATAGCCTTGATGCTGACCAAGGCGTAGCAAGCAGCTTTCCAGCGACTCATCAGGATATAGGGCGATATTGAGGTTTTCCATAACACACTAAAACTTAGATTAACTAAGTTTTAGTGTGTTATATTTTGTCCAAGTTGCCATGTTCTGTTATCGCGACTTATAAAGCTTGTGACACGCATCAACATAGGCTCAGAGAAACAATTGCCCAGACGTATCAATCTGAATAAATCGTTCAGATAGTTTCAAGTATTGATATGACTAAAAAGGCCTTTTTCGGGATTAAAGCAGCTAAAATAGATGACTATCCCAATAATTGATCACTGTCTTTTAAGTCCTGCTTTTGACAAACCGCCTGATAGCTCCACTCTGCTTTTCATCAATGTAGGGCTCAGCCCAAGGATAAGTGCCGCATATACCAGTTTCTCGACAAATGCCTCTATTAACGAGATAGCCAATTGCGGGGTTCATTCTTCTCGCATCCCAGCCAAAGAGTTCGGCTATTTTTTCAACGTTGCTTGGAAATTTGTCATCGTTAAATAACGAAGATGCGAGCTTTAAAGCATCTTTTTCAGGGTTCCAAGCCTTAAATGCTTTATCAAACTCGACAAAAAACTCACTTTCGGGTCCAACGTGATAGTTCTGATCCTTAAGAAAAGATCTGAGTTCATACAAGCCATCCTCGACATCATCCATAGAAAGCCCCGTAGCCCCTGCTATATCTTCATTCGTCAGCAGTGGATCACTGGCTGAGCCGAACTCCGATTTATCGCTGAATACTTTAGCAATGGATGTTGCTGCAACACTAAATCCTATATCTGGCAGTTCTTGATCAATTGGTCCATTACCTAACTTTGGCTTTCTTGATATGCCATGAATGTCACTAATTAACTGCGACAGATCACAATCTTCGCTTACATCAGGGCTTAGGCGGCCCGATAACAAAGGAGGTAATTCTGAGTGGGGTAAGTCTGTTCGTAGGGGAATGAATTTACACTTTTCGTCCAGCATCCTAACTAAACCAGCATCCATTTCCTGTTTTACCCAAGGTTTATTAATTGATTCTTTCGATAGCAGGACGACGAAGTGGGTGCATGCTCCAAGACCTTCATCTATGCGCTGACGTAAGCTATCGCCAGACTGAATTTCCCATTCTGCCCACCAAGTATCAATCCCTTCATCTGTAAGCTTTCTAGCAATTTGCTCTGCAAGCTGGCGATCTTCCCAGCCGAAACTTAAAAATACTTTTGGTTGCACTACTTTTCTCCGCTCAACAAATTGCACAGAACTGATTTCTTCAGGGGGCAATTTGCTTCTAATGTGATCGATAAGCTCTTTTGATCCTTCAACCCTCAATGACAAATCAGACAAAGAATTCCCAATTGAAGCTACTGTTGGGAATTCTTTCGTTGCCGGAAGGCAAATAGACCGAAATCGCTCCGCCATTTCATCTTTGGCCTGTTGGACCATTGCACTATTGATACTTTTCTCAAAATCAGTCGCGTTGAACTTTTTCCCATTAAATTTGAGCATCGTTAGTTTTCCCTCAACTGCTTGCGGCGAAATTCTTTGGCAGCTTCAAGCCACTTAGGTTGCTTGAGATTCTCGACAAACCATCGGATAAACTTTTCCGAGTAACGCGGTCTTCCATCGATTTCATAACGCATGTCTGATTTTTTCTGCTTACTAATCTTGTGCTTGTGAAGCACAGCTTGAAAAGCACCGCTCTTAATTGAGGCGAAAGATTGGCGTTTATTTATTTCCTCTAGCGCTTCCTTTTGGTGGTATGGGTGCGTTTTGTCCGGATCTTGAGTTTTCGTGATAATGATTGCTCCTTCCCCACCTTCACCTGCACTCAGAGAGAGATCACTTGCATCTTCTCGTTTCACCAACGCCAGTCGGTAGTCAATCGGAATCGAAAACTCAGTAGAATCTAACTCTTGTGTCGTTTCATCAAAACGCTTAATAAATTTCGCTACGAATTTAGCCGCATGTTTGCCGTAATGCTTTTTGATTAGTGCAACTTCGGGAGCAGGACCATCAACAACTAAACTCAGCATGCCGACGCTTTGGCCTGCAAGTGGGGCATTCCCCATTTCATTTCTATAGCGAGTTTGATAATTAAGCACAGTTGCTTGGAACAACCTCGATAGCTGAGGTTGTAGCTCGGGTATCAGTAAGTGAATCGCTTGGTCTCTTAGCTCGATTAGTGTCTCTAGGTTTATTCGAACAGGGTCCTTTTCTTGTATCCGTTGCTTTACAGCATCAGTTATGGATATGCTCCTTTCGCCGTCATAGAAAACTTTTTCATAACCACTAACTTTCAGAATTTCCGCTTTGAGCAATAGCTCCCAAGCATTAACCATAAGGATTGCGAAAGCTTCTACTCGATTTTTCATGCTTGGTCGGTTGTAAACTTCTAGTGCAAGCGTAAATGCATCCAAACTGCGCCCAACTAGCTTTTCGTGAAATTGCTGCTCAGGAGTTTTCTTTGTCGCCTTAGTCGATTGGCTCATGACCGCCAAAAACTGATCGTTGGATAAAGCTGATATTCCTTCGCAGCGATATTTTGTTCGACACCCATCGTGAAAAACGTACTTATCTAACAACTTTTCGTTGATGTATTTGTTAATCGAATTCTTAGTGTATGGGGTGCGCTGAACAATCATTTCAGCTGTAAAAATCGTCCCATTTTCTTCAAATTCCCTTAGTGCCTCGGCCAGAGCAAGCTGATTATTTTGTCGTACCACTTGAGTCACTCCCTTGCTTTTGAGTAGACATTTGGCGCATAGCTCCCTGCTGACGCCTAACCCTAGATTCTATTTCCATTTTTACTTGGTGATTAGCTTTCGCGAGTTCTTCTTTTGGATCCCACTCATCGTTTAAAGGGCTTATTGGAAGTTTTGCAAGTCGCCTAAGTTCGTCGGTCAAGGAAATCGCCAACAGCCCCAATTCTGAGAATTTTTCTATTCTGGCTTCAAATAGTTCGTCGTAATCTGGAGGAGATGCAGCAAACTCCCAAACAGCGCTAATGTATGCATTTGCGTCATCAACTTTACTGGGAAATCTCAAGACGCTGTACATTAAAGAAGCGGGAAGACACTTCCAGTTAACATCAATTTGGAGCGGCTCAAACTGAGGAGCCGAGACTTGAACTGACAAGCACCCTTGGGAATCTCGTTGGCCCTGAAATAGACCATCATCATTGACCACATCAAGGCACCCGGAAACAAATCTCTCTAACAGGCAGCTAATTTGAATCGCTAGGTAAGCGCGCTCTTCTTTTTGCCTAGCTCGGTGAAACCACCAATCTTTCATAACTGCCAGTATGGCCCCGACGAAGACCCCCAATAACCCAATAAGTGCCGCATCCAGCTTCATTATCACAACTCCATGTTCGCAACGAGAAATCCGTTCTATGCGATAAGTTAAATCCAAGGAGATTTGTTTTCGATGATGTATGACAAACCGTCACATGATTTATTAAGCATTTCACTGGCACTACAGACAGTCCAAATACCGCTTAACCAAACTCATCGGTTAGGACTAAGTTAGAGCGCCACTGCTCTGAAAGACTTTAATCACGCGATGGTGAAAGTGGCCAAAACTCAGCGTATCAAAACTCAAGTTGCTGCCACGAGGTGTCAGCTCGTTGTGTAGGAGAGAGTCCGTCTCCGTGGTTTGCGGCGGTAATGCTTCAGCTGATTGATGCTCGCAGTCTATTAGCGCAATATCAGACAAGGCTGCCTTTTGAGGTTCAATGGTCACCACTGAGCAACTTTCTGGGAGGTCGTCTTGGACTCGTTGCGCATATTCAATTAAACGGCGCTCGGCAAACGTATACAGCCACGCTTCTTGGTTAGGAGCTTGATTCACTCGAAGGATTCGCCCCAGAACTTGTCTGAAATAGAGCTCCGTTCTTACTGTACTGACGTGGCAACAGACCTGTAGGCGCGGAATATCCGTGCCTTCGCTAATCATGCCAACGCTAACAATCCACTGCAGCTTGTTGTGGCGAAACGATTCGATTTGCTGATGTGGGCGCTCTTTTTGATAGTTGACGACGCAAACTGACTGACCAAATTCGCTCGCGAGCAGGTGAGCAATTTTATTCGCATGAGCCACTGACGATGCCACGACCAGTCCGCCTGCATTTAGGGACTGTTGACGTATTCCTGCGAGCTTAACGCACGCCAGTTTTAGCAAGTGCTTTAACGCAGTAGGCTCCTCAACAACACTGCGGTATGGGTGTTTGGTTTCTTTAAGCATCTGCTGCAGGCTGGAAAACTGCTTTACACCTTCATTTTGCGAGCGACTTTCAACCTGATTATCAATTAAAACAATTTTAGGAATGCGGCACACTCCATCCGCAACGGCTTGTTTAAGGCCATATTGGTAATCAACCACAAGTTCACCTTCCGGATTGGTGTATTTTGCCAATGCAATAGGAAGTTCATCTGAACGCCATGGCGTGCCTGACATGGCAAGAGTGTAACTTGCAAGGCTTTGCACTCGCCTCATGATCATTTGCCCCCACATATTGGCCTGTACCGAACCTGTTGAGCAATGATGGATTTCATCAAAAACCACAAATACCCGGTAGCGAGACAACGTCTGCCAGAAGCTTTCAGGAAGGAATTGTATGGCTTGATATGTAAGGCATTTTCCTAGCGTGCCGAGCCCGCCATCAAAGGAGCAACCTAAGTGTTTTGAGAATGTTGCAGTGATACCGTTGCAGACTTCTTTAGAAGGCGCAAAACAAAGCACTAAATCTATTTGGCGGTTCTGATGCAGCCGCTTAGCAACTTCTGCTGCAAGGAAGGTTTTGCCGCTGCCTGGCGTTGCCTGTAGGAAGAAATGAGCTTCATCATAGGTGAATTTTTGTTCTACACGTTGTGCACACTCTTGCTGCCAACCTCTTAGCACTTGGATTCACTCCGCAGCGACTTGATAGTGGCCGAAACAGCTTTTACTTTACCTAACAAATTTGCAGAGCGAATTTGTGCCTCGTGCAGTAATTTATTTAGCGATACACTAAGGCTTGGAAAGCGGCAGAGCAGGGATTGGTATTCCTCGATTTCGCCCAGCGTAATTTCAAGCTCGCCTTTGTGGCGGCTCAACTCTTCACCCAATACCTTTTTATCTTCATTTTGAATCGGTTGATTTGCTTTAGGCTGCTGATATTTGGCTTTGTATGAGGCAAACGATTGCGCAAGAAATTCGTCTGAAACGACATAACGCTTGGCTCCATCCACCTCAGTCGAATTCAGCCAGCCTTTGCGCTGGAAGCTCAGAATTTGCCGGTATATTTTCTTTCTCGCCTCATTGGGGTCTTGCGGCAATAAGTCCGCTTCTAACGCTGCATTCCTCAATTCTACAACCGTAAAATTGTTCATCTCCTTTTCAATCAGCAGCTTAAACATGATGGCATTAATTTTTGGAACAGCTTTCACTAACGTCAAACACCTTGGTTAAAACTTAGGATTGCTAAGTATACAGAAATCAGCAAAACTTAGACAATCTAAGTTACCTACGGTTGTTTGATGATGAATAAGTGCTCAACGAAAACCCGATCCCAGCGAGGCTCAAAGCCGCCCGTAAAAAAGCCAAGATCACGCAAAAGGAACTTGGGGTAAAAATTGGCATGGAGGAGAGCTCAGCGAGTGGCCGCATGAACCACTATGAAAAAGGGCGACATATGCCCGACATAGGAACGTTGCGGCGAATGGCACAAGAGCTCAATGTGCCGCTCAATTACTTTTTTTGTGATGATGACCTAAGCGCAGAATTAGCCTGTGCAATCGCTAAATTAAGCCCTGAACAACAAACCAAGCTACTCGAAGATTTGGCAAAACAATCGGACTAGGCTTTAAGCGGCTTTTTGCTTAGCAGCATACTCAGTGGCAGATGGTCACTAAACCGAGGTTTGAGAAGTTTGTCCTCATCGTTAGTTGCTGCGGTGTTATAGCTAGAACTGGCTTGAATTTGGCTCAAGTCGATAGCATCGAGCTGCATGGTAAAGGGATTTTTATCTTGCTTAAACTTTTGCTCAAATGCTTTGGCAAGTATGCCTTTATCGAGTGGAGCGTCTTGTTGAAGGCTCTGCATCAAAGCATATTGCAGGAAGTTTTTTAAAGCTCGCGGTTCGCCTTTCGACATTGCAAATAGCGGATAAAGAACGTCATTGCTTGTTAGGTTTGGCTTATCCTCAAACCCCATCCTCGACGCCAAACCAGCCACAAACATTGCAAAGTGGCGCTTTTTCTCGGTATCGATTCGATATTCGATTTTTCCTGACTCTCTTATCGTGCGTATTAATTTGAAGTATTCCAACTCTCGCCGCCAGGTTAGACGGGAATTCCATTGGGGCTCTTCGGCTAAAATGTCCGCATATGGCATGCCTGCAAGCACAAAAGACACATTAGCCTCTTCACTAATGTACTTAAACGTATTGGCGATCTCCTGACGCTGTTGAGGAGATGAATACTCAACCAACTCTTGAACTTCATTGACGATGATTAACTCTACTGATTTGCGTTTGAGCTGAGTGACAAGACCTTTAGCAAGCGCTATTTCGCTTCGATTTCGAATGGGACGCGAACCGGAGTTTTGGCCTAAGTCAACGAGTAATTGCATTAAAGAGTTACGTTCAGAAACTTTACTCGGAACTCGAGTGGACAAAACCGGCTGTGCTGCGAATGAGCCTGCGTAGACTTCAAAACGAGATAAGTAGTTGGCTATTAGCGCTGACTTTCCTGAGCCAGCTTCGCCAGTTAAAAGAAATGACTCAGCGTCAGCCCCAAGTGAATGTTGAAATCGAAGCTGATCCAATATGTCATATATTTCGGTTATTTGAGGATGCTCAATGTAGCAATTGGCAAATGTAGATAACTGCTCACATTGCGAGGGGCTAAGATTTTTCAATGTTAGTAGCCCTCAATATCGCCAAGATCATCATCGGGAAAACTCGAAGGAACCTCGTGCGACGAGTCTGGGGTTTGAATGACTTCAGAAACGATGGTTGTTGGCCCATCACTGCCAACATCCCGGATTTTGGCTAGTTTGGATGTATTGCCAGTTTTGGTTCTGGAAGCTTTGTTCGTTTGTCGCTCTGCAATTCTTTTGGCTTCTTGCTGGATTCGGTGCTCTAGATACATTCTCGTATCAGCCAAATCCTCTTCGTCAACCATTGCTCTGGTGTTAGTTCGATTCGCTTGTTGAATGACCTTGTGTTCAAAAAGAGATAGTCCTTTGGTGTAACCAGTGACATCAACAGCAGGAACCTTGATATAACGTTGCTCTGCATCCAAGTACGCGTAGATAGCGCTAATATCTGACGGATCTGTCTTGGTTTTCACCTGAAGGCGGCCGTTTGAAGCAGGTGTGTATTTTCGGTAATTATTTAACTCATCCGACTGATAGCGCAGCCCATGTAAATTGATGCCGTTTTGCCTAACAGTTGAAACGTTTAGTAAACCAAGTTCTATACGCAAACGAATGGCTTCTTCATGACTGTATGTGATTGGTGGCCACTCTGAACTTGTCCACTTATGATATGGAATTGCGCGGGCTCGGGCATCTGGCGTCATGTGGTAATGATCGACAATCCATTTGTGAACAAGCTCCATAAACGTTGAAACTCGAACCACTGACTCTTTTTTGGGGTCGTAATCTTCGAGCTGCGTGGGGTTGGTGAACGTTTTACCCGGCATTTCATTGATGAGCCCTTTGTTGAGCTGGTCAAATAGTTTTTCAACACCGGTTTTGCGCCAAGGTTTTGCTGCTTGGCTGTAATGAATGTTAGTCACTATGGGTTTCAGTGATTCTTCAAGACTGGCGCTCCAAAACTCCGCACCATTATCAACAATTAAATAATCAATTTTACCGCAGCAAGGCCAATCATTTTTTATTGATGGATATTTGTTATGCAACCACGATTTATCAAGCAAGGTATTGAGCAGAGCTTTCCGGACTGAGTCATAACTAGGCTCTCTGAAATTAACGCTCAGACCAACAATACATTTACTGAAGCGATCATAAAGCATCGTGAGGTAAGGCCGCCCGAGAGCAATACCCAGTTCATCATCAATGAGGATTACAGGAGCTGGAGTGTGGTCAATTTCAACATACTCCATTGGTTTAGTCGCAGGAATTTGCTGGCCAACAGTTCTGAATTCACGGTCAGCATAACGCTTACCAAACCTTGCTACAGCAACATCATACGGTGGAAGACTATTAACCCGGTGGTAAAACGCACGCTGGCTAAGAGGTTTGATTTTTCCCTCAACAATTGAGCGATTTTCAATAGTGACTCGACTCTTGTAATAGCGGTAAGTCGCGGCAATAGAGACTCTTTCTTTGGTCAGGTACTTCTTTTCAATTGCCTCATCAACCAGCCATTGTGAATCGCGCACCATTTGACGGCATCCCTTGGAGCGATGCTTGGGGACTAGTGAATCAACTGATTTACCTGATTCAAAATAAAGCTTTTTCCAATTCACAAGCGTTCGCCAACTTGGTGGAGATACCTCCAATTGCTCTTCAATAAGCTCTAATACTGGTTTGATATTTTTTTCGGTCCAGCCTCCTTCAAGACGCTTTGCGACAAATTGAATGATTTTCTGTCTCCGCATGGCTTCCTGTTGCAGACTTGGGGAAACTGAATCGAAGGCTGGTTCAGTAAGCTGAGGAGGTGGGGCGGTAATACTCGATGTTAACTCTGGTTGCTCATCAAATTGCTGTTCGCTGGCTTCCATCTCGTCAATGAAGCCAAACATACCGCCATCGCCCATATCAACTTAACTCCACACAACGCTATCTAAGCCGAACGCAGTATTGCGAACGTTGGTTTTTAGCGTGCCATTAGAAATCCATGACAATGCTGAAATTAGTGTTTCACGTTCAGAAGTACCAAGAGATAGTGCAACGTCCAACAAGGTCACTTGCTGATGTTTTTGCACAAACTTTAATACCGCTTTTTGTAGTGCAGTGATTGTTTGAAGGCCTGAGTAGCGGTGCAACAACTTAAGGTTGCCAATAACAGGGTCTAAGCGGATCTGTTTCTCAGTAACGAGAATCAAGCGCTTGCCATATTCGCTTAGCGAAATACGCTGTTTTTCGGCAAATCTCGCTCGAAAATCAGGCTTGAGGATCTGGCTTGAATGTTTCACCTCAAAGAAAGCAGCTTCAGAGTTACTACCTTCCACAAGAAAATCTGGTGTATAGCGACAAAGGCGGTTGTTGAAACGGTATTTAAATCCGTCGGGCTGCGACTGGTAGGAAGCTACCTCTGGGTCGTATTCAAGGTGGAAGCAAAAATCAAATTCGAGAATTGATAGAGTGCGTACAACAGCATCATTCTTCAGGCTCATGAACTTGCAGATGTTATGAACATGAGAGGATTTTTTAGTTTGGTCGTACATGTTAGGCCACCGTTTTGTTGTAAACCTACAACAAAACGTAGTCTATGCAGACTTAGTGTGCAAATTTGCAAACTTCTTTGCAATTTATGCAATCTTTTGATGCAAACATTAGGGTGGCAGCCCTACCAGCCACATCCCGGCACTCGAGTCACTTGCTGTGGCTGCTTCCTTCCGGACCTGACCAGGTTCACAAGCTATCAATGCGAGAGGACCCGAAGGGCCACCATAAAAGCGGCGAGCATTATTACTAATCGCCGCTTTAGTTGCAAGGGATTACTTTGAGTTCGAACCGTTCTAGTCTTTTCCGCCTAAAAAGTCACCGAGTTTGTCGGATAACTTCTTCAGCCCTTTGTCTTTTTCTTTTTCCAATTTTTCTTTGTACTCGCCTTTCATCGCTTCTTCAAAGTCGATCCCGTACTTTAAATCATCCAATGGGCCGCTGACTTTCAATGGCACTTTTAAGCCCTTGAGATCTTCGGCATCAGCACCGCCCTGACCTTTCGACGTTGCAACAATCTCAGTCGTGGCAGTGTAGTCCAAGGTGTTTGCCATCACATTCATTGAGCCTTCACCATCAACGCGAAGCAGTGGCGAAGCCAGTTTCAAATCTGGATTCGTTGCTACCCCTTTGGCAAGAGTGAAACTACCGCTTAATGAAGAGAAGTCGGTTTTCTTTTCTTCTTCGGGTGCTTTTTCGCCTTTCAACAGAGCTTTGGCTGAGCGGATCATCTGGGCAATGTTGACGCCTTCAAGGGCTCCATCGGCAAACAAGAATTTACCGTTGCCAGCGCTTGCTGATTTCAGTTTGTTGGTGGACAAGCCGGTACCACGAATATTCATATCGAAATTAGCATTGCCACTAACCATTTTCAGATCCGCTAAATCAGTGAGCAATGGCAGTGCTTGTACCGACTTCAAAGCGAACTCACTGCGGTAGCTACCAACTGCCTGCTGCGCATTTAACACGGCTCTGGCATCCGCGCTGCCGCCATAGAGATCGAGGTGAATTGGATTAGCATCGAGCACGCCATCTTTTAGATTGGCGTGCAGCTTGACGTTGGTGACGGTTAATCCAGCAACAAGAACTTTGTTAAAGCTTAAATCACCATCAAAGTTAAGGCTTTTCAAGGCGCTTAAATCTGGTTCTGCATCAGGGTCGGATGGCGTCTTTTTAGCTTGCTCTGGCGACTCGCCATTGCTGACTGGGGTAAATTCATCGACATTCAAAGTATCGAATGCCAACGCCACTTGAATATCAGGCACTGCTTGCTGGCGGAACTTAAACCAACCTGAGCCAGTTAAACTACCTACCTCAATTTGGATATCTTGCAGATCTACCGTTGGGCCGGCTAAGTTGATGTTTCCTTTACCACTGACATGTTTCTTCAGTTGTCCATTGGGAATGCTTGGGCCTGCGATCAAGGCATCTAGTGCCAGCTCGTGCAATTCGATGACATCAAAGGAGCTGGCGATGGTAATCGCAGCTTCAATCGCTACATCGATTTCAGTGTCATCGCTTTTCACCAGCAGTGCCAGCGATGCATCTGACCGAGCGCCTGGCACGAACTGATTGAGTTTAAAGTGTTTTAACTCGGCAAGCTGCTTGGAGCCCAATTGCCGATTATCGACGTTGACCGCGATATTGGTAATTGAAATAGCGCCCAGCTCAACACCAGATAAGCCTTTTTGACCAGATGATTGAGCTTCCGGCTCTGTGCTTTTAGCGGTTGATGAGCCAGACTTCAAATCGCTCAGGTTGTCGGTACCATCCGCCAAGGTAATCAGATTTAGTTTTACATCGTCAATGGCAATATGACTTACTTTTAACGTGCCACCGAGCAGCGGTAACATTGCCACCGATACGTCGAGCGACTTCAAAGAGGCCATGGTTGGTTCTGGAAATCCTTGCGGGTTGGAAAATGACACATCGGCCAACCCCAGACCAAATGAAGGAAACAAGTTCCAGCCAATATCTCCCCCGATTATCAGCTCTCTTCCTGTGGCATCTTTTACTGCTGTACTGATTTCATCCTTGTAATCATTGGGATCAAACACAACCGTGATAATCACCACAACCAGCAGCAACGCTGCAAACAAACCACCGACGATATAAATCAGCTTTTTCACGAATCTATCCTTTTTTGTCAACGACTCAGCATATTCCTATTAGGATAGTTGCATTTAACCCTAACTCATTGTCAAATTTATTATAAATGTGGAAATAATTGAGCTCAGAACAAGCATGATAAAGATTTATAACGGGTTTATTGCCATGGCGGCGCTAAGCACAGCATTTCTGGCTCAGGCCAATGAGCCACAATCAACAGAACACCAGTGTCAGCAACAATTGGCTCGTTTCGTTGGCATGCAAAACCATGTTCGCCAACAAAGTGATACACGGGTCCCTAGCATGGCGGTGGGTTTATCGGCCGAGGAAATCAAACAACTGAGTGAGCAGCAAGGCTATTGTGCGACATGGCAGCAATTGGTGGCCCGTTTACAGCAACAGCATCCGACCATACTCGATCAAACAGAACAAAAAACCGGTCAGCCTGCCCCCAAACGCTAAATAAAAAACCGGCCAGCGGGCCGGTTTTTTCAAACAATCTGTGATGCCAAGGCTAAGCAGTAGCAGCCCGAGCTTGTTTGATATGCTCGGCAATCAAGAATGCCAACTCCAACGCCTGATCGGCGTTTAAGCGCGGGTCACAGTGGGTATGATAGCGCTCGGCCAAATCATGCTCGGTGATTTCAAACGCGCCACCAACGCACTCAGTGACATCGCGGCCAGTCATTTCGAAATGAACGCCACCAGCATAGGTTCCTTCAGAGCCATGAATCTCGAAAAATTGAGTGACTTCTCGAAGAATTGAGTTCACCGAGCGAGTCTTATAGCCGTTATCAGCTTTAATGGTGTTGCCATGCATTGGGTCACAACTCCACACCACTTTGTAGCCTTCTTGCTCTACTGTGCGAATAATCTGTGGCAAGTGATCGGCAACTTTGTCTGCTCCCATCCGCACAATCAGATTCAGACGACCAGCTTCGTTATTCGGGTTAAGGGTATCGACCAACGTCCGCAAGTCATCCATTTGTGTTGTTGGACCAACTTTCAGGCCAATCGGATTGTGCACACCACGGCAGAACTCGACATGAGCACCATCTGGCTGACGAGTACGATCACCAATCCACAGCATGTGGGACGCACAGTCATACCAGTCACCGGTAAGGGTATCGCAACGGGTTAAAGCTTGCTCATATGGCAGTAGCAAAGCCTCATGAGATGTGTACAACGTGGTTTCATGCAACTGCGGCGTGTTTTGCGACGTCAAGCCACAAGCATTCATAAAGGCCAACGTTTCGTCAATACGGTCAGCTAGCACTTGGTAGCGCTCGCCTAATGGGCTTTTGGCAACGAAGTCCAAGTTCCATTTGTGTACTTGGTGTAGATCAGCCAAACCACCTTGGGCAAATGCTCGCAACAAGTTTAACGTTGAGGTCGCTTGATTGTAGGCTTCAACCATACGCTGAGGATCAGGAACGCGACTTGCCTCAGTGAAGTTAATATCATTGATGATGTCACCGCGGTAAGACGGCAACGTCACGCCATCAATGGTTTCCATATCAGCAGAGCGAGGCTTGGCAAACTGACCTGCGATGCGACCAATTTTTACCACTGGGCACTGACCAGCAAAGGTTAAGGCCACCGCCATTTGTAGCATCACTTTAAACGTATCGCGGATATGGCCCGTGCGAAACTCAGCAAAGCTCTCAGCACAGTCTCCACCTTGCAGCAAAAACGCCTCGCCGCGCGCAACGCGGGCTAAGTCTTGTTTCAGTGCTCGGGCTTCACCAGCAAACACCAATGGTGGCTGGTTTGCTAGGTGCTGCTCAACCGCTTTTAACTGCGCGGCATCGGGGTAAGTTGGCAGTTGCTTAGCCGGCTTTGAACGCCAGCTGTCAGGGCTCCATGTGGTCATGATTTGTCACCAGTTTTTATCAGGGATTGAGCATTATACGAATTCACAGCACGACGTCAGCTCTAGGATGAATTAACTTTGCAGATTTATCAGTTTTGCATCGGCATTTAACTTATAGTGCTTGAGCGCAAGCCCAGCCACTACTCCATGCCCATTGGAAATTATAGCCCCCCAGCCAGCCGGTGACATCAACCACTTCACCAATAAAGTAAAGCCCAGGTTGCTTCTTCGATTCCATAGTTTTTGATGATAATTCGTCGGTATCAACGCCACCGAGAGTCACTTCTGCGGTTCGATAGCCTTCAGTACCAGAGGGTTTAATCGGCCAACTCGCTAAGCGTTGGGCTAATGCCTGCAACTGTTTATCATCAAATTGCTTCAGCGGCTTATTGTCGATTTGCTGATGTTCCAACCACTGCTCAGCAACGCGTTTTGCCAGCACATCGCTAAGCACCGTTTTAATAGTGCGTTCACCATTTTTTTGCCGTTCATTGAGCAACCATTGATCGTCGCTGATTTCCGGTAGTAAGTTAATTCGAACTTCTTCACCCTCTTGCCAGTACGACGAAATTTGCAAAACGGCAGGACCGCTCAAGCCGCGATGGGTGAACAATAAGTTCTCTTCAAAGCTAGTACCCGATAGTGACTCAATCACGCTCGGCGCACTGACTCCGGATATCGCTTCAAAGCATGCTTTGTCATTTGGCTGCAAGGTAAAAGGCACTAAACCGGCGCGGGTTGGCAACACCTTTAGACCAAATTGCCTAGCAATATCAAAACCAAATGCGGTAGCACCAAGTTTTGGCATCGATAATCCGCCGGTGGCAATCACTAATTTTTTAGCACTCAACAAACCCGTTGATGTCGCCAACTGATAGCGTTCATCGCTATAGCTCACTTGTTCAACTTGGGTCCGTAAGCGAATTTCGGCACCGGCTTGCTGGCATTCAGCCAGCAGCATATTGACGATATCCTTGGCACTATCATCGCAAAATAGCTGGCCTAAGGTTTTCTCATGGTAGGGGATCTGATGTTTATCGACTAACGCGATAAAATCCCACTGCGTGTAGCGGCTCAGCGCTGACTTGCAGAAATGAGGATTAGCGCTCAAGTACGCTGCAGGTTCTACATAGTAATTAGTAAAATTGCAGCGGCCACCGCCGGAGATCAGAATTTTCTTTCCCGCTTGTTTAGCGTGATCGAGCAACACTACAGATAGTCCTTTGCCAGCCGCTTCAGCGGCGCACATCAAACCAGCAGCGCCGGCGCCGATGATCACGACATCAACGAGCTGCTGTTTTCCATCGGTCATTGTATCGACTCCCTAGCTGCAAGCGTCGTCTCAATGTAACGGTTGATTTGGTTTTCAAGTACGCTCAGCGGCACTGAACCATGACGCAATATTTGATGATGAAACTCTCTGATATCAAACGCCGCACCAAGTTGATGTTCGGCTTTCTGTCGCAATTGGCGAATAGTAATTTCACCGACTTTGTATGACAGCGCCTGCCCAGGCCACGAGATATAGCGGTCGACTTCAGTGGTAATGTTGTGAAGGCTCAAGGCGCTATTTTGCGCCATAAAATCAATCGCCTGTTGGCGGCTCCAGCCCTTGGCATGAATACCGGTATCAACAACCAAACGCAGCGCTCGCCACATTTCATAACTTAAACGACCGAAATTATCGTAAGGGGTTTGATAAAACCCCATTTCAAGCCCCAGCCACTCAGCGTAGAGTCCCCATCCTTCACCAAAAGCCGAGATATATGAGTAATTACGAAATGGCGGCAGATGCGTCATCTCGTTGTTCAAGGCGATTTGTAAATGATGGCCAGGTACCGCCTCGTGCAGGGTCAACGCTTCCAAAACATAAAGAGGGCGCTTACTCAGGCCATGGGTATTAACCCAATAAGTACCGGAGTCGGTATCGCTTCGAGGCGGTACATAGCGACCTGTGGTGTACTTCGGCGCAATACTGGCTGGCACTGGCGCAACCCCATAAGGGGTTCGTGGTAGGTGATGAAAAAACTTCGGTAGCTGAGCATCTGCTCGCTTGGCGATGTAAGACGCTTGTTTGAGCAACGCTTCTGGCGTTGTCGCATAGAACTGCGGATCGCTGCGCAAGAACTGCAAAAAATCAGCAAAATCACCATCGAATTCAACTTGTTCGATGACTGATTGCATTTCTGTTCGGATCCGGTCGACTTCATTTAAACCGAGTTGATGGACTTCATCCACGGTCATATCACGGGTGGTAAAATGTCGTACCCGATTAGCATAAAAAGCTTGCCCATTGTCCGTGTAACTGACGCCCAAGGTCGCCCGTGCATTGGGAATGTAGCGATCGACGAAAAACTGGTACAAGTCGTCAAAGGCCGGCATCACCAGTTGCTCGATTGCGATCAGTGCTTGTTTGCGCACAGCTTCTTGCTGTTGGCCACTCATTGACGTCGGCAATTGCAACATCGGCTGAAACAGTACATGGTCGGCTGGGTCATCGACGCGATAAGCACTGATGGAATGTTCAAATCCAGTCAACACAACTTGCGGCTGAGTGATGCCAGATTGCAGACCTTTTTCCAACCACCCTACCTGCTCATCAAAGTAACGAGGAATGTCATTTAAGGCATTTAGATAGTCATCGACTAGCTTCTCAGTCGTCAGTCGCCGATGCTGAAGATGACGGATGACATCATTGTGAAAACCACTTTCCGCCATAATCGGCACAAAATGCCGCTTGAACTTGTAGTAGTGATACAAGTCAGCGAGTTGGTAGCGCAAAATGGCCAGGTCGACCTGCCGTTCATCAGCTAAATCGGCGGCATTAATTGCCTCTGCTCGTTCCAAGAACAGTTTGTAGCTGAGCTGCTGTGCTGTCACCGTCAGCTCCGACAGATCATCCAAGCCTATCGTCTCTGGCTGCCCCATATAGACTGCGCTCATCGGTGAAGCTTGAATGCGGTACTGCCAGCTTTGGGCGATTAATTCACTCAGCGCATGCTCAGCTTTCGCTTGCTGGCCACCATTGGGCCAGCATGCTGACAACACCAAAACCGACAATAGGCCAATGAGCACAGCTGCCGATACGGAACGAATGACAATCACCAAGGGTAACCTGTTGTTGCTCAACGCCTAGCTACGGCGTTTGATGTGATCTGGAAAGATATCGATTTGCTGTTGTTTACGCAGCAGGCCAAGCGCCTGCTTAAACGCCTTTTTACTGCAGTGAAACTCGTTTTTAATCAGCTCCGGCGCTGACTTGTCCGATAACTTGAGCTCGCCGCCAGATTTATCCAAGCGTTGTAAAATTCGCTCAGAGAGACCAGAGACCTTGCCATAACCCGGTTCTTGCGTTGACACATCGAGCAAGCCGTCTTCTCTTACCTGACGAATGAAGCCACTGATCTGATCGCCGATTTTGACATTGCGAAAAACTTGGTCTTGATACAACAGGGCAGAATGCTGATAGTCAACAACACAGTTGTAGCCCAATGGCGTTGGTTCAGTAATCGTCAAGTGAACCTTGTCGCCATCGCGGTAAGCATGGCGTTCTTGGTCTATGTAACGCTTGTAACGACTACTAGCGGCAAGACGCTGTTGGTCATCGACATAGACGTAAACCAAATAAGACTCGCCATCTTCCATGCGTTCATACTGCTCTCGGTTTGGCACCAGTAGATCTTTACTCATGCCCCAATCCATAAACATGCCATACGGACTGCCATGCTTGGCTTTTAACAAAGCCAGCTGACCGGCCATTACTTTCGGCCGGGCGGTGGTAGCAACCAAGTCACCTTCGGCGTCAGCAAACACAAACACCGAGATCGAATCACCAACGGATAACTGCTCAGGGGCGTTGTCACTAGCAAGTATCACCTGCTGCTGAGATTCAGGTTCAATCAACAACCAGCCGTTGGCTGATTGCTCCGCTAGCTCCAGTCGATTCATTTGCCCCAGTTTAATCACTTAGTGTTCTCCGCTGTTGGTTGAGAGGGTATGACTTTGATGGTGCGGATAATACCACCGCACCTCGAATGAAGGGTTAACAATTATCAGACTTTTTACAAAAACAACTCGAAAACGCGCTACGACAAGTCCACAATGAATCGAGCAAAGCACGGAAAAAGCCCAGTGGAGGACAAGGATTGATTGAACTGCTGTTTTACGTATCGATCGGTTTCATGGGGTTCGCCGCTGTGCAGTCGGCGTTCATGCTGCTGTTAAATCATCAATCTCAGCGCCAAATCGCTTTTATTGCCCTGACCTGCGCCGCCATTGGATATCAATATTTAACGCTCAAATACATGCAAGCTGGCGAAGCCAACGCCATGATCGAGTATATTCGAATGCAGACCAGTTGGGCGCTCGTTGCCACCTCGTTCATCTTGTGGAATATCAACTTACACACCTCTCCGAATCGCCCTAATCTTATTCTTGCGATACATGCGTGCGTGAGTTTGCTGCTGTTGCTGTTGAATCATCAACTGCCGTTTAGCATTCGCTTCGAAGACGTCCAAGAGGTTCGGCACTTTTCAGTACTTGGTGAACAGTTTTCGATTCTCAGTGGCTCCGCCAGCGGCTGGCGGATACTGTTGCTGCTCAATAGCTTGTTTATTACCTACTGGGGAATGAGCCATTGTTGGCGGTTACGAAAGCAACGGCCCGCAGCACTCATGCCATCGGTGATTGGCATATTTGTTCTCTATTTAATTACCGCATACGTTGGCCATGGCGTTGACCAAGGACAGCTTGATTTCATCTACATCGCAGGCTTCGCCATCATTCCGGTACTGATGTTGTTCAGCGCCTCGCTAATGCTGCAAGCCAAGCGAACGAGTCTGCAACTGTCGAGCAAAAGTGCGGCATTGGAAAAAGAAAAAGTCCGCCGTCAACATCAACAAGTTCGTGCCAATCAATTAGCCCAGGTGGTTTATCAATCTCCTGCCCAGTTGATCCTGATGGATACCGAGGGGCGTGTACTGTCAACCAACACCGCCTGTAAAAGTTTCTGGGGAATTGCTCTTGAAACCACTGAACTCAACTTACTCCAAGTATTACGGCAGATATACCCAAAGCAAGAACTAACGGCTCGCAGCATTCATCACGCCGGGCGGCTGAAACTGCCGACCATCGCCAATGACCAAGTAGCGGCCCATATTGACGCCAAGTTAACCGCCAATGGTTGGTTGGACTTTGAGCTTTATTGCAGTCGAGATATCGAAGGCTCGGTGGATTTGTTGGTTGCTCAATGTAAAGACCGAACAGAAAGCTACTTCAGTCAGAAAGCTTACGAGTACCTCGCACAAGGCGTATCGAGTAAACAAGAGCAGTCTTTTTTCGATGGCATGACACTGAACTTGGCCAAGTTATTCAATGCCAAATACGCCATTATCGGCCTGCTTCATTCGAACCGACAAGCCATCCAAACCTTGTCACTGATGGTCGATGGCAAAAAAGCCGATAACATCGTCTATGAACTAGCTGGATCACCTTGCCAGCAGGCACTCGAACGCAATCAGGTTTGCTGCTATCCCTCGGCCATTCAACAGCAGTTTCCCAATGACAAACTGCTTCAGGAAATGGAAATCGAGGGCTACATTGGCGCAGCTCTAGTCACTGATAAACAAGAAACCATCGGCATTATCAATGTATTTGATACAAAGCCATTCAGCCAAAGCACAGAGTTAAACCACATTATTCATATTTTTGCTGCCAGAGCGGCAGCAGAAATTCAACGCAATCAAGCAGAACAAAAGCTGCTGGCCGTTGCTTATGAAGACTACCTAACTCAATTGCCGAATCGCGCTCAAACCCATGAGTATTTGTCGCAACAGTTGCTCGATACCTCAGTATCTGACGGCTATCTGCTAATGATGGATATCGACCATTTTAAAACCATCAATGATCAACTCGGCCATGACGTTGGTGATGATGTTCTGCGACATGCAGCCAACAAGCTCAGACAGCAAATCAACCAAGCGGTGTTTATCTCCCGTCAAGGAGGCGACGAGTTTATCTTCATTGGTCGCGAACAGACAATGTCAGCAGCAGAGTTGGCGAAGCTGATTCTCAACACTGTGCGTCAACCCTTTCAACTGGGCTCTCACCTAATCGATATTGCAGCCAGCGTTGGTATCGTATCGTTGTCTCCCGGACTTTCGGCCTTGGATGTGATTCGCCGGGCTGAAATGGCACTCTATCAAGCCAAGCATACTGGCCGTGGTTGCTACAGCTACTATCAAGAGGCCTTGGAACAACAAACCAATCACAAAAACAGTATTCGCCAAGCGCTAAAACAAGCCATTGCCAACGACGGCCTAACCTTGGCCTATCAGCCGCAAGTGAGCGCCAATGAGCAACTTTATGGCGCAGAGGCCCTAGTTCGATGGCACGATGCCGAACTGGGCTTCGTCTCTCCGGCTGAATTTATTCCGATCGCTGAAGAGAGCGGTCTAATCCACCAGCTCGGCGATTGGGTGATCCAGAAAAGCTTGTCAGATTTGATGAACTGGCAACAACAAGGCCTTCAAATTGGCCATTTATCGATCAACGTATCACCTTGGCAATTTGCCCTATCAGGATTTGCCGACCGCCTGATTGAGCTGGTACAAGTAAAAGGACTGCAAGCCAAACACATTTGTATTGAGCTAACCGAATCGAGCTTGCTGACAGATTTAAAAGAAACCATCGCCAAGCTCAATAAGCTCAGAGCATATGGTTTTCGGGTGGCTTTGGATGATTTTGGTACCGGCTACTCATCATTGGCTTACCTGAGAGATTTACCCATCGACATACTGAAAATTGATAAGGCATTCATTGATGAGCTTGAGCTGCACCAGTCTTCTCCACTCACCGAATCGATGATTGCGATTGGTCAACATATGTCGCTAGACGTAGTGGCCGAGGGTGTAGAAAGTGCCAGTCAGGTTGCCAAGCTTAAACAACTAGGCTGCGACGTCTATCAAGGATATTACTTCGCCAAGCCCTTGCCAGAACAGCAGTTCCAAGTTTGGGTGAGTCAGCACAAGCGGCAGCAACTCGATATGGGTAACGACACCATTTAATTAGGGCGTGTTAATGGTTACGTTTGTCGTCAGGTCCGCTGGTAACGATGGTGTAACTGCCGCAACACATCACCATTACCATCCATCTTCAACTGATAGAGCAATTGCAGCTGCTCACCTAACTCACCTTTGGGGAAGCCTTTATCAGCAAACCAAGCAAGGTAGGCCACCGGTAAATCGATCAACCAGCGATTCTGATACTTGCCAAATGGCATTCGTTGCACCACCAATTTCTGCAACTTTATTGCGAGTTCTTCCATTTTTAGACTCGAATCATGATTTAGGCAAAAGTTACCACAGTAATAGCTGGTTAATCTTGCTTGTATGTGCCAAATCTTCAATCATCTGACTGGTTACCCCATCAGTTCCTGATGTCTGGAGTTTATCAGGATGAAGTCTGTTGTTTGCTTACTATTCATTGTGTTCAGCGTGTCGGTGCACGGCGCATCTGAGCGCTCTGTCCACCAAATTGAAAACCAACTCAAGCTAATCATACTTGGCGAGTATGCCGAGAGTGAGGCGCAGGCAATTCGCAATGAAATCGCCCCATTGTTGGCCGGCGTAAGAAGCCGCACACTTCGACTGTTCGAACTAAGTGAGTGCGGTATTCAATCCAATTTACTCAATAAAGACTGGATTAGGCGCGCCAGCGAAATGATTAATCGAGCGCAAGAATGGGGTTCAAAAGAACTTGAGATGTTCGCGCGCTATTGTCGAAGCTATGCTCATACCATACACGACGACATCGAAAAGGTGCTTGAAGACTCCAACATCATTGCGCAGTGGGCAGAACAAAATTTACCAGCCTATCAGCAACTCGCATTTGCCAATCGCACCCGATTGCTCGCATTCGTTCGTTCCAGTGCGATCATCGCCCCCGACTCATACCGTGATTTTGTCGTTGCCCAAAGCCTTGCAGAAACCCCCAACCAACTTGCTGAAGTGAAAACTGGGTTGGCAGATTTATTGATTCATTTACAAGATTTGCCAGAAGCGGAAATATTGCTAACCGAGGCCGAAGCGTTACTTGCTGAGGTGACTACCGATTGGATCAGAGCTGATTTCCACATTGTCAGATCGTACTACTACCGCCAACTGAAACAACATCAGCAAGCTCTGAAAGATGCTCAACAAGCTACAGCGATCTATCGCCATAGTGGTGTCTCGTACGGCGAGAGTGCAGGCTTGATTGCACAAATAATCAACTTAAGCGAATTGGATCGATTGCAGGAAGCATTGGCAATCATCGAGTCGATACCCAATAACAATACATTCTTGTCTGGGGCTCGCCGCGACCCTTATCTGAGCATGGCATTCGCTCATATTTACCGGGGCAATGGTCAACCCGAAAAAGCCATTGTATATGCCCAGACGGCTTACCAGTTTTTTGCCAAGGCAAACGCGAGCTCTTATCGAATCACATCAACACTGCGCTATGCTGAGCTACTAGCGGATACCGGCCAATGGCAAGATGCGACCCGAGTATTCAAAGAATATGCTGAGCTCAGCAGTACTTACACCCAACATATCAAGTCGCAGTACAGCGATATTGCCAATACTCGGTTAAACCTCGAAAAGCAACAACACAAAGAACAACAATCTGAGCTCAAATCTCAATTGCAGGAACAAACCATTGCCAACCTGCAACAAGCCCAGACTTGGCAAGTGATGGCAATCACCGCATCAATTACTCTACTGCTGGTGATGACTGCGGCAACCATTAGCATCCGGCAACGAGCGAGACGAATGAAAGACATGATGGGAGTTGATCAATTAACTCAGTTGCCCAACCGTCGGAGCATTGCGGTGCAGCTCGATCAACAGCTGAAAGCTTGTCGCTCAAGCCACCCGGTCAGCATCGCATTAGTCGACATCGACCATTTTAATCAGCTCAATGAAAACTTTGGCCACCCTGCCGGAGACCAACTGTTGCAAGAGATGGGGCATCAAGCCCAGCAATTATTGGCCGATCAAGCACAGATAGGACGTTTTGATGGTGATGAGTTTATGGTTATTTGTCCTGGTCGCGACAAACAAGACACCGAGCAACTGTGTCTAACCCTCAAACAAAAGCTCAGTACATTGTCGCTGCAACATCTAGGCATCGACATGCAGCCAACAGTCAGTATCGGAATTGCTACCACGGAGACCAAGAGAACTGCTTTAACCGTGTTGCTCACTCGCGCCAATGACGCGTTAAAAATAGCCAAAGAAAAAGGCAGAGATCGGATTGAATCTTCTGCCTTTTAACAAAACTGAATAGCAATATCGTGCTGAGCAACTTACTCGGCAGTTACCACCCTTCAACACCAGACATATCAGGTAGAGAATGAGCAATGCCCTTGTGACAATCAATACAAGTTTTGTCGCCTGACGCTAGCGATGTTGAATGCATGGTAACGGCCCGCTTACCTTGTTCGGTAAAGTCCATGTACTGGAAGTCGTGACAATTCCGGCATTCTAGCGAATCATTCTCTTTCAGTCGGTGCCATTCACGCTCTGCCAAATGCTTGCGCCGCGCTTCAAATTTCTCTGGCGTATCAATGGTGCCGATAAAGTGCATTACCAGCTCTTTGCTCGCCTGAACCTTGCGGACAATTTTATCAGTCCACTTATGCGGGACATGACAATCGGAACAAATCGCTCGAACCCCAGAGCGGTTGGTGAAGTGAATTGTGGTTTGTATCTCTTCCACAATTGGCGCATGGCAACTGGAGCAAAAAGCCTCGGTGTTGGTTGCTTCCATGCCCCAGTTAAAGCCACCCCAAAATAAAATACCGCCGATGAAACCCATACCAATAAGCGCACCAGTGGCGATTTTGGCTGGTTTTGAGAACAGCTGCCATAAGCGGACGATGAAGCCAGTCTTTTTGTTATCAGACATCTAAAGTACCTCGCTTATCGTGACGAATTGGCGGCATCCAGCGCCTCAACAGCTTGAAAGTCATTAGCAATCAGCGGTGGTGCATCTGCTTGCGGCACATGACACTGAAGACAGAAATATCGGCGTGGAGCAACGTCTGAAAGGGTCAAACCATCTGCAGTCTCAAAGTGTGTTGGACTGATTTTGGTCGCCCCGATTTGTCCGGCAAATTTCCAACCATGGCATGACAAACACTTATTGCTCTTTAAGTCGACTTGGTAGTCGCGAATCTGATGAGGAATAAGTGGCGGTTGATGGACATAGTTTCTGTCAATCACCTGATCATCCTTAATTTGCTTTTTAAGTTGTTCGGCTCGTTTTGTGTCATTCAGCTCAGACGCGCCACGCAATGAAGACAGGCCGCCATTGCTGACGTAGTCCTCATTATCAACAGCATTGGCAGTTGCCCAGCTAGTCACCAACAACAAACTCGCTACCATGGATGAAATTAGAGTTTTCATTTATTGCTCTCCACTTTTTATTCGAGCTGAACCCGAAAGCGATGCGGTAATATCAAATACATCCTGACTGCACACATCCATACAGCGTAAACAGCGTGTACAATCCTGAGTCGAAACAATGGGGGAGCTTCCTTGTTTAGCCTCCCGCAATGGCCCCTTTAAAATATGTGGTTCAGGGCAAACCACGTAACAATCCATACATTGATTGCAGTCTTCTCTTCGGCTGGCGACCACCTTGACGGGGCTGACTTTGCCAATCAGACCGTAACAGACACCCATCGGGCACAAATGCGCACACCAGCCCTTCTCAACCACAAACAAGTCAAACAAGAACACCGCGGCAATTAACAGCCATCCGGCTCCCATACCAAACAATATGCCTCGATGTAGCAGTGATACCGGATTGATCATCTCCCAGACCAATCCTTGTAACACCGCAGTGGCTATCAAAGCACCGACAAACACGCCCCAGCGAATGGAACTAGGAGGATTAATCTGGCTACGTACCCTGAGTTGACGACGAAGCCAGTGAGCCGTATCAGTCACCGCATTCATCGGGCAAACCCAAGCACAATAGCTTCTGCCACCGATTAACCAGTAACAAGCGACAACAATGGCCGTCCCCAGCAACAAGGTCAGCTCTGGCCAATACCCTGATACTAAACTCTGTAACAACATCCAAGGCTCAGTGAGTGGTATGGTTCCAAGCAGTTCACTACTGCTTAAGTTGCCGCGAATAATCCAAATATCGAACCAAGGCCCGAGTAAAAACAACCCTAAAACGCTGAGCTGAGAAATCCGCCGTAACAACAAAAAGCGATGAGCTCGAAGCCAACCAAACTTGTCAATGACCTCAACGCCAACTCGTACTTTCATCGTTAGCCGCCTTCAGGACGACGATCTGGCAAATCCAACACATCCTGCTCCAATAGCGAATGGCCGGCTTTTTCTTTTTCCTTCCATCCCCAACGATAGTGTCGCCCTAATTCACCTTTGGCTAAGTCACGAGACAGCACCTTGATAGCAGACACTTCAAGCACGCAGGCCTGCTCACACTTGCCACAACCAGTGCAAGCATCAGAGTGAACCGTGGGAATAAACATGGCGTGATGGCCGGTTCTCATATTCCGCTGCGCCTCAAGAGTGATTGCCTCATCAATCAACGGGCATACCCGATAACACACATCACACCTGAGGCCCTGCCAGTTCAAGCAGGTTTCTTGGTCGATCAACACCGCCAATCCCATACGGGCATCATCGATGCTGTCGAGCTCAGGCGATATCGCACCACTAGGGCAAGCCTGCTGACATGGAATGTCATCACACATTTCGCAAGGAATTGTTCTTGCCTCAAAGTAAGGCGTTCCCATTGGTGCAGCGTCAAATAGGGTCGCCAATTTGAGGGTGTCATAAGGACACGCCTCAACACACAAACCACAACGCACACATGCATCGAGAAACTCTGCCTCATCAACAGCCCCCGGCGGCCTTAATGCCTGCGGTGATGATGCCCCAGAAGGTCTGGCAACCAATCCCATAGCAGCAACGGTGACACTGGCAACACAGGCACCTTTGGCTGTGTTATGCAGAAACTGCCGCCGCGACATCGCATGCTTGGATTTTGGAGCCATCGTCTACTCTCTGGGCCTACTAGGCTTTGCGGATCCGAACCGCGCACTTCTTAAAGTCAGTTTCCTTCGAGAGCGGATCGGTTGCATCCAGCGTCAGCTTATTAACGAGCTGTTTGGCATCGAAAAATGGCATAAATACCAACCCCTTCGGCGGCTTATTTCGACCACGGGTTTCGACCCTGGTTTTGACCTCGCCACGACGAGACTCAACCACGACCTCATCACCCCGGCGAACACCTAATTCTTTGGCATCGGCAGGGTGCAAGAAAATCAGCGCATCTGGGTAAGCTCGATACAGCTCTGGAACGCGACGCGTCATGGTGCCGGTATGCCAATGTTCCAGCACTCGGCCAGTACTTAGCCACAACGGATATTCATCGTCTGGTGATTCAGCCGCAGGCTCATAAGGCAGAGCAAAAATAACCGCTTTGCCATCTGGCTTGCCGTAAAACTCCCAATCGGCTCCGGCTTTGACATAAGGGTCATAGCCTTCTTTGTAGCGCCACAACGTTTCTTTGCCGTCTACCACAGGCCAACGCAAGCCCCGCGCAGCGTGATAAGCATCGAAGTCGGCCAAGTCATGGTGATGGCCACGACCAAACACAGCATATTCTTCAAACAAGCCTTTCTGGCAGTAGAAGCCAAAATCTTCCGACTCGAGGTTCATCTTGCCTTTGCACTCAGCAGTCTCGAACTTGTCGACATTGCCGTTCTGATACAGCACTTCAAACAAGGTTTTGCCTTTCAGCTCTGGCGCTTTCGCAATCAAGTCTGCTGGCCAAACTTCTTCCACTTTGAAACGCTTGGAAAATTCCATCAATTGCCAGAGGTCCGATTTAGCCTCGCCCGGCGGTAATACTTGTTGGTGCCAAAATTGGGTGCGGCGTTCGGCGTTGCCGTAGGCGCCCTCTTTTTCAACCCACATGGCGGTTGGTAGAATCAAATCCGCAGCCTGTGCGGTCACTGTTGGGTACGGGTCAGAAACAACGATAAAGTTGCGCGGATCACGATAGCCCGGTAATCGCTCTTCATTAATGTTGGGGCCAGCCTGCATATTGTTATTACACATCACCCAATAAGCATTGAGCTTGCCATCTTTGAGCATTCGGTCTTGTAACACTGCGTGATACCCGACTTTGCCAGGAATAGTACCCTCTGGAACCTTCCACACGTTTTCAGCAAAATCACGATGCTTTTTGTTCGCCACAACCATGTCCGCTGGCAGACGATGGGCGAAGGTTCCGACCTCACGAGCAGTACCACAGGCCGAAGGTTGACCTGTGAGCGAGAACGGACCATTGCCTGGTTCAGAAATTTTGCCGGTGAGCAGGTGAATGTTGTAAACCAAATTGTTAGCCCAAACACCACGGGTGTGCTGGTTGAAGCCCATCGTCCAGTACGACACGATTTTCTTGTCCGGATCGGCATAAGCTTCGGCCAAGCGCAGCAGGTTGTCCTTTGGCACACCGGTCAGCTCGGCGGTGTAATCTAAGGTGTAGGTACTCACGAACTTGGCAAACTCGTCCATGCTAATGGGCGCAGAACCACCTGAGCCAGCATTTTTAGCTTGCTTTTCCAGCGGGTGAGTTGGTCGCAAACCATAACCAATATCGGTATCACCTTTGCGGAAGTTAACGTGCTTAGCAACAAAGTCTTTGTTCACTTTGTCGTTCTGAATAATGTAATTGGCAATGTAGTTGAGAATGGCCAGATCGGTTTGCGGGGTGAAGATGATCGAGTTGTCGGCTAACTCAAAGCTGCGATGCTCAAAAGTAGACAGCACATGCACTTGCACATCTGGTGCACTCAACCGACGATCGGTCAATCGCGACCACAGAATGGGATGCATTTCCGCCATGTTAGCGCCCCAGAGCACAAATGCGTCGGCATTTTCCAAATCATCATAACAACCCATGGGCTCATCCATACCAAAGGTACGGGCAAAACCGACTACCGCAGAAGCCATGCAATGGCGCGCATTAGGGTCGATGTTGTTGGAGCGGAAGCCGGCTTTAAACAGTTTAGAAGCGGCATAGCCTTCCCAAACGGTCCACTGGCCAGAACCAAACATGCCCACCGATGAGGTGATATCTGTCACCGCCTTACCGGCATTGCGTTCATTGTCGGCTTTGATAGCTGTTTTCCATTTTTCAGCCATGATGTCGAATGCTTGATCCCAGCTCACCGGCTGGAAGTCACCCTGTTTGTCGTACTTACCATTTTTCATCCGCAACAGCGGTTGTGTGAGGCGATCCTCGCCATACATAATTTTTGATAGGAAGTAGCCCTTAATGCAGTTCAAGCCTTTATTCACAGGCGCATCTGGATCACCTTGAGTAGCCACTACGCGACCGTTTTGCGTACCAACTAACACGCTACAGCCGGTACCGCAAAAACGACAGGGAGCCTTATCCCAATCAACTTGAGTCTGGCTTCGTTGGGTTGCAACATTGGTTGCCAAAACTGGCGCACTGAGACCTGCCGCAGCAGCAGTGGCTGCAACAGCTTGGGTTTTAATGAAGTCACGACGATTTAATTTCACGACGCCATCTCCTTGTTGCCGGTTTCGGCAGTATCGTTGTGGTGGTAAATCAAGGCAGCAGACAACACACCTTGAATATTTTGAATTCGAGTGATTTGTTCAGTTAGGTAAAGCGTGGTTGGCGTTTCTTCGATAATCACAATCAAAGCATCTTCACTGCTTTCTGGCTCGACCGAAGCACCAGCTTGTGCCTCTATTTGTTCGATCACTACAGCGCGTCTTGACGGCTGGCAACGGACGAGCACACCCGCCAGCTTAACCAAATCTGGAGTTGAGTTTTGCGGTAGAGAAGTCATGGTCTAAGCGTCCGTGTCGATCGTTTCGACGCCCATCCAATTAAGGAGTAGTAAGCAGCCTATCGCCACGCCGATAAAGCCGAATATAAAAATAGTAGGCATTGCTGCATAGCCCAGCACATGCCAAATGACAGACTCTAATTGACTCATAGTAATCTCGTAATTCTGGCCAACGTTTCGTCACGCTGACGTTTATAATTTTTAAATACTAGTTGAAAACTAGAGAGTTACATCTAGCTACTACAGTCAACTACAACTCTTTGCGAGTCCTTTTTGTGTCAGCAGAGTATAGTCGAGAGTTTCTGATACAAATGTGACAATAACGATATTTATCATTTGAAAAGCAACATATTGAGATCTGAAATAGATTGGTTACGTATGCGGTCAGTTAATTCGTAACTTCTTACCGGTAATTTTGGAGATACCAAAGATGAGCGAACAGTCAGATTATCTGCCACCTAAAGTTTGGACGTGGCAACAACCCAGCGGCGGTCAATTTGCCAATATCAATCGCCCAATCGCTGGCTCAACCCATGACAAGGAACTGCCCACTGGCGAGCACCCCCTGCAACTTTACTCTTTGGCAACCCCAAATGGGGTGAAGGTCACGGTGATGCTCGAAGAGTTGTTAGCACTTGGTATTAACGAGGCCGAATACGATGCTTGGCTGATTCGAATTCAAGAAGGCGATCAGTTTTCATCAGGCTTTGTCGAAATCAATCCCAACTCAAAAATTCCAGCCCTAGTTGATCACTCGACCACACCGCCGACCCGAGTTTTCGAATCTGCTTCAATATTGCTTTATCTGGCAGAAAAACACGGTCAATTGCTGCCCCAAGACCCAGCAAGCAAGACTGAAACGATGAATTGGCTGTTCTGGCAAATGGGCTCAGCACCCTATTTAGGCGGCGGCTTCGGTCATTTTTATGCCTATGCACCCGAGAAGTTTGAATACCCAATCAATCGCTTCACTATGGAAACCAAGCGACAGTTAGATGTGCTGAATCGCAACTTGGCGACTCGTCGCTACATGGCCGGCGATCAATACACCATTGCCGATATCGCGATTTGGCCTTGGTATGGAGCATTAGTGCTAGGTCGTTTGTATGACGCCGCTGAATTTCTGTCAGTCGACGAATACCCTCATGTTATTCGCTGGGCAGAGGAAATTGATCAGCGCCCTGCTGTTATTCGCGGCCGCAAAGTGAACCGCACTTGGGGTGATGAATCAGAACAAGTGGCCGAGCGTCACGACGCCAGCGATTTAGATTAAATCACCAAAAAAGGCGTGCTTACGCACGCCTTTCTGGTTTTCGAGAACAACTATCAAGCCGTTTGTGGATTGAGTAAACGTTCCACTTCTTCAATCGATTTATTCTTCGTTTCAGGCAAGTAACGGTAGAGCAGCACAAGGCCAATGAGTCCTGCAACTGCATAACTAGTGAAAATGTCAGCAGCGCCGAAGTTTGCCAGCTGCCACGGGAAGAACTTCTGCATGAAGTAACTAATCACACTCGAAATCAGGGCAAATCCAGGAATCGCCACACCGCGAATTTGGGTCGGCACAATTTCTGAAAATACCACCCACATCAAGGGCCCTATCGAAACGTGAAAGGCAGCAATAAAGCCAACGATGCCAATCAACACCAACATCGCATTAATACTAACCGCCGCTTGAATTAGCTCACTTTCGTGGGCTTTGTAACTATCTTGGCCAATCGCTGCTATCAACGCGTTTTTGTAACCCGTATCGGAATCAAACGTTTGCCCGACTAACGGTTGCAACTGCTCGGCTACATCGCTATCAAGGGTTGTTTCTATTTGCACGACATCATCCGCCGTCAGGGTATAACTAGCTTGTTTAAATGCGGTCACGCACAACACCAAACAAACAATGGATGCAATCAGGCCAAAGTTGACCAATGGCCGCCTGCCCAGCCTATCGACCAAGACGATAGCCAAAGCAGTGAAGACAAAACTGACCACACCAATAATCAAGGTTTGGGCAAAGGCAGCATTGGTGCCAATCCCTGTTTGTTCGAACACCATGGGGGCGTAAAACAAGATCGGATTGACCCCTGTAAGCGGCTGCACCGCAGCGAAAATCACGCCAATCATAATGGCTAAGCGAAAGCGTTTTTCGAACATCACCTGAAACTGCTCAGTCAATTTCATCGGCTTTTGATGCTCTTGTTGCGAGCTTTCAATGATAGCTGCCAGCTCATCATCGATTTTCTCCGCCGGCATCAACTTCGCCAATGACACTTTGGCCTCATCATATCGGCCTTTAGCGACCAACCAGCGAGGACTCAATGGCACCAACAACAGCAACAACGCCCAAATCACGGCGGGGATAATTTCAACACCCAGCATCCAGCGCCAAATATCCTGCAGCAAGTTGTATTCGATAACCCATGCCGTATTGCTTTCAAGCAAACCCACTAACCAATAGTTAGAGAAATAGGCAGCGGTTAGACCTAACACAATCATTAACTGGTTCATCGACACCAACTTGCCACGCTGGGCTGGAGGCGCAATTTCACCGATATACATTGACGCCAACGACAGCGATGTAAATGCCAAGCCGCCGATAAAACGGGCACCAACCAGCATTTCATAACTAGTCGCCCACGCAGAGCCTACTGCAGAGAGGATGTAGAGAATGGCGATAAGCAGTAAAGTTTTTTTACGGCCAATCGAGTCGCAAATAGCACCTGTGATCACCAAGGCAATGAGCACGCCCAACGCTGGCGCACTAACCACAGTTCCAACTTGCAGATCAGTCAGACCAAACTCAAGGGTGATGTACCTCAGCGTTCCACTAATCACGGCTGCATCGAGGCCAAAGACAAAACCACCGATGGTCACAATCGCTGCATAGCCGAATGCTCTGAGCGTGTACTTATCCATAAACAACACAATTCATTGTTAACAACATACAATCACCCTAACGAATCGCTTCCGTCAAAGCTAGCAATGAATCTTGACAATGCGCCAAGCCAATGCAAACAAATATCATTAACAATATGAAAACAATGGTAAAAACACATCAATTAGCGGTAAGACATGAAAATCGAACTGATTATCAAAACAGTGCGTAAGTTCAAACTTCGTTGATTTTTTCCATTACTTCAGCGCTTGGCTATTGAATCACATTGGAGTGAGATTCAATACTGAGCTGTCAATTCACGGTGTCATCTCGCCGGTTGTTGGCGACAGGTTTACATTCATTTCGAGACATTTTTTTGATTACAGTTGAACCAATGAAAAGCCGCCAAATGCAGCTATCACATTTACCCGAAGAAGTGGCTCTGGCGCTCAACATCAATGGTATTAATTATGCCGTGATGCTAGCCAGCCCTTTCGATATCGACGACTTCGTTGTTGGCTTTTTGTACTCTGAACAACTCATCAGCCACAACCACGATGTCCACGACATCGACATTGTTGCATCAGACGACCAATGGCAAATCAACATTCAGCTGGCAAATCGCTGTCTAGCAAAAGTCTCTCAACAAGCGCGCTCGGTGCGCACTTCCGCATCGTGTGGGCTGTGCGGCATTAGCGCGCTGGAACAAGCATTTCCACCACTACCTCAAATCAGTAGCACATTTAACTACCGCGACGCCAAGCTCGATTGCATTCGCCAAGCGGTATCGAGCCGACAAGTGAAATCGGCCCAAACCGGTGCCCTGCACGGCGCATTTTTATTGTTACCGGGTGGTCGTATCGCCGCCGCTCGCGAAGATATTGGCCGCCACAACGCACTGGACAAGTTGCTCGGCCACTTGTTGCGACACAACCAACGGCCGGAATCGTTTGCCATTGTCATTACCAGTCGTTGCGGCATTGAGTTAGTGCAAAAAGCGATTCTCATCAACTGCCCTTGTCTGATCTCACTGGCATCGCCAAGCCAACAAGCCGTTCACCTCGCCCAAGCACATGGCTTGCAACTGATCCACATTCCCAAATTCGATGCGCCCATTAGTTATCAAGGAGAGTCGCATGAGTTCTAAATCCCATAAAGCGGGCGGCTTAGCATCGTTGCGCTCAACGCTCAACGAAGTACTTCGCTCTCAGCGCGCCAAAGACAACTTTAAGAACCTCATGCGAGTCAACAAAGATGGCGGTTTTGACTGCCCTGGTTGCGCTTGGGGCGACAGCAAAGATGGCGCCTTCCAGTTCTGTGAAAATGGTGCCAAAGCGGTTGCTTGGGAGTCGACGGCTCGCACTGTCGACCGTCGCTTTTTTGCCGAGCACTCAGTTACTCAGTTGATGAAGCAAACCGATCATTGGTTAGAGTTTCAAGGTCGTTTGACCGAACCGATGCGCTACAACCACCAAACCGACCATTATGAACCAGTAAGCTGGGCAGACGCCTTTAGCCTGATTGCAACTCATTTGCAGGCGCTGGCATCGGCCGATGAAGCCGAATTTTACACTTCAGGTCGAGCCAGTAATGAAGCGAGCTTTTTATACCAGCTGTTTGGCCGCGCATTTGGCACCAACAACTTTCCTGATTGCTCCAATATGTGCCATGAAGCCAGTGGTCTGGCACTGACCCAATCGGTTGGTGTCGGCAAAGGCACAGTAGTGCTGAGTGATTTTGAACAGGCCGATACTATTTTCGTCTACGGCCAAAACCCCGGTACTAATCATCCTAGAATGATGAATGCGTTAAAAAAAGCAGCCAAACGCGGTTGTACCATTGTCGCCATTAACAACCTAAAAGAAGTGGCGCTCAATCGCTTTGCCAGCCCGCAAGATCCAGTCGAACTACTGACCCCTGCCGCAACCCAAATATCGAGCCTTTACATCACGCCAAAGCTCGGCGGCGATATGGCATTCGTCCGCGGTATGGTCAAAGCCCTGCAACAATCTGGAGCGACATTCAATCAACAATTTATCAACCGCCATACCGTCGACTCCGAGGCTTATTTAAATCGTGTTTCACAGACCAGTTGGCAGGATATCGAGCAGCAATCGGGCGTCAACAAAAGCGAGATTGAACAAGCGGCTCAGTTGTTTGTTCAATCCAAGCAAGCCATCAGTACTTGGGCCATGGGGCTGACTCAACACAAGCACTCGGTCGACACGATTCGTGAGCTGGTTAATCTGCACCTGCTGTTCGGCCAAATTGGCAGACCCGGCGCTGGCCTGTGTCCGGTGCGCGGACACAGCAATGTGCAGGGCAATCGGACCATGGGGATCAATGAAAAGCCACCGAAGGCGTTTCTCGACGCCTTGCAGCAACGACTGGACTTTAAACCACCAACCGCCCATGGCCACAACGTCAACCAAGCCTTGCAGGCTTTGCATCAAGGGCAAGCCAAAGTACTGGTGTGTTTGGGGGGCAATTTAGCAGCAGCAGCACCAGATACTGAGTTCACTTACCGCGCCATAGCCAACGCCAAATTGAACGTGCAGATCAGCACCAAGCTCAATCGCTCGCACTTGTTGGTTGGTCAAGATGCACTGATTTTGCCTTGCCTTGGCCGCACTGAAATTGACCAAACTAGTAAAGGCCCACAACAAATAACCGTTGAAGATACCTTTTCTATGGTTCACGCTTCCGCGGGCGGCAATGAGCCGGTTGGTGCCGATTGCTTATCGGAAACCCGAATCGTTGCAGAAATAGCCGCTGCAACACTGGGCCCAGTGCCAGTCAACTGGCTTGACTATGCTCAGGATTACAGTTTGATTCGGACACTAATCGGTGACGTGCTGCCGGCGTTTGCCAATTTTAATGACAAGATTAAACAGCAAGGCGGCTTCCACTTAGCGAACTCAGCGGCCTTGCTGCAATGGAACACCCGCTCAGGCAAAGCTCAGTTTCACGCCGTTGACTTACCTGCGGACATTTTCCCGCAATCACTTTCGGCTCAGCTGGCAACCAGCGAGCAACCGACACTGACCTTGCAAACCTTACGTTCGCACGATCAATACAACACCACCATTTACGGCATGAATGACCGCTATCGGGGTATTGAGAATCAGCGTCAGGTATTGTTCATCAACCAGTCGGATGCCGAACAACAAGGGTTATCAGAAGGAGATTGGGTGCAAATCACTTCACTATGGCCCGATCAGACTCAACGACAGGTCGACGGTTTCCAAGTCGTGTTCTACGACATCCCCAAAGGAAATGCCGCAGCCTACTACCCTGAAACCAACCCACTAGTGCCTATCGATAGCTATGGCGACTTGTCCTTTACACCAACATCGAAATCAATTGCAATTCAAATCAGCAAGAGCACCAGCAAAATACCGCTGGTAACCTCCTAGCCGAAGAGGATAAAAAAAACCGCTGACAAGTCAGCGGTTTTTTTATGTAAGTGATGAATGAGCTATTACTGCGCTTGCTCTGGTGGCGTTGGAACGCGGTACTTATCCATACGATCAATATCGTATTGCTCGTACTTTCGTTGTAACAACCATAGTGGACGCTCCAAGGTCATTTCCCACGCAAAGTACTGCTTGTACATGGCGCGAACACGTTCCGGATATTTGTCGGCGAGATTGTTCTGCTCGGCAATATCATCAGCAATGTTGTACAACTCAGCGGGACGGTCAGCAAATCGAATCAGCTTCCAGTCACCGTCACGGATCGCTCCACGTACATCTTTTTTCCAGTACATGGTTTGGTGTGGGCGCGATTTGTTCTCACCTAGTACATAAGGCAACAGGTTCACGCCATCAACTTCTGACTTGTATTCAGTACCACCAGCAGCTTCGTAGAAGGTCGGCAATAGATCCATGGTGCTGACCGGCAAGTCATACACGGTACCAGCAGGGATCTTAGCAGGCCAACTCATGATGTACGGAATGCGAATTCCACCTTCAAGATGGTTGGACTTGGTACCAGCTAGAGGCCAGTTGTTCGAGGCATTCTTATCCGTTGGACCACCGTTATCGTTGGTAAACACGATAATAGTGTTGTCAGCCAAATTGAGCTCTTCAAGCTTGTCAGTGACGCGGCCAATGGCGCGGTCCATTGCCAAGGTCATTGCTGCCACTTCCTGACGTTTGCCAGTTAAGTGAGGGAATTTAGCTTTGTCTGATTCCAGCGCTTCCATTGGCGTGTGAACGGCATTGAATGCAAGATAGATAAAGAACGGCGAGTCTTGGTTGTTTTCAATGAACTTGACCGTCTCGTCACCTAACACGTCAGTAAGATAACCATCATGTTCTTCCATGTGGCCCATGCCGCGCTCTAACAATTTATCAGAAACCATTGGGTTAGCAGCAATCTCGTCTGCATCCTTGTATGGGAAGTAGCTGCGGTCGCCGCCACGGAAACCGAGAAACTCGTCAAAACCGCGATTAAGAGGGTGATAACGATCGGCGTTACCTAGATGCCACTTACCATAGACAGCAGTTTTGTAGCCCTGCGATTTCATGTAATCGGCCATGGTGACTTCATCCACCGGCAACCCCATGTCTTCGCCCAACAACGCGGAGTTAGGGCTCATAAAACCAACCACATTGATTTCTTCGTAGCCGAACTTTTGTTGGTAACGGCCAGTCATCAAACCGGCTCGCGATGGACCACACACAGGATCAGAGACGTAGCCTTGCTTGAACACCACACCTTGAGCGGCGATTTTGTCGAGATTTGGCGTGACCATGGTTGGACTGCCTTGGAAACCGAAATCGTTGTAGCCGGCATCATCGGCAAAAATCAAAATAACGTTTGGTTTTTCAGCCGGCGCTGACGCCGTGCTGTCGGCTTTGTTTTGAGCGCAGGCAGTTAAGCTGACCGCTGCTAACAAAGCACAAATAACCGATTGTTTTATCATTGTTTTGTCCTGTTATATCAATCGAAATTGAAAGTTTTCTGGTGTTATATGCGAACCAATATGAAGCCTTGTTCGCTAAATTAATAAGCCGCGCCCCTGTTTAATAGCCATTGGGGTTTTGTGATTGCCAACGCCAGGTGTCGACCATCATATCTTCAAGTGTTTTGTTTGGTTGCCATCCCAAGGTTTGTCGCGCTTTATCGGCATTGGCCCAAAACGCTGGCAAATCACCTTCGCGCCGGGGAGCGATTTCAAACGGCACCGATTGGCCTGAATGCAACTGAAAGCCATTGACAATATCGAGCACTGACAAAGGATCGCCAGTGCCCAAATTAAATGCCTCGGCACAACCGCTTGGCTGTTTGAGTAACCAGCTCAAGGCATCAAGGTGGCCGTCAGCCAAGTCGGTGACATGGATGTAGTCGCGCTGACAAGTGCCATCTTTAGTTGGGTAGTCATCACCAAAAATTGCCAACTTATCGCGTTTACCGACAGCAACTTGAGCGACAAACGGCATCAGGTTATTGGGAATGCCGTTGGGGTCTTCACCGATGTTGCCGCTGACATCGGCGCCAATCGGGTTGAAGTAACGCAGGTTCGCAACCTGAAAACTAGGATTAGCGCGGGCAACATCCATCAGAATTTTTTCCACCATGGCCTTCGTTTGGCCATAAGGGCTGGCTGGATTGCCAAGCGGCTGAGTTTCAACGTATGGCGGCTCATTGGCTTCACCATAAACAGTCGCTGATGAGCTAAAGACCAGCGAGTTAACGCCATGTTCTAGCATCACTTCAACTAACGCGACGGTCCCCTGAACATTGTTTTTGTAGTATGCCAATGGCTTTTGCACCGACTCGCCGACAGCTTTGAGGCCAGCAAAATGAATCACAGCATCGATGCTTTCGCGGACGAATACACAAGCCATCGCTTGCTTGTCGAGAATGTCAGCTTCGTAAAACGTCACCGACTTCCCCGCCAGTTGTTCTACCCGTACTAACGATTCTTTCGAGGAATTACAAAGGTTGTCGACAACCACCACGCCGTAGCCAGCATTTAACAACGCCAGTACAGTATGACTGCCGATGTAACCTGCACCGCCGGTAACCAGAACGTTGGTCATGTGATAACTCCTAGGCCATTTCTAAAGCAAGAGTATCGACACCAGCCATTGGGCCGCTGATGTAAATCGTTTCTTTCAAGCCGGTGTCAGCCTGATAGTTGTCTTCGATCAGCTTGCTGATCTCATCAACCATTGCTTCTGGTACCAGCGCAACCACACAGCCACCAAAACCGCCGCCGGTCATGCGCACACCGCCCTTGTCTTGCAACACACCATCAATGAGCTCAACCAAGTAATCAATCTCTTTGGTAGTGATCTCAAACAGGTCGCGCATTGACGCGTGGCTGGCAGCCATCAGCTGGCTAATCTTGACGATGTCACCCTTGTTGAAGGCTTTCATGGCATCGACGGTACGTTTGTTTTCATACACCACGTGCTCTGCGCGCTTGGCAACCACAGGATCCAGCTGGTCTTTCTTCATTTCGAACACAGCGACAGTGACATCACGCAAGTGAGAAACACCAAAGTGGGCTGCGGCCTGCTCACATTGAGCACGACGTGTGTTGTACTCGCTATCAACCAAGCCACGTTTAACGTTGGAGTTAATCATCATGATGGTCATGCCAGATGGAATGCTGACTTCGGTCAAGCCAAGCGTTCGGCAATCAATACCAATGGCCATTTGCTCGCGACCGCAAGCAGAAATGAGCTGATCCATAATGCCGCAAGCGCAACCGACAAAGTTGTTCTCTGCCGCTTGGCCAATCAGGGCGATATCGGCTTTGTCGATATTCAGCTGACACAGCTGGTCAAAGGCATATCCAATACCCACTTCCAACGCAGCTGAAGAACTCAAGCCGGCACCTTGTGGCACATTGCCGGTGATCGCCAAGTTGCAGCCTTTCAGTTGATGACCACGCTTTTGTAGTTCGGTGACCACGCCACGGACATAATTGGCCCAAAGTTTGTTTTCTTGCGGGACAATTTGTTCGGATAAAACGAACTCATCGGTTTGGCCATCATAATCCAATGCCGAAACCACCACTTTATCATCCGCTCGCGCCGATACTGCCACTAACGTTGCATACTGAATGGCGCAAGGCAGAACAAAACCATCGTTGTAATCGGTGTGCTCACCAATCAAATTTACCCGACCAGGTGCACGGACAATAAAATCAGGTTGGTGGCCAAATGCGACTTCAAAGCCGCTTGTAACTTTTTCTTGCTGGGTCATTGTCTTACCTACGCTTTATAGTGAACATCCGACAACGCAGCCAGTCGTTCTGCGGCTTGTTCTGGAGTGAGATCTCGCTGGGCTTCAGCCATCATTTCGTAACCCACCATGAATTTTTTCACGGTCGCAGAGCGCAACAGTGGTGGGAAGAAATGGGCGTGCAATTGCCACTCGTCGTGAATATCGCCATCGTAAGGCGCACCATGCCACCCCATCGAGTATGGAAAAGAACACTGGAACAAGTTGTCATACTTGGCAGTGATGCGGCGCAGCGCGTCAGCTAACGTGTCCTTGTGTGCCTGAGTCAGCTCAGTCATACGGGCAATGGCAAATTTTGGCAGCAGCAATGTTTCAAACGGCCATGCTGCCCAAAACGGCACGACAACAATCCAGTCGTCGTTTTCGACAACAGTGCGACTGCCGTCAGCAGACTCGCGCTTGGCATAGTCGAGCAATAGCGTACTGCCCTGCTCGGCTAGGTAAGCACTGAAGCTGTCTTGCTTTTTCTGAACCAGAGTGGGCAATTGATTCTGTGCCCAAATTTGGCCGTGAGGATGGGGGTTTGAACATCCCATCACTGCGCCTTTGTTTTCGAATACCTGAATCCAACGGTAGTGCTGGGCAAGATCTGCGCACTGCTCTTGCCAGGTATCGATCACACCGAGAACCTCCTGCTGAGTTAACTCAGGGAGAGACCTTCCATGGTCAGGCGAAAAGCAAATGACTCGGCTGGTGCCCTGTTCTGAGGCCAGAGTAAACAGCGGATCATTTTGTTCAAATGCCGGTGTTTGCTCATTTAAAGCAGCAAAGTCATTGGTAAACACAAACGTCCCTTCGTATTCGGGATTGATTTCACCGTTTACGCGGGTGTTGCCTTTACACAAATAACAGGATTCATCGTAAGCAGGTTTCTCACTCAGATCGGGTGATTCTTCCTGCCCTTGCCAGGGACGTTTAGCTCGGTGTGGAGACACCAGCACCCATTCTCGCGTCATAGGGTTGAAGCGACGATGCGGGTGTTCCTTTGGGTCGAATTGATTGGTGACATTGATCACAGCATTGTCTCATCTTTGCATACATCATATGTTTACATAAAAAGGTAAATGTTTTAACACTTGATCGCAAGCAAAATCTTTATCGCAAGTTGTTATCTAATGGTCGCAGAATGAAGTAGTGTTGGTGCGCCAACTAATTGGGAGAAAGCTGTTGTATTCGTTCAGACTCGTCGAAAAGCTTAAATTGATTGTGTTATGCCTACCATTTGTAATGGCAGCAACACTGGTCCAAGCCAAAGATCGGCCTCGCAGCCATTCGAATGAAAACTGCGTCGATTGCCACCAACAAGAAAATGACCACTGGCAACAGTCAGACCATTACCGGTCAATGGATGTTGCAACACCAGAATCAGTCATCGGTGACTTTGACAATGCCGAGTTCAGCCACTTTAGTCAACAGGTGCGCTTTTACACTCGCGATGGTAATTATTACGCGGCATTGACCGAAGCCGGTGAAACCACTGAGTATCATCTACAGTACACCTTTGGCTACCGGCCACTGCAACAGTATTTAGTTGATACCGGCAAAGGTCGTTTGCAGCTTTTCCCTTATGCTTGGGATGCCCACCCCAAAGAGCAAGGCGGTCAGCGCTGGTATCACAATTATGCCAACGAAGACATTAAGCCTGCTGATCGGCTGCACTGGCTGCAGCCCTCACAAAACTGGAATGGTATGTGTGCCGACTGCCATTCAGATGGTCTGGTTCGCGGTTTTGATCATCAAACCGATCACTTTAATACCGGCTGGGACCATATCAATGTCGGCTGCCAGTCTTGCCATGGTGAAATGGCCCAAGATCACGCCAAAGCAGAGTACAAAGAACCCAATAGCCTAGCGGCCAGTGACTGGCACACCAGCAAAGCAAATTTGCAATCAATTGATGGTTGCTACGCCTGCCACGCGCTGCGCTCGCCACTAACCGATGGCTACGATCCAACCAAGCCGTTTCTTGATCAATTTTCACCATCGATGCTGCAGCAACCGCTTTATTACGCCGATGGCCAAATCAAGGAAGAGGTATATGTCTATGGCTCATTCCAGCAAAGCAAGATGCACCAGCTTGGCGTGACTTGCTTTAACTGCCACGACAAACATACCTACAAAATCATCGACAGAACCAACGGTCTATGTCACCAGTGTCATGCGCCTAGCCAATACGAGACCAAACAGCACTTGATGCACGAGCCAGGTACCAGTGGCAGTGAATGCGTTGAATGTCATATGCCGAACACCACATACATGGGAGTCGACCCACGACGCGATCACAGCATGCGGGTGCCACGGCCTGAGCTAACGGTGCAATACGGCATTCCAAATAGCTGTAATCGCTGTCACCAAGATGAGAGTGCCGAATGGGCAGTCGAGCAAGTCGCCAATCATTACCCGAATAAGCGACCATTAACTCCTAACGAAAAGGCCTACATCGAACTGCAGCATAGCTTAAGCTTGCCGCTCCCCATGCACCTTGCCATTATCAATGACCAAACATTACCGGAGCTCAAGCGCGCCAGCGCCCTTGCGCTGCTGCCAAACACCACTCGCACGCTCGACGACGCCACGATCAAACCGTGGGTTGAATCGCGCTATCCATTAATTCGCTTGGCCACAGCGCAAGTCGGCTTCTTGCTCTCTGAAGCTGATCGCGAGAAAAGCTATGCGGCGTTGATTGAGGATGAATACAAAGCGGTTCGGGTAAAAGCCGCGATGCAAATGCTACACAAGGACATCAGCAAGCAACCGGCGCTGAAAAAAGCAGTCGATGAACTTAATACTGCCAATGATGTAAGCCGCTGGCGCGGTGAAGGCGGTCTCAATGCGAGCTTGGTCCACTTGCAGCTTGGCCAACTTCAGCCAGCAATCGATGCCCTTACCCAAGCGATTCAGGTCGACCCTTACTTTGACGGCTCCTATGTCAACCTGGCTGATCTGTATCGCAACGCTGGCAACACTGGGCTAGAGAAGAACACCTACATTAACGGCATCAAGGCCAATCCAACGTCGGCATTGCTGCATTACAGCTATGGTCTGTCGCTGATTCGGGTGCAGCAAAAACAACAAGCGCTGCGCTATTTGCAGCGCGCCAATGAGTTAGAGCCAGACAATAGTCAGTTCGGTTACGTCTATTACGTCGCACTCGATAGCGTCGGCCAGACTCAGCAGGCACTCAGTCAGTTGAAACAGACCTTAAGCAACTACCGCAACAGCCAACAATTGAAAGAGCTTGGCTTGTACCTGTCGAGAAAGGTCAGTGACCGAGCCAGTTACAATTGGTTTATGGCGCAGTAGTCAACAGCAACAATTAGCCCTTACAAAAGCCTCATTCGAGGCTTTTGTTGTTTTAACGAGTAACATTTTCATCGCGACAAATAACATCGAGTAACGACACCCGCTGTTGCCAAAACAAAACATCATATGTTTAAATTAATAATATCTACAATGATCACTGAAATAGATGTCAGCTCGGTGTAACTTGCATTCACCAACACTGCATCAACATTGATTCCAGTTTTAAGCGCTGTCACTGAATCACTTTTGGAGTTCTAATGAAAAACCATTTGTCACTCGGCTTATTGGCCATGTTCAGTTTGCTGTCATGCGGTATAAACCTAGCTGTTGCAGGGCAAGCCGATTCAAGACCGAACATTCTTTTTATTCTGACTGACGACCAAGGTTATGCCGATGTTGGCTTTAACGGCGCAACCGATTTAAAAACACCGTCAATTGATGAATTGGCTGAAAACGGCACCGTCTTTACCTCTGCCTATGTGGTTCACCCCTATTGCGGGCCAAGCCGAGCTGGCTTAATGACCGGCCGTTACCCGCACAAATTTGGCTCCCAGTTTAACCTGCCAGCGACCAAAGATTCGGGTGGTTTGGGTTTGCCGACCGATGAAAGCTACATCAGTGAAGTGTTGCAAGATGCCGGTTACTACACAGGTATCGTCGGTAAATGGCACTTAGGTGAAATGCACGAACACCACCCCAATCAACGAGGCTTTGATGAATTCTTTGGCTTCTTGTTTGGCGGCCACAGCTACTTCCCAGAACAGTACCGCAAGAAGTACCAAGCGGCGCGAGACCGTGGTCTTGATAGCGCCATTTGGCAATACCTTGCCCCGATGCAGTACAACGGCAAAGAGATCCGAGAAACTGAGTATCTAACCGATGCATTATCGCGTGAGGCCTCTAGCTTCATCGAAAAGGCCAGCAAAAAGGATGAGCCGTTCTTCTTATACCTTGCTTACAACGCACCTCACACGCCGTTAGAAGCGAAAGAAGAAGACATGGCGTTATTCCCTGAGATTAAAGACAAGAAGCGTAAAACTTATGCGGGAATGGTTTGGGCGCTTGATAGAGGTATCAGCAACGTCGTCAAAACCCTCAAAGAGACAGGGCAATACGACAATACCTTGATTGTCTTTATGAGCGATAACGGTGGCCGCACCGACCAGGGTGCCAGCAACTACCCGTTAAAAGAAGGCAAAAACAGTGTTCAGGAAGGCGGTTACCGCACCCCGATGTTCATGCACTGGCCTGCCCAGCTCAAAGCTGGCAAGACATACAAACATCCGGTGTCATCGCTCGATATGTTCCCAACTTTGGCAACACTCGCAGGGGCTAAAATCGCCGAAGACAAAGATCTCGATGGCGTCGACATTCTGCCTGCGGTGCAACAAGACGTCAGCGCTCGCCCTGGTGATGTCCTGTATGTCATGGTCCACTGGGACGCCCACACCAACGTCGCCGCTCGCCGTGACAACCTGAAGGTCATTCGCACCGACAATGGTCCATGGCGCTTGTATGATGTTGATGCCGATCCAGCAGAAGATCATGACTTGAGCAAACAGTACCCAGACACAATCCGCGAAATGGTGTCGAAAATGTCAGTATGGAGCTGGTCACACCAACAGCCAGCGTTCTTCTACAATCACAAAAGTGCTGCTCAATGGCGCCTTAACGGCATGCCTCGATTTGATCAAACCTTTGAATTGAAAGAAAAGTAATGCCAATGGTTACTCCGCAAGAAAGGTCCAAATGCCTTCTTGCGGGGTTAACTATCGAAAAGCAAGTTACCTCCTTACGACAAGCAAGAAAATATAACTATCAAACACTTAACTTATTGATATTTGGCTTTAACAGTCGCCAAAAGGCGTTGCGCAGCTAGGTTGTATATGCCTTGGGCATATTGGCTTGGGTTATCGACATGAGCCGCTCTAGCATTGGCAATCATTCGGCTGGCGCCAACTTCTCTTCGAGACAGCTCAGGCTGCAAATCAAGGTCGCCAAGCGCCAGATAGATACCGTATGAGTACTCAATCAGAGCAGAATCAAAAGCGATACAGTATTTGAGCTTGCCTTCGTTAGTATTTTCAACTGCCGATGCGTAGCATTGAAGCAACTGTTCTATTGCTACTTGGTTTCCTTCTGTCTCCTGTATGGCCAGGAAATCATTGACAGCGGCATCGATTGCAGTGTCCTGTGAAACCTCTGCAACAGTTGCTTTAGTCCCAAGGAATAAACAACATCCCACGGCCAATATAGCGTTTGATATTTTCAACGTAAGCTCCTTTTATTTTGATACTTCACGACATTCAAAGCCTCGGACTTTCAAGCCAAGACTCAACGTCCACTTAACCTTTCACATCCCTCGAAAAATCAAGAGATCTGACTGTTTTGTTTGCTTGCTACTTTGCCAAATTTCCTTGCCAGCCAGCTTGAAACTGCTTAATCAGTCTTGCGGTTAATTTCGGCTTTTGTTCAGCGATATTGATCGTTTCATTGGGATCGGTTTGATGATCGTACAACTCAACAAACAACGGTTGCTGCTGCTCATCACGCGTATCAAGGTAAACAATAAGGCGATAGCGCTCCGTGCGCATGGCATAGCCCATTAGATAGTGTTCAAACAGCTCACGGTCCCAGCGCTCAGGAAACTGCTGCTGAATGCGCCCTTCAACTTCGGTGATCAACGGACCAAAGTAGGTTTCGCGCATCCCCGGCCGAAGTGGAAAAGCGCCCCACTCTCTGAGTGCAGAGTTGGGAAACTGGCTAAATACCGCAGCCTTCCAAGGCTGATCAGGTTGCGACAGCAGTGGTACAAAGCTTTGCCCCTCGAGGTGCTCGGGCAGCGGCAGCCCAGCAAGTTCTGTTAAGGTCGGGTACATATCCACCAGCTCGACCAGCGCTTTGGACGATGTGCCTGTGACGCTAGCTGTCATATCGGGGGTGACCACGATCAATGGTACTCGAGTGGCAATCTCATAATTGGTTGCCTTGCCCCACACGCCCATATCCCCCAGATGCCAGCCGTGATCACTCCAAATCATGATGATGGTGTTATCAGCGATACCCGCCTTGTCGATCGCTTCGATCATGCGGCCAATCTGGGCATCAACATAACTGATGCTTGCCAGATAAGCGTGTTTGAGGGTCCTCGCCAGTTCATCATCCAGTGGCCCTTGTTTTGGAATGCCGTAAAAGGTTCGTAATTCAAACGAAGCATGCAGCCCCATCGCTGCGCCGCCTTGTGGTGCCGTGTCATATTCAGCTAACGGAATGTCGGCCGGGTCGTACATGTCCCAGTATTTAGCAGGAGCAACCCAAGGCAAATGGGGTTTGTGAAAACCAAGTCCGATAAACAAAGGCTTGTCGGTTGTTTGCAGCGCATCGTTTAACGTCGCGATCGCGAGATCGGTGGAATGGCCATCTGGGTAAGTATTATCGGAGACGTCTGCCCGTTCATAGGCAGGGCCGCTGCCTAGGCCAAATTTGGCTTGCTGCCCATACTTGGCGAACATGACCTTTTTATTGGCGGCTTGGATATCTGTGTTTTGTTGTATCGCATAGCGCACTGGCTTTTTCAGTCCGGGTATCGATACCGGCTGACGACTCCAAGAATGGGCATCGTCCTTTTGAATGCTGTTGTGACCATGAAATACCTTGCCAAAGTACATGGTTTCATAGCCGTTGTTCATAAAGTGCTGTGGCAAGGTCAGGATATCGGGAATGTTGTCGCGAAAATGAACGTAGTTATGAGTCACCCCGAGAGTGTCAGGCCGCGCACCTGTCATCAAACTTGCACGAGATGGCCCACAAATGGGTTGTTGTACGTAGGCTCGCTCAAACCGCACGCCACGTTGAGCCACCGCATCTAGATTCGGTGTTATGGCGTAGTCGACACCAAAAGAACCCACATCAGCGCGCATGTCATCAATCGCAATAAAAAGAATATGTGGCCGCTGCACCTTGTTATCGTTGTTTGAAGTTGCTTGTTGCGAAGAGCTGCATGCTGTCACTGCCAATGCGGCAAACAATCCTGCCAATAGGTTTTTCATTTCAACATCCAAATCGAATAAATTTATATGGCCATCAATCCACTCAAAGGCGGTCGGTGTATTGATTACGAAAATGTTCCAGCTCGGTTTGATAATCAGCGGCGAACTCACTATCGGCCAAACTCCAGTAGGCTCGCCGTGACACGATAAAATTGGGATGGTTGATCAGTGCCGCCACAGCACTCATAGACTGGGCACTGGGCTGACGCTGGATGACATCGAGCAGCAAGTAGATGTGCTGCAGGTTATCTGTCACAGCCAGTTGCTCGCTTAACTGGTCAACAACATTTGCAGGCACCACTCGTCTTGCCGCTAACAAAGTGCTTAGCAATTGACTGACAATGTCGTCATTAGCTCGCTGAAATAGTCGTTGGACAAATTGCCAGTAATCTTGCCCAGCTAACTGCTCGGCAAACATCATGACATGCTCTGCCAATACGCCGGTGGCTGACGGCGATAACGCCAATACCGCTTGTTGCGCTTGGCCATCAAACCTCGATAATCGCAGCAGTTGCTCGATGGCAAAAAGTTGCTGTTGGCGGTTACCGGCGCGAACTAAATCGACCACCTTGTCTGCTCCGAGGTAATCGGCAGTATGGTTACGAATGGCAGCAACTAAATCACTATGCACCCAGTGCCACAGGGTATAGGAAGTCCAAATTGCTCCGCTTACCACATGATTCTCATTCACCAGCACTGACGCCCCGGAAAAGGCATCAGCGCCACTATCACCGCGCGGACGACTGAGCAATTTTTCGGGCGTGAGGTGTTTTAAATCAGAATCAGCAAACGCCAAAATGGCATCCAGTTTGTCATAATCGGCGGCATCAAAATCAATCCCTTCAGCTTTTTCAAGCGCTACGCCCCGGCTCAACTCATACCCCAAGTACTGTCCCAGTTCATTCCAATACAATCGGACAGGATCAACTCGGCAGATACCTTCACCACAGAACACTGAATTCACATCAACAAAAAAACGCACCTCGCCAGACCAGCTTTGCTGCCGGTTAAGCTGACGCAGTTTTGACTCCCCTGGCTTCATCCCGGGGTGATTGACCACCACATCAAATTGTTCGGTGGTGGGCCACTGGCAAGCCGGTACAGCGCCACCAGCAACGATTAAAGCCGCCACCATTGCCCGGCGTCGAACAGCCGAAAAGCAGCCAGCAAATTGGCCGAACATGATGCCAATAGACATCAGGCTTGGTATGCCCGAACTTCAAACAGCTTGCCATTTGGCGCACCATAGGTTTGTTCTAGGCGAATCCTAATCGCGGTTGTTGTCAGTGGTTCAAAGGTAAACTTGATCAACCGAGTGCGATTGTTTGTGACCACTGCCAGCCGCTGCCAACGACCATTCACTCGCGCTTCAAGCTGCAATTGCTTGAGTAGTTCTGGTGGCACAGCATTGATAAAGACATCATCATTCTTGGATTCCTTGAGCATCATGATATTGCGCTTGGTGTTGGTATCGCACTTGATCTCAACGTTGCTTAACTCAACCGGTTGCTGCCATTCAAACACCACATCGGCAGGCAAACCGCGCGACATCCAGTGATTGACCTGACCATCGATATCGCGAGAAATACCATTGGTGAGCAATTGGGCATCGCCGGTAGAAGTTGAAGAAGCGACAATAATCGCCGCTTGCCTAGCGAGATCGGCCTCATCGTTGGCCGGACGCTTGGGAATATATAAATCATCTCGCAATAAGTTTTCCTGCAGCTGTGTTAGGTAATCGGTGTAGATCTGGCGCGGCGACACATCATTAGCGACACAAATCGCAGCGGCAGTTCCCACCGCCTGCCCCATTAGCGAGCAAGTTCCCATCACCCGCGAAGACGACAAGGCGATATGGGTTTGGGAAATGTTGCGACCTGCAAACAACAGATTATTGATGTTTTTTGAATACAGGCTGCGATAAGGAATTTGGTACACCTGATGAAAATGGGCATGGAAGAAACTTGGCGGATCATTGAGGTTTTCAATGCCCCCCGGATTGTGTTCATCTAACGACCAGCCGCCGTATGCCACAGCATCATCAAAGTGTTTATGATTTAACAAATCCGGCTCACTGAGAATGTAGTCACCGATAAAACGGCGCGACTCTCGGCGCCCAGGCAGTGATTGAACCCAATCCAGCGCCATGTTTTCTGCTTCTGGAAACTTGCCGGAATTCTTAATGTAGTCCCACACACCATACAAATAACCCATTAAGGTATGACGATTTTTTTCAAACTCAGCAATGATGTCGTCATCGCTCCCCACTTCAATCCACCAAATGCCATTTTCGTAGCCAGCAAACTTACGTCGTTTATTCGATTTCTCGGCTTCATATTTGATGGTGTATGACGGCGGCTCGAATGGCATGGGCTGGCCCATATCAACGGATGACATCAGCAGTGTCGCGCCCATCTGCCAACCATCAGCTTGATCCGGCGCATACTGCTCATTGAACTCTTTTTTGCCTTCTCGACCAGTACGATATTGCGCGCCCGCCTGAGCCGCGAGTAAGCCATCGCCAGAGCAATCAATGAATTGCTTCGCTTTGATTTCAAATTCAGTTTCGGTTGTTGCTTGCCAGCAGGTAGCTGATTTAATGACATTGCCACTGACATATGCACGCAGAGCCTGAGTATTTAACATCAGTTCTATATTCGGTTCGCGGGTAACAAATTCGTACAGCACATGGTCCCAAACGGGGAAGGATTCCTGCTGATTCATGAAGCGATTAAGCAACAGAATCTCTTCGATAATGCCAGTCTCACGCTCAGGTTTACCGTCTGGCCTCAAGAAGCTCACGCCGTGCACATGGACACGCATTTCGCTTGAGCTATTGCCGCCAAGGACAGGTCGGTCTTGCACCAACACCACCTTGGCACCATTCCGTGCGGCAGCAACAGCAGCACATATTCCAGCCAAACCACCACCAATCACAGCAACATCGTATTGCCGAGTCTGACGTCGGTCGGGGCGCCGAAACTGGCCCTGACTCATATCAAACCATTGATCATGATTGCGCGAATTTAAAGGGCTGCAATCACTACTGGCATTGGCACTAAACGGCGCTAGGCCAGCAGTCATCGCTCCGGCAACACCTGCTTTGAAAAACTCTCTACGTTTCATAACGACTGACTTCATCACGGCACAAGAAACCAGCAGTATGAAAACCTCCATCAAGGGGATCAAAACATTGTTATTATTTTGTTGTTTGTATCACATTTATATTCATATGATGTTTTGAAGCAATCATAATCAACCTATGCTGAGTCGATAGTGACAGTCGTTGTTCACGAGTACCCACGCTGATAGAAAAAACGCATGACAGAGGTATTACCATGCAGAACGCCATACAAACCGTAACCTCGGTGATTCTGGCCTGTGCCGCAATCGCCTGCTCAGGCAACCCCAATTCAACAATGATTGCACAACCTACCGTGCAGCAATCGAGTAAAAACCTGCCCGAGCAACATTTCTACCAGCCACCCGAAGTGTTATCTGAAACCAGAAATTTGGTCACTGACTATGGCGTTAATAACCTCGATCAACTGGATGATTCCGCCCTTCTACAAGCTGCGATTAATGACCTCAGTGCCTTGCCTGCAGGCGGTAAGCTGATTATTCCTGCCGGCGACTACTACTTGCTGGAGATCAAGTTAAAGTCCAATGTGCAATTGGAAATCCAACAAGGGGCAACAATTTATCCCACCTTTCGCAATGATGGTCGCAACCACCGTATCTTTAAATTCGGCAGCAACAATAGCCCGGCCATTGAAAATGTCAGTGTGATCGGCACAGGCGACGGCTTTCGAGTCAATCTAGCGGCTACGGACGATAACAAGATTGCAGTATTCGATCTGGGCAATATCAACAACTTCAAACTGGCTAATTTTGAGATTCAAGACAACCGAACCATTTTTGCGTCGATCTTGGTGTCCCTCGCCAAGTACAAGGGCAACTATGGCTGGCCAACCAATGGTGTGATTCAAGATGCCAGAAACCTCAATGCGTTCATCGGCTATGGTTTGATTCAAACCTATGCCGCCGACAACATTCTGTTTGATAACGTCTACAGTGAGGGTGGCGTGGCATTGCGATTAGAAACCGACAACCTGATGATGAAAAAAACCGGTAAGGGCGGCATCCGCAATATCTATGCTCGTAATGTCGGTTGTGAAAATGGTCTAGCTGCGGTGATGTTCTCTCCTCATTTTATGGACAACGGCGCAGTTCATGTCGATGGCGTCCATGCCAAAGGCTGCTCGTTTGCCGTGCGGATTGACCAAGGTTACGTCGAACTGTTTAGCGCTGTGGGTCAAAGTAAAGCCAGCTGGATTACTGAAGTCGAAACCTTGATTGGTCAGGGATCCATTTCTCATATCTATAAACGTGGCAACGGCGATACTCGTTGGGCGGCTCGTATCAAAGGTCAGTTTGGCGATGTCGTTCATGCTAAAACAGGGTTAAAACCGGGCTCCTACCAATCTTCGACAGTCACCGGGATAACCGTTGAAGCTGGCGACAAAGCCCATTTGAAACAAGAGTTCTTGCGTTACCTACCCTGCGCAGATCTGAAAAAGGTCTGTCGCCCGGGAGCCACAGGTTCGGAGTATCATGGCCCTGCCGTTGCTGCAGTGTGGGACAATTCCGACGGCACCATGGGCAGCTACCAAGTTGACATCACCGATGTAACAACACTCGGATTTAAATCTCAGCAACCGCAATCGGTGACGCTATCAACGACACCTATGTGTCCAAACTTTTCCCTTCCTAAAGCATGTCATTAATCGTTCAGTAACCTTGCAGGTCACGGCAATAACACCTTATTTGCCGTGACCGATACCTGCCCTTGTAAGCGCAACGTCACAGTCGACATTTGGCCCTAATGGTGTCAAAAACTTTTACACCGACTTAGCAAAACAGCCAAAAATATGAGATCAAGATAAAAGTATGATGTTTACATTAATGCAACAATTTGTTCGCTTTCGATTGGTCAAAAAGCACTCGGTTGTGGTGACTCCCCATCGCCACAGCCGAGTTCTCTTAACCAATCAAACTCAATAATTAAAGCACGGCGTCGACCGTGCTCAAGCGACTTCAAATTGGGAGGTCGATTACTGCTGAACAACCAAGTAATCGCCTGACATAACACGTGGTAGGGAAAAATCATGTTTTCAAATTTACACTGTGGCCGCCTGCTCCAAGGGGCTGCATTAACGACAGGTTTACTGCTATCGAGCTCTGCATGTGCGGGCTTGATTAACGTTGGCTTTGACACAGGTATGGCTGACTTTGGTTGGAACGGTGTGGTTGCCGATGGCTTCGGTGGCGAGTTTCCAGTCGATGTCCTCAGTTCAGACGTATTCTCATTCGATAGCGCCGCTGGCAGCGCCACTATCATGGCAACAGATTTCTGGGCCGGCGGCTACCTGTTTCAAACATTTGCTGTTGACGCCGACTATGACCAATTGTCATTGGCCTACGATTTTGCAACGTCAGCCGATTACGAACCAGTGAATATTGGTCTGTGGTCGGGTGGCGCATTACTGCACGACTTTCTCGATCCCAGTGACGGCCTTAGCTTTGATTTCAGTCGCTTGAACGTCAACGACCTGGTTGAACTCAGATTTGGTTTTGAGGATTGGGATTTCAACTATTTCAACGACTATCTAACCGTCTCTGACATCGCCATTAGCACCAAGACCGCGGCCGCCGTTCCTGAACCGTCCTCTGTGGCACTGTTTTCGCTAGCCCTGCTGGCACTGGGCCATCGCTCCCTATCTCGCCGGACAACAACGACGTTAGTGGCTGCCAAATAAGCATCGGCAAAGCCACCAACGAACGACCAACAATCAGCAATCGTTGATTGTTGCATCCCAGATTCAAATGGAGACTGGATCATGATTGGTTGTCATACCAAACACATATCTGTCAACGAGGTCGGGCGCAGTTCTCGAGCACTAGTGACCTTAGCAATGATTGCTAGCTCAAGCCTATTACCTTTTAACGCAATGGCACAAACTGATGGCTCCTGGGTCATTGTTGATCAAGCCAATATTGAAAAAAGCCGCATCTACATGGAGCGCGGCGTCGGTTATTTTACTTACAACGACATTGTCATCGATGATGCATCAGCCCTGTCCGAGCAACTGAGATTGGTTGTTAAAGACAATAGCCATGAGGTCATTGGCGCCGACGGCACTGACGCCAATGCCAACCCATATGTAACGGTCGAAGCGCTCGGTGATCGCAACAAAATCTACTTCGAGCCCAAGCGTGCGGCCTTCTCTTACGCCATCGAGCTACAACAACTGGTGGCACCACAATTACCCGGCGCCTTTGAACTGAGTTACGACTTTGATAGCGCTGCCGATATTCAAACCGACAACAACAACTGGGAAGGCTGGGTTTACCCAACGGCAAATCGCGGCGTCATGTCGTTTGCCGCAGGAGCCGGTGACGATGGTTCCGGCGCCTATGCTTTTGAAGATACCAGCAGCAATAGCACCGCATCACAGCATGGTATTCGGTTTAACAATCGCACCAATCAGCCAAACATCAACCCGTGGTTTGACGCCTTAGCATTTGCCCAAGGCAAAACCATTCACAAAACTTCAGTGAAAGTGCGGGTCGAAAAAGCAACACCGGGTGATGTCACCGTTTACCATAACTTGATCCCTTACCCACTCGTAGACGGAGTGAAAGGCGATCAAATCAATGCTGGTATTGCCGCGGGGCCAAAGTATGCTGCGGTCATTCCTGCATCAGACAATGGCAAATGGGTTGATATTGAATTTGTTGATGGCAACTCAGGCTCAACTGAATTCACCATTCCATACAGTTGGGCTCATTTTGATGGTAGTTCGGATATTCAGGTCTACCCGCAATTTACCTTTGGTGGCTTAGCCCAAGGCGATAAAGTTTATATCGATGACTACCAGTTGAGCGGTGCCGATGTCATGCTAGATGGCTCCGTTGGCGATGCCAGTGGCGGTGGTGACGATAATGATGAGCCATCAACCAGCAACCCAGTTGCTGACGGTGAGTTTAGCTATAACTTCAACGTCAATCAGATCCAAACCGAAAACAACAATTGGGAGGGCTGGGTTTACCCAACCAAGAATCGTGGTGTCATGGCCTTTGTCGAGGGTGTCGGCGCAGATGGTTCTGCGGTAATGGCCTACGAAGACACCAGCACCAACGTCAACATTAGCCAAAACGGCGTTCGTTTTAACAACCGAACCAATCAAGACAACATCAACCCATGGACTGACTTTTTAGCGGATGCGGTTGGCAAAACCCTAAACTCAGTATCGCTCTGGGTAAAAGTTGAGAAAGCCACCGCAGGCAACGTCACCGTGCGCCACAACCTGGTGCCTTATCCGCTCATTGATGACACCAAAGGCAAGCAAATCAATGCTGGCATTGCTGTGGGCCCTGAGTACGAAATGATCATTCCGGCCTCAGCTAACAACACTTGGGTGCAAGTCGAATTTGTTGATAGCAAGACCGGTCAACGTCAGTTCACTATTCCCGAGACTTGGAAGCACTTTGACGGCACTTCGCCTATTCAGGTTTATCCGCAATTTCTATTTGCAGGCCTTGAAGTTGGCGACAAGGTTTACTTTGATAATTACCTCATTGGCAACCAACCCTTGGTTGATCCCTGCTGTGAACCAGTAGACGATGACGGCGGTAGTTCAGGTGGTAGCTCTGGCGGTTCTGGCGGCAACGATACCAGTGCCCTCACCAGCACGCTGACCGGTGCAACCGGCGCTAATGGTGCCTTTAACCTTGGTGACAACCTGTCCTTTAGCTACAACTTTGATGTCAATGAAACGACTGCCAGCCAAGGTGAACAAGGTTGGATTTACTCGGTGCTTGATCGCGGCGTTATGGCGTTTGAAAGCGGCTCAGGTAAAGCTGGCTCGGCACTGTCTTACACCGACTCCCACGTCAATATTAACCCTGAACAAAATGGTGTGTTACTGCAGGACTGGAATGGCAACCCATTTACCCAAATGTTCATGAACCACGGTCATACCATCAAAACGGTGTCGCTATGGGTTAAAACCGACTTGGTGACGGAAAAAGACATTGAGCTCATCCACTACCTCATTCCATATGGTTTGGAGGTTGGCAATAAGAGCGTCAACTACCCAGCCGGTATTGCCGCGTCGCCGAAACTGGTAGGCACCATTCCTGCTGGTAGTTCTGACTGGGTCAAAGTCGACTTTGTGATTGATGGTAGCGACGGAATTGACTTCACCATTCCATCAACTTGGTTCCACGCCATTGCCGGCAATGAACTGCAGATCTACCCTGAATTCAAGTTTGCTAACACTGAAGTGGGCGACAAGATCTACATTGATGAGTACCAAGCTACCTCTGTTGTTGGCGAGCCTTTGCCAATCCCTACCGACTTCACCATCGATTATGATTTTGAAGCGGCAACCATTGCTCAAAATGGCGGCTGGGGCTTTATCGCTAACGGCTTCGGCAGTTACACCTTGGAAGATGGTAGCGGCTACGAGGGCAGCAAAGCTGTGTCCTTTACCGATATCAATGCCGGTACTTTCATTGGCAATCACTCGCTGCTGTGGCACAAATGGGGCGCTTCTAACCCTTGGAGTGGCGAATTTGGCGGAGGCAAAGTCGGTACTGAAATTCAGTCGGTCACGCTGCGCGTGAAAGTTGAAAAAGCACCGGGCAATGAAGGCACCGACGATGTCATCATCAAGCATCACTTGTTACCGTGGAATATCAGTGGCTCCAACAAGTTTGACAAAGTTGCTGCAGCCCAAGCGGTCACCGCTGATTACACTGCCAGTGTCAGTGCCAGTGACTTCGGTCAATGGCAGCAAGTGACCTTTGTCGATGCCAACACCAACTCGCAAACCTTCATTGTTCCCGATAGTTGGAAGCTGGCCAGTGGCGCCGACATCGTTGATGTGCTGCCATCATTCTTCTTCGGTGGCTTGGAAGTTGGCGATAAAGTGATTATCGATGACTACCAACTGATTGGAGACAATGAATTTGCTCAATCGGTGGTGCCAGAAGAACCTGAGCATGACTATGGCTTCCATGATGGTAGCGGAACTTACACCCAAACTGACCGCCCAGAGCCGCTGGCAGTGGTCGACAGCGACTTCTATGTCGAGCCAACATCCTTTGCAGTGGTGCAAGACTTAGTCGCTGACTTGGGCTTTGTTCCTTCCGGCGCAGATGATACTGCCGCGATGCAAACAGCAATTGATTCAGTGGCCAACCTGCTTAGCGCAGGTGACAGTGGCAAGATCTTGGTGCCCGCCGGTGACTACTATGTTCGCAGTTTGAAGTTCAAGTCGAATGTCCACATGGAAATGGCCGAAGGTGCGGTATTCCATATGGCTGCAGGCGGTGGTTACAACGTCTGGATGTTCGAAATGGGCAATGGCAATGATGGCAAAGTCGAAAACTTCAGCTTTGTTGGCCAAGGCAATGGCTTTAGCATTGATTTGACCGATGCGCCGAATATCCGCACCGCGGTATTCAAAATGGGCGACATTGAAAACTTCAAGTTCTCCAACTTCAGCATTGCCGATCGCAAATCGATCTTCGCCTCGTTCTTAGTCGGTATCACCGAGCGAGACAATGATATCCACTGGCCGGTCTCCGGCATCATTGAGAAGGTCAGCCAATCCAACTCACTGTTTGGTTACGGCTTGGTGCAAATGTATGGCGCTGACAACATTCTGTTCCGCGACCTGCATAGCCAAGGCGGTATTACCCTGCGGATGGAAACCGACAACCTGACGATGAAGGAGTATGGCAAAGGTGGCATCCGCGATATCTTTGCTGAAGATATCCGAGGCACCGATTGCTTGGCGCCGGTGATGTTTGGCCCTCACTTCCAGCAGAACGGTTCGGTGCAAGTCAATGGCGTTACCGCCAACGGTTGTGGCTTTGCGGTTCGGGTTGATGATGGTTTTGTCGAAGTATTCAGCCCTGCGGGAGAGGCATACACTCGCAATAGCTGGAAAGATAAAGTCAATGAGCTTTATGGCGACAATTGCTCCGCTCAGCCCTACTCGCGCGGCACCAATCAGTGGGCAGCACGGATTAATCATCGCCCAGAGTGCTTGGACGCCGTGCATCAGCGGACTGGCTTGAAGCCGGGTTGGTTTGAGGAATCATATGTCTACAATGTCACGGTGAATAACGGCACCAATGCCCATTTGAAGCAAAATCAGCTGGGTTACTTTGCCGATACCAACCCGAGTTGTGACAACGTCTGTATTGCCGCTGAGTCGCAGTGGGACAAGCCGGGTCAAATCTATATGGGGCCGTCGCTTGGTGGCGTCTTTGACCTGAATGAACCGGATGTTGACTACCACTTCAACATTAATGTCATTGGCCTCAATATGGTGAACTTCCCAGCCACCAACCTGCCAACGGTTGATGCTCACACCCCAACAGCACGAGTATGCCCATACTATGTTGCCGATGGTGCCGCTGAGTGTAGTGATGATCGCTGGAACTATGTTGAAGCGGTCGAATAACTAAACTCGGCAACAGCAATCATCAAAAAGGGCTCATCGCGAGCCCATTTCTTTATTCGGATAATCACTAAATTAGCAACACACTGAATAGCTTCTGCAACGGCGCTAACGCCCACTCGTACTTTTCATATAATGCTTTGGCACCCTCGGCCCATGTGGGTTTGTCATTGGCCGCAACTAAGGCGTCAACGTCTTGCTTCAACGCATCATATTGAGTTTGGCTGATACTTTGTTGGCTAAGCAATTCTCGAAGCTCGTGATCAAATGACTCAACGGCTTTCTGACATGAGTATGAAATGGTGTTGTTATCACCTTGAACAATATTACCAAAGTCATTACTGCCACCTGATACCGAGATATTGATTGTTCCTTTGCTCATGCCTTCGCTCCCTTGGCGACGCTGGTCACCTTATTCATCGCCCCTTGCACCACATTGCCCATCGATACCTTGCCACCGGAGATACTGATGTTCATCACCTGCATTTTCTGCGCTTTCAATTCGCTAGTATCAATACCGTTTTGCTCCAGCTCATCGATCATGGCATTGAACACGGCATCATGAATGCAGCGAATCTGAGTGATAATGTCCATTTCATTGTAGGACGCCGGATAGATGGTTCTAATGCCACCAAGCAAATCATGGGTTTTCTTGATATACGCCGAGATCCAAAACCAAAACGTCAGCGGCGAATAGGCAATCAAGCTGAACTTTTTATCGCGATCAATAAAGCCGCCACACAGCACCCGCCACTCTATCGAATGCATTTTGCCAAAACTCGATTGATTCAACACCAGCGTAATCGCCGTCCCTCTGGATGTGGTTTGCGAACTAGCGCGCAAAAAGGTGCGCGCTTCAGATTCGGCTAAATCGGAATCAATGTCAGCAATCTTAACTTCCTCCAATGCCCCCACCGGAGTTGTGGCAGAAAGCCGCTCGGCAATGGCTTGGTAAAGTGAATCAGCCATTGAATTTTGGTGATAAAACACATGCTGGAAACTACCAAACACCTCGCCGTAGTAGCGAAAAGGAAAGTTCTTTTTGAATGTGTTAGAACTTGCCGACATAGCGGACACTTCTTTGTTGACCAACACGTTGGTGATAATGCCTGTGACCAACAGCAGGATTATCGATAATCCGGCGGTAAAAGCAGCCAGCACTATGTGTACGATAAGCGCAGTGACTATGGTCATCACCTTCACTTTGTTGTTTATTTTTCCTGAGTCGAGCAATTCCATCGCTTATTCCTTGTTCAATTGGCTCGGCACCTTGCCAGCACAATAACCTTTAACTCGATATGCCATATCACCCAGCACCCGCAGCACTGTGATGACATAGCCAGACTTCACAAGTATAAGCATTGGTTGTTTTTTGTGCAGAATGGTTGCGTTTTATCAAATTGGGCAGATTGCCTTTCAGATCATCAATCAAGTGAAAATTAAGCAAGCAAAATAAAACATCCTACCTTTGATCACATAACACAAATATAAACATCACAACCCATTAACAAAGCGCTCATTCCTCGGTACCGTCTGTTTGGGCGAATGCAATAGCGCATTTGCTCGCTTCAATAACAACCAGAAACGCTCTGATAACGAGTACGCACTCAGCCTCGTTGGCTGCGCCACCAGTGATCTGCTGACAGCCAAATCGAGACTGATGGTTTCAGAGCAAAATACACAACAAAAACAGAAAATTAAGAACCAAAACGATGCATAAAAGTATACTCATTACACCATTATTAATGGCCATCACCGGCTCGCTGAATGCGGAAGTGATTAGGCCTACAGGATTTCAGGGTGGCCAAGTTCGCTGGCAAGAACAAGGCAATCGAACAGACGACTTTGAAAGCGGCTCGCTCAATCCTAGCAAGTGGCAAAATGCGCCTGCTAGCTTGAACGTTGGCGCGTGGACGTTTGCCCAACCCAATGCCTATGTCAACAACGGTCGATTAATTATTGAGACCACTCAGGAAACCCATACTCGATCATTTCAAGACAGCTGTTGGGATGGCGTTGCTGGCGGTTCATCACAAACCGTGCAACGTAAACTGTTTTACAAGTCAGGCGCCGTTCGTTCAAGCGTTGAGGGCGTTTACGGCTTCTATGAAGCCAAGATCAAGGGCGTCGATATTTTTCCTGGTTTGAGTCCAGCATTTTGGCTTTACAGCGATGGCCACCCATTCCCAGATCGCAATGAACCCGGCCAGTACGTCGACTACAGTGAAATTGACATCGTCGAACTACAGCAAGCCGATTGGCGCAGCCCAACAGATTTTGATGACCAGTTTGATATGGACCACAACCTCCATGCGCGGGTTGAAGAAAACGGTCAAATCGTCTGGAAGCGACCAAAACCAAATCCAGAGGCACAGTTGCTTCACTACCGAGCACCATTTGATCCAGGACTCGATTTCCACACCTATGCCGTTGAGAACCGCCCAGACAAAATCACTTGGTATGTCGATGGCGTCGAAGTTGGTTCCAAACCCAATAAATGGTGGCATCGGCCAATGCACTTGATCTTTTCGCAAGGTTTACGCCGCCACCTGATCAAATACAACTCGGCGTGTCAGCGTGCCGATCCAAATCCTGATAACGTCATCTCGCAAGGCTTCCCAGAAAAAGCGCGTATGCAAATTGAGTACGTTAAAACTTGGAAAGCGCTGCCTTCAGTTTGGATTGAAAACCCAAGCCAATACCAGTCAACCAACTACCCAACAGGTGGCAACCTGCAGGTTAAAGTGTCGTATCACGGCGGTAGCGATGACTATGTCGACAGCGGCAATTACAACGGTATTACGCTCAATCTAATCGAGAAAAATGCCAGTGGTTTGGTGCGCGTGGTGAAATCGGTCAATGATCCAACCACCACCAACGACGACAAAAAATACGCTGGTGATACCACCTTAAACATTGGTCTTAGCGGTGTAACGCCAACAGCACAACTACCTAACGGCCACTATTACGCCCTAGCACCTGTGTTTAAGTCATCGAATGGTTCTACCGTTTACGCTCAAAGCGCAGTGGCCAATATCAACATTACCGGCTCCAATAACGGTGGCGGCAACGTCGCAGTCACTGGCGTGTCACTGGCACCTAGCTCGTTGTCGGTAGAAGTGAATGCCACTAAGCAACTGACACCAACCGTCAGCCCATACAACGCGACGAATCCATCGGTGTACTACTACTCTGACGATAGCTCAATTGCGTCAGTCAGTGATTCGGGTGTCGTTACCGGTAAGAAAGCGGGACAAACCCTAGTGACAGTCACGACCAACGATGGCACCTACACCGATAGCAGTACAATCACTGTTACCGCGGGCTCTGGCTCGGGTGGTGATAATGGTGGTGACAATGGCGGTGATACTGGCAGCTGCGATGGCAGTTGGGTAGCTGTCTCATCGGTATCTTTGTCAGCGCCCAAAACCACCTTGTCGCCGGGTGAAACAGTGACGCTGTCACCAACGGTTCTTCCGGCATGCGCTAGCAACAAAAATGTGACCTACAGTACCAGCAACAAGAATGCTGCGATCGTCAACTCAAGCGGCGTAGTAACAGCGAAAAAAGCCGGCACTGCGGTCATTACCGTGAAGACTAAAAACCTCGGTAAAACCGACACCATCACAATCACTGTGAAATAACGATTGCCTTATCAACAATCGTCAATTCAATCGGGCCGCATCAGCGGCCCGATTATTATCAGTGATACAAACCGCTGCATGGATCAGAAATCCACCTCACATAAACATCATACGTTTGATCACATATCACGTAACTGTGTTACTGTAACGGTTATCCACAACTCATGACTCGACGAGAAGAACGATAACGATGCCGCAAAGTCTACTGAACAAGCCACCCTTCATTCGCTTACTGACTCCTCTACTGTTTGTCGCTGCCTCAGCCTCAGCAGAGGTGACTCAGCCCAATGGCTTTGAAGCGGGCCAAATTCGCTGGCAACAGCAAGACAACCGAAGTGATGATTTTGAGAGTGGTGCGCTCGATGAAAACAAATGGGAAAACGCGCCAGCAAGCCTTAATGTCGGCGCTTGGACCTTTGCCAAACCAAACGCTTATGTCAACGATGGCAAACTGGTGATTGAAACGACCCAAGAAACTCACTCTCGACCATTTCACGACAGTTGTTGGGATGGCGTTGCCGGCGGCTCAGCCAAAACAGTGCAACGCGAACTCTACTACAAGTCAGGTGCAGTACGTTCGAGTGCCGAGGGCGTCTACGGCTTCTATGAAGCAAAAATAAAAGGGGTTGAGATCTTTCCAGGATTAAGCCCTGCGTTTTGGCTCTATAGCGATGGCCACCCTTACCCCGATCGCAATGAACCAGGGCAATACGTTGACTACAGTGAAATCGACGTTGTTGAGTTGCAACAAGCTGATTGGCGCAGCCCAACGGATGTTGATGACCAATTCGACATGGACCATAACCTTCATGCCCGCGTTGAAGAAAACGGCCGCATTGTCTGGAAGCGCCCGAAACCAAACCGCGAAGCACAGCTGCTACACTATCGAGTGCCGTTTGATCCGCGGTTAGACTTTCATACCTATGCGGTTGAGAACCGTCCCGACAAAATTACTTGGTATGTGGATGGTGTGGAGATTGGCTCGAAACCCAACAAGTGGTGGCACCGGCCGATGCATGTGATCTTTTCACAGGGGCTGCGACGTCACCTCATCAAATACAACGGCAATTGCCAGCGCGCCGATCCGAACCCCAACAAGATCATCACCGAAGGATTCCCAGACAAAGCTCGGATGCAAATTGAGTACGTCAAAACATGGCAAGCACTGCCATCGGTTTGGCTAGAACAACCGCAACAATTGCAATCAACCAGCTACACCACCAATGGTGAACTGAGCTTGACAGTGGCCTACCATGGCGGTAGCGAATACTTCGTTGATAGCGGCAAATTCGAAGGCGTGACAGTCAACCTAGTGGAGAAGAACAATAGCGGTCTGGTGCGAATCGTGGCTTCAGCAACGGATAAAACAACCACTGAAGATGACAAAAAGTACGCAGGCCAGAGCCAATTTACCCTCTCACTAACAGGCGTAAAACCAACGGCACAACTGCCTAGCGGCCACTACTACGCCATTGAACCAGTATTCAGCTCGTCGAATGGTTCAGAGATATACGCGCAAACAACGGTAGAGCATCTGAAGATTAACTAACTGCGCTAACTGCAACACCCGCTTGCATAAAGCCGACTTGAAGATAGCAACACAAGTCGGCTTTATGCCTTTAGACACATCTTTCCTGACTACCAACGCTCAAAGCATCACTCCCAACTTTTGGAACGGCTTGTTTACACACGTCAAAACCAAGTGCCGCAGAAATACTGTATATAAATCAGTACCAGCACATTTCAGTGAAATCGGACCCAATTTGAGCTGAGTCGCTGATTTTTAGCGACCAACAGGATATATTCAGTGACACGAAGGGAATCAATCGGTTAGAGCATTCTGCTGATGCCAAGCCTAAAGGACATAGGCGAACACTCTCCGACAACATCCCCATTATCAAAATAGGTATACAGTCCTCCCTATCTGGATAGTACGGACTCGGTATACCTAATAAGCGTTAGGTTTAAAAGGAGTAACCTGCTACATGAAAGTATTTTTCGCTATCCTTGGAACATTTATTACAGGAGCCATAGGTTATTATCAATATTTTTATGACCATGATTTAAAGTGGCGAGATTTAAGATACAAAGAAGCGAAAGTTGTATATCAAGATCTACTCCGTCAAACCGCATTTTTGTCTGAATATAGTAAAAGTGATAACTTTGATACCAAAGTGTTTGAAAATAAGCTTGATAAACTAGATTTGTTTTTATCTAGTGATTTCATGCTTTATAAAGGCGATATGGTTCATATGAAAGCATTGAAGTTATTCATTCAATATCGAGAATGCTTAAAAACTAAAAAAAATGATATTAGTGCCTCTTGTGATACGTCTAAGTTAGGCGGTTATCAGTACCGTTTATCAATTTGCAGTCGTCTATCTCTTGACCATATCCGTGAAGTTCCTGACACAACTGTACCTACCAACACAAACGAGTTAATTGAACGCATTGTCAAAAATGAAAATATTGAGGATCTTAAATCAGACTGTAAATATTAAACCTAACAAGTCGTTCAAGCGGGACTCGTAACAGTTGGCTCGGTTCCGCTTCGCTTCACATTTTAGCCAACTATTTCTCGCCCCTTAACGAGGCGCTGGGGGATCCCCTCATAATTCTGGCATCCCTGTTTGGTGAATTTGCTTGATGTAGTGCCCGATAGCCCACCGTATATCTGCGCTGCTGATAGGGTAATCT
>NZ_NGNS01000024.1 GCF_002165625.1 Neiella marina
CTAATTTAAAGCCCAATGTATAGTCGCGCTGAGTGCGCTTTCTTTTTGAAGCAATTCGCTTTTCCATCATAGGTCTCCAACGTGTAAACCTATTTCAGGACGGGACATGACAATAAAAAAAGGCGCGTTAAGCGCCTTTTTTGTGTTCGAAGCAAATGATTTAAGCTGCCATAGCGGCTTTGAGCTTTTTCATCGCGTTCTTTTCTAATTGCCGCACGCGCTCGGCTGATACCTGATATTTGTCGGCCAATTCTTGCAGTGTGACCTTGTTGTCTTCATCGAGCCAGCGAGAGCGAACGATGTCTTGGCTGCGCTCATCCAACGATTGCATGGCTTCGGTCAGCGCGCCGTAGGCATGTTGTTCCCAGTTGCTAGTTTCTACATGCTGAGCAACATCGGATGACTTATCTTCTAAATACAGCACCGGCGCATACGAACCTGTGGCGCTATCATCTTCGTCATTGGCCAAGTCAAATGATTGGTCGTGAGAACTCATACGAGATTCCATTTCGACCACTTCCTTGGTACTAACCCCAAGTTCATTGGCAACGGTTTGTATTTCGTCTTGGCTGAACCAGCCAAGGCGCTTCTTGTTCTTGCGTAGATTGAAGAAAAGCTTGCGTTGCGCTTTGGTGGTCGCCACTTTGACGATGCGCCAATTACGCAATACGTACTCGTGGATCTCAGCTTTAATCCAGTGCACAGCGAAACTTACCAAACGTACACCGACAGTTGGGTCGAAGCGTTTGACAGCTTTCATGAGCCCAACAGTGCCTTCTTGCACTAAATCAGCTTGCGGTAAGCCATAGCCAGAGTAGCCACGGGCAACATGGACAACAAAACGCAAGTGCGACATGACTAGCGAACGTGCCGCTTCCAACGAGCCAGTTTCCTGTAACTCATGGGCGAGCTCCCGCTCCTCTTCGGCGGTGAGCATAGGCATGCTGTTGACGGATTGAATGTAACCATCCAAGCCACCTTGTGGAACAGTCAGTGCCATTGAAGAAGAAATGCTCATTTGCTGATTGACCTCGTCGAATCGAATTAGGACTAACTTTAGCACTCATACGCCGAGAGTGCTAAAAACGATCTATACCTAACTGGGACCGAATTTGCAACGTAAGGTTCCATTTGTCGCTAAAGCTGTGTGGTGGCGCGGCTTGACGGGCGATTGTTTATACAGCTTGCGGTGCCACTATGAGGTTGGTTCGATAGCGCGAATGTGCTGCTGCACCGATAGCCAAGATCCCAGCAAACCCATGCCTGAAGCGATGATCACTAACAACAGACTCTCGTTTGGTTGCAGTCCTTCGAGGACAATTGGGTAGTCGTACAGTTGGGTGAGGGTATTGATGGCACTCTCGAGCCACCAAAGCAGGAGAGTTGTAACAATCCATGACAAAAACGCGCCAAACACGCCATACCAAACGCCAGCGTAGAGAAAGGGACGCTGAATGAATTGGTCGGTGGCGCCGACCAATTTCATGACTTCAATCTCAGTTTTGCGGCTAACAATGGAAAGCCGAATGGTATTGCCAATGACCAGAACAACAGAAAAACACAGCAGCGCAGCGAGCGCGATGAGGGTATCTTCCACTACGGAAACCATCGCATTGAGCCGTTCAAGCCATTCTATATCTAGTTTCACCATGGCAACTGCATCCAGCTGTCGCAATTCATTAGCGAGTGCTTCTGCTGCCGATGCGGTTTGTTGCGCTGCTGCTGGTTCCACCACCAAAACATCGGGTAGCGGGTTGCTATCAAGGTAATTTAACGCATTGCCGAACCCTGAGGTTTCTTTAAACTCAATGAGGGCATCGTCTTTGCTGTACCAATCGACACGATTGATGGTTGGCCAGTTGACTAATTCGGCAACCAGCTGATCAACATGATTGATGTCGATGTTCTTCTTTAAGAACACAGATATTTGTGCCGGATTATCCCATTTTGCTGCGACTTGCGCGCCGTTCTTACTGACTAAGTAAAAAGCGGCAGGCAATGACAAGCTAAAACCAAGCACTAGCATGGTCATCAAAGATGGTCCTGGGGTGCGCCATAAATCGCCCAGGCTGGCAGTGGCTTGGCGCATGTGGCTGATCCACCAACTCGCAACGCGTTGGCCTATTGATAGTTTACGATCGGTTGCACCGCCGCGGCGCTCGAATAGCAAACTCATAATTGATGCTCCGCGATAAGCCCATCATTAATCATGTGGCCGTCGCGCAGTGTTAGCGTGCGGTAGCGCATGCGGGCGATCAGCCCCAAATCGTGGGTTGCAATCAGAACCGCGACATCAACGCGATTAAACTCTTCAAACAATCGAAGAATTTCCATCGACAGCGCTGGATCAAGATTACCGGTTGGTTCGTCAGCCAGGATAATTGGCGGCTTGTTGACTACCGCGCGGGCAATGCCGACCCGTTGCTGCTCGCCCCCTGAGAGCATACTGGGCAGTAGTCGCTCCTTATCAAGCAATCCCACCTTATCTAAGGCGGCAGCGACGCGTTTACGGATTTCTTGATGGGGGTAGCCTTCAATAACTAGCGGCAACGCGACATTGTCAAATACCGGCCGGTCTGTAAGTAGTCGGTGATCCTGAAAGATAATGCCAATGTCTCGTCGCACCAGCGGAATGTTGCGGCGAGTGACAGTGTTCAAGCTATGACCGTTGATAAAGACATTGCCGTGACTTGGTCGCTCAAGTAGGGCAATGAGCTTCAGCAAGGTACTTTTGCCTGCACCGGAATGACCGGTAAGAAATGCCATTTCACCCTTTTTTAAGTGAAAACTGACATTCTTCAGAGCATGGTGACCTGAACTGTAAACCTTATCAACGTTATCAAAGCGAATCATTAGGCGTTATCTTGTTCGTCCTGACTGAATAGTGCATCAACAAATTCTTTGGCTGCAAATGGTCGCAAATCATCAATTCCTTCACCGACGCCAATGTAGCGTATCGGAATATTGAACTTGTCGGCAATGGCGAAGATCACACCACCTTTCGCAGTGCCATCCAGTTTGCTCAAGGTAATACCAGTTAGGCCGATGGCATCATTAAACAACTGAGCCTGTGATAGTGCGTTTTGGCCAGTGCCGGCATCCAATGTCAGCATCACTTCATGCGGGGTGTTGGCATCAAGCTTCTGCAGCACGCGAACAATTTTCTTCAGTTCTTCCATCAAGTGCGCTTTGTTTTGCAAACGGCCCGCTGTATCGGCAATCAGCACATCGACATTGCGCGATTTGGCCGATTGCAAGGCATCGTAAATCACCGAAGCACTATCAGCGCCGGTGTGCTGCGCAACTACCGGCACGTTGTTACGTTCACCCCATACTTGCAGTTGCTCTACCGCTGCGGCGCGGAATGTATCACCCGCCGCCAACATCACGCTTTTGCCCTCGCGCTGGAATTGTTTGGCCAGTTTACCAATGGTGGTGGTTTTACCGACACCATTGACGCCGACCATGAGCAACACAAAAGGGCCGTCGGCAGTCGTTTGTAGCGGTTGGTCAACTGGCGCCAGCAAATCGGCCATCTGCTGCTTCAACACACCGTACAAAGCCTCACCGTCAGTCAACTGCTTGCGATCCGCGTGTTGAGTGAGGTGATCGATGATCTTGGTTGTGGTGTCGATGCCAACATCGGCCATCAGCAACTGAGTTTCTAACTCCTCATAGAGGTCGTCATCAATCTTCTTGCCAGCGAAAAGGCTGAAGAAGCCGCTACCAATATTGGATTTAGTCTTCTTTAATCCTTGCTTTAAGCGAGCGAAGAACCCAAGCTTTTCTGGCTCTGGCTCTGGCTCTGGCTCTGGCTCTGGCTCTGGCTCTGGCTCTGGCTCTGGCTCTGGCTCTGGCTCTGGCTCTGGCTCCGCCACAGGCGCTGGTGCTTCAGCAGGCTCCGCTGTGGTTTGTGGTTCAGCTTCGGCTTCCGCCGATTCTGCCGTTGGTTGGTCGTTTTCAACTGTTTCAGAGGTTTCGGTTTTATCCTTGCGGAACCAGGAAAACAAACCTTTGTTCTTTGATTTTGCCATGTTAAATGAACCCACCCCATGATTCCGTGTGATGACGGTGAGGGTTAAGAAAAACTGGTAGAATACATCCGCCTAGCTGCAGGAGTGCAATCAAAGCCGACGCAAATATTACTTATGTGATGCGGATGTTACCTGCTTCTGGCGCTTTTTTCATCCTGCGAAAGCTAGTGCCTTGTTACAGCAATAATTGAGAGTCACCACAACTGATGCGGAAAAAGAACAGCCGAACCAATAAAACCCCTACCAACGCAGGGCAAATACGAATTATTGCTGGACAATGGCGAGGTCGGAAGTTGCCGGTGCATGACTTACAGGGTTTGCGGCCTACCACTGACAGGCAGAAAGAGACCTTGTTCAATTGGCTGCAAGGGCAAATCGATGGCGCCCGGGTGCTTGATTTATATGCAGGGGCAGGAGGCCTTGGATTTGAGGCGCTATCGCGCTATGCCGACTCGTTAGTCGCTGTTGAAAAAGATCGCGCTGCCGCCGAGCAACTAAAAGCTAATGCGCAAACCTTGCAGGCTTCCGCTCACGTCGTGCAGACCGATGTATTGGCATTTTTACAGCAACCACCAACGACAGCATTCAACTTGGTGTTTATTGACCCGCCATTTCAGCGGGAGTTGCTGGCGCCGACGTTGACACTGCTGAGCCCGTGGTTAGCAGAACAAGCTTGGGTCTATTGCGAAACTGAGGCCGGTCTAGCGGTGCCACAACTGCCAGCTAACTGGCAGCTATGGCGCGAGAAGGTGGCGGGGCAAGCCCACGCCCGCCTTTATTTGGTCGAATCTTGCGATTGAGTGTTGCTTGCTTCCATCGCCGCCAACTGTCGGTCAAGCTCATGACTGACATCGTCTGGTGAGCCGCTACCGCGGGCCAACAAAGCGTACACCGATGGCACAATAGTTAGGGTGAATGCGGTGGCAACGACAATACCTGTTAATACCACCACGCCAATTACAATGCGGGTTTCACTGCCTGCTCCGGAGCTAACTACCAATGGTAAGGCGCCCAGTGCGGTGGTCACTGCGGTCATTAAAATTGGCCGCAAGCGCTGTCCCGCTGCTTCGATAATGGCATCCTCAAACGCCATTCCTTGGTCGCGCAATTGGTTGGTAAATTCAACGATTAAAATACCATTTTTGGCGGCCAAGCCAATCAACATGATAATGCCAATCTGGCTGTAGATGTTGAGCGATTGGCCGAATAAGTAGAGCCCAAGCAAGGCACCAAAAATCGCCAGTGGCACGGTAAGCATGATCACCAGTGGGTGAATGTAACTTTCAAACTGCGCCGCCAATACCAAGAACACCACCAGAAGTGCCATGGTAAAGACAAAGTAAATTGAGCCGCCAGATTCCTGATAATCTTGCGATTGCCCTTTGTAGCTAATCATGGCGTCGGCTGGCAGATAGGTATGGGCGATGTCATTAAGGTAATTTAATGCTTCGCCCAAGGTGTATCCGTCTGCCAAGTTTGCTTCCAGGGTGATGGCTCGCATCCGGTTGTAGCGATTCAACGATGTCGCATCGGCAAATTCTTCGACTGTCACTAAGTTAGAAAGTGGGATTAGCTCGCCAGTGTTGGCACTACGGACATACATGTTGGTCATGTCTGTCGCAGAGTTTTGTCGATCGCGCTCACCTTCAAGAATGACGTCATATTCTTCGCCGCGCATCATGAAGGTGGTGACAACGCGAGAGCCTTGCATGGTCTCAAGGGTGCGACCGATTTCAGAGACCGAAACCCCTAAATCACCCGCTCGCTCGGTATCTACAACCACGCGCAGCTGTGGCTTGGTTTCTTTAAAGTCATGATCAAGACCAACCAAGTTAGGGTTCTTACTCGCTTCGCGGATCATAATATCTCGCCAACGAGCAAGCTCTTCGTAATCGCTACCACCGAGGACAAATTGCACCGGTTTGCCGACACCTCCGCCCAGAGCTTGACGCATAATGGGGAAAGCGCGGACACCGGCCAAATCACCAATTTTCTGATTCACTTCGCCCATCAACTGCCAGGCACTTGGTCTATTTTCCCAGTCATTGAGAACCAAGATGGCAAAGCCGCCGGAAAAGTTGGAGGTGCTGCCAAATGAACGAGGGGTGCGGATGAGCAAACGTTTGACGTCACCGCGTTCCGCCATTGGCATCAACCGGCGCTCAATTTCGTCCATGTAGTTCTTGCTGTACTCATAGGTTGCGCCTTCATGAGCGCTAACAATGATAAAGAAAGCGCCACGATCTTCTCGCGGGGTAAATTCTTCCGGTACATGTTTGAACAGCAAGGTTACAGCGCCGATGGCGGCAATGATGATGGCAAACGTAATCCACGGCTTACCAATGCGGTTGCGCAGGCTTTGTTGATAAGCGCGGCGAACTTTGTCGAGACCAACATCCATTTTGCGGGTTAGCCAACTTGGTTGCTCATGAGGTTTGAGGAGCTTAGAGCACATCATTGGCGACAAGCTCAATGCCACTAAGCTGGAGAAACCCACTGCCGCTGACATTGCCACGGCAAACTCAGTAAATAGCTTACCGATGTCACCTTCGAGGAAGGTAATTGGCAGGAATACAGCAATCAATACCAAAGTGGTTGCTACTACAGCAAATGATACTTGGCGAGCGCCAAGGTAGGCGGCGACTAACGGGGACTCGCCAGATTCGATCCGTCGATGAATGTTTTCTAACATCACGATGGCATCATCTACCACCATGCCGATGGCCAGAATCATTGCCAGCAAAGTCAGTAGATTAATGGTGAAACCGAGCAGATATAGGATGATGAACGTGCCCATCAGCGACACGGGCACGGTCAATGCAGGAATTAGCATCGCGCGCATGTTGCCAAGGAATAGCAGGATCACCAAGATCACCAAACCCATGGCAATGAATAGGGTTTGATACACCTCGTCGATGGAACGCTCGATGAATACTGAGGAGTCGTAACTGTTGATCAGCTCCATGCCCTCAGGTAACTGCTCGTTGACCTCAATCGCGAGCTTGCGAACAGCGATCGCGACTTCCAACGTGTTGGCTGTGGATTGCTTGGTAATACCCAAGCCAACCATTGGCACGCCATTGCCACGAAATGATTTGCGCTGCTCAGAGGGGCCAATTTCAACCCGAGCAACATCTCGCATTCTGACGAGGTAATCGTTGTCGCCGCGTTTAATAACAAGGTTGGAAAAGCCTTCGGCGGTATCGTAAGCCCGTTGAATTCGAACCGTAAACATCATGTTGTCCGATTCGATGTTACCGGCGGGTAATTCGACATTTTCCCGTCGCAACGCCGCTTCAATGTCGTTGACGGTCAAATCGCGTGCCGCCAAGGCTTCGCGATCAAGCCAAATGCGCAATGAATAGTCTAATCCGCCACCGATGCGGACTCGAGCAACGCCGTTGATGACACTGAACCTGTCTTCAAGGTATCGTCTGGCATAGTCGGTGAGCTCCATCAAGTTCATCCGATCAGAGGTCAGGTTGAGCCACATGATGGTGTCATCATCAGCACCAGCTTTGGTCACTTCGGGTGGATCGGCCTCATCCGGCAAGTTATCAAGAATGCGCGAAACGCGTTCGCGAATATCGTTGGCTGCAGCATCAATATCGCGCGAGATATCAAATTCAATAGTGATACGAGAGCGACCGTCTTCACTACTTGAAATAATATTGCGAATACCCTCCACGCCAGCAATGCGATCCTCGATTCGCTTAGTGATACGGCTTTCTACAACTGACGCGGATGCCCCTCGATAATCGGTACTAATGGATACCACGGGAGCGTCAATATCGGGGTATTCGCGCAACGGTAATTTGTCGAACGACACTAAGCCAAAGGCCAGCAGCAGCAAGCTGATGACCGAGGCAAAAACTGGTCGTTTTACTGATAGATCAGTCAGAATCATGACGCATCCTCACGCCAGTCCTCATTTTGAATCATTACTTTCGAGCCGATACGAACCTTCAGTCGACCCTCGATAACAACATTTTCATCGGTTTCAATACCGCTAGTGATCTCGACCATGCCATCTTGACGCATGCCGATTTGCACTTGTTTTTGGCTGACGGTGTTGCTGTCATCGACCACGTAGACAAAGTGGTTGTCTTGCAACATCAGTAGTGCCTGTTCCGGCAGTGCGACCACTTCATTGCGAGCGCGAATGACTTGAACTCTTAACAGCATGCCTGGGCGCAATGCATTGTCTTTATTGTCAATCAATGCTCGTACGCTGATGGCACGAGTTACCGGATCAATGCGAGTTGCGAGGCTGCTGACTTGACCTTCAAATACTCGTTCTGGGTAGGCAGCGCTTGTTGCTGCGATGGTGGTACTTGGCTGTACTGCAGTCAGAAATCGCTCAGGGATTTGAAAATCGAGTTTTAATACGTTGATGTCATCGAGCGTGGTAATGACGGTACCCGGAGTGACCAGAGCACCATTACTCACCTGACGGAAACCGAGTTGACCGGCAAAGGGCGCAGTAATGATGCGATCATCGAGATTTGATTGCGCTTCGGCAACTCGGGCTTCACCCACATCAATGAGCGACTGCAGCCGGTCGAGTTCAGAACTGGCTACGGTGCGCTGTCGGACCAAGTCTTCAATTCGCTTGTATTCACGCTGTTGCTCTGCCAAGTAGACTTTGGCAGCTTGTAGTTGCGCTTGCTGCTCACCACTTTGCAAGCGCACCAAAACTTGTCCTTGTTTGACCTGTTGGCCATCGGTAAAGCGAACTTCAACGACTTTGTCGGTGGTGTTCGCCGTGACTTCAATATTGCTGTTTGCTTGCAACGTGCCCAGTGCTTCAAAGCGGTCTTCCATAATCATCGGCGTCAACGGTGCGACGACAACCGATGCCGCGGGACGTTGACGTTTTTCGACTTGCGCGTTTTGCTGGTAACGCCAGTACACAGCGCCAGCTACGGCAATAATGATGAGCGCAACGACAATGCGTTTCATGAGTGAGTATCCTGTCTATGGTAGTCGATGTATTTTATTGTTTTGTTTGTGTTTGCTTTCGCTTGAGTCTTAACGCTCAATACCAATACTGCTGACACCCTGCTCTCGGATCAGTTGTCGCAGTTGTTTGTTGTGTTGATAGTCGAGCTTCGCTTTATTCTCTACATGGGTAAGGATTTCATCTTGGCTATCGTGCTCGAACACCATCAGCGGATGGCTACTGAGCTTTTCGTTTTGGTCTAACTCACTGGTGGCTTCGATGAAACGAGCGACACTCGCTCGAGACAACCGACTGATACTAACCACTTGCTCCGCATCTTTTTGAATCAACAATTGCAAGCAGTGATCAACGGCCAAAGCCGCATCAAGGCCTAGAAAACAACCTAAGCTGTCGTCAATGCTCGGATCTGGCATTAGCTCTTGTAGCTTTTCCGCTTGCTTAACAAAGTCGATGCGGCTCCCCGCCACGGTTAAGTGTTCCCAAACGGTATCAAGAATTGCTCTGGCTTTGCGCCCCGCTTCACTATCGTTTGCCTCTGCGAAGAGCTGAAAGTTGGGCAGCATGCGCTCAGCGATTGCCGCGCAATAAGCGGCTTGTTGCCAACTTTGAAGTTCTCTTAGCTGATCATTAAATGCCATCAATTACTCGCTCCGGTTTGCGATATGTCCGCACTGCCAGCATTGATCGAAGCTAGCAGGATTCTGTTCCTGGCATTGGCTACATTGCCAATTACCTTGTGATGATTGTTGTTGCCACTGCTCGAGTTGTTGCTTGGCCTCTGGCAACTGTTGTTCGTCGACCCAAATTTCAATTTGTAGAAGATCTGCTGGCAGTTCGCCGATGGCGCCGCCCAGTGCTTCACCACGCAACTCGGCGGCAATACCGCAGTGGCTTAACAAACCACTTAGCAAGTTGGCTTCGATACTGTTGGCCGCTTGATAAAGGCGCACTTTACTCATCAGTGCATACTCGCTTCGAGGTAATCAGCAATGCCGTCGAGGAACATTTGTACACTGAGCATCACTAGAATCATTCCCATTAGTTTTTCCATCGCAGTCAAACCGCGCTCGCCAAGCCATTTATGAAAGTTCTGCGAGAACAACAAAATCAAGGTTGTTGGCACCCACGCCGCAAACAGCGCCAGCGTCCAGTCAACCATTCTGCTCGGTTCTTGATTTGCAAGCAGCAACAACGCTGCCAATATCGATGGTCCGGCTACTAATGGAATCGCCATTGGCACGATCAAAGGCTCTTCACCGGCGGCAAGGCCAATGACACCACCGGGCTGTGGGAAGATCATTCGAATCGCAATCAAAAACAAAATGATGCCGCCGGCAATACTGACCGCTTCTTGTTTTAAATGTAAAAAAGACAAGATCGCCGAACCGGTGTACAAAAATACCAACATGATGGCGAGTGCGATGAGCAGTTCGCGCAGCAGCACGATGCGGCGCCGCTTGGGTTCAACCTGCTTCAGAATCGACATGAACACAGGCAAATTGCCCAACGGATCCATGATCAGAAACAGCATGGCCGCGGCCGATAAGGTTTCCATTTCTACCTCAACAAAAACATTAGTCTGATACCCACCCTGTTGACCGAGTTAGGCAATAGAGCGGTATTAATGGCTCGCGAGTCTACCAGACAAGATTAAAAAAATGCCTGAAGTCGTTAGGGTTTGCATAACAATTACTGTAAACAATTGTAAGCAAGAATAGCGAAACTTGGTGGTGCTTGTTGGCAAGCGGATCAGAGATTAGAATGGCGGCCAACTTTTGGAGGAAGCCATGTCTGAATCAACGCCTTTGTACCGCGTTCAATTTGTCGTCAACGGTGAGCAGTACCAACTGTTTGTTCGTGAGGTGGTGCAAGGCAGCTTATGGGGCTTCATCGAAATCGCTGACTTCGTTTGGAATACTCAATCGGAGCTGCTAGTCGATACCGCCGAAGAACGTTTGAAAAGTGAGTTTGACGGCGTCAAACGCACTTACTTGCCGATGCACAACGTATTGCGTATTGATGCTGTTGAACATCGCGGCCGTGCCAGCATCAAGCCGGTGTCAGACAAAGTGGCCCAGTTTCCCGGGCCGGTTTACACCAACAAGCCTTAGCGGTTGGCTTGCTGCAATTGCTCGACAATGCGGCGTAATGAATTGGTTTCACCTGCCAGCTGCTGACCATTGTCGCTAGCGACCTGAATATTGCCGGAAACACTATCCGACAAAGCCTGCAACGAGCTGACGTGATTGCTCGCTGTTTGCGCTACCTGTTGCTGAGTATTGGCATGTTCGGCAATTTGGTTGTTCATGTCACTGATGGCCGTGACATTGGCTCGAATATGCTCCAGCGCATCACTCACCTTGGCTGACGTTTCGATAGTCTGCTGCGCTGCTTGCTGACTTTCCTGCATCGCCGCGTTGGCTTCAGTGGATGCTTTTTGCAGCTCATTGATGATGGTTTCAATTTCTTCTGTCGAGTGTTGGGTCTTTTGCGCCAGTGAGCGAACTTCGTCGGCAACGACCGCGAACCCCCGTCCTTGTTCTCCTGCTCGCGCCGCTTCAATGGCCGCGTTGAGCGCCAACAAGTTGGTTTGTTCGGCAATGGAGCGAATGACGGTTAGCACCGAACTAATATTGTCGCTGTTGTCGCGCAAGGTTTCGACTTTGTTGGCGGTGGTATCAATTTGCTCGGTAAGCTGATTGACGGTATCCATCGAGCTGATCACAATGGCGGCGCCGTCATCGGCAAACTTACGTGTGCTGGTGGTTTGGCTAGCCGCATCTGTGGCATTGGTTGCGACTGCCGCGGCATTGCTATTCAACTGTTCCAATGTTTCCGATAATGCTGATAGCTCGCGCTGCTGTTGGCCATTTACGGTGAGAGTATTATCACTGGCAGCGGCCATACTCTCGGCATTGAATTCGACTGTTTCGCTGAGGTTTTGTACTTGCTCAGCGATCTGCTCAAAACTACTTATTTGTTGAGCTTGCAGAGCCTGAACCAGTTGCAATGGATCACTCGGCGCTGAGGTTAACTTGCTGCTTGCTGCCAGTTGCCGCAGTGGTGAGAGCAACCATTGCCCCAACCCCCATTGTAATGCTAACCACATTAAGATGACTTGCACCAACAGCAGTATCAGGCCATGAGCCCAAGACATGCCGTCGATCATAGCGAGTGCCAAAAACAAAGGGAGAGCTATGGCAACGCCACAAATTGTGGTTACACGCAGTCCTAGGCCATTCATGTCGCGATTCCTTACAGCAGAAGTTGAACCTTAGTGGCTCTTATAAGTGGAGCTATTATCGACATTTTTTCCGCAGTCTTAAGCCTTTCTGAGATTTATTCTTGCATGATGTGAAGTAAATCATTGGCGCTGGCAACTGGAAGTGCTCAAAGCTGCTTGTGAATCGGTAACCAACTAAACAAGCGCGCAATCATTCGGCGCCAGCGTGTGGTCTCTGGCTCATGACGTTTGAGTTCGGTTTGGCCTCGTCGACAACGGCGCCAAAACAAGTAACCAAATCGACGACTGACCCGCCAACTATTGCCGGATTGGATATGACTGGCAAATTCCGCCAATACTTGGGCGGTGAGTTTTTCACAATCAATCAGCAAACCCATTTCGGTATTTAAATGAATGGAACGAGGGTCGGCGTTGTGAGTGCCGATAAACACTTTGCGGTCATCGAATATCAGGGTTTTGCTATGCAGGCTGTAGCGCGATGGTGCGGGAGGCTGGAATTGCGCTGAGGGTGACAACTCATAAATGGTTGCTCCGAGAGCCAGCAGTTGCTCGCGATAGGCCATGTAGCCGCCGTGAGCAATCAGCACATCATTGCTGGCCAATGAGTTAGTCAAAATTGTCACCTTGACGTTGCGTTGGCGATATTGCCGCAATAAATCCAACATACCTGGCGTGGGTATTAAATAAGGTGACATCAAGTAAAGGTTGCCGGTTACTTGTTGCAGTGCCAACAATAGCGGATCATCACTGGCTGCAGGCTTACGCCGCCCGGTTTGCACTTTGTCAGGGGCGTCATAGAGCACTTCGGCTTTCGCCCAAGTCAGTTGCTCAGTAATCGCCGGTACTTGCAACTTGGCCAGTTCTTGCAATCGAGCGACGTGGCCATAACGACGTGAGCGTTTGAACCGTCGCAGCATGACTTGCAGGCGCTTACGTTGGCGAATAGGCAGACTGACCTTCAACAATGAGCCAACAGGAATGGCCCAGCGGCTGTTCCAAAAGTCATCAAATGCGGTGTGCATCGCTGAAATGACGTTGCCAACGGCGAGTAAGTCTAAATCCCGAAAAGTCACTTGGCTGGAGAGACCGAAGTAATTGTCAGAGATATTTCTACCGCCACAAAGTGCCACTAATGAATCAACCAAAATCAGTTTGTTGTGCATGCGATGGTTGACTCGATCATTGCGCAGCCACTCGAGGGGACGAGTCAACGGTGTCATGCGTCGCGATTCAAATGGATTGAACAGACGAATTTCAATATTAGGGTGCAGATCCAACGCTTGAGCATTGAGATCAGCATCAAAGTGAATATCATCAATAAGCAGTCTAACTCTGACGCCCCGGTCTGCAGCAGCGATGACGTGTGACATCAGCAATGAACCGCTGCTGTCATCGAGCCATTTGTAGTATTGCAAGTCGAGGCTGTGGTCGGCTTGGTCAATTAAGGCAAGGCGGATGGCGAGCGCTTCGTCATCTCGACTAATCAAGCGAAAGCCAGCTTCAGGCCGATTGAGCAGCTGCTGGCTGGCAAGTTGTTGGCCGATGCGACATTGATAATCCGCTTCATAGGCGTAACTGGCTTTACTCTTCCAGTTTCGAGGGATGCGAATAATGCTCGACGATTTCATACCTTTTGATCACCTGGCTAATTTCAAATGCTGTGATTTGGAGATTGCAACCCAATGAACACAACGATGTGGCTATTGCTGGCTGCGTTAAGTTGGCCTTGGCAACTGCCCGATAGCAATCAAGTACTTGATAATAACGGAGACACCGTTGCTGGTGAATGCATGGCGAGTGATTTTGTCGCGCAGGCTGATGACCATGCATTCAACAGCGTACAGACGCTACCTGAGGAATTTGAGTTATTAGTATGGAATGTCTACAAGCAAAGTCGCACTAATTTGGTTCAACAACTGCGTACTTATGCTGCCAGCGCCGATGTCATGGCTTTGCAAGAGGTGGTCGCTGATTCTCAATGGCAAAACGTTGACTTTTTAAAGCCTTGGTATCGTTACCAAGCCGTCGCTTTTGACATGTTACGAAACGGCAATTACGGCGCCGCAGGAGTGAGTACCATATCGCGAATACCGGTGGTCGATATATGCGGCTGGTGGGCACCAGAACCGTGGCTGCCCTTCCCCAAAACGGCGCTGTTGTCAGCCTTCCGGTTACCTTCTGAGCAATTACTGTGGCTTGTCAATTTGCATGCCATTAATTTCACCGTTGGCACAGAAGAATACTTGGCGCAACTGATTGGCATCATCGGTGTATTAAATCTCCACTCAGGTCCCATTATTGTTACAGGAGACTTTAACAACTGGAGTGAATCGCGGCACCATGCAGTCAAACAATTACAAACTGAATTGAATCTAAAGGCTGTCACTTGGACGCCTGATGTAAGGGTTCGTTTTTTTGGTCGTCCTATCGATCACGTTTTCTATCGTGGCTTGAATGTTTCAGCAGCTGTTGCTGAAACCTCTGATGCATCTGATCACGGTCCGTTGCGGGTCCGCTTTAAATTGAACTGATTGGAGAGTTGTTTAGTGATCGGTATCACCTTCTATCTTGTGAAGATCAAAAAGTGTGATATGGTTAACACTTTAAACCTGCCTCAAATCAATTTGCGGTTTCGATCGGGCACGGATAATAACTCGGTAACTAGGCTTCAAACAGCTGAAAATGCTGGCTTCTGCGCAATCGAAACAAATCCATACTAACATTGGTAGATTAATTCGTTTGTAACGTAATGGAGCACATAATAATTGCTTGTGGGACCGGTTTCTCGGTCTTGCTTTTGACTTAGATTGAACAAAAAGGAGAAGTCATGTCTGGAATTTTGTCCATGATTTTGGCAGGGGGTGAAGGTACTCGATTATCACCATTGACGGGAATTCGAGCGAAACCGGCGGTACCTTTCGGGGGTAACTACCGCATTATTGATTTTGTACTGAACAACTTCGTGAACTCGGATTTGCTTCAGATATTCGTATTAACTCAGTTTAAGTCGCACTCGTTGATGAAGCATATGTCGCGAGCCTGGCAAGTGTCGGGCCTGACGAATCGTTTTATTGACCCGATTCCTGCCCAGATGCAAACCGGCAAAAACTGGTACATGGGTACGGCAGACGCTATTTATCAAAACTTGCATTTGATTCGCGGCCTCGACCCTGAGCACGTTTGTATCTTTGGTGGCGACCACATCTACAAGATGGATGTGCGCCAGATGATCAATTACCATCACAACAAAGAAGCAGTGTTAACCGTTGCAGCCATTCCTGTTCATATCAGTGAGGCTGACCAGTTCGGCATTATCGAGATTGACGAAAGCGGTCGCATGATTGGTTTCGAGGAAAAACCAAAAGAAGATCCTAAGACTATTCCTGGGCGCCCGGACATGTGTTTGGCGTCCATGGGCAACTATGTCTTTGAAGCAAAAACCTTGGTCAATAGCTTGGAAGAGGATGCTGAGCAAGTCGACTCGAAGCACGATTTTGGCCACGACATCATTCCTAAGCTCTACCCTCAGGGCAAAGTCTATGTCTACGACTTCTCTACTAACGTGATTCGTGGCGAGCCTGATTACGCCCGCGGTTACTGGCGTGATGTAGGTACGATTGATGCCTACTTTGAAGCCAACATGGACCTGATTCAGATTCAGCCGCCAATTAACCTGTACAACAAGTTCTGGCCATTACGCAGTTATCACCCAGCGGTACCGCCAGCCAAGTTCGTGCACGACGAAACCAACCGTACCGGTCAAGCGATTTCGTCGATGGTAGCGGCAGGTTCGATCATCAGTGGTGCGATTATTTACAACAGCATCATTGGTCATAATGTTCACATTCACAGCCACTCATACGTTGAGAAGTGTGTGATCATGGGTAACAACGACATCGGTGAAGGATGCCGTATTCGTCGCGCCATCATCGATAAAGATGTCCAGATTGCTCCTGGCACAGTGATTGGTGAAGACCCTGAGTCGGATCGTAAGCGATTCCATGTCTCCGAAGGTGGTATCGTGGTGATACCGAAAGGAACAAAAATCGGCTTTTAATGATTAAAACCCCGGGCACTCCCCGGGGTTTTTTCTATCATTACCCCTACTATATTTTTCAAAGAGCAGGATTTATGAAGCGAGTTCTGGGTGCAGGCCGTACTTACCCGCTGGGAGCTTCCTTTCTCAATGGTGGCGTTAATTTTTGTCTTTTTTCTCGTCTAGCAACTTCCGTCGAACTATTACTGTTTGACCATGTCGATGATGACGATCCTGAAGCCATCGAGCTGACTGACTTATACAACCATAGCGGCCATTACTGGCACATCTGGCTTGAGGGAATCAAACCAGGGCAACTTTATGGTTATCGAGTGTATGGCCCTTATGTCCCGGAGAAGGGGCTGTATTACGACGGCAGTAAGGTGCTGCTTGACCCTTATGCCCAAAGTGTTTGTCGACCTGAAAAATACTGCCGAGCCATGGCAACAGAATATGGCGTCGATAATGTTGGTCACAGCTTCCTTGGAGCGGTTGTTGACCATAAGGGCTTTGATTGGCAGGAGACCAGCCCAATTGCTCGGCCTTTATCTGAAACTGTCATTTATGAAATGCACGTTAAAGGCTTTACTGCCAATCCAAATTCTGGCGTTGCACCCGAGCGACGTGGCACATACCTCGGGGTGATTGACAAAATCCCTTACTTGAAAGAACTGGGGGTCACTGCCATTGAGCTGATGCCAATCCACCAGTTTGATCCGCAAGATGTGCCGCCCAATAGTCCTGCAAACTACTGGGGCTATAGCCCGATCAATTTCTTTGCGCCTCATTCTGATTATGCTGTCGACAAATCGCCGCTTGGCCCAGTCAACGAGTTTCGGCAAATGGTTCGCGCGCTGCACAAAGCCGGCATCGAGGTCTATTTGGATGTGGTCTACAACCATACCGCCGAAGGGGGCGCAGATGGTCCGATCCTAAGCTTTAAAGGGCTCGACAACGACACCTATTACATTCTCGATCAGCACGATCAATTCACTAATTACAGTGGCTGTGGCAACACTTTTAACGCCAATCACTCTGTTGTTCGGCGGATGATTCGTCATTCGTTACGCTACTGGGTGCAGCAAATGCATGTCGACGGATTTCGCTTTGATTTGGCGTCGGTACTGTCGCGTGATGAATCCGGTATGCCGATGGCAAGCCCACCGATTTTATGGTCCATTGATACCGATCCGGTTTTGGCACAAACCAAAATTATTGCCGAAGCATGGGATGCTGCAGGCTTGTATCAGGTCGGCAACTTCATTGGTGATCGCTGGCAGGAGTGGAATGGTAAATATCGCGATGATGTTCGCGCGTTTGTTAAAGGCGACAAAGGCAAGATTAGTGCGATGACCAATCGTTTGATCGGTAGTCCTGATGTGTATTTGCACCACAATTCATCGCCTCACCGCAGTATCAACTTTATTACTGCCCATGATGGCTTCACCTTACATGATTTAGTGAGCTACAACGACAAGCACAATGAAGCCAACGGTGAGAGTAACCGCGATGGCGACAATCACAATAGCAGTTGGAATTGTGGTGTTGAAGGACCTACTGATGATGCCGAAATCAATGCGTTAAGGCAGCGCCAGATGAAGAATTTCATCACCGTCCTGTTGTGCTCGTTCGGCACCCCAATGATTAATATGGGAGATGAAGTGGCGCGTTCGCAACAAGGCAACAACAATGCCTACTGCCAAGACAATGAGTTGAGCTGGTTCAATTGGGATGATGTCGAGAAAAATGCCGATTTACTGCGCTTTACTCAAAGTATGATCCGGTTACGTTTGCTCAACGCTGGTTTGAATCAGCAGTTGCATCAATCGTTGGCGGAGATGTTGAGTAGCGCCAACTTAGAGTGGCATGGCACTGATTTGAATCAGCCAGATTGGTCCGATCATTCACGTTCAATTGCCCTGAAAATGAAGGCACCACATTCTGATGAAACCATTTATTTTGCCATTAATGCCTACCATCAGCCGCTGACGTTTGAATTACCGCAGGTTGAGGATTCGCATTGGTACCGAGTGGTGGATACATCATTACCAAGCCCCGATGATTACGTTGAACTAGGTTATGCGCCAGCTTTAACGGTCAACAGCTATCAGTTGCAGTCGCGCTCAGTGCTGTTGCTGTGGGCGCGTAAGGGGTCTGACTTCAGTTAGCAATAAGCCACTTGTGCCTAGCGCAAGTGGCTTACTAGTCTATTACATATCCAGTTCTTTCAACTTCCGGGTCAGGGTGTTTCTTCCCCACCCTAAGCGTCGCGCGGCTTCTTGTTTATGGCCGCCAGTATGGTTTAACGCACAGCGCAGCATCACCCGCTCGAACTCGGATGTTGCTTCTTCCAGAATATTGCTGCGGCCCGCTGCCAATTGACCATCGGCCCAGTGTTGTAGCAGTTGTTGCCACTGTTGAGCGGTGGCTTCTTGCGGTACGCCTGCTTCGCCCGGCTCAGTGCTAGTGGTGGATAGTGGCTCGTTGAGCAGCTCTGGCGGTAAATCAGCGACCAATACTTCCTGGCTGCTTGCCATCACGGTCAACCAGCGGCAGGTATTCTCAAGTTGGCGAACGTTACCTGGCCAAGGCAGTTGCGATAAATATAATTCGGTGTCTGGGTGAAGCGCTTTGGCTTCGACACCAAGATCTTTCGCCGCTCGTTGGAGGAAATGTTGTGCCAGCTGAGGAATATCGGTGCGGCGCTCGGCCAATGCGGGCAAATGCACTCGAATGACATTTAAGCGGTGAAACAAATCTTCACGGAATTTGTTTTCTTGTACCAGTTTCTCAAGATTCTGGTGGGTTGCAGCAATAATCCGAACATCGACTGAGATCGGAGCATGACCGCCAACTCGATAGAACTGGCCATCCGATAATACTCGCAACAAGCGAGTTTGAACTTCCATTGGCATGTCGCCGATTTCATCGAGAAACAGGGTGCCGCCATCGGCCTGTTCAAAGCGACCATGACGAGGACCCGCGGCGCCGGTAAATGCCCCTTTTTCATGGCCAAACAACTCGGATTCAATCAAGTCCTGCGGGATCGCCGCCATGTTTAAGGCAATAAACGGGTTAGCAGCGCGCGGCGAATGTTTGTGCAAGGCACCGGCAACTAGCTCTTTACCAGTACCTGAGCCGCCGTTGATAAGAACGCTAATTGACGAGCGAGAGAGGCGTCCAATGGCGCGAAACACTTCCTGCATTGCCGGCGCTTCACCAATGATCTCAGGTGTTTCGATTTGGCCATGGGTTTGCTCAATGGCTGAGTTGCGAGCCTGCTCATTGGCGTGGGTTAGAGCCCTGTTCACCAAAGTCACAGCATCATCAACATCAAATGGTTTCGGCAAATATTCAAATGCGCCGCTTTGGAAAGCAGTCACGGCGCTATCTAAATCAGAGTGAGCCGTCATAATAACCACCGGCATTTCTGGGTATTGCTCTTTCACCTGCTTGAGCATTTCCAGTCCGTCCATACCTTCCATACGGACGTCAGAAATCATTACTTGCGGGCGTGTCCGGCTCAGTTCATCGAGCACATCCTCGGCACTGGCAAAACTCTGGTTACTGATGTTGGCGGCACTTAATGCGCGCTCTAATACCCAACGAATTGAGCTGTCATCGTCAACAATCCATACTGAGGAATTTCTCATGCCGCTATTAATCCTTGCGTATCGGTAATGTCATTTTAAATTCGGTATGTCCCGGCCAGCTGCTGCAGTCAATTCGACCATTGTGTTGCGCTGCTAGGGTCTGAGCAATTGATAAGCCAAGTCCGGTACCAGATTGCTTGCCAGAAACCATGGGATAAAAAATCGTGTCTTGCAGTTCTAATGGAACACCCGGGCCATCGTCGACAATGGAGACTTCGACGGCGAGTCGATAGCGCACACCTTTGAGTGTGACTTGGTTGGCGATGCGAGTGGACATGGTGATGGTGCCCTCGCCTTCGAGTGCTTCGACAGCGTTTTTAACGATGTTCAGAATTGCTTGTTGCATTTGCTCCGGATCCATCGGGAACTCGGGAATGCTAGGGTCATAATCTGGGATAATGGCAAGGTCTTCGGACTTCTCCATGCTCACCAGTTGTCGGACTGTTTCCAGTACCTTATGAATATTGTGTTCGGCTCGCTCGCCGGGCCGTTGTGGCCCTAATAGACGATCAACTAAGTTTCTCAATCGATCCGCTTGCTCGATAATGATGCGGGTAAATTCGCTGAGCTCGTTGTTAACCAGCTCTTTTTGCAATAGCTGTGCTGCGCCACGTAGGCCGCCAAGCGGGTTTTTAATTTCATGAGCCAAGCTTCTGACTAAGTCGCGAGCTGCAGTTTGTTGCGCCGATTGGATGACTTCTTGGCTGATCCGCCGCTGCTGGTCGACGCGCCGTAACTCCATTAAGGCGTATATTTGATCGCCAATAATCATCGGCGACACTGCGATATCAGCCAATAAAGGCTCGGCATCGGTCGGCACCAGTGATACTTCTGAATCGGTAAAGCCTTGGGATTTTGTGAACACGGCTTGTAGCAAATCTGATTGCAGTGAGGAGTGTTCGAATAGAGTGGAGTACTTTTCGCCAATTAGGCGGTGAGCACTTTGTGCCAGTGTTTGCTCTCCTGCTGCATTGATGTAGCGGATTAGTAAGCGCTGATCGAGCAGCAGCACTGCCGTCGACAAGTGCTCCAGCAACGTTTCGGAGAGGCCCGGTATTATTTGTTGTGTTGAGTCGCTAATCATAATGCTGCTTGTAGCTACTTACCTGAATAATATGTATGCACCAACGTTGAGCTTTTGTAGTTTGCTCAACCTTACTCTAACATGGTTTGCACAGTATTGGTGCGGTAGGTGTTGTCGGATCCCGACGAACTCCCGAAATTTGTTCGAAATATATAGACAGCAAAAATTATGCCTAATCTTGGGGCGTTATCTTGGAACAAACTTAGTTGGTAGGGGCTGGAACAGTGGGGCTGTTTTTAGGGTGCAACTTTGAAGGGCGGTGCATATGAATTTGAATGGCCTGCGAAGCAGACAAAACTGAACCTTGGTGATTAACCAACTGCAACTGCAGTTGATGAGTACCGCGCTCAACACCAGTCAATACGAAGGTTGTCGCAGTCTGTGGCTCGCCTTGTACTTGGCCATCCATGAGCAACTGCAACCGCTGGGTGACACCAGCTGGAATTGTTAGTTCGGCAGAGATCATGAGATTGCCCTCGGCACTGCGGATTGTCGCATCGTCAGACGGATCAATAATGGCGACAGTTGGTTGTGGGTGCGCCGGCTTCTCTGGCTGTGGTTGATATGAATTACCTGCTGACTGACTATCAGCGACGTTTTGTACACGGGCTCTGAGATCAATAGCGTCTGCACCAGGGCGGGGCATGTCGGAATAGACAACGTTGCCGTTCTCATCAGTCCAGCTATAGATGGTGGCGTGGCTTGTCAGTGCCGAGCTAGCTAAGAGGCAACAAACAACAACGACTGATTTCATGTTAACGCCTGCACAACAAACACTGAGCTCAGTATAAAAAAAAGCCCGTGCAATGCACGGGCTTTGTTCACAGTTCGTACCAGACTTTTGGTCTTATACGCTGTAGTACATTTCGAACTCAACTGGGTGAGTTGTCATGTTAAGGCGCTCAACTTCTGCAGATTTCAGCTCGATGTACGCATCGATCATGTCATTTGAGAATACGTCGCCAGCGTTCAAGAATTCGCGGTCTGCGTCCAGAGAAGCCAGTGCTTCTTCCAGAGAAGATGCAACTTGTGGGATTGCTGCCGCTTCTTCAGCTGGCAGATCGTACAAGTCTTTGTCCATCGCATCGCCTGGGTGGATCTTGTTTTGGATGCCATCAAGGCCAGCCATCAACATTGCAGCGAACGCCAAGTATGGGTTAGCTGTTGGATCCGGGAAACGTACCTCGATACGACGAGCCTTCGGAGAAGGAACGAATGGGATACGGATAGAAGCAGAACGGTTACGAGCAGAGTAAGCCAGCATTACTGGGGCTTCGAAGCCTGGGACCAAACGCTTGTAAGAGTTGGTAGAAGCGTTCGCAAAAGCGTTAATTGCTTTAGCGTGCTTGATGATACCGCCAATGTAGAACAATGCAGTCTCAGACAACCCGCCGTACTTGTCGCCAGAGAAGGTGTTTTCGCCTTCTTTATAGATAGACTGGTGACAGTGCATACCAGAACCGTTGTCGCCAACCAGAGGCTTAGGCATGAAGGTTGCTGATTTGCCATAGGCGTGAGCTACGTTGTGGACAACATACTTGTACACTTGGATTTCATCAGCTTTCTTAACCAAGCTGTTGAAAAGAGTGGCGATTTCGTTCTGACCAGAAGTCGCAACTTCGTGGTGGTGCGCTTCAACAGTCAAGCCCATCTCTTCCATGATCATGCACATGGCGTGACGGATGTTGTAGCCAGAATCGACAGGTGGTACTGGGAAGTAACCGCCTTTAACACCTGGACGGTGACCCAAGTTACCTTCTGGGTATTCTTTATCGCTGTTCCAACCAGCTTCTTCTGAATCTACTTTGTAGCTTGCGCCTGACATGTCAGAGCTGAAGCGTACGTCGTCAAACATGAAGAATTCTGGCTCTGGACCGAAGTAAGATGCATCACCGATACCGGTAGACTTCAGGTACTCTTCTGCGCGCTTGGCAACAGAACGTGGATCGCGGTCGTAGCCTTGCATAGTTGAAGGCTCAAGGATGTCACAGCGAACAATCAAAGTTGCTTCGTCTGAGAACGGGTCAAGCAGCGCAGTGCTTGGGTCTGGCATCAAAATCATGTCTGATTCGTTAATGCCTTTCCAGCCAGCGATGGAAGAACCATCGAACATTTTGCCGTCTTCGAAGAAGTCTTCGTCAACCTGGTGAGATGGAATTGTTACGTGCTGCTCTTTACCTTTTGTGTCGGTGAAGCGCAGGTCAACAAATTTAATTTCTTCAGTTTTTAGCTGATTTAGTACGTTTTCTACGGACATCCTTTAAATACCTCCGATTTCCTTACTAGGAAATTCTGGTCAATCCACGTTGTTGTTTTGAAACTTGGTCCGACTCCGAAGCGAATTATGTGCCAAAATGGACATTTTGTTTTATAACAATTAGTTGTCAAAATTAATGCAACAAAACCATGCTTTGAGAGTGGACAAAAAGAACTAAAATGGTGCGTAATGCACAAAGATGGTGCCTGAGCTAGCGGCTGTCCATATGAGTGCAAAGCGCCCTTACTTTTACAGCAATCTCAGTTTTTCGGAGTGATCTAGATCGCACTATCGTCACTACGCCAAAAACACTTCCGATCGATCAAGATCACAAAGACCGAGCAATCGGCTCTTTTTTGTGCATAATACGCACCCAAAGACGAGGCATAACTATGATTATGTCGTTAATCGCTACTGGCAAGAGCCGCGTAATCGTTCGCCTCGCCAGCACTTGCTGAGATGACAGAGTAAAAAGCACATGCAAACCAAACAAATTCGCAATATCGCGATCATTGCCCACGTTGACCATGGTAAGACCACCTTAGTTGACAAGTTGCTCCAACAATCAGGCACGTTGGATGTGCGCGCCGATGCAGGCGAGCGCGTCATGGATTCCAACGATCTGGAAAAAGAACGCGGTATCACCATTTTGGCGAAGAACACCGCCATTGAATGGAATGGTTATCACGTCAACATCGTCGATACTCCGGGCCACGCCGATTTCGGTGGTGAGGTTGAGCGAGTGATGTCGATGGTTGATTGCGTGCTGCTGTTGGTTGATGCCGTTGATGGCCCAATGCCGCAAACTCGCTTCGTGACCCAAAAAGCGTTCGCTCGGGGTCTCAAGCCGATTGTTGTTATTAATAAGGTTGATAAGCCTGGTGCGCGCCCTGACTGGGTGATGGACCAAGTATTTGATTTGTTCGACAACCTCGATGCGACTGATGAACAACTGGATTTCATCACTGTTTATGCTTCTGCCATCAATGGTTGGGCGACGTTGGATATGGATCAAGAGTCGGATTCAATGGAGCCACTGTTCCAAGCGATTATCGACAATGTTGAGCCGCCAGAGGCCGATGCTGCCGGTCCACTGCAAATGCAAATCTCTCAGTTGGATTACAGCTCTTATGTTGGCGTCATCGGTATCGGTCGTATCAAGCGTGGTACTGCCAAAGTTAACCAGCAAGTCACTATCGTCGGTGCCAACGGTAAAACTCGCAACGGCAAAGTAGGCCAAGTATTGGGCTACCTAGGCTTGGAGCGTCACCAAGTGAATGAAGCCCATGCTGGCGACATTATCGCTATTACTGGCCTCGGTGAGCTTAAGATCTCCGACACCATTTGCGATCAAAATGCCGTTGAAGCATTACCGGCGCTTAGCGTTGATGAGCCAACCGTAACCATGACCTTCCAGGTCAACACCTCGCCGTTTGCCGGTAAAGAAGGTAAGTACGTTACCTCGCGCAATATCCTAGAGCGTTTGGAACAAGAGTTGGTTCACAACGTCGCGTTGCGCGTAGAAGAGACCGATGATCCGGATAAATTCCGCGTTTCTGGTCGTGGTGAACTGCACTTGGGTATTCTGATCGAAAACATGCGTCGCGAAGGCTTTGAGCTGGCGGTATCGCGCCCAGAAGTGATCATCAAAGAAGAAAATGGTGAGAAACTTGAGCCTTATGAAACGCTGACTGTTGATATTGAAGACGAGCACCAAGGCTCAGTGATGGAGCAGCTTGGCTTGCGTAAAGCCGAGATGAGCAACATGACGCCAGATGGCAAAGGTCGTGTCCGCCTTGACTTTATGATCCCTAGCCGGGGTTTGATTGGCTTCCAAACAGACTTCATGACCATGACTTCTGGTTCTGGTTTGCTGTACCACACCTTTGATCACTACGGTCCGTATAAAGGTGGCATCATTGGTCAGCGCAACAATGGTGTGTTGATCTCCAACGCAACCGGTAAAGCCTTGACTTACGCTTTGTTCAACTTGCAAGAGCGTGGCAAGTTGTTCGCCAAGCACGCCGATGAAGTATACGAAGGTCAGATTATCGGTATTCACAGCCGTGACAACGATTTAACGGTTAACTGTTTGAAAGGTAAACAATTGACCAACGTTCGTGCGTCAGGTACGGATGACGCCCAAGTGTTGACGCCGCCAGTGGTATACACGTTGGAACAAGCGCTAGAGTTCATCAATGATGACGAGCTCGTGGAAGTGACGCCAGAGAGTATTCGCATTCGTAAGAAACTACTCACTGAAAGCGATCGTAAGCGCGCAGGCCGAGTGTAAGTCTTAGCCAAAGAATCAAAAAAGGGGCCTCTGAGCCCCTTTTTTTATTCACTGGTTCAAATCGAAATCGAGACGAACTTTCAAACCTTGTTGGATAACGCTTTTACCATCAACAAGCTTGGGCCGATACTTCCATTTTTTTAGTGCTCGCATCGCGGCTCGCTCAAAAGCTCGCTTTGGCTGAGATTCAATAACTTCAATATCGCCTGTGCTGCCATCGGCCAAAATACTAAATTGCATGATCACATAGCCGGTGATTCCGGCTGTCGCTTGTTTTATTGGATATTTCGGCTCTACTCTTACGATGGGTCTCGCATCACCGTCACTCGGAGCAGATGGCGCCGGTATGCCACCATTGTTGATTGACACTTGTGGTAGTTGAGGAGCATTTATCGCCAAGGTGGGCGTTGAATCGGTGGGATCGATTGGGTGAGCGAATTCTGGTGGAGGAGTAACTGGCTTCACCTCTGGAGGCATTTGTTTTTCGTTTGGCTTGGTTACTTTGGGCTTTGAAACTGGATCGATAACTGGTGTTGGTTGTGGTGTGTATTCGGGCCTTTCGTTGTTGTCAACCAAATAAGACATGAAGACAAACAATCCAAAGGTTACTAAACCGCCTAAAACTAAAGATATCGCTAATCTGAACATAGAGTTAATCTCCAAGCCTGCAGGTTTGATTCATTCATCTTCAGCTTGAAATTCGAGCAGATCTCCTGGCGTACAGTCGAGCGCCGCACAGATCTTTTCAAGGGTTTCAAACCGTATTGCTTTTGCTTTTCCTGACTTCAATACTGATAAATTTTGCGGTGTGATACCGATAATCTCTGCCAACTGATTCGAACGCATTTTTCTCTTTGCCAGCATTACATCGAGATTTACAACAATGGGCATTAGCAGGTCCTAAATCGTCATTTCGTTTTCAATCAGCAACGCGTGGCCGTATTCAAGGATCCATACACCGACCCACACCACACCGAGCAGGATTGCATCCTGAAAATACGTGTTACTGGCATACGCTTTCAGTGCTTCAGATTGGGTGGGTAGCGCGATAACTAGATCGCTAACAACGACCAACAGGAACGTTGAACTGAAGGTCCATGCTAAGTACTTGGCTGAGCGAATTGCTTGGCTGCTAAAAACGCCAGTTTGATAAAAACACCGGAACAAACAATAGAGCCGGTAAAAACAAGCGGTCACTAATGTCAGCAGCAAGCTGATTGAAATCAGTAGACTGACTTGTTGCATCTGAGATAGGCCGTTGAAGTCAACAGAAACGTGGTCGAAGTAGCTTTGCAGATCCGCAGTTGATGACGATATGTGGATGACTGTGATCGTTGCGCAAAGAGCAGCAAGTACACCGGTGAGCCCTGTGCCCCAAATAGCAAGCAGCGATACCAAGCGACTTACGCGCTGGATTTTCAAGCGTTGTCTGTCTGAAAGTGTCGTCATGACTTACTCCAAGTCGATCCTTTATGATTTCAATATAGCGCTGGAGAAATGTATTGCAACAATTAATTATCGTTAAACGATAATTAATTGTTGTTTTACTAATATTCTTTGAATCTTCAGAGAGTAAATTAACGTGTCTAATGAGTATCACTGGATATGGAGTATTAAAAAGGGAGCATAGAGCTCCCTTCATCGGTGGGGTAATAGTCGTCGATAACTCGGTTAATTCCCGCGCAAGTTCTCGATGAACTCGTTGGAGCTATTTATTGATGCGTTCATTTCCGCTATCAGCGCATCAATGTCACTTTTGATCGACTTATATTCCTGATCGAGCGAACCGATGGCCGCGGCGTTCAAGTTATGTTTGAGATACAGCATATTGTCTTTCAACGCAGTGAGCACCGGATCCATCTTCGCCTCGGCGCGACGCATGGAGCGAATCAAGCTCTTGTAGTTGCGCTCGGTAGCTTTGAGTTTGCTTGCGCTATCTCGGCGTAAGCGATCATTGCTAATTTGATCCAATTCTTCTTGCCACTCGTCAAACAGCGCATCAGCGACACTCTCAACGTCATCTATGCGCTTGCTGACTTGCTCTGCCGATGCCGCGCTATCGTCATAGGCATCGCTGACCGACTCATACATGCGTTGCAAATCGCCACCGTCAAAATTGGTCAGTGCTTGAAACTGTTCCAACGCTGACTGGAATTCTTGCTGTGCATCTGACTGAGCGTCACGCGCCTCTTCCACGCGATCGACCATGATGTCACGTTTGTGAACACCAACCGATTCCATGGCCGAGTAGTAGGTGCTTTCGCACCCGACGAGTAAAAGCGCGCTGGCTACCAACAGGGCCTTGTACATGAATTATCCTCCGGCCGGGCCTTTGTATTTTGCTGCATCGACGATACACCAAATATAGACAATAGGGACTAATAGCCAACCGACCGCAATGATCACTAACCCCCAAGAAATGGCCATACCGACAAAAAATAGAATGGCTGGAAGTATCCGGCCTTGCACCAATTGCCCTAAACCGGGAATAAAGAAACTGCACAATGCCGCAACGACATTACCACCTGAGCCTTGACCTGCCATGTTGTTTTTCCTTCCTTCTTTAAATGACTTTGGTTAGCTTAACCTGAATTGGCAGTGACGCAAAAGCAACTGAATTGTTACTATTTTTGCAGATGTTTCAGACATACCGAGTTGAGACCCACGATGAGCGCGTTTAAGCAGATAGATCAGCGAAAAATATTCCAGCATTTTGTCCACGTTGGTCAGCGGACGTTGGATGTACTGAAGCACTTTTTCCAGCGCTGTAGTGCCGATCAGGTGTCAATCACTGCCGGCCATTTAGCTTATGTCACTTTGTTATCACTAGTGCCTATGATTGCAGTGTCATTTGCCATGTTCTCAGCCTTCCCTGTGTTTGAGGAGCTACGCGGGGAAATCGAAGCGTTTGTTTACGAGAACTTTGTGCCGACGGCGAGTGAGGTGGTGTCGCAGTACATGAATGACTTCGTTAACAATGCCTCGAAAGCAACCTCCATTGGTATTCTGGCCTTGGTATTCGTGGCATTTATGTTGATGTCAGCAATCGATACCGCGCTTAATCGGATTTGGCGGGTCAAACAAAAGCGACGTTTGGTGATGTCGCTATCGATTTACTGGATGGTACTGACTCTAGGGCCAATCCTCGCCAGTGTTAGCTTGGCAGCGACGTCATACCTGGTCAGCTTAAACGTCATGGAAGATGTTAGCTGGTTGAAAACACAGATGCTCAAAGTACTGCCGTTCGTGCTATCAACGCTTATTTTTATGTTGTTGTATTTGTTAGTGCCGAACAAGGATGTGAAGTGGAAGCATGGCCTTTACGGGGCGTTGTTGACTGCTTTTCTGTTTGAAGTTGGTAAGCGTGGCTTTGCTTTGTATATCGCTCACTTTGCATCTTATCAGGCTATCTATGGCGCTTTAGCCGCCGTTCCCATTATCTTTGTTTGGGTTTATGTGTCTTGGTACATCGTCCTTCTGGGCGCAGAATTTACTGCCACATTGGGCGAACGGGCAGAACAAGAGGAAGTCACAGAGTGATTGCATTAATTCAGCGAGTGCAACATGCACAAGTGGTCGTTGAGGGGCAGGTGGTTGGACAAATTGATGCGGGCCTACTGATTTTCCTTGGCGTTGAAAAGACTGACGATGAAGCCAAAGCAAAGCGTTTGGCTGAGCGAGTTTGCAACTACCGCGTATTCGAAGATGAGCAAGGCAAGATGAATTTGAACCTCCAGCAAGCTGGCGGCTCGGCACTGGTGGTGTCGCAATTTACCTTGCCCGCAGATACTCGAAAGGGTAACCGGCCGAGCTTCTCATCAGCCGCATCAGGCGAATTTGCCAATGATTTGTACCAGAAGTTTGCTAACGCTTGCGGCGAGCGAGTCCCCACAGAAACCGGCCAGTTCGCTGCAGACATGAAAGTCTCCTTGCTTAACGATGGCCCAGTCACATTCTGGTTACAGATTTAATTCGTTTCTGGCTCGGAAACAACCAGCATGTTGAGGTGGTTGGGAATTTGGATCCAGCCCAGTGGCACACTTAGAATTGCTCGCATCAGGTCGGTAACCCGCAGCCATTCTTGTTCGTCTTTGGGGATCAGGTTGACTGCAACGGTTGGGTTGGGCGCCAACACGCGCTCCACCTCTAACCAGAAGTAGCGATCTGATAGAAACTCTGGCAGCCCTTCGTCGGTACAAATATCAATAATTAGGCCATTCACTGAGTTGTCATCAAAGCGCGTAATAATGCGCTCAGCGCGCTCCAAAATTGACTTGTTATTGGATTGCTGCGGGGCAAAGTGTTCGCGGAACAGCTCCAAGATCAGTGGATCGATTTCAACTGAAGTAAGTTGCCAGTTGGGGCGGTGGCGGGCAAAGTAGCGTTGCATAGTGCCGCCTCCCAGACCCAACTCCAGTGCCACGCCCGAGCCTTGTGTTGGCGGAAATATTTGACTAATGGCTTGATGCGGGGGCAGGGGCGGAGAAGCAGGTTCATTTAACTTCATCAAACTTTGCATGATCCCGTTAATTTCCAACCAACGATATTGATCGTTTTCCTTAACCTTAATACAGTGGTCACCCTGCCGAACTAAGCGGACAATGCTGCCGTGGCGGGTAACTTCTTGCCAATTGATTGAAGGCATTGGATTTTCCTAACGTTAAACGGTTGAGTGAACCGGAGTATTTGTTGCATGTACAAGGTCATCGAGCCGGTCTCAGAAACAGATTTCGAAAAATACTATCAGTTCCGTTGGGAGCAGCTTCGGGCGCCATTTAATCTACCTAAGGGCTCGGAAAAAGACGAGTATGACCAGTACAGCCAACACCGCATGATACTGGATCGCAAAGGTAATCCGGTAGCCGTTGGCCGACTGTACCAAATCAGTGCCGATGAGGGCCAAATTCGCTATATGGCGGTGTGTGAAAAACATCGCGGTAAAGGCATTGGGTCGAGCATGATTGCTACTCTTGAAGAGCTGGCAAGAGCATGTTCAATCAAGCGTGTAATGATGAACGCGCGCTTGGGGGCGGTGCCGTTTTACCAGAAGAACGGTTATCACGCCGTGGGCGAGGGCCCTACCCACTTTGGCAAAATCAAACATCAGCAGATGCAAAAAGATGTCACCCCGAAATCAACCAATTCCAAGTATGGAGAATGGTGCGACGAGTTGGCTACCATTTGGCGTGAACAAATTCCGCTGACAGCTCAAATGGGCATCTCAGTGGAAGACTACACTGGGGACAACCTTCGCGTGACGGCGCCATCGTCCCCTAATGCTAATCTTCATGGCGGCATGTTTGCGGGGAGTATGTACGCCTTGGGTAGCCTCACGGGCTGGGGCTTACTGTATTTGATGCTGAAAGAGCGAAATATCGCTGCACGTATTATGCTGGTCCACGGTGATATTCGCTACCTCAACTCAGTTGAAGGTGACGCAGCTGCAGAATCAAATAGGAAGCAGATTGGCGGCAGCATTTGGCCTTTGATTCGCGATAAAAAAGTGGTCCTGACCGTCCCTGTTTCCTTGTACTCTGGCAGTCAGTTAGCGGCTGAGTTCACTGGCAAATTTATCTTGTATCCCGAACAAGATAATCCACATGCTGATTCACTCTCTACACCGCAGGGGTCGCTGCCATTTGATTAGTGCTAAAGGCCAACTACACTCAATTGCTATGACGACTTGAGTGAGTAAAGCCTGTGTGGACAAGGACTTATTGGGCTGCTAAAGGACTGATTCTAGCTTTTTGTTTGAATGTAGTGAGTGCATGGGGCAATCAGGCTGCAATTGAACATAGCATGCTGATGATTGATGAGGTGGAGTTACACCGTTGGTCATTCGACCGAGAACTTATCTCAGACGATCAAACCCGTGTTATTCACCACGAACCAAGGCAGCATCATTACAATGGTTGGAGTCTCATTGCTGTTGACGGCGTGACACCGACTATTGATGAGCAGTGGGCTTTTTTACAGAACTTTGAGTCAGCTCAGCAGCAAACTGAGCAGCGTAATCTTGTCGAGAACCGACTTACTCGCCTGATACAGCCAGCAACGCTTGTGTTGGTGGCACAAACTGAGAGTGCTGCGCACTATCGTTTCAAACCAACTTTACAGAGTTTTTTGGCAGAATCTCAGCGCCATTTGGAAGGTGAGTTGTGGTTTGATGTGAAGCATCAGCACATTTACCGGGTGATGATCAAGTCCGCCGCTCCACTTGAAAGCAAAGCAGGTGTGACCTTTCCCTACTTCAATTTGGAGTTATCATTTGTCAGAGAGAAGGGTTTTGTTTTGCCGGAGCTCGTCAAAATGCGCTTTGGTGGTCAAGTCAATGGCCTTAATGTTTTTGCTCAAAACACAGTTCAACACTATAAAAACTATCACTTAGTGTTCCCTCCGCCTTCCTATGCTGAGCGACAAGAGAACGCAAAATAGCCTATTAATGTAATTTAATTACACTTTTAAGTTGAAATAAATGTGATCAACCTCAAATAAATTCTTGATCTATTGGTTTTGTGTAATATACTTACACCCGTAAGTTAAAAAACAGGAGAGAAAAGAGATGAATATATTTGGTGTTAAAGGTAGCTACAGTGTTGGTCGTTCTGGTCGTAGCCGTCGTCGTAGCCAAGCTCTTCGCAACGATGCATAAGTTACAAAAGAAAGCCCAGAATCCAACTTAATAGCCTCGATTTAATCGGGGCTTTTTATTGCCTCAATTTTGACCTTCCGTAGCGACCTCTAAAAACTAGGCTGAAGCTAATCTAGTTTAACGTTTTTAATTAAAGTATTGTTTTAATTGGATTATTTAAATTTTTCTCAGTGTTTTTGTTAGGTGATCTATCTCTCGTTTTTATTAATTTTTAATTAAAATAAAAAAAGTGTGATTTAGTTCAAAAAAATCTGTTCATTTTTAGAAATTGGTGTATATTTAAGTTGTCACTTAAAACAAACCACAGGAGAGACAATATGAATATCTTCGGCGTAAAAGGTAGCTACAGCGTAGGTCGCACTGGCCGTAGCCGTCGTCGCAGTCAAGCTCTTCGCAACGATGCCTAATTATCATCATTGCAAGACCTCACCAAAGTAAAAGCCTCGATAAAATCGAGGCTTTTTTTATGCATAAAGAAAACCGACCCCCTTTGGAACTGCCAAGCTCAGTTTGGCTCTCGCTAAGTGATTGCCTGTTTGCTTTAAGCTGATCCAAATTGGCTGCGGCCAGCCATCCAACGATCGATCAGCGGTTGGATCCGCTGCGGATGTTGTTGATGGAGCTGATTAGCAAGCTCATGAATCAGTGGTAGCAAATGTTGATCACGAATTAGGTCGGCAATTTTTAGATCGGCCAAGCCGGTTTGCTTGGTACCTAAGATTTCACCGGGGCCACGGATTTCAAGATCGCGCTGCGCAATTACAAAGCCATCATTGGAATCGCGAAGTACTCCAAGGCGTTTGGTTGCTGTTTTGGATAGTGGCGCTTTGTAAAGCAGCACGCAGTGACTAGCGACTGAGCCCCGTCCCACGCGGCCGCGTAACTGATGCAGCTGTGCTAAACCCAAGCGCTCAGGATTCTCAATCACCATTAAACTGGCATTGGGCACATCGACACCCACTTCAATGACAGTTGTTGCCACTAACAGATCCAGTTCGCCAGCTTTAAAACTAGCCATTACTTGCTGCTTTTCCGCAGCCTTCATCCGGCCATGGACCAAACCAATGCGTAATTCAGGTAAATGCTCTGTGAGCACTGCTTGGGTATCTTCGGCGGCCTGCGCTTCAAGTACTTCCGACTCTTCAATCAGGGTGCAAACCCAATAAACCTGGCGCTTGTCGTTAATACAAGCGGAGCGAACTCGTTCTAACACTTGCTCTCGGCGAGTATCAGGTAGCGCAACCGTTGTTACCGGCGTTCGGCCTGGTGGCAGCTCATCAATCACTGACGTGTCTAAGTCGGCATAGGCGGTCATCGCCAGCGTCCTTGGGATCGGAGTGGCTGTCATGATCAGCTGATGTGGGGTGAATCCTTCGGTCGCGCCTTTCTCACGCAGTGTTAATCGCTGATGAACGCCAAAACGATGCTGCTCGTCGATGATCACCAAGGCCAATTTGGCAAAGCTGACTTGATCCTGAAAGAGCGCATGAGTGCCAACAATCATTTGGCCATTGCCATTGGCTATGTCATCTAGTGCTTGTTGCCGTTGTTTACCTTTGGTCTTGCCCGCCAACCACACCACCGAGATACCGAGGGGTTCGAGCCAATTACTAAAATTGGCTGCATGCTGTTCGGCTAATAACTCAGTGGGTGCCATTAATGCCACTTGATAGCCGTGCCCGATCACTGATAGCGCTGCGAGTACCGCAACCAACGTTTTACCCGAGCCAACATCGCCCTGTACTAGCCGCATCATGGCCTGCGGTTTGGCTAAATCAGCTTGGATCTCCTGCACCACACGTTGCTGGGCTTTGGTTGGCGCAAACGGCAAGGTGCTCAGTAATTGTTGTTGCAGCTGGGGCTGCGCCGTTAGTGCTGGCGCCGCGATTTGCTGTTGTTGCAGCCTGAGTTGCTGCATGCTGAGGTTGTGGGCCAACAATTCTTCGATGATCAGGCGCTGCTGAGCAGGATGCTCGCCCTCAGCTAGCATTGAAGCAGAGACGTCAGCTCCGGGTCGGTGCAGCAGGGCAATGGCATCGTTTAATGCGATCTGGCTTTGATACAGGCCATCAGGCATTAACTCCGGCAATGGGTGGCGTCTGAGCATTTGCAGAGCTTGCTCGGTCAAACCGCGCAAACTGGCTTGGCGCACGCCTTCCGTGGTGGGATAGACCGGTGTGAGGGTTTCTTCCACCTGCGGCGGTTCGTCAAGGTTATCGCTAATTTTATATTCGGGATGAACGATTTCAGGTCCGTTCGGACCGCGTTTGACCTCACCAAAACAACGGATTTGCTTGCCGATGATAAAGCCGTTTTTCTGACTGGCGCTAAAGCTAAAAAAGCGCAGGGTTAAGCTACCGGTGCCATCACTTACGCGAACCACTAGCATGCGGCGTCGGCCGAATTTTATGTCACATGAGAGAATTTCACCGATGACGGTGCCGGTTTGATTGGGTAATAGATCGTCAATAGCAAAAACGCGGGTACGGTCCTCGTATCGCAAAGGCAGGTGATAGAGCAGATCCTGAACCGATACCAAGCTAATTTTGGCAAGTTTCGCCGCAAGGCTTTTGCCGACGCCCTTTAAGTCGGTCAGTGGTAGCTTGGCAAGTGTATGAGCAGACAAGCCTTTATCTCACTATGACAATGGATAACGCTCAGTGTACTGGATATACAACCAGTACATCAAGGGACAACCATCAATAGTTGATTATCGATTCGGCTGACCGAGTAGCTACTTACTCGGTGAGCGCATAACTCGCCACCACTCGTCACTGGCTTGCACATCACCTTTGTCATCCACTCGAGGGTAGGGCAGCCCTTTCTGGCGACAGCGTTTAGCCAAGATCTCGTGGCAGCCTTCAAACAATAGGCGTTGCTTTTCTTCCGGCTCAACGCCTTGAGACGCTTCGTACATGCCAGCCAAGGCGCGTTGGCGCTGTGCTTCATACAAAATGATGGCGCTGGCTACTGATACATTCAATGACTGCACCATGCCCATCATCGGCACCACGATGTGTTGGTCGGCCAGTTCGAGTGCTCGCTCGGAGATGCCGAATCGCTCAGTGCCCAAAACAATCGCCGTCGGTTTGGTGTAATCGACGTCACGAAAATCAATCGCTGTATCGCTTAAATGAGTGGCGAGGATTTGCATGCCGCTCTGTTTAAGTTGGTTGACCGCAGTATCGACATCGGGTTGGCGATGGACGCGAGTCCAGTTGTTGCTACCGGAGCTGTAAAAGTTAGAACGCTCCAACTCAGAGTCTTCCCAAATGGCGTGGAGATCATGAACACCGACGGCATCGGCTGTGCGAACTATGGCCGATAGGTTATGCGGTTTGTTGACGTGCTCCATCAGCACAGTCAGGTCCATCTGACGACAATCTAAAACAGAATTAATGCGTTCAAAACGGGCATCAGTGGCCATGGTGTTTCTCTATCTATTCGCAAACAAAAACACGCAGCCTGAGCTGCGTGTTTCAAGGTGGCTGTCAAGCACGGTTAAACGACGGCAACACCGTCAATTTCAACTTGCGCGCCGCGTGGCAATTGATTGATACCAATCGCAGCACGGGCAGGGTATGGTTGGTCAAAGTAGCGCGCCATCACTTCGTTTACTTTGGCAAAATTGCTCAAATCAGTCAGGTAAATTTGTACTTTGACCATGTCGTTGAGGGTACCACCGGCTGCTGCCAGAACTGCTTTCAGGTTTTCGAACACCTGAACTGTTTGCTCTTCAAAATCATCACTCACTAATTCCATGGTTGCTGGAACCAACGGAATTTGGCCAGACAGATAAACGGTACCATTGTGATTGATTGCTTGTGAGTAGGTGCCGATAGCTGCTGGTGCAGCGTCGGTAGAAATAACAGTTTTGCTCATGATGCTTCCTGATCTGAGGGTTAGTTGCGATTGCGAACGACTTTAACCACCTCTGGCATAACGCGAATTCGGCGCATGACATTGGCCAGTTGGATCCTGCTGGTGGTGGTGAGTACTAAATTAACACTGTAGAGCCGACCATCTTTTTCGTCGCTGCTGATGCCTTGAATGTTGGAGCCACAGTTGGCAACAATCGAGGTCAATGTCGCCAGTGCGCCTTGGTGATTCATCATTTCAACACGCAGCTCGGTAAGATACTCGTCACCCTGATCGTGCGCATCGTCCCAACGGACGGCAATGTATTTGTCCGGCTCATTCTGATAGCCACGAACATTGGCACATTGGTCGTGGTGAATAACCAGACCTCGATCTTTACTCATATAAGCGATAATCGGATCGCCAGGGATTGGTCGGCAACATTTACCAAACGTGGTCAGCACACCTTCGGCCCCAATAATTGGTAGCCGTTTGCGCTTTTTGGTGCTGAGTTTGAGGTCGCCAGCGAGACGCTTAGCGATCACTGGGCTCATGATTTTACCCAGGCCAATGTCGATCAACAGCTCATCACCATGCTCGAACTTATATTCTTGCAGTAACTGTTGCACGATTTCTGGTTCAAAGTCTTGTAGCGACTTTTGACCACCTAGCGCATGGGTAAGTAATCGCTTACCAAGCTTGAGTGCTTCTTCAGACTTGAGGTTCTTCAGGTACTGACGAATTTTAATGCGGGCGCGACTGGTAACGACAAAGTTAAGCCAAGCGGCATTGGGTCGCGCGCCTTTAGCGGTAATGATCTCGACTGTTTGACCGGTGGCCAGAGGCTGACTAATTGGGTGAGGCTGACGGTCGACCCGGGCACCAACGCAAGCGTTGCCGACGTCGGTGTGAACCGCGTAGGCAAAATCAACCGCGGTTGCGCCTTCTGGTAATTCGAGAATGCGACCATCCGGGGTAAAGCAGTAAATCTCGTCGGGGAACAGATCGGATTTAACGCTTTCAATAAATTCGAATGATGAGCCGGCGCTTTGTTGCAGCTCTAGCAGGCTTTGCATCCATCGGCGGGCCCGAACTTGCGCCGTTGTGCCGGCGGTCTCGCTTTCATCTTTATACAGCCAGTGAGCAGCAACACCTCGGTCGGCCATTTGATCCATGTGCTCAGTACGAATTTGAACTTCAACTGGCACACCATGAGGGCCCATCAGCGAGGTGTGAAGACTCTGATAGCCATTGGCTTTGGGGATCGCAATGTAATCTTTGAAGCGGCCGAGTTTGGGCTTAAACAAACTGTGCACCAAGCCCAACACGCGGTAGCAGGTATCAACATCATCAACAATCACCCGAAAGGCGTAGATGTCCATGACTTCAGTAAACGGCAATTCTTTATTGCGCATTTTCTGATAGATACTGAATAAGTGCTTTTCGCGGCCTTTAACTTTTGCAGGGATCCCCGCCTCGCTAATGCGGCCAGCAATATCCTGGGCGATAGCCTCGGTAATTTGCTTGCGATTGCCGCGCTCACGTTTTACCACGTTGCCCAGTACCCGATGACGCATGGGGTACATGGCTTCGAAACCGAGGTCTTCCAGTTCGTTGCGAATGTCATGAATACCAAGGCGATTGGCAATCGGCGCGTAGATTTCCAGCGTTTCGCGGGCAATGCGGCGACGTTTATCAGGCCGTAAAGCGAAAATGGTGCGCATGTTGTGAGTGCGGTCGGCAAGCTTGATCAATATCACTCGAATATCGACTACCATGGCCATGACCATTTTCTGGAAGTTTTCGGCTTGTGCTTCTTCTTTCGAATCAAACTGGATTTTATCCAGTTTTGACACACCTTCGACCAACTCAGCGACAGTCTCGTTAAACTGTTCGGCTAAATCTTCTTTGGTTAGGTGGGTGTCTTCGATGACATCATGAAGTAGGGCTGCCATCAGCGCTTCATGATCGAGGCGCATGTCAGCGAGAATGCGAGTGACGGCCACAGGGTGAGTCACATAGGGCTCACCGCTGGACCGAGTCTGCCCTTCGTGGGCATCGCGGCTGGCAATATAGGCCTGTTGTACCAGCTCGACCTGGGCGGGATCTAGATACTCTGCTATCTGTTGTTTCAGACCTTCAAACAATTTCAAGCGCAAACCCCGCGATAATTTGGTTTAGAAACCTGGTTGAGTGATGGAAGCAACAGATGCCATTTCAGCAGCTTCTTGCTCTTGTTGCTCACGGGCTTCTTCGGCGTCTAGTGACTCAGCAGTCACATAGCCTTCTTCAATTTCACGCAATGCCAAAACAGTTGGCTTGTCGTTGTTTTCGTCGACCAAAGGATCTTTGCCTTGAACGGCCAATTGACGGGCACGGCGGGCCGCTACCAACACCAAATCAAAACGGTTGCCGATCTTATCAACGGCATCTTCTACTGTAACGCGAGCCATGACGGCCTCCTGTTGTTCAAAAAAGGGACGAAATTCTACCCAAATCAGGCGCCTTCCGCCAGTAGTTCGTTGAGCATAGCTTTGTGGCGCAAAGATTGTCCAGCGCGACGCAGTCTGCTGGACACCACAATTGCGGTTAGTTCTTCCAGTGCTTGGTCAAAATCATCGTTAACGATGACATAGTCATACTCATGAACGTGGGACATTTCTGCCACTGCTTTTGCCATCCGACCCGCAATGACATCCTCTGAATCGGTGCCGCGTTTGCGCAAGCGTTGCTCGAGCTCGGCGCGGCTGGGCGGCAAGATGAACACGCTGATGGCGTCTGGTTCGTGCTTGCGGATCTGCTGAGCACCTTGCCAGTCAATATCAAACATGACATCAACGCCTTTAGCTTGCTGCGCTTCGACCGCATGGCGACTGGTGCCATAGAAGTTGCCAAACACCCCGGCCCACTCAAAAAACGCATGATCATCAATCAATTGCATGAAATCTTTTTGTGAGACGAAGTGATAGTGTTCGCCATTCACTTCGCCAGGACGCGGTGCTCGAGTGGTATGGGAAATCGAAACCTGAACCTTGTCGCGGCCGCGAGCTTCGATCATGGCTGCAATAAGGCTAGATTTTCCGGCGCCACTTGGCGCTGAGATTATAATGAGAGAACCGCGGTCGGCCATGGTTTGATTCACTTTCCGGCTGTTTCAGAAAGCGCCTTAAATTAACACTGATTGCTGTGATGATCTAGCAACGCTTTTTGTTCAGCAGCCGTTCAAGTTGGCTGGGATTAAATAGTTCACGACATCATTTGGTTTAGTCTAACTGAGATGACAGGCCAAATTGATATAGATCAAATTTAGATTTAATACGGCTCTGAACCAATTAAAACTAAGTATATCTAATGAGTGACCCACAAAATTTATAATCGAACTCTGGAAGATCACACATGCATTCAAGTTGGCAAATAAATGTTTATTCACCACGCATGGCATGCGTCCGCATCAGTGGTGATTGCAAAAGTTACGAAATGCTGATCCCTGATCAGCGACCCTACATGGCCAGTCGCAGTAAACCGCAAGGGAAATGGCGGATGTCAGTTCCTTATTCGGCAACGAAGCGTAAGACTCAAAACGCCTGACAGAAGTTTCTATGCTAAAAGGCCTGCCTAAGTGGCAGGCCTTTTTTGTTGCTGGGTTTGCTGGTGGGGTAACAGCGCTAATAGTACTTTAGTTCCGTCGCTTTACCCCAAAATACGCGATAAGAGAACACTGTATAGGCGAGGATAACCGGCACCACGATGACTGCGCCATAGAGAATAAACATCAGCGATTCTGGCGCGCTAGCGGCCTGCCAGATATCGATTTTGCCGGGTACGATATATGGATAGAAGCTGAACGCTAGGCCTTGGAAACACAGCACGAAAATAATCACCGCACACACAAACGGCAGCCAGCAACCAAAGTCATCCGGCAATGGTACTTTTTTCAACACCCGATCGACGATGGCGAACATGGCAAAGCAGGTGATTGGGATCATTCCCATGGCGACGACAAATGGGAAGGTAAACCACTTTTCGAATACTGCCGGATTGACCAGTGGATTGACCGCACACACTGCGATAATCCCAGCTAAGCAGGTCCAACCGCAGCGTCGCCCCCATGTTGCTGCTCGTACTTGAAGTTCACCTTCGGTTTTCATCACCAGCCATGCTGCTCCGATGTAGGCATAAGCAGCGGTCACACCAAGCGCACTGAGAATTGAGAAGCCAATCGATTGCGCGGTGTATTCAAAGCCCATGACGTACATACCGAGCATGTAACCTTGAGACAAACTGGTGATCAGTGAGCCAATGCGGAAGATATGATCCCAGGTTCGCTTATTTTCCAGCGCGACTTTAGCTCTAAAGTCAAAAGCGACGCCGCGCAGGATTAAGCCCGCTAGCATGATCGCCGTTGGTAAATAGAGCTCGCGCATGACCTCGCTATGGGCTTCGGGAAAGGCAATCAGTAACAAACCAATGGCCAACACTAGCCAGGTTTCGTTGGCATCCCAAAATGGACCGATAGATGCGATCATGGTGTCACGTTGCTGCTCATTGTCGTTGGGCAGTAAAATACCAACGCCCAAATCGTAGCCATCCAAAATGGCGTACAGCAATACAGCTAGCCCCATCAAGCCAACAAAAACGATTGGTAACCATTGTGCTTCACTCATGCTTTTGCCTCCGCTTTCATTACTGGCGATTGAATGGCTGTTGCCGTTGGGCTTTGGTATTCCTCCAGCTCAATGGCACGGTTTGACATCACCAATAGCGTTCTCAGATAGGCGATGATCAGTACCGTATATAGTGTCAGGTAAAGCGCCAGCGACGTCGCAACTGACGTGTTCGGAACTGTGGTCACGGCATCGGCAGTAGTTAGCACGCCAGTCACCAGCCAAGGCTGGCGACCGATTTCGGTTACGTACCAACCCGCTAATGTGGCGATCCAACCAGAAAACGTCATTGCAATGAGGCCGCGATACATCCAAGTCGGCAACTCGCGCTTGCGCCACCAGAACCAACAGCCCAGCCAAGATGCGGCAATCATCAACATGCCGACTCCAACCATGATTCGGAAGCCGTAAAACAACGGCGCAACCGGCGGGTGGTTGCCTTCGAACTCATTCAATCCTTGTAGCTCGCCATCCCACTCATGGGTAAGGATCAGTGATGCTACTTTGGGGATTTCGATGGCGTAATGAGTGGTTTGCTGTTCTTCATCTGGGATGCCAAACAACACCAGAGGTGCGCCTTTTTCGGTATGCCAAACACCCTCAATGGCGGCAATTTTTTGAGGTTGATGTTGCAACGTGTTCAAGCCATGGAGATCGCCGACGAATGCTTGGGTGGGCGCCAATATGGCAGCGACGATCAACGCTGTTTTGAGCGCTACTCGAGGGGCTTTTTTCTCATCCCCTTTAAGCAAGCGGTAAGCACTCAAGCCTGCGATAAAGAACGCCGCCGTCAAGCCCGATGCGATCAGCATGTGAGTCAGCCGATAGGGAAATGATGGATTAAAGATGATTGCCCACCAGTCAGTGGCATGTGCCACGCCATCGCGCATTTCGAATCCCGTTGGGGTTTGCATCCAGCTGTTGAGTGCCAGAATCCAAAATGCTGACAGACTCGTGCCGATGGCGACCATAAAGGTGGAAAAAGTGTGGACCTTGTTGGGCACTCGGCCCATACCAAACAGCATGACACCGAGGAAGGTCGCCTCTAAGAAGAAGGCGGTTAGGACTTCATAGCCCAGCAGTGGGCCGGCAATATTACCAACGGTTTCCATAAAACCGGGCCAGTTGGTGCCAAACTGGAACGACATCGTAATGCCGGATACCACGCCTAGTGCAAAGGTTAAGGCAAACACCTTGACCCAAAAGCGGTATGCTCGCATCCACATTGGATGGCCGGAGAGGTCAAATCGCACTTTGAAATAGCAAAGAAACCAACACATGGCGATAGTGATGGTAGGGAACAGAATGTGAAAGCTGATGTTCGCGGCAAACTGGATCCGCGACAGCATGAAGGTATCGAGCACAGGTCTCTCCTCTATGCCTGACTGATCAGGACTTGTTAACTAATTTATCTTTTAGCTCAAGCACTTTGCTGAATCCTGATCCGAGTTTTACCAGCTTGTGCAAGGTTTCCGGTGACATATTGTGTAGCTCCGTAGACCACTGAGTAACGCCTTCAAGCAAGTCATGAATCTCGCGCATGCGTTGCTGAGCAAAGGCCTCAGTTTCGTTTGCCGGAGCATCGAGCAATTGATCACGCAACAGTGTCAATGTTGGGTCAATTTCTCGTTTACGCCTTTCTTCAAATACGCGCTTTGCCATGGTCCAGATGTCGCCAGCGGCCGTGTAGTAGTCTTTGCGGTCACCGGGTTGATGCTGAACTTGGACTAACTGCCATGACTGCAACTCCTTTAATCCCATACTGACATTGCCTCGGCTGATGCTCAGCGCTGTGGCAATATCATTGGCGGTCAATGGTTTTTCGTTAATCACCAGCAGGGCATACATTTGGCCAACGGTGCGATTAAATCCCCAGCGGCTACCCATCTCGCCAAAATGCATGACAAAGGCTTCAATTTTTGGACTTAAATTCATTTATTGCATGTTTTGAACTTTCAGAAATTATTGAAAGCTTATGGCGAAAATTGATTTAGATCAAGAATTGTATGTGGCAGTATTTGCCTCTCGGGTACACGAATGCGCCGAGGCGCTAACATAACCGATTGTGTCTGTTGCAGTTTACTGATCTTGAAAGTGATTTTTGCAGTAGGCAATTAGGGCTATCGCTCGCCAAGATCTGACAGGGTGAACATCATGAAAAAAATCGTCCAACTAACCGCATTCGCTATGGCATTGGTGGCAAACGCTGTTGCTGCACAATCGTGGCAGGCAGAGATTATTGCGGAGGGCCTAGGAATCCCTTGGGGCTTGGAGCAGGTTGACGCCAACACCGTCATGGTCAGCGAGCGACAAGGCCAAATCGGCTTGTTGGATTTAAGCTCTGGCAAGTATCAGCCGATTTTTCAGGTCCCGGACGTTGAACAAGTGCGTCAAGGTGGTTCATTGGACATTGCCAAGTCACCGTTTAAGGCCGATGAATACTATTTTACCTACAGCAAGGATGTTGGCACGGGGATTGAAACGGTGCTTGCCGTGGCCACATTGCAGCAGCAGAAGCTGACCGGCTGGCGCGATATCATGGTGACAAAATCAGGCTCGGAGAAAGGCGTTCATTTTGGCAGCCGGATCACCTTCGATGACAAGCATTTGTATTTTTCGATTGGTGATCGAGGGCATAAAGACAACGGCCAGAACACGCAAACACATGCCGGTACTATTTTACGATTAAACCCGGATGGTTCGGTACCGAAAGACAATCCATTCGTTGCCGATGATGACGTGCTGGATGAGATTTGGAGCTATGGTCACCGCAACCCTCAGGGCATGTTCTTTGATGAACCGAGTCAAGTTCTTTGGTCCATTGAGCATGGCCCTAGAGGTGGCGATGAGATCAACCTGATCAAAGCAGGTCATAACTATGGTTGGCCGAAAACCTCTCACGGTAAAGAGTATTGGGGACCAGTAGACGCTGGCGAAGCACAAGAACTACCTGGCATTGAGTCGCCGCGCTATGTGTATACGCCATCGATTGCCCCGAGTTCGTTGGTACTATACCGCCATTCGCGTTACCCAGAGTTGACCGGTAAATTGCTCGCTGGTGCCCTTAAACTGGCCCATATCAATGTCCTGACGCTCGATGAAAACAATCAGATCGTCAATGAGGAGCGGATTGTGGAGGATTTAATGGAACGCGTTCGAGATATTGAGGTGTTATCCGATGGCACGATTGTTTTTAGTGCAGATACTGGGCGGATATATCGCTTAATCGGTTTGAAGCCATAATTCAATTTTTGAGCCGATTACTCAAAGCTTTCAAACCAGCGTTTCGCAGCGTCGACATTGTCAAAATAGGCGACTCGCTGGGATGAGTGTTCCCTCACGCGTGACTCGTTAATCTGTTGAAATAAAACCGATTTAGTTATCAGAGCTTTGGCAACCAAGTTTTGCTGATCAAGCCATAGGTTGAACTCTGCGCTGGCTTCATAGGCCTCAGGGGTACCGCCATCGACATGGCGAATATCAATTAGCATGTAAAAAGGTCGATTTTCTAGACCGACAATGGCCTGTTCAATCAGTTTCGAAATGGCTTCAATGGTGTATTCGTTGAATGAGCCAGCCATGACAATGTGAATGATGTTACCTTCCACTGAAACGTCAAATTCGCCATGAACTAGAGTCATTGCAGCCCCCTTGCCATCAACTGATGCACCTTCATATTATGAAAACCATTGGCAAAGTAAATAGCAGCTTTGGCTAAAGCTGATTCAGCGTAAGATTTGTCATCGCAGCAGTCCTTGTTGGGATATGGCTGGCCAATAACGAGCGATGTTGTGACTGTTAATAACTGCCTAATCGACCTTCAGTGTCATCAATTGTTACCGTTATCATAATAATGTGATTGTAATCAAGGTTCAGCTGATACTGATTGCTACACTGCCGGCAGTCCATTGTTGCAAAGTCCCTCGAAAGGTCACTCTATGAATACCATGCTCCGTTTGGCTCTCGCTTTAGCGCCACTGTTCGTAGTGTTGCTTGGTGGCTGTCAGCCGCAAGTCAAAGAAAACCAAACTTCAGCCCCAACGCCGGTGGTGACGAACAAACCTGATCTGCTGGCAAAACTGAAGGGGCAACCATTACTACTATTTATTGGTCAAGATGTCGCAACCATCGATGCCTACAAAGCATCGGGTTTGTTTGTGGAGCCTGCTGGGGTGGTGACCTATACCAATGCCTACAACAGTCATGGTTTAGCAAATGACGCTGATTGGGGGGCCGGACCGGTGAACGGTGTTACGACCCACAAGCGCTCACCAAATTCGGCATTGATGATCGGCCTCGCAATGATGGAAAGTGAAGCATACAAGGGGGCGGTCGCAGATATTGCAACGGGCAAGTTCGATGACAACTTGAAGCAATTTGCGGCGGTGATTCGTGACATGAAAGTGCCGGTGTTCGTGCGTATCGGCCATGAATTCGAAGGCCCTTGGTATGGTTATGAACCAGAGAGTTATAAAGCGGCATATCGGCACATTGTTGAGGTAATGCGACCCCTTGCCCCCAATTTCATTAGTGTTTGGCATTCGGTCGCTTACAGTGAAGAACACAAACCCGCCAACGTGTTGCAGGCCGAGTGGCGTAAGTGGTATCCCGGCGATGATGTTGTTGACTGGACGGGTATCACTTGGTTTAACGCTGACAACGAACCTGTGGCACAAGCGTTTGTTGATTTGTCGCGAAAACTGAATAAGCCGTTGATGATGGCTGAGACTGCGCCGATGGGCTATGACTTAGGGCGGGGAACGCTAGGTCATGTGGTCAATGGTGACGATTTTAAAGCGGGCGATGTCATTAAGAACATCAATGGTGATGAAATTTGGCAAGCTTGGTTTGAGCCAACGCTGGCATTCATCGAAAAGAACCGCGATGTTATCTACTCCCTTTGCTACATCAACACGCACTGGGATTTACAGCCGATGTGGCGAGCAGATACCGAAACAGGTCAGTATCAAGGACTCTATTGGGGCGATTCCCGCGCCGAAGCAAACTCACAAATCGCCGCTCGTTGGGCGGCAGAAATCAAGACCGACAAATGGCTACAAGTTCCGTTAACTGATTGGCACGCTTGGATGCCAATGCACGGCAACTAATTCGCTGACTGATTCCTCCATGTAACCGCCGTATTCTGCGGCGGTGCTCCCGATTATTGCTGCCTAGCTAAATTCATCGGAGGTCAACCTTGAGGCCTCGCTGAGCTGTGCTACTTTCTTAGGGCAACTATTAATCGTGGTTACTCCATTTCTTCGTTGTTTTGAGCCCGCAATGGATGCGGCGGATGGTCTTTTGTTGCTGAGTAACCAATTGTTTGCCATGGATCTGGACACTATGTCACTAAAATATCGTATTAATGCCCCTGTTTCCGTTGGGCAGTTTCTTCATGTTCTCCATCAATCTGGGTTAGCCAGTAGGCGGCCTGTCAACGATCTTGAATGCCTCAAAGGAATGCTTCAAAACAGCAATTTGATTATCACCGCTTGGGATCAAGATGAGCTCATCGGCATCGCTCGTTCGATGACCGACTTTCACCACGCCTGCTACTTGTCAGACTTGGCTGTTAGCCAAGCTTATCAAGGTCTTTCGGTGGGCTTTAATCTGCAGGTACTCACCCAGCAACAGTTGGGAGAGCACTGTAAATTGATCTTGTTGTCGGCACCAAACTCCAACGAGTATTACCCCAAACTTGGTTATCAAGCGCACGATCGGTGCTGGGTGTTGTCGCGAGATGAAGTGTTGAGTAAGCGCGCTTACAGTAATGCCATGTCTTGATAGCAACAGATTTGGTCTCTCCCCAACTTCTTTGCTTGATACAGCGCCGAATCGGCTGCTGTTACCAGTTCTTGCACCTGGCTCATCTCGGGGCTCAAGCTGGCGACACCCGCACTAAGTGTGATCGGTTGTTGCGCCGGACAATGACAGTGGATTTGTTTTAACAGCCGTTCGGTCATGGCGACCGCTTCATGTTCTTTGGTGCGCGGCACAATAATGGCAAACTCTTCACCACCAAAGCGGCATACCATCGCTGGTTGACGGATGTGGTAGAGCAATTGTCTGCCGAGCTCGCGCAGCACATCGTCACCGGCGCTATGCCCGTATTCGTCGTTTACTTTCTTGAACCAATCAATATCCAACATGACCATCGACAGCGCTTGTTTACGTTGCTTTGCACGACGGAACTCGTCGCCAATCCGCTCATCGAATTGGCGCCGGTTTAACAAATTGGTCAACGGGTCAATCTCAGACTTGAGCTTGAAGGTGTTGATTCTGCTGCCCAGTGCTAGAGAGAGCAGTACCATTTCAACTAACGCGCCAATTTGAAAGGCATTCTGGGTAAAGCCGTTGTGTGGTAGGTAACCGAAGCTCTTCGCCATGTAGATCAGTACGCCAATGAGCAACGCTAGCCAAGCGAGCATAAAGTATCGGGCGATCGGGTGGCGTTTAAATAGCGCCCAGCTACCCATTACTAAAATAAGCCCGGTAACTACTGTGGTTAGTGTTGCTTGGATGAGTACCATCATATCGTAGGGCAGCAGAATACAGCCAACGAGCGCCAGGCTGCAGGCCGTCGCTAGCCATTCGGAACTTCGATCAAGCCATATCGAAAAGGATCGCATTTGCAGAATATGGCGGCTGAACTTCAAGGCAAATACTAATGTTAGGGCAAGCAGTACCAGTAGACTTTGATTGGCGAGAGCGGGAGAGTCGGGCCACAAAAATTGAAATGTCAGACCGTTGTGAGTGGCCATGTAAAGTCCATAGCTCACTACATAAGCCAAGTAGTAAAACAGCGCACGATCAATAATTGTCAGAAACAGTAGTAAGTTATAAATCACCAATACGGCAAATCCACCGTAGTAGAGGCCATAGGCTAGTTGCTCGACAGCAATGGTTTCAAGCAATGGCAGGATCGGGGCCAACCATAAGCCGATATTCAATGAACCTTGAGTTTGATAGCGAAATAGATAGGTTTTTGTTTCGCCGCCCGCTAGAGATATCGGGAAGATAAAATCGCGATGTTTGACAAGTCGTGAATCGAACGGCGTGAAGTCACCGGTTATGCTCAGCGGAATTGGCTGCAATTGGGTCAGCTGCCAAACCGACAAGTGGTCAATGAGTGGATAATCTTGCCGAAAGACCAATTGCCGTTGTTTTGATTCATTGTTCTGAACCGTGACACGGACCCACCAAGCCGATTTGCTAAAACCAAAGTTCGCTGATTGTTGTTGCCACGGCTCAAAGTCATTGCGTTTGACGACGTCATTGACGGTGAGCACGCCGCTGACATCCTCATACAGCTCTGCGACCGGCAATATATTGGTTACGGTCGTTACATCCAAGGTGGCGATCGCTGGGGCAATTTCGGCGACTGCTAACTCGCTACGTTTAGCATTTTGGCTACTGACAAACAGCAAAGAGATGACCACGACCACAAGCGCAATGACGGGCAACCAGGACACAGCTCCTCGACTTGAAGGCTGAGCTAAATCAGTGAACACAGTACGACCTTTAATGTGAATAATTCTTGTTATCGAGGTCGATTGTTACGTTATGAGACGGCGCGGTTCAAGGGCTTTGTTGCAATTGTGTTAACGTTATCCTTACTGTCATTTTGACCGTAACTCAATACTTTTTAGTTAATGCTCTGTTTTTGTTGATAATGTATTGGCGATTAGGATTTGCCTGCTGCATCGGCAGTAATCACAGCTTTGACCAGTTGTTGCGTCAACGCTGACAACAATTCGTTGTGAACCCGGACAAGGTCGTCGTAATCACTGGTTGTGGTTGGAATCTGTTGATTGAACAGTCCCTGAGCGACAACCAAATGGTCAACTCGGTTGTACAGCTGCCAACTGGCCGTTAGCCGAACCTGTCCGCCTAACTCACCATCAAAATGCAGCACTTCGACCATCAATTGATGGCTACTGGTATTCGCAATCGGCAAGGCTTGAGAGAAATCACTGAGTTGGGCATTCGGTAGTTGCTGTTGCAACGATTGGCGGATAATTACTGGCAATTGTTGCGGTAGTGCTGAAGCCCAAAGTTGAGCGCTGGAATAATTCAGTTCATGGGCTGAACGGCGATCGATAATGCCTCGGCGCTGCAGGTGGTTGGCAACTTGGACGGGGCCGACAACGAGCGCCATATCGACGCTGTTATCGCTTGCCGAAGACGTCATTGGGTTAAGTAAGTAATAGCGAGTTGGCGCACTGGAAGAACTGCATGCGACCAGTTGAATGACGGCGATCAAACAGATAATTAAGCGCATGGGTTACTCCGATTTTCCGAATATCATCGATTCAGGTTGCCGCTGCAGATTCTCAAGTAATTCATTCATTGATTGCAGCGTTTGATTCATTTGATTGAGGTTTTGCTGGGCTTGGTAGCGCAGATTGGATTCCGAGTTTGCTAGCCCATCATAGGTTTTCAACGTTGCCTCTGTTTGCGCTAGGGTTTGATTGAGTTGGCTGAGGGTCTGTTCGACCTGCGGCATCAATTCAATACCGCGATTACTGAATTGTCGGAAGCGTTCGGAAGACGCTTTGACTGACGCCATGCTGGCGTGAAATTTGGCCACCGTTTGGGGAAATTCAGCATTAAGGTTTTTTAGCAGTATTGTCACTTCTCGGCTTGCGGTAGCCATTTCTTCACGGAATGTAAGCAACGACTCGGATTCCAGCTGCTGGTTGATATTGTTGACTAAACGCCGCAGGTCGGTGCCAATCGCTGCAAAATCAACGGCACTAATATCTTGCAGGATACCCTCAATGGCAGCTCCTGCCTCATCAAACTGGGAGGGTAGCAAAGGGAGTTGGGTGACATCTGTTTGAACCCTGATGGTCCGCCCGACTTGCGCTTGATTCACTTCCAGTTCAATTTCGAGCTGGCCGGTGACCAAACTGCGAGGAACCAAGCGGGCCTGAATGTTGTTGATGATGGCATCGTGTTCTTCGGTCATGGTCAACGCCACGCCGCGCGATGTTTTCAAGCCAATGTCTTTAACCTCTAGGTATACCGGCAAGACAATTTTCTGCAGCGATTCTGAGTACACCACTTGGATCTCAACAACTTGACCAATCGGTACCCCCTGAGCAGTGACTGTGGAGCCAATATTCAAGCCTTTAATTGAGCGGTCGAATACCACCACGAAGCGATCAGTTTTTTTGAACAACGAGCCGGAGCTAAGCAGCGCGACGCCGACAACGAGCACTAGCAGTGCTGTTGATACGAAGATGCCGATAGAGCGGGCTTTGGCATGTTCATTCATGAGGTTGACGTCTCCTTTGGTGAGGTGCGCTCGCCACGGGTTAGGAAGCGTTGAATTTTAGGGTCTTCACAATGTGCCAATAGCTGCTTGGGGTCGCCAGTTGCAATTTGTGTTTTGGTTTCTGGATCGAGGAATACAGAGTTATTGCCAATGGCAAAGATACTCGCCAGTTCGTGAGTCACGATAACAACCGTGGCGCCAAGGCTGTCTCTTAACTCTAGAATTAAATCATCCAATAGTCTGGCGCTAACCGGATCTAACCCAGCAGAAGGCTCATCAAAAAACAGCACTTCTGGGTCTAAGGCAATGGCGCGGGCTAATGAAGCGCGCTTTCTCATCCCGCCACTAATTTCCGACGGCATGAAATGCTGATATGGCTCTAGGCCAACGAGCGCGAGTTTGTAGCGGACCAGATCATCGATTTCGGCAGCGCTTAATTGGGTAAATTGCTGCAAGGGCAAAGCGACGTTTTCGCCCAGTGTTAGCGAGCTAAGCAAAGCGCCTGCTTGGTAAGTAATGCCAAACCGACGCAATAGTTCGCGCTGCTGCTGGGTACTGACCTGCCACAAGCTTTGACCGCTAAAAAGCACTTCACCCTGGGCGGGCCGATTGAGGCCAATTAAATGCTTCATCAGGGTGCTTTTCCCGCAACCACTGCCACCCATAATGACGAAGATGTCACCGCGTTTGATGGCGAAAGATAAGTCGCGCTGAACCACCAAACTGCCATAGGCCATGGTCAAGTTATTGACTTCAATGTGAGTTGCTTGGGTCATAGGCCGAGTACCGTCAGCAGGACTGTCACCAGCGAGTCGACTACGATGATGGCGACGATGGAATGAACCACGGCCAATGTCGTTGCTTTACCAACTGCTGTTGCACTGCGACCACAGTTCAAACCATGGATACAACCAGCCATAACAATGACGACGGCAAACAGAATCGATTTCACTAGACCGATGGCGTAGTGATACAAGGCCACGGTGTCTGACATTTGTTTGATGTAAAGTTGCCAGCTGATATCGAGCATTAACGACGAGACCAAAGCGCCGCCTAGGATGCCCATGGCAATGGAGAAGACGGTGAGCAGCGGTAGCATGATTAACATGGCCGTGACCCGCGGCAACACCAGAAATTCAACATCAGACAGGCCCATGGTTTTGAGCGCGTCAATCTCTTCATTGACTTGCATGCTGCCAATTTGCGCAGCATAGGCGGCGCCAGTTCGGCCGGCCATAATGATGGCGGTCATCATCGCGCCCATTTCCCGGCCCATACCCAAGCCGACCAAGCTCGCAACATAGATTTCGGCGCCAAATTGGCGCAACTGAACGGCACCGACGAACGCCAGTATGACACCAACAAGTAAACTGATCAGAGCGACAATTTTAAACGAGCCAGGGCCTGCATCGAGCATAAATAACCGCACGTCTTCGGCTCGATAACGTGCTTGACCTTTGAGCAATCGCCAAATGGCCATGGTCAGGTGGCCGAGAAAATCGAGGGTAAAGTCAAACCGTCGAAAGGCTCGGCGGGTACGAATACCGATTCGTTCGAAAAACGGCAGTTGCGGGGATTCTTCGGTGGTGACCTGACGCCGTGGATAACTATCGGCTAGGTTGAGCAGCCGAGTGACGCCTTGTGGCAGCTCATTGAGTTCAAGTGCAATATTGAGTTCGTCAGTTAATGCTTTGAGTTCGCGTAGAGCGGCCATCAACGATGAATCCCAGCGGCCAAGCTGCTGGCCATCAACAGTTACACTGCGCCAAGTTGACTTGGGATTAAGCTGCTGGCGAAGTTGCTCTTTGCTCAATAGGCCATCTTCTAGGCGCCAATCGCCCTGCAGGGACACTCGCACCTGGGATTTATCGGCGGCAATGCTTAGCGCTAGCTTTCGCTGATTTCCTTGCACTGGCTATGTACCCCACCTTGGTCCGAGTTACCTAAAAATATTCGCTAACATCAACAACCTAATCAAAGGAAACTAGGGCGTCAAGGACACTACAATAGACCATTTAAAGCAAAATGGCAGGCAATACCAGCGCCATATCCTAAGGCGATTGCCCAGCTCCACTGCAAATGCTTTAGAAAGCTATAGTAACCTGCGGCTGATCCCATTAGCGCGACGCCGGCGGCAGAGCCCACAGCCAGCAGGCTGCCACCGACACCTGCCGTCAGAGTGATTAACAGCCACTGGAACTGGTTCATTTGCGGATCCATGGTCAGAATCGCAAACATGATAGGAATGTTGTCGACCACCGCGGAAGCAACACCAGCAATAATGTGGGTGATGCTAGCCCCCCAATTGCCGTACATGTAATCAGAGGCTTCACTCAAAAATCCCAAGAAAGCCAGTGCGCCAACGCAATGAATGACGCCGAAAAAGAACAATAGGGTATCCCATTCGGGCACAGCCAAACGGCTGAACATATTGAAGTCTTGGCTTGGATGTTGGTTGGGCTCGGTCTGACGTGAAAAGTAGGTGGTGGTGAAGAGGAACGATAGTCCGGTCATCATGCCCAAATACGCCGGTAAGCCGAACAGCGTTTCAAAGCTCAATGCCATGATGATGGTGAGCAAAAAGAGACCGCAAACTAGTCGACCATGACGTTTGGTCGAAACTTGCCGGCCTTGCGTATCTGGTCGGCCCTTTGGAATAAACAATGCTAGACAGCATGCAGGCACCAAATAAGTCACTAGGGCTGGCAGTAGCAACGACAAAAACTGCGGCAACGCCAACTTACCTGCTTGCCATACCATGAGCGATGTCAAATCGCCAAATGGCGAGAATACGCCCCCAGCATTGGCGGCCACCACAATGCCGACGCAACTCAGGGTAACAAATCTTGGTTGTTGCCGCCCGACGCTCAACACCACCGCCCCCATCACCATGGCAGTGGTCAGGTTGTCGGCAATCGGCGATAAGCAAAATGCGATAGCCGTTGTCGCCCAAAACAACTGCTGATAACTCCATCCTCGCCGCACCAACTTACTTTTCAATGACTCAAAGACATGGCGCTCTTCAAGCACATTGATATACAGCATGGCCACTAGCATGAACAAAAACAGCGCAGAGTACTCTGACAAGTTATGGATGACTGCATTTTGTAACTGCTGGTGGGAGATTTCTTGTTGTGCGGCTACCAAAGCGGCGAATACCCAGAGCACTGCAGCGGCTTGGATCATGGGTTTTGACTTGGGTAGGTTGAGTCGCTCTTCAAAGATCACCAACATATAGGCGACCACAAACACCAAAGCGCCAGCGATCGCCAGTGGTTCTTGGGTAGCGTGTAAATTGGCTGGACTCGGTGCTTGAGCGCTGGCGGTTAGCGGAAACAGTGCCAGCAGCACCGAGGCAAAAGCATAAAAGTGCACTGAATTTCCTTATTGGTGTTCATTTCTCAGTTTAGTCAACGGCATCACTAGCGATGTGAAAAAGATTGATTTTTATTTAAAAAATGTGCACCTGAAATGTAAAAAATATGTACTAACCTTACCGAATCTAGTTGCAATTAAAGGCTAATCTCGTGGAATTAGAAATCGTTGATGGCGTGCTTCGTCTCAGTAGCTTTTTGACAGTTACCTTGGGCATCGTTGTGCTGTTTGTCGGGCGCCGACTCAATCAAAAAGTAGGCTTTCTGCGTGAGTTCAGTATCCCTGAGCCGGTTACCGGCGGGATCTTGTTTTCATTAATATTTGGCTTGATCTATGCGTTAAGTTCGGTCGAAGTGCATTTTGATCTCGAAGCCCGAGATATTCTTCTGATCTATTTCTTCACTACCATTGGTATCAACTCCAGCCTCAAAGATCTGCTCAAAGGTGGTATGCCGCTGATTATTCTGCTGGCGGTGACGATCGGCTACATGGCTATTCAAAACTTAACGGGCGTCGGTATTGCATCGATTTTTGGTCTTGATGCGCCGGTTGGCTTGCTTGGTGGCTCGGTGTCGTTGATTGGTGGCCACGGCACTGCGATTGCTTGGGCGCCGAAAATTGAAGAAGGCTTTGGTGTTACCAATGCCATGGAGATTGGCATTGCCAGTGCCACCTTTGGTCTTATTTTGGCGTCCCTGATGGGCGGCCCCATCGCTAAGTTCCTAATCACTCGTCACAAGTTGACTCCAGAAAAGCATGAAGCGCTGGATATTGGTGTCTCTGACAAAAAGAGCGAACGTCAAATCACCGCGTTTGAATTTCTTGATGCGGTATTCGCCATCCACATCTGCGGTATTTTCGGTATTTTGTTGAATGAAGCCGTTTCTGCGGCGGGGCTGGATTTACCTTTGTTCGTGACCTGCTTGTTCGCCGGTATCATTATTTCCAACATTATTCCGGACAACTTCCCACGAATTTCTGGTACCAAATGGCCCAGTCGCACGCCTGCAGTGGCATTAATTGCCGACCTATCACTGGGTACCTTTTTGGCGATGTCGCTGATGAGTATGCAACTGTGGACCTTGATTGACCTCGCAGGCCCAATCTTCACCATTCTGGCTGCTCAGTTCCTGATTGCTATTATGATCAACATCTTCGTGGTGTTCCCTGCGATGGGTAAAAATTACGATGCAGCAGTGATTTGCTCAGGCTTTGGCGGGATTTCCCTTGGCTCAACGCCAACGGCAATGGCGAACATGTCGGCGGTATCGCAACGCTACGGTAACTCACACCTAGCCTTCATTATCGTACCGCTGGTGTGTGCATTCTTTATCGACCTAGTAAACGCGCTGATGATCCCGTTTTTCTTGGCGAACTTTTAGGTTACTTTGCGCAAGGGCAGGAAGAAACAATCACATCAGCGAGACGCCGTAAAAACGTCCCTGTTGGCTCAACTGCCGCTTCCCTGCGGCAGATGCTCGCTGAGCTGACCGTTTCTCCCTGCTGCAAATTCACTCTCAGTGACGACCGAGTCAACGAGGGAGGATACGGCGTCATTCTGGGCTGATTATCGCTCTCAGCATTTTCACCTATAGCTGATGCGAGCCAGACCTAAGTGGGCTTGGCAAACAACAGCTTGGTTTCACTACTCGCCACTTTCCAGCCATGAAAAGTACCAGGCTGAAACACAATCACATCACCCGTTTGGTAGGTAACAGACTCGGTCAGTGAGTTTTGGTCCCCCAGTAGCAATTCACCAGCGCCAGCGACGACATAGCCAAACCAAGCATTGTCATCAGCATGAAGCGGAAACTCCACTGCCGATTCGGTCGCTGTCAGTAATGCGTAGTCGATGCCGGCGGCACTGTGAGTTTCAATTTGCCAGCCTTGATGCGGCAAAGCGGCAGGCTCGGTGTCGCCAAATAAGGTGCTAATGGCAATCCCTTGTTTGACTGAAATATCAAAGATACGTCCCATGGATGAACTCCAACGATGCCCAATTGGGCGCGGTAAGATGAAAAGTTTGATGGCCAAAGCAAGCAAGAGATCTATGCGTTGCTCAGACAACCGAATTCGGTCCGAGCTTAAAGCACCACAAAGACACCGAAATTACTTCCATGTAGGTTCAGCGCTGGCATCCATGCCAGCGATGCTTTGCTTGTGCTTTAAGCTCTCCCCTTTCTGTTCTTCCCTTAAATTAAAACTACTAATCAAAGATTTGATTAATCGTCGTAGCTCAAATACAACACGCGTTTTTGCAGGTAGCCTTCGATACCGTAAATGCCATCCTCTCCACCAACACCGCTTTGTTTATGGCCGGAGTGGTAGCCTTGGATGTAACCAACAATCTGGCGATTGATGAAGATGGTGCCCACCTCCATTTTCTTTGCCGCATGCATAAAGGTTTTGTAGTTGTTGGTGAACAGGTATGCGCTTAAACCGTCGTTACGGCGATTGGTGATTTCCAATGCTTGTTCATAGCTATCAATTTCAACAATCGGCATCACAGGACCAAAGATTTCTTCTTTCGCTGCTGTCATGTCCGCGCCTACGCCGGTCAAAATAGTAGGTTCGTACCAGTTGCCGTTTTTGAACTCTGCTCCCGGTGGACGCTTACCACCTAGCGCAATCGTTGCCCCTTCATTGACGGTTTGGCGGACAATATCTTCAATCCGTGCCAAGCCTTGGGCAGTAACACTTGGGCCCATGTTGACATCACCCATTGGGTTGCCAACGGTCAGTTGCTTGGTTTTCTCGATGACTTTCTGGGTGAACTCGGCGGCCACATCTTTGTGGACTAGCACCAGCTCATTACAAATACACACTTGACCACAGTTGGCGTAGCGAGAGATCACCGCCGCTTCAGCGGCTTTATCGATATCGGCATCGTCCATGACTATGAACGACGCTTTGCCGCCAAGCTCCAATGACAATGCGGTGATGTTTTCTGATGCTGATTTATAGATCGCCTGACCGGCGCGGATACTACCGGTGACGGTGACCAGCTTAGTGATTGGACTTTCCACTAGATAAGCACCAATGCCGGCACCCGAGCCAGAAATGATGTTCAATACGCCCGGCGGCAAACCAATTTCATCAATGATTTTGGCGAATTCCATCGCCGTGACTGGTGTTGCTTCGTGTGGCTTTAACACCATGGTGTTGCCGGTTACCAAAGCAGGACCAACCTTACGGCCAATCAGTGCTAGCGGATAGTTAAAGGCACATAAGCCGACTGTGACGCCGTAAGGCACTTTTTGAATAAACAGCTGCTCGTTGACGTTATCGGCTGGGAAAATATCACCCTGAATACGGCGTGCAGCCTGGGCGGAATACTCCAGATAATTAATGGTGTCATCGACTTCAAAGCGAGCCTCAACCAAGGTTTTACCTTGTTCTAGCACCAACAACTGAGCAAATTGTTCGCGTCGCTCCTTGAGTTTTTCGATCATTGCAAACAGGTACTTGGCCCGCTCAATCGCCGGCAAATCCTGCCATCCATCGAACGCTGATTGTGATGATTCCAATGCCGCTTGGGCTTGCTCGGTTGAACAATCTGGCACTTGAGAAAATACGGCGCCGTTTGCTGGGTTTTCTACCGGTGTGGTCTGGCCCGAAGCGGCACTGACCCACTGGCCGTGGATATAACACTGATAGCTGTCTTGATAAGGCTTATCTTGGCTGACTGTAGTCATGTTGTTGTCCTTGGTTTTATCTGTCGTGTTTGAGCTGGACTACTGGCTCAGTTAACGACCACAAAATTGAGCAGGGCGCTTTTCGATAAAGGCGTGAAAGCCTTCGGCTGCGTCCTCGGTTTCGTATAGTTGGTCGACTAAAGCAGCCTCCAACGCCAGTGCTTCAGGCATTGCCATCAATGCCCCCTGAGATACCGCTACCTTGGTTGCCGCCAGTGCTTTTGCGGGTCCAGCGGCCAACTTACTGGCATAGGCTAGGGCCTCATCCTGTAGCGTTTCCGCCGCATAAAGACGGTTGATTAACGATATATCTGCTGCTTTTTGCGGGTCGATGGAGTCTCCGGTTAGCAGCAAGTCCATCGCTTGCGCCATTCCCACTAACTTGGTCAGGCGCTGGCTACCGCCATTGCCGGGGATCAGGCCTAGATTGATTTCCGGTAGTCCGAGCAAATAGCTGCCTTCGGCTGCGAGGCGAATGTCACAGGCTAGCGCTAGCTCTAATCCACCGCCCAGGCAGTGACCATTGATTGCAGCGATAAAGATCTTTGAGCTGGCTTCAATCAGGCGAAGGTTTTCGCGAGCCTGAGTGACCATTTGCTGATTTTCCTCAGTGCTGTTGTGCGCGAAGATTTTGATATCTGCGCCAGCGCAAAAAAACTTGGCGGAGGTGCTATTGATCAGCACGCTGACCACGTCAGCGTCTTGTTCGGCCATCGCTAAACAGTCATAAAAGCGCTCGAGAAACTCCAGATAGTAAGCATTAGCCGGTCCGCGATTAAGCGAGATAACCGCAACCTTGCCTTGCTTTTGATAGCCAATTTCGTCTGTGGTCGACATGGTTAAGGCTCCAGAAATTCTTGTTCAATGGTGCGGGAATGCTGACCTAGGAAAGGTGCGCCAGTGTCGTTGTACAACCGTTCGCCATCGATGCGAACTGGGCAGCGGGTGGTGCGATATTGGGCGCCGTTGGCCAGTGTTACTGTTTGCAGCATTTTCAGGGTTTTGAAGCCCTCGTGTTCAAACAGTTGTTGCCAGTTGTAGACATCGGCACACCAGATATCGGCGGGTTCAAGAATATCGAGCCAATACTGGGTGGTTTGGCTGCGCAGGTGGTCATTCAAAATGGCTTTGATGGCTTCGCGCTGCTCAAACCACAAGCTGGCATCGTCAAATGCCAGCAATGCTGGGCAAGACAACAAGTCACCGAGTTTTGGAATGGCCCCCATCGAGATACAAATATGGCCGTCGGCCGTGGCATAAAATCCGTATGCACCGCCAACTAAAGGCTGAGCACAATTGGTTTTGCTGCGGCTGAGTGGTTGCTGACCATCATGATGGAAGGTGGTGATCGCTTCGAACTGAAAATCCAAAATGGCTTCGAGCATACTCACTTGCACCAAGGTTGCAGCAGGTTCTTCGTTGCCCTGCTTGGTCTTGTTGCGACCGATGAGCGCAGCCAATACGCCTTGGGCTAACTGGCCGCCAGCGAGAATATCGGCAATCGCCACGCCCATGGGAACCGGGCCATCATCACCATTGCCTGATGCCCAAGTCAGCCCAGAAAGTGCTTGCAGCAACAGATCCTGGCCGGGCTTGGCTGCCCAATCGCTATCGGCGCCGTAGCCGGTGATTTCGCCGTAAATCACGCTTGGGTTGAGGGCTTTAACTTGCTCATAGCTGAAGCCAAGTTTGGCCATCACACCAGGGCGGAAATTATTCAGCACCACGTCGGCTTGTTTCACCAATTGCTGTGCTTTGTGCTGATCGGCCGCTGATTTGAGATTGAGCACAATGCTTTCTTTATTGCGATTAATGGCCTGAAACAACGACGATTCGCCTTCAATATCGCAGTTGGAAACATAAAGAGAACGGCACAAATCGCCACTCGGTTGTTCTACTTTGATGACCCGAGCGCCAAAGTCAGCGAGTCGCAAACTGGCTGATGGGCCGGACAAAAACTGAGTGAAATCGAGAATGGTGATGCCTTCGAGTAACTTAGTCATCAAGCAAACCCTCCGACGCTAATTGTTCATTGGCGTTACCCAATGCTGGCGCGGCGACATCCGAACGTAGCTTGTCGCCATTAAGCTGAATTGGGCAGCGGGTGGTGGTGACCGAAGCACCATTGGGACGGCTGACCGTTAAGTCCATATCCAGCTGCTGATAAGCCTTTTGCTTCATCAGGGTGGCGTAGGTATAGACATCGGAACACCAGATGTCGGCGGCCTCAAGTGTGGTGAGCCAATGGTCGGTACTGCGGGCGACTAAACGACGCTGTATCGCCGCTTTGATGGCATCGCGTTGCTCATAAGGTTGCGACAATTGTTCGCCGGTGACATTGCATTCCAGCAGTTCGAGTAATTGGCCGAGGTCGGTCATGGCAATGGCTAAGAAGCCATCAGCGGTTTGATAAACACCGTAAGGTGCTTCGAGCAAGGTATGCGCGCCTGCGACTTGGCTCCGTTTGGGCAGTTGCTCACCGTCGTTGAGATAGGTCGTAATTCCTTCGAATTGGAAATCGAGAATCGACTCCAACAGGCTCACTTCCACTAAGGCGCCAATACCTTGTTGTTGGCGACGAACCAAGGCGGCTAACAACGCTTGCGCTAAGTGAGTGCCGCAAATCATATCGGCAATGGCAAAGCCAAAAGGTGTTGGATCGGGGCTATCATTGCCTGATAGCCAGGCTAACCCCGATACCGATTGCGCGAGCAAGTCTTGTCCCGGCTTGTTGACCCAAGGGCCTGTTTTGCCATAACCACTGACTTCACCATAAACAATGGTTGGGTTGAGCTGTCGCACGGTTTGGTAATCAAGGCCGATTTTATCCATCACCCCGGGACGGAAGTTGTGAGTAATGACATCGGCATGCTTGACCAAAGCTTTCACTTTGGCCAAGTCTTCGGGGTCTTTGAGGTTGGCAGCATAGGACTCTTTATTTCGATTGATGGTGTGGAACAGCAAGCTGTCGCCATCAACAAACAAGTGTTTAATTGCCAGTTGGCGACAGGCGTCGCCAACTCGAGGCCGTTCAATTTTGATCACGCGGGCGCCTAAGTCAGCAAGGCGCAAACCGGCATAAGGGCCAGCCAAGTATTGGCTGAACTCCAGTACCGTGATCCCTTCTAGAGGTAAGGCCATGATGGGCTCCTACTGATTAAGCTTTGGTTTCAACGTAGAGCTTGTTAAGTCTTGCCAGCAGGGCCTTTTCGTCTCCACCGTTCATCAGATAATCACGAATTGGCGCGCCAGAGTTGTCTTGGAATTGCATGTGGCCGGCATAGCGCGGGCGTAAAAAGGCGCGTTCTAAGGTTGGCAAGGTATTGCTGAAGTAGTTGTGAGATAGACCATTGGTACGGTCGCTCAACCAAGCTTGTTTGTGGCCCGGCTGACCACCAAAATCGAAGAACAACGAGCCTTGAATGGCTGGGCTGGCAACATACTCAGCGTATTTAGCTGCAAGCTCGATGTGTTTGCTGGATGCTGAAATCGCTAAACCTGTGCCGCCTAGGGTGGTGATCAAGCGGTTGCCATTGTCCAGTGCGACGACATCGGCAAAGTTCAGCAATTTGCGGGCATAACCGTCTTGCGAGTAGTTGGCATAGCCGTAGGCAAATGGGCAGTAAGCAAACTGGTCGGTTTGGGTCATGGCTTCATAAACCTGAATCGGGTTCATGTCGAAGCATTCTGCCGGTAAATGAACGGACAGTTCGCGCAGCATCTTCAACGCTTTGATGCCGATTTCCTCACTCACCACATACTCTGGTGACACACAAGGGTCTTCACCTAAGGTGCAGCACAGCATGTAAAAGTTCATCAGGGTGTCTTGTGGAATGCTGGGTACTGCGACCTGACCTTTCTCTGCCAATGCCATCAGCTCATCCCAAGTTTGCGGAGCTTGCGCCAACATGTCTGGGCGGAAGGACGCCACCGGTGTTGCTGCATCAATTGCCAACGCCCACTGCTTATCACCAAAGCGATAGCTTTCATGGGAATGACCAACGGTATTGGCGGCTTGGTCAGCAAGAAACTCAGCGGGCAGGTAATCATCCAACGGCAAGATCACATTGTTAGCGGCGGCAAAGCCGGCCCACGGATGATCGATGATCAGCAGATCATAACGGGCGGCAAGTTGATCAATTGGTTCGTCGGCAAACGCCTGCAAAGAGCGCTTTTCCCAAGTAATGCGCACGGAAGGATTCAGTTCTTCAAACCGTTGAGCAGAGGCTACAGCTGAGGTGAAGCCGCGGCTATGGTTCCAAGTAATGCCGCGTAGTTCGGTAATAGCAGTCATGTTTCGGTGTCTCGCTTGATGAAATTCAGATAATTCGTATTTGAATATTAAATTCAAGTATAAATTTATGCGTCAGTGAGTCAACCTGTGTTTTAATGCACAGCGACTGAGTTTTTATGGAGTTGTGAATTGCCGCACGATTCTTCGACGTTTTGGCGCGGGCAAATTGCAGGAATTGAGACAGCAAATGAGTGAAGCAAAAGTGACCAAGTATGCCGTGCCAGCCCTCGATAAAGGGTTGGATGTGTTGGAGTATCTAGCGACCAAGTCTATTCCGTTGTCGCAAAAAGAAATCGCCGACGGCATTGGCAGAACTGCGAATGAAATTTATCGGGTGCTAGTGGGCTTGGAGCAGCGCGGTTACTTAATTCGGGACGAGCTATCGGGCAAATACCGGATATCGTTGAAGCTGTTCACTCTGGCCAAGCGAGTGTCGCCGGTTGATAAACTGCGCCAGGTCGCTATTCCCATCATGGAAGACTTTGCCGTCGCCTATGGTCATTCATGCCATTTGAGTGTGTTGTATCAGAGTAAAGTCATGGTGATCGTTCACGCTCGGGGACCAGCACCGGTATCGTTATCGATCTCTGAAGGCACCACCTTTCCGCTGGTACCCTCGACTTCTGGCCGTATTCTTTTGGCTCACAGTAATGCTGACGTTCGAGCCATGTTGTATGAGCGTGATGAAAGCTACCAAAACATGAGTAAAACCGAGATTGCTCAGCTTGATGCCGAACTCAATAGCATTGTTGAGCAGGGAGTTTGCTTCCGTCCGAGTGGTTTGACCGAGGGGGTGACTGACTGCGCTGCGATTGTCGGCCAACCCGAAGGGACGGTGATTGCCGCTTTGGCAGTATCCTCTCTTACTTCTGCATTAGGCCAGCCCACCGACAAAGAAGAGTTGATTCAAGCAGTGGCAGCAACGGCTAGGCAAATCGCCGAGCGTGTTGGTTGCGATGCCAGCTTTCTCAACAACTAGTTCAGCCTGAAGCAGCTTAGTCGCCTGACTAGGGTCTGTTGATCTTTGCTGCAAAAATATACAGCAAAGATCAACAGACCCTAAGCTGCTACTCACCCTCGTTCAACACCGCTCGTTACGTCGCTCCCAGTCAGTTACCCCGTTTCCTTTCGATCAGCACCGATCCTTGTTCAGACTATTTCTGCGCAGTTGGCGACATCTTTCGCTGACGAACTCAATTGTGATCAGGATCGGCTTTACTGATCTTTTAAAATTCATTTATGAATAGAGTATTCACATATGAATTATTTAATGTATTCTTGCCTCATCTAAATACAGCGAATGCCGAACCCGTAGTTCATTGAGTTTGGCATCAGTAGCAACAACCAATAGGTAACTGACTATGGCACTGCACACGATTGATTTGAGCGGCAACCACTGGCAAATGGAACGGATGCGTCCGGGCCAAGGTGTTGACGAAGGCTTCCACTTATTACCGGCGGAATATCAGGGAACCACATTTAGTTGGAACCATGCGTCGATTCCGGGTGACGTCTATACCGATTTACACAAAGCCGGTGAGATTGATGACCCATATGTTGGTCGCAACATGCACAAGGCCAAATGGGTGCAGGACTATGAGTGGTGGTACACCCGCCGTTTCAGTGTTGAGCCGAGCATGAAAGGCAAAACTATCCGCTTGGTGTTTGAAGGTGTCGATTACAGCTGTGAAGTTTGGTTAAACGGCCACCTGCTAGGCTCGCACGAAGGTATGTTCTCGGAGTTTGAGTTCGATATCTCTGAGTTGGTCAATTACGACGACTGGCGTGATGGCTCGAATATGCTGATGGTTAAACTCAATCCGCCACCTAAGAACTACCGTAACTGTGGCGGTAAGAAGGTTAACTTCTCCGGTGACTACTTTACCGGTCTGGTGCCATTTGGTATTTGGCGCCCGGTGAAGGTCGAAATTACTGAGCCAGTGCGAATTGTCAGCCAGCGTGCCGATGTCAAACTTGACGGCGACGATGCCATTGTTGATCTGTTCTATGAAGTTGAAAACCACGGCGATACCGAGGTGGCGGTTGAGGTTGCAGTGAATCTAGCGGCTCACAACTTCGATTCCGATCAAGTCCATAGCGCTAAACTCACGGAGCAAGCCAAGCCCGGGCTAAACACCTACCAAACCACAATTCGCGTCGCCAATGCTGAGCTGTGGTGGCCATGGGACATGGGTGATCAGAACCTTTACGCGTTAAATGCCACGCTTACTGCTGGCGATACGGTATTGGACCAGAATGATGACGTGATCGGTTTGCGTGAAGTCGTGATGGAAATGAACCCGGGCTTTGAGCCGGGCGACAATGAGTACCCTTGGACATTTGTGATTAACGGCAAGCGTCATTTCTTGCGTTCGGCGTGTTGGGGTGGGCAGCCGTCATTCCTTTATGGCCGTAACAGCCTGAAGAAATATCAAGACCGCTTAGATGCTGTTAAAGAATGTAATATCAACAACCTGCGTATTTTCGGTTGGCATCCGCCAGAGATCCCAGATTTCTATCGCATCTGTGATGAGTTGGGCATTACCGTGTGGACCAACTTCACCCTTGCCACTCAGGCTTATTCTGCGGAGCCAGAATTCGTCAATGGCGTGCTGCATGAGTGTATTCATACCGTCAAGAAGCGTCGTAATCACCCATCTCAGATCTTCTGGATGGGCGGTGAAGAAGTATTCTTCTCCGGTGCCCACGAAGAAAGTGGTAACAAATACCTGATGGAAGTCATTGGTGACACAGTTGCCGAATTAACCAATATTCCGTATGGCTTGGCATCACCGTTGAGCTCAGAGTCCGCGGTGAACATGGGCTTCAAGCCAAAAGAATCGATTCACGCCAACGAACACTACTACCAAGGCGGCGCCGAGTTCATGGAGGAATACTACCCGTCACTAGATTGCGCGATTATTCCTGAGTTAACCGCCGCTTCGGCACCAAGCGTTGAGAGCCTGAAAAAGTTCATTCCTGAAGATGAACTGTGGCCAATGGGCTTGAGCTGGGGCTACCACTGGGCCGATATCGATATTCTGAAAAACCTTAACTTTGAAGTCTTTGGTGACTACAAAATGGGCTCGTTGGAAGAGTTTGTTGAAGCCACTCAAATTGCTCAAGGTACGGTTGCTCAGTTTGCGCTGGAAACTTACCGTCGCCGCAAACCTAAGATGAGCGGAGTGTCGCTATGTCACTTCATCACTCACTGGCCAGACATTAAGTGGGGCTTGGTGGATTACTATGGCAAGAAAAAGCTGTCTTACTTCTATGTGAAGCAAACCTATCAGCCATTGTTGCCAAGTGTTCAGTTTGATAAGCGCCGTTGGGCGCCGAGTGAAACCTTCACTGGTGGCATTTGGATTGTTAATGACTACCAACAAGAACTGACGAATGTCACTTGTGACTGGGTGATCCGTCAAGGCGAATTTACTCATGAAGCAGGCACACTAACCGGTCTCACCATTGGTGCCGATAGCAGCGTGCAATTTGGCGACATGAGCTGGTTGCTGCCAGAAGATGCCGAGGGTGAATTCGAAATTGATATTCGACTGATTGACCAAGACGGCACTGAAATGAGCTACAACCACTACACCTTGTTGGTTGCTGATCAAGCCCAAGCGAAAGAGCAAAGCCTGAAATACTTGGCTGAAGCGAAAGAGCGTGCCAGCAAATACGGCTTGAGCATTTATCGCTACTGGCCGGAGCATTGGGATCAGGAATAGACCCCCCAAGGGAAGGCATAAGCCCTCCTGTATAACAACAATCCAGTAGTAAGTTAGCCAGCGATAGGTTTGTCGCTGGCGTTTTTGCTTTGCAGCTTGTTTTGAAGTTTTTTAAACAGTTTTTCCATTGAGGATTATGCCAATGAAGAGATTATGGAGTGTCTTGTTGCTATCGGCTGGCGCATTACAAGCAGCAGATTGGGATGACTACCCGGTGCCTGCTGATGCTGGAGAAGGGATGATTTGGCAGCTGCAATCACTATCCGATGACTTTAACTATCGGGCACCAGCTGTTGGAAAAAGTGTGGAATTTTATAGCCGTTGGCATGAAGGATTCATCAACCCATGGAAAGGCCCCGGACTGACGGAATGGCACCCTGAATATTCGGAAGTTGACGGTGGCATGCTCCACATCAAAGCCGGTCGTAAGCCGGGCACCAATAAAGTCTATGCTGGCAGCATCACGTCGCATCAGCTCGTGGTGTACCCGCTTTTCCTTGAAGTCAGGGCCAAGCTGAGCAATTTGGTCATGGCGTCGGACTTTTGGTTATTGAGCCCCGATTCGACAGAAGAAATCGATGTACTCGAGGCCTATGGCAGTGACCGTCCCGATCAAGCTTGGTTTGCCGAGCGATTGCATCTGAGTCATCACGTGTTTATTCGCGATCCGTTTCAGGATTATCAGCCTTCCTCGACCGATACTTGGTACACCGATGGCAAAACCAAGTGGCAAGAAGATTTTCACCGCATCGGTGTTTACTGGCGCGACCCATGGCATTTGGAATACTACGTCGATGGCAAGCTGGTTCGAACTGCCTCAGGCGTTGATGTCATTGACCCACATAACTTCACCAATGGCAACGGCTTAACCAAACCCATGCATGTGATTATTAATACTGAAGATCAAGACTGGCGTTCGGGTGCTGAGCCATCGATTACCCCAACTGATGAAGAGCTCGCCGACGACAGCAAAAACACCTACTTGGTCGACTGGGTTCGGTTCTACAAGCCAGTACCAGCAAACTAAGGCATAGATTCAGTCAGTAGGGCATTGGTCGCTAGAGCACAGTTGGCGATGTTGATGATGGTCCTGCGTCGGCTGAGTTAAAACGCAATTGGATAGATAACGAAAAAGCGGCCTTTGGGGCCGCTTTCGTGTTTTGGTGACTAGCTGGGACTATTCGATATTTTGGATCTGCTCACGCATTGAAAATTAAAAATTTATATTAATTATTATATTAAGAATTCGTTTGGAGGCAGTTATCGTGTTCGTGTCACCAATCATGTCACCACTTGGCATCAGCTTATCATTCACAGATAACATGCTGGCCTGAAGCTTGGTGATCTCTTTCAGAGGGCAGCGTAAAAACAGTGAAGCTTCTGTTGGCGTAAAGCGCTGATACAGGCCAATTCCCATGCCATCTGCGAGTTCACGCAAATCTGCTGTAAACGGCTTATCCATCTAAAGAGAGAGCTCCTGCAAATGCCTTGACCAAAGTGTTTGATTTCCTTAGTGCCAGGTGAGCCTGGTCTTTTTACCATTTACTCAGAGCTATGCGTATTTTTTGAATAAGCTTGTTTAGGATGGTTTTTCTCTGTCGGGAACGCTAGCTTCAGCTTTCCTTCCCTGACTAGCGGCGTTAAGTAGTTCTTTCTCAATGTATCCTCTTTCATTCCAAGTAATTCAGAAAGATCTCTTATCGATATATAACGCCCCTCACTACAAAGTTTGAGAATGGTGCCAGTGAAAGCCTGCTTGCCTACAGAGCGACTTTTTCCTTTCACTGGAGCCGCGATTTCTTGGAGCTCCTGCCACTCAGCTTGTGTTTTTCCTGAGTCCGGACTTAACTCCGGACTTAACTCCGGACTTAACTCCGGACTTTGGGTGGGTTCTGCCGCTTCTTGAGGTTTGCTCACGAATAAAAAGTCAGTCATAAACTGACCTGTTACATTGTCCGGAGTTGGAATTTCAATACCAGGCTTATGGTAGACCTTACTCTTTTGCTGACCACTTGAGGCAATAATGTTTAATTTTTCCAGCTTCACCAAGGCTAGGGTGATATCGCGTGGGTATGCACCTGTTTGAGTAACCAGCTGTTGGTGTGTCAGATAGAAGCTAGCATTAATGAAAATGGCTATCGAGCGCTCTAACTCAGAAAGAGACGAAAATGTATTTTCAAAGGTTCGTGTTAACTCATCAACAACGCTGCTTGGATACAAGTCGATCATTTTAAGCCATAGAAGAGTTTGGTCATTTGGCTCGGTTACCTCTTGGAGTAACGGAGGTGACCAGTGTTGACTCTTCCAACCATCAAGTATCTTTGGAATTCCTGAACCTGATTGTTCTCCGAATTTCACATACCTGAACATTTGGTGCAAAAGTCGATTACGGCAATCAGCCTCCCCTCCGTGCAAAGCAACTTCCATGGGAACTCGCATCAAGCCGGGATTTCTGAAACCAAACATATCTGGTCGTTTGACGACTAGGACTGATGCTCTGCCAGTGTAGTCAGCATGAACAATTACATTTGCAAGAGCTTCTCGAAGAGCAATGTGAACCGGAGTATCTTCTTGCCTAACACCATCACTTAGCTCAAATGGAACTTTAATATCTTCCGTTAGCTTTCGGTAGACCTTTCGGGAAAAGTCATAAAGGTTACCCGACCAAGTCCCATCGAGAGTTATTCTATCCACCCAACGGCGCTCTGCTTTTGCTTCTGGCCGTTCTTGATAGTCCAGCATGAAGTAGGGAAATTTTTCTTGAATTGTTGGGTGAGTACCAAACATCAGCAGGCCAGCAACAGTGAGCCCCTCTTCTCCAGTGTCTCTATTCTTTTTCCATCCACCAATTTTTTGTAAAAATTGATTCAGTGGTAACTCATTCCAAACATGGTTTGGGTTTAAGTTGGCAAAATTTTGTCTATAGACTCTCAAAGATTCAAGGTCGAGATCTTCCATTCCAAAGTAGGGTAACACCTGGTTATCCCGAGAGTCTTCGACTTGCTCTGCAAACATTCTTTTGACCTGCTCTTCACTAAGCTTCTGATCTCCCTCGTGTCTACGGTGATAAGAATTTTCAACAGGATTACTATTCAGAAAGACTGGCCGCTCTTCTCTTCTGGCCCTTCGGATCTGAATAATCAGAATATTTTTTCCGTCAATGCAGGCCTCAAATACAGAGCTATTGGTTAAAAGATTAGTGCTGACCTTGCTTGAGTTTGCTGTATTAAACAGGTCACTTTTAACCTTTTCGATATTTTCAATGCCTTGGATAGAGAAGGTTCCTTTGGACTCTTTCACACCCAACAGGATGGTTCCACCATCCGTATTGGCAAAGGCACTGTAAGTTTCCCACATGTCTTTAGGGATGGCTCCCTTACCGTCCCTTCCCCCAGCGAGCTTACACTCGACTTCGGAAGACTCTTTTAGCAGAGAAATGTCACTTAATGACTCGATGTTGAAGCGTTCCATGTTAGTAAACCTGTATTACTGAGCTCAGAAAAAACCGATGCGACTGGCAATAGAGCGTAGAGCATGAGTAGTTTGTTCCAAAGCTGTTACCACATCAATAGCTATCTATGTGGAGTCAGATAAAAACGACAGTGCAAAATTCACGTATGGCCTATCAATCAAATAAATCAATGATACAAAGCTCTTTTAAGGAATTTCCTGGCCATGAGTGCAGGTGAAGGGAAAAGCCTCTTAAAACCTCGGCAGTTAAAATTTGTTTTGAAAATATTCTCAGGTGCTTTGGTGAGTTCACAATTTTTTCAAAACAAATTTGAGCTCCCTCCGAGCATTGTGGGTGATTTATAGGATTAATCGTCCTGTTATACTTATTAACTGTTTGATTATGAAGACAGAATTACAACAATATGCAGCATCATTTGAGGCTGAGTTAGTGGCTTTCAGAGATTTATCTACTTCTGAGTTTGTGAGTAAGGTAATCGGTGAAAAATGAGTTGCCGATCTCGATGCTCAGTATGACCTCATCACTGAATACTTCGACCCATTAGAGGTTCAACATTACAGCAACGAGCACTACAGCTATTTTGAAATCTGCTTGGGTTGTGGATGACCTAACATCTATCTCAACGCTAATACCAGGTGGGAAAGCGTTGAGTATGTGATTGCCTGGTGAGGTGAATTCTCTTTCCAATACTCTTTCGAGAGCCATTTAAACGTCTGACGCATATGCGACGCAGATTGGGCTTTTAGTTGGCCCATTACCTCTGATATCGAATAACGTGGAGGGATGATCATCAACATATGCATATGATCATCGTCGAAGCCCATCTGCTCTATCGTGACGCCGGACTCATTCATCCACGGGTAAACCCGTGGTGTTCTGTCGCTACGCGACCGTTCACATAAAAAAGCCGCTAACATAGCGGCTTTAAAGGGTTTTTATAACAATCTGAAACAGCGTGAAACATCACTCGATATTCTGAATTTGCTCTCTCATTTGCTCGATTAGTACCTTCAGCTCTACTGCTGCTTGAGTGATATCCGAGGTAATGGATTTCGAACCAAGGGTATTCGCTTCGCGGTTAAACTCTTGCATCATGAAATCCAAACGGCGGCCGCAAGCGCCACCTTTTTTGAGGATTTTGAGGCTTTCTGATACGTGGGTATCGAGGCGATCGAGCTCTTCGGCAACGTCTGATTTCTGCGCCAGCATTACCATTTCTTGCTCTAATCGGCCCGGCTCAAGCTCTACTTTGGCTTCTTCGAGTCGTGTCATAATGCGGTCGCGCTGCCACTGTGCAGCGGTTGGTAAGTGTTCCCGCACTTGCTTCACTTGTTCGTCGACGCCGGTGAGGCGAGCTTCAATAAGTTCTTTTAGCGCTTGGCCCTCGTTAGCGCGCGATTCTAGGAACTGCTTAAGAGTTTCATCAAAGCCAACCAGCACATCTTTGGTGATCTGATCGAGGTCTTGCTCTTGAGCAACCATCACCCCCGGCCATTGCATCACATCCAGCGGATTGACGTGCATGGAGCCACCGACATGGTCACTGATCCAGCGAGCTTTAGTGATCACTTCTTGGGCCAGCGTTTCATTCAGTTGCAGTTGGCCGCTGTCGGCTTGTTGGAACTCATAACGTAGGCCGCATTCGACCTTGCCACGCTGCATCGCTTTGCGGAAGCGTTCACGCAATACCGGATCGAGGCTGCGAAATTGCTCCGGTAAGCGCATAAAGGTTTCTAAATAGCGCTGGTTGACTGAACGAATTTCCCAAACGGCGCTGCCCCACTCGGCTTTGATTTCGTGGCGCGCATACGCCGTCATACTGTGAATACCCATGTTCAGTTCCTTTTGGCTCAAGTCAGTGTTTGCTGCAGTGGCTTGAGCATGAATGAGATAGATTTAAAAAAGCGGTCCATTATAGGCGTTAGCTTTCGCCCTGCACCAGTCTGTATTGGGTCAAATCCGCTGGTGACACTTGGTTTTCTTCCAGAATCCTGAGGATAGTCAAGTTCAGCGCCTCTGCGACTTCGAGATATTCATTAAAATCAGTGGTCTTGATGTAGCACAAAATGTTCAGCTTAAGGCCATGAGTGGCGAAGTTCTGCAGTCTCACTCGCAGCGGCTCATCGTCCACCATCGGGTGGTCTTTGAGTGCTTGCTTGAGCGTCACTAACACTTGTTCGACTTGGCTGGCTTTACTGTCGAGCCGCAACTGCACCGCGGGATCGAAACGTATTTTTTCTCGCTCGGCGAAGTTTTCCAAGTGCAAGTCAACGAAGGTCGCGTTGGGGATATTGATGACCGTGCGATCAATGGTTCTGACGCGGGTAAAGCGCAGGCCAATCTCTTCGACGATGCCGGTTTGATCGCCAAAGCGGCAGAAATCGCCAGCTTTAACGGGTGTTGAAATGTATAAGGTGATGGCGCCGATAATGTTCTCAACCGATTTTTGTGCCGCCAGCGCCACGGCTAAACCACCAATGCCCAAGCCTGCCAAAATAGTGGTCGCTTGAAAGCCAAGGTTTTCCAGCCAAATCAAAAAAGCAAACAACACGACCAAGGTTTTGAGGACATTAAACAATGGCCGCAGCAACAGCGCAGCTTGATCACGACCGGTACGCAACAGCTTGCGATGAGTGCGCTGACGTAACAATTCTAAGCTAATCACCAACACCCAAGTGACGGCGATAATCAACAGCGTTTGCCCTTCGGCGATCGCTCGGCTCTCAATCGACGGTCTGAGCAATTCAAACTGGCTACGGACGACCAGTACCACAGTGAGCAGTCGCAATGGGCCGGATATGAAATGATTGAGTAGTTCGGGGTTGGCATGGCGCTGAGCAATAAATCGCTGCACCAACCAGAACAGTGGCCAAGTGATAACAAACGCGCCGACAAACAGGGCAAGTATCATCAACCACTGCCAGCTTTGCATACCTAGCCACACAAATTCGGGCAAATAAGGCGCTAGCGCTTCGCCAATTGGCCCGTCGCCATAGATGGCGTACAAATGCGGAATTTGCGACACCGATGCGTTGGATATTTTCCAGATGAATACGCCGTCTGGGCGCGGTACCCGCTGCATGTACACATTGACGGTTCGATCTGGCGTGGCGATTTTGCCGACTAAATCTCGATAGCCCGGCAAACTGTCGTTTGGCGCCCCCAAGTTCGATTGACTGAGAGAATGAATGTCGACCCAAAGCTGCCGATCGAGTACTTGCTTGAGCTGTTTCGCAAGGTCGGCAGGGGTTACTTCCGCTGCTTCGGCATGGAGGTTACGAACATCTAAGTACTGACTCGCACGTTCGAAGTCATTGCGGTTGGCGGCATTCAAATAGCCTTCCATCGATGTCCGAGGCGAACCTCGGTTATAGTCATCAACGACGATTGCCATGTTATCTTGATCGGCCGTTGTCACTTCATCTTGCTGTTCTGATTCAGCATTGAGCATGGTTTGCAGCGTTGGCGGCTGCGCCCAAGCAAACATGCTCCAGCTCGCGAACAACACTAGCATTAACAGCCGAATGGCAGACATCATCAGGTTTTCCTTTTGTAATACTGTGTATTCCTTGGACTATGTGATTAATCCTAGCCGTAAAATTGTGCTGGCAAAACCGTTTGTTTGAGCAAACGAAAGAACTAATCAAGAAAACTGCAGAGGACGCCGTTATACTATTGCGGTTTTATTTTGAATGACATTTTGGAGCTGGCATGCGCCCGAACGAAAGAGCCCTCGAACAACCCCGTGAGATTCGCTTTACTCGAAAATATACCTGTCACGCTGAAGGTTCAGTGTTGGTTGAGTTTGGCAATACCAAAGTGCTGTGTACTGCCTCTGTTGAAGAGTCGGTGCCGCGCTTCTTAAAAGGTTCCGGGCAGGGCTGGGTTACCGCTGAGTACAGCATGTTGCCGCGCGCTACCCACACCCGTGGTAATCGTGAAGCAGCTCGCGGCAAGCAAGGTGGTCGTACGCTGGAGATCCAACGTTTGATTGCTCGAGCGTTGCGCGCAGCGGTTGATTTGAAAGCGCTGAATGATTACTCCATCACCCTCGATTGTGATGTGATTCAAGCCGATGGTGGCACTCGTACCGCGGCGATCAGCGGTGCTTGTGTGGCATTGGCTGATGCTTTTAACTGGATGGTAGCGGAAGGAAAGCTCAAGCAAAGCCCTCTGAAGTTCATGATTGCAGCTGTGTCTGTGGGCATTGTTGGTGACGATGCCGTGTGCGATTTGGAATACGTGGAAGATTCCGCTGCGGAAACCGACATGAACGTGGTCATGACTGAAGACGGTAAGCTGATTGAAGTGCAAGGCACTGCTGAAGGTGAACCATTCTCGTTCGATGAGCTGCATCAGCTACTTGATTTAGCCAAAGGTGGCATCGATACCATTATCGCGGCGCAAAAGCAGGCATTGGAGGACTAATCAATGAAACCGTATCAACAAGCATTCATTGAATTTGCCCTTGAAAAGCAGGTGTTGAAGTTTGGCGAATTCACTCTAAAGTCAGGCCGTAAAAGTCCTTACTTCTTTAACGCCGGTCTATTCAATACTGGCCGTGATTTGGCAAAGTTGGGGCGTTTCTATGCGGCTGCGTTGGCAGAAAGCGGTATTGCCTTTGATGTACTGTTTGGCCCAGCGTACAAAGGGATCCCGATTGCCACGACCACAGCTGTGGCGTTGGCCGATCACCATGACCTTGATGTGCCTTATTGTTTTAACCGCAAAGAAGCCAAAGATCATGGCGAAGGTGGCAACCTAGTCGGCTCGCCACTCACTGGTCGCATTATGCTGGTGGATGATGTCATCACTGCTGGCACCGCGATTCGCGAGTCCATGACTATTATCGAAGCCAATAAAGCCGAGTTAGCTGGCGTGTTGATTGCGCTTGACCGTCAAGAGCGCGGTACGGGCGAGCTATCGGCAATTCAGGAAGTAGAGCGTGATTACCAATGCCACGTCACTTCGATTATTAGTCTGGCTGATCTGGTTACCTACCTCGAAGCTCAGCCGGAAATGGCCGAGCACCTTGAACAGGTCAATGCTTATCGCGCTGATTACGGCATTTAAACCAAGCCAAATAATTCAAGCCCAGCTCATCAGCTGCAATGCTGATCAGTTAAGGATCGGTTGACCGATCTTCTGAACATAGGACAATCCGGTTTCCCCTTATGGAGCCGGATTTTTTTATGTCTATTACTGCCGTCCTCAA
>NZ_NGNS01000025.1 GCF_002165625.1 Neiella marina
GCTTCAGTTAAAGTGCTGTGGCAAGGATGGCTCAAATTACAAGCCATCCTTGAAGGGTACGAGCTAGCCAAGTCTCTTGAACTCTAAGATGTGATCAAGAGACAGGCTTCATGCTGGCTTTCTTTTCGCAGTTTCCCCATCTCTACAGATAAAATGATGTAATCGCTGGTGTTGCATCCAACGCTTGCTGTTCTTGCCTGCCAGCGAGCGAGTCTGAATATCATCAATAACTGAGTTAAAAAAGTATGGTTACTTATTGTTATCGATAACAATTTATGTTTTTCGTTGTTTTGAGTTTTTGCTCATTTGTTTGTTTTTAAGTTACTGATTAATAGGGTTAATGCTAATTTTGACTACGAGATATCATGTTTTGCAAGGCATCTCACGTTTTGAGTAGATAAATACAAATTATTTGTGTTTGAGAATGAAGCCTGATGCTTTAAGGGATATTCTTAGTTTCCTGCTCTATGTAGTCTAAATGAGCTCTGGTTTAGTCTTTATCTGTAAAAAATAATATAAAACAATTAATTACGAATAGATAAGGATGCGGCGAGATGTGTTCTGGGTGAGTCGCCGACATAAAAATCCTGGGTTCAATTTAAAGAGCAGTTTGCTTATTAATTTGATGCAGAGCCCTTAAGTAAAAATGTTACCGATAACATTTTCTTATGGTTTGAGCTCAGGAGAGAACAATGAACAACTACCATCGCTTAGCCAAGCGCTCGTTGCGAGTACTTGGCGGCGTTTCACTGGTGGCAGCGAGTTATGTTGCTGGCGCAGTGGAAGGGCCCTACTTGCCACCTGATGGCAAAACTCTACTAATCGTTGGTCAAGATACGACCAGCATTGGCAACTACCAATCAAGCTTAAACCTCGCGCCTGGCGGTGTCACAGGCTATATCGATATTGGCGATCTCAGCGGCCTGACCACCGACGTCGACAATGGTGCCGGCCCCAACAACATGGGGCGGCTTTATCAAGATTTTCCCGATTCGACCCTAGCAATCGGGGTCTACCTAGTGAATCAACTTGACCAAATCAACAATGGCGCGCTCGATGCCAATTTGGATGAGTTGATCAGCGTATTACAAAGCTGGCAACGACCGGTGTTCTTGCGTTGGGGTTATGAGTTTGACGGTACTTGGAATAGTTACGATCCAAACGCGTACGTCAATGCTTGGATTCGCATGCACGACAAAGTTGAAGCCGCTGGGGCTGACAATATCATCATGGTTTGGCAAGGCGCGACCTATTGCGGTGGCACCTACAATGGCAATCCGATCGATGCTTGGTACCCAGGTGATCAATATGTTGATTGGTTTGGTATGTCCTATTTCACCCCGCAAGACTGCGGTGGTTCGGCGTTAGCGCCGATGTTGGACAAGGCGCGACAAGCCAATAAACCGATGATGATTTCCGAGTCAGCACCCCAGCGTTATGACTTGAGTTCGTTGACCTACAACACCGATATTCAGCGTCGAGTTGCTGATACCAACAAGTCTGCTCAGCAAATCTGGGACGAATGGTTCGTTAATTATTTCAATTACATCGAAAGCAATTCTGATGTTATCAAAGCGGTAGCTTACATCAACGCCGATTGGGACAGTCAGGCGAAATGGGCGCCGCCGTATCCAGAAGGGTACTGGGGAGACACCCGCGTTGAGGTTGATGCAACAATCCGCAATAACTGGGTTGCAGAAATTACATCGGACCGGTGGCTCAACGCCTCGCCAGAGTTATTTACCATACTCGGGACTGGCTCTACCGGCGGTGACACCGGAGGTGATACCGGTGGCGACACGGGCGGTGATACCGGAGGAAACACAGGTGGTGATATCGGCGGTGACACGGGTGGTAGTAACGGCCCAGCGTTCGCTTTTGGTCTTGAGTCTGATGGTACCCTCTACCATTACGATGGCGGCCAAACAGCTGGCTTTGTCTACATCTGTTTGAACGACAACTGCCAAATTCCGACGCTTAATGATGATCGTTGGGAGTTTGCCACCGGAGTGACATCTGGCACCCATAAGATTGAGTTTAAGATTCAAGACAATGCGACTGGTCAATGTATTGCGCTGGCTAATGACGTTGCGGTTGGCTCTGGTGTGCTGACATCTAACTGTACTTCCGTTGTCGGTAGCGGTGCTAATACAGGCGGCGACACTGGCGGTGACACCGGTGGTAACACAGGCGGTGATACTGGTGGTGATACAGGCGGCGATACCGGTGGTGACACAGGCGGCGATACCGGTGGTAACACCGGCGGCGATACCGGTGGTGACACAGGTGGCGACACTGGCGGTGATACCGGGGGCCAGCCTGTTACAACACTGATCCAAGCAGAAGCGGGTACCCTCAGTGGTGATGCGGCGCGATACAATGATGGCGCAGCTCAAGGTGGCCAAGGCGTTGCTTACATCTATACCCCAGGTTCGCGGGTTAGCTTTACCAACACGCCTGCGGCAGATGACCTCACGGTCTACTTTGCCTCACAAAATTCCGGCACCATTTCGGTGTATATCAACGGTCAAGACAACAACATCAATTACACCGGCACAGGTGGTTGGGGCGGAAACTATGTCCCTCTCGCTACCGGTTTAGCAGTGCCAGCCGGATCCGATGTTGCGATTGCCTTTGATGTTGGTGATGCAGCCATTAATGTCGACTATTTAGAATTTACCGCGACTTCTGGTAGCTCTGGTGGTGACACTGGCGGCGATACCGGTGGTGACACTGGCGGCGATACCGGTGGCGACACTGGCGGCGATACCGGTGGTGACACTGGCGGCGATACCGGTGGTGACACTGGCGGCGATACCGGTGGTGACACTGGCGGCGATACTGGTGGTGATACAGGCGGCGATACTGGTGGTGACACTGGCGGTGATACCGGTGGCGATACTGGCGGTGATACCGGTGGTCAATGTGGTATCGATGAGCCTGTTGAACCGATTGATCCGGCGGCTGATCGAGGCGAAGGCTATGAATTTGGTCTGACAACAGACGGTTTGGTGTATCACACCGCCGACGTCAACACCCCTGCGAGTTTTGCCATTTTAGGTGAGATCAGCAATGGTCAAAACTTGGCCGGTCAAGCGGTCGCATTCCAGCCTAGCTCTGGCGCCGCTTACTACCGCTACGAGACCCAACTGAATGCTGTTGTCCCCGGTGTTGATTACACCCTGGAAATGCGTTTGCAAGGGAATCAATTCGGTGGTGGCCAATGTATTCATAGCATTACCGTGAAACCGGGTGAGGGTATTGTTGATTCACCGTGCTTTATTCCAAGCTCGAGCGGCGATGTGCCTGTGGTTGATGTGCCAACTCCAGCGCCAATTGCCAGTGTTGGATACAACGCCAACTTGGGTAACTTCCTGGTTGCAGGCGACGAAACATCTCAGCGAGGTTTGACCTTGTATACCTTTGACGACGACACCCCCGGTGTGTCCAATTGTGATGACGGTTGTTTGGCGAATTGGCCAGCGTTGTTAGTGGCATCGCCAGAGGCTCTGGTCGGTGCAGGTGGCGTTACCGGTACATTTGGCACGATCGAGCGGACTCGAGAAGGTGTTGATGACTGTGGTAACCCAGTGACGATCACTGAATACCAAGTGACATACAACGATGAGCCGCTTTACTACTACGTTCAGGATTCCCAACCGGGTGATGTCACTGGCCATGGAATTGGTAACGTTTGGTGGGTGGCTGATGTCGAAATGATCCCACAATTGCCATTGGTTAGGCATCCTGCTCCTGCCTTGCCTACGGCGGTGAATGGTGTTGCGCCAAATCGTTATGGCTTTGCGGTTGATATTGAAGGTCGCAAGGTCACTTGGCGTCCGGGCCACAACGCGGCGATGGATGATGGTTTGATTAATCAGTTCTCACCTTGGGGTGGTTATGGTGCACCACGTGTAGCCAAAGACCCAGAGTTGCAGTTCTGGTGTTCGAATAACCAAATCGAATTCCACAAAGCAGATATGCCTGGCACCTTAGCAGGACCATACTCGGCGACTGTTCCAGCTTCTTGTTACGGCACTTACTACTACTTCTTCCGTTATCAGATGTACGGTAAGTTCAACAACGAGCCGGACCACAACTGGGTCTATTCGGGTCTGTTTGTGAATAATGAGAACGATCCGGGATCGCGCATCGATCCGCGCGAGCGAGCGACCATCACGACAAACTCGGCCAACTGGATGCGTTTCCGTCACCCACATGCGCGTGATGGTATTCAGGAAGCTATCTTTGATGCCTCACACAACAACTCCTTGCTCAGTGGCTTGGAGCGTTATGAGACGGTCATTACCGATGGTCCAGATGGGGTCAATGTCGACTTGCAGTCAGCCAGTACCATTTTGCGTTTTGAAATGCTGGAGTACGGCGCCGGGGTTTGTGAGGGGCCGCAGTACGTGATTGGTGCAGAAAATGCGCCGTATCCAATTCGCCCGAATGAGTTCAACTACGGTCAGGCGGTCTCATTTGAAGCGACCTTTGGTAGCTCCAACAACGCCGAGTTTGGCGGCACCGCGATCAGCTCGCAGGTCTACAACACCTATCAGCACTTTACCGTTGGTCAAGGATTTAGCACGCCTACCGGCGACCCTCGCTTGAATCCTGCTGGCCGAGCATCGGTGTACATTGTTCATTCACCGTGTAACCCGTCATTGGCCGATGAACAAGATGCCATCTTTACTCAGCATCTGACCTCTGAAACCAGTAAATCTCGTGTCAACGACTTCCTGCTCGGTCACCACTTGTTCCACGGTGTCTCGGATGCCTGCGGCGCACGCGCTAGCAGTACCGGTTTCCCTGGCTCGAAAGGTATTGCTGGTGTCAAGGAAAGCGAAACCAGTTGTGGTGATTGTCACTTCCGCGATGGACGCAGTTCAGTTGTTCTTGAGACGGCTAAAGGGCCGCGAATTGCACCACCAACTTATGGTGTCGGTTTGCTCGAGTGGATTGAAGATGCCGAGGTTGCGCTAACTTGGGATGGCTCAGTACCGACGGTGCGTGAGCAATCGGAGAAAGCCTTGTTGGCGGATCATGGTTTAACTCCTGCTGACATTGGTGAAGACAACTTCGACAAAGTGGTCACTTACACTGAGTTGCTGCATGTGCCTGTGCGCAAGTACAGCGCCTACAGTGATCCGGCGGTGGCTCAAGGTCAACGAGCGTTCTATGAAGCCGGATGCGATAGTTGTCACCAGCCAACGCAGAAAACTCGCTCTGATGCACCGGTGGCGATGCGCGATCTTTACATCCGTCCGTACACGGATATGAAGACTTGGAACGTGCATGACGGTGAATTCCGTACTGCGCCGCTGTGGGGTATCGGTCGCAACATCGAAATGCTCGAACGCAATGGCCGCGCCACGTTGTTCATGCATGACGGTGCTGCCACGACGCTAGAAGAGGCGGTTGCACTGCATGGTGGCGATGCTTCTGATAGTCGCAGCGCGTTCAATGCGTTAAGCAGTGACGACCAAGCTGCTGTCGTGACATTCCTTAAATCTCTGTAGTTATGAACTGGATAAGGCCTTCTTAGGAAGGCCTTTTGTGCTTTGTGGCGCCGGTTTGTGGTGGCTGCAGCTCAGTGCAAATGACCCATATATAGCTACCTCTCACCCTGCTAGGAGTCATGTTCGGGCGGGTGAGTGACAACCATAAGACTTCGCAAATCGGTGTGAGCTGATTTAACGAGGCATACAGCGAATCAAAGGTGATTAAATGAACTTTGAAGAGAATAGCCGGACGACCGAGCGGCCCTTTAAGGCCGCCGTCTTGGCGTTGGCGGTAACCGGAGCGATATCGGCCCCAGCTTGGGCTGGTGCTGGAATCGAGCAGGTGGATGCCGATACCGGCATTATTTATTTCGATGACGAGAACTGGACAGGTGGTTGGAATTACATCTGTCTAGATAGTGCTTGTAACAGTGGCTCCTTGATTGATGGCCGATGGCAGCGCACGGTCAGTGGCTTAACTGAAGGGCAAAGTTATCGAATTCAATTGAAGATTCAAGACAACTCACAAGGGCAGTACATTTCGCCTGAAGAAGTGGTGTTGTTTCCAACTGATAGCGGTGGCTCAACGCCAGTTGAACCACCGACCGACCCCGTTGACCCACCAACAGACCCAGTTGATCCGCCAACGGATCCAGTTGACCCACCGACCGATCCAGTTGATCCACCAACAGACCCAGTCGATCCTCCTGTAGCTGGCGAGCCTGTCATTGTTGAAGCTGAGTCCGGAACCATTCTGGGATCAGCCTCGGTTTACTCGGATGGCGCGGCGCAAGGCGGTTCAGGCGTTGCGTACATCAGTAGCAATGGTGCGGGTTTCCGCATTGACAATGCGCCGGCATCAAACCAGATCGTGTTGTCCTACGCCTCTGAGCAGTCGGGCACCATCTCGGTTTATGTCGATGGTGTTGATAACAATGTGCCATTCACTGGCAACGGCAGTTGGGTTGGCAGTTACGCCACGGCAAGTGCCGATCTGACTATTGCTGCTGGTGCTACCGTCGAGGTCCGCTTCGATAACGGCGACAGTGCGCTGAACATTGATTACGTGCAATTCAATACCATTGATGCACCAACGGACCCGGTTGACCCACCAACAGATCCAGTTGATCCGGGTAATCCTGATAACCCTGACAATCCAGATTCGGGTAATCCGGGAACGCCGCCTGCAGGTAAAGATGCCCAAGTCGTTGCACCATCAGAGATTGAAGCTCTGCCGGTACTTGATTACGGCTACACCGCGACAGCTGGTACTTTCCTAGTCGGTGGTCTTGGCGTCGGCAATGATTTGTTTGGCCATACCCTTTATACCTTTGCGCCGGATGTGGCCTATTCTGGCGAGAGCAACTGCGTTGACTGTGCGGCATGGCCTGCTGTTCTGGTCACCGACGAAAACGACTTGATTCGGCCGTCGCGCTTGGTTGGCGATCTCGACACCATCAGTTTGCCGAATGGTTCAATGCAAGTGACGTACAACGGTAAGCCGCTGTATTTCCGCGCGGCTGATACTTTGCCGGGTCAAACCGATGGCGCCAATCAAAGTTGGCCACTAGCGGTTGTTGAAACTACGCCGGTGCCGCAGGAGTTGTATCAAGCAGCATTGCAAACGCCGTCAAACATGCCGTTGTCGGCTAACGGTTTCCAGTTCGATATCGCTGGTAACAACGTTACTTGGGCCTTTGGCGCAGTGCTTGATTCGGTATCTGCTGATGAAGTGAGCTTCTTCTGCTCGGTGGATCAGATGAGTTTCTTTGAAACTGATTTAACCTCTGGCTCCGCGACTATTCCTGCTCAGTGTCTCACCGGAGGCGATTACTGGTACTTCTTCCGTTACAAGATGAATAATCCGGGCGCGGGTAAATATGTCATGGACAACACCTATGACTTTGATCCTGATACCGCCTATCGCTACACCGCATTGTTCATTGATGATGGGACTCGTTTAGACCTGCGCAATCGGCCAGACTTCAAAGATGTTGGCGCTAACTGGATGCGTTTCCGTCATCCGCGCTCTTACGATGGTGTGACCGAAGCGATCCGCGATGCAACCTACAACTCATCACGGCTGGCTGATTTGGCTCGTTATAGCTTGTTTGCCACCGAACGGACCGACAGCAATGGTGTGATTGAGTTGGAGATCGACCTCAATATGCCGCAGTCGTATACCGGCAACGCCGAGCAAGGCTTGGTGCGGTTAGAAGGACTGCAAAACGGTGCTGGTGATGCCAAATTACCCACTTGGCAGTACAACTTTGAGCCGAGCAATAACCAAACCACATACACCCAAGGCGACTGGAGTTATGGTCAAACCTTGAGCTTCGAGATGACTGGTGTGGTTGGGCGTATTACGGCGCAAACCTACAACACCTTCCAGTACTACACCTTTGGACTGGGCTTCCATTCGCCAATTGGAGATCCTCGTTTGTCGCTGGTCGGCAAAGGCGGTACACACATGGTATTCAACATCAAGAACTACGGTGGTGAATTCAAGAATGGCCACATTGGTGCTGGTATCCACGACATGATCATGGAAAAAGGAGCGCTGTTTACTCAGCACCTGACTACGCTGGAATCGCCATCTGAAGTTGATGATTTCTTGTGGGGCCATCACCTGTTCCACGGGGTAAAAATCCAACGCGGTATCGCTGATGATTCGAGCCAAGATAATCTAGGGTCAAACCCAGGTGATACTGGGATCGGTCAAGAGTTAGCGGCGATCAAAGCAGGCGGCCCAATTGCCTGTGGTGACTGTCACTACCGCGATGGTCGTGGTTCGGATGTCATCGAAACTCCGGCTGGACCTCGTATTGCGCCACCAACCTATGGTGTTGGTCTGCTGCAATACATCGATGGTCGCGAGGCTGGGTTTACCTGGAATGGTTCGGTGCCGACTGTGCGTCAGCAAATCAAGAACGCACTGGTCAACGATCACGGCATTGATCCAAACGATGCCGCTCAAATCTCGCCGGAGAATCTTGAGCTGATCAATAAGTACACCGAGTACCTGACGGTGCCTGCACGTTTCCCTGGTGTTTACGACAAACCGGGAGTGGCGGAAGGTGATGCTCTGTTCCACGAGGTGGGTTGTGTCAGCTGTCACCAGCCTATTCAACACACCAGTGCTCAGGCGCCTAAGGCGTTTCGCAGCCTGACGATTCGTCCATACACCGATATGAAAACTCACCGTGTTGCTGGTGGTACCTACCGTACTGCGCCGCTGTGGGGATTGGGCCGAAATATTGACTTACTTGAGAACAACAACAAGTTGGTCAACGGCCAAATTGATATCGGTATTGCCTTGTATGATGGCGATGATGCGGCTGCGATGGCGGAGCATCACATGCGTGAACGGGCATTGCTGTTCTTACACGATGGCCGCGCCAGCACCCTCAAAGAGGCCATTTTGATGCACGATGATGGTGAACCTGATAACGATGCTGCTGCAGTCATTGACGAGTTTGGCAAATTGAGTGAGGCCGATCAGGACAAGATTGTTCAGTTCCTGCGCTCGCTCTAAACACAGGAGCACCCAACTAGAAAAGCATTCCTGTTGTTGCTTTTGCCGGCCCTTGTGGCCGGCTTTTTTGTCGCTGCAAGTGACTTGATTGATGATTTCAGTGAGATTGATGTGTTATTTGTAGCGCGACTGTTGAATCGATGTATTTTGTTCGCTAAATAAGCAGTTTTTGCGCTATTTTTACTAAAAGGTTAGCAAGAACTGCCGATAATCTTGCTACTGACAATCGACGATTGGAATCTGCTATGGCTATCAATCCTACATCTTCCACGTCGCTCTACCGGAATGTTGAGCAGACCAATAAACCCGCTAGCAAGGAACAGCTCAAAAACGATCAAAATGCTGCTATTTTGCAGGCTCAGCTTGAAGTAAGTGTGCAAGCTGGTAATCAGCCAATGGCGCTGCTCTATCGCACCGCCATTGATGCGATTAACGAAGAACTTGCGCCTGAGTTTGGTGATAATGCTGCTCAGCAAGCGTTAGATGACGGCATTGATGTATCGCCTGAGGCAACCGCTGAGCGAATTATTGCCGGTTCAACCAAATACTTTGACGCTTTTCTTGAGGTCAATACTGATTTGCAAGGCGAAGATGCGTTGAATGAATACATGAATATTATTAAAGGCGCAGTTGACAAGGGCTTTGAAGAAGCGCGAGATATTCTTGATAGTCTTGCTGTGCTCGAGGGAGATATTGCCGACAATATCAACCTAACCTACGATTTTGTTCAAGCTGGCTTGCAGAACTTTGCCGATAGCTATCGCAACAGTTTGAATCAATCAAGCACACCACCTGAATTAGCCTGATTAGTCTGCTTTAGCCTTATTACGCTGCATTTTCTCGACAAAATGCAGCGTGTTTTGTGTGTCAGCTCCGTAAAATGTTACAAAGTTTGTCGGCCAATCGATTCTTTGCTTAATCTCCAATACCATCAAACGCTACCGACAACCGAAACAAAATCAGGTCAATAATGAAAATTAAAAAATCCGTACTGGCAGCCAGCATCGCTCTAGCTGTGATGACTGCCGCTTGCTCCGACAATAAGCCAACTGCTCAGCAGCCAACAGCGGCATCAGAAGCGCCGGCTGCAAAAGCCGAGCCAGCCCAAGCTGTGGCAGCTAATACAGTCGAAAAATCCGGCATCGAACTGGATAATTTTGATGCATCCGTCCGCCACCAAGATGACTTTTACTTGAGTGTTAATGGCACTTGGCTGAAAAACACCCCGGTACCATCGGACCGTTCAAACTACGGTAGCTTTACTGTCTTGCATGAAGAGTCACAACTGGCGCTGCGTGAAATCATCGAAGCCGCGGCAGCTGCCAAGCAAGTTGCCGGTTCAGAAGGCCAAAAGGTTGGTGATTTTTACAATACATTCATGGATGAACAAGCAGTTGAACAAGCCGGTATCAAGCCGATTGCCGCCGATTTAGCGGCTATTGATGCATTGTCCTCTCATAGTGATGTGGCCGCTAAACTGGGTGAAGTCCTGGTGAATGGTGGTGGCTCGCCGTTTGGTTTTTACGTTAATAACGATGCCAAGCAATCGGATAAGTACATCGTTTACTTGTACCAATCTGGTTTGGGTTTGCCGGATCGTGATTACTACTTCAAAGAAGATGAGAAGTCGGTCTCTTTGCGACAAAAATATCGTGACTACGTGGCTGCTATGCTGGCCAAGGTTGGTCACGACAACGCTTCTGATGCAGCAACAGCGGTATTGGCATTAGAAACGCAGTTGGCTGAAGGGCATTGGACTCGTGTCGAAAGTCGTGACGCCAATAAGGCTTACAACAAAATGACGAGTGAGGAGCTGGCAGCTTTGCTCGGTAGTTTCGACTTCCCGGCTTATGCCAAGGCAGCGGGCTTAGATGAAGTGACTGAGTATGTCGTTCGTCAACCAAGTTACCTGGAAGCCATGGGCAAGGCCTTTGATCAAGTGCCGGTCGAGCATTGGCAGGCCTATCTCAAAATTCGTTTGCTAAATTCTGTTGCTGGTTACTTAAGCTCAGACTTTGTTGATTTGAACTTCGATTTCTATCGCCGAACCCTGCGAGGCATCGAAGAGCAGCAACCTCGCTGGAAACTTGCGGTGCAAGACATTGATAGCATGATGGGTGAAGCGGTAGGTAAACTCTATGTTGAGGAGCACTTTAAGCCGGAAGCCAAAGAGCGGATGGAAACGCTGGTTGCTAACTTGATTAAGGCATTCGAAATTTCAATCAAAGATCTGGATTGGATGACAGAAGAAACCAAAGTGCAAGCGCTAGACAAACTCGGCAAATTCACTCCAAAGATTGGTTATCCCGACAAATGGCGCGACTATTCCGCTCTGGAAATTGTTGCCGGTGATTTGGTTGGTAACGTCCGCCGGGCCGCCAACTATGAGTATCAGTTCATGTTGGACAAACTCGGTAAGCCAATCGATAAGACCGAATGGCACATGACGCCGCAAACAGTCAATGCCTACTACAATCCAGTTAACAATGAGATCGTGTTCCCTGCAGCAATTCTTCAGCCGCCATTTTTCGATATGGAAGCCGATGATGCGGTTAACTACGGTGGCATCGGCGCCGTGATTGGCCATGAAATCGGCCACGGTTTTGACGACCAAGGCAGCAAGTATGACGGTGACGGCAACTTGCGCAACTGGTGGACCGATGCCGACCGTGAAGCGTTTGAGGCGCGCACCTCACGTTTGGTTGAGCAATACAACGGTTACTTCCCATTTGAAGATGCGCACGTCAATGGTGAATTCACCCTAGGTGAAAACATTGGTGACTTAGGCGGTCTATCTGTGGCTTACAAAGCGCTGCAATTGAGCTTGAATGGTCAGCAAGGTGAAGTGATTGATGGCTTAACTTCAGATCAGCGCTTCTTTATTGGCTGGTCGCAAGTATGGCGCCGCAATTACCGTGAAGAAGAATTGCGTCAGCGTTTGGTCACCGATCCGCACAGCCCATCTCACTACCGTGTGATTGGCGTGGTATCAAACATTCCAGAGTTTTACAGCGCATTTGATGTGAAAGAAACGGATGAAATGTTTATTGCCCCAGAGGATCGCGTGAAAATCTGGTAATTCATTGGTTGGACAGCATAATTTCCTTGCTGTCTTGACCAATTTAAGCGATGTTATGGGCGGCTGACGGTTTCCGTTAGCCGCCTTGGTAGTCCTCGAGGAATATTATGTCAGCCAACCAGATCCGAAATTTACTGATTGTCCTTGCCTTGATTGCGGTCGTCGCCGTCGGTGTGGTTGCTTGGCTTGCCAAAAACGGCCATGAAGATGTTGTTGCTCCCCCTCCTGTTGTGACTGAACCTATTCAGCAACCGGAGCCTGTGGCTGCGCCTGAGCCCGAAGTAGTGCCCGAGCCTGAGCCGGAAGTTATCGTCGAGCCGGAACCAGAACAAGTTCCAGAGCCTGAGCCCGAACCTGAACCAATTCCGAAACTATTCGATTTCCCGCTGCCTCCACTCGATGACAGCGACGCCACTTTGCTGCAACAATTGCAGCAGAAGATTGTCAGCAAGAGTATTGCTTTGTTGGTCGATGAGGGACTAATCGAGCAGTTTGTTGTCTCTGTTGATGCCCTTTCTCGTGGCCAAGTTACTTACAATCAGCTGCCGCTTGAGCGTCCGGTGGGCCGCTATAAAGTGATTGAAGCGGATGGAAAACTCTATGGCTCAACGGCTAATATCGCCCGTTACCAGCCATACCTGGATTTAATGGCAGGTATGCCACGAGAGCATTGGGTGGCGCTTTATCAGCACCTCTACCCACTGCTGCAAGAGGCCTACGAGCGCCTAGGTTATCCGGACCAACAATTTCACAGCACCTTGTTGGAAGCAATTCAACGCGTGCTGGCATCTCCAAAGCCGGGCTCTTCAGTGGAGCTGGTGCAACCGCATGTCATGTATGAATATGCCAATGAGCAAGTTCAAGAGCTTGATGCGGTAGACAAGCTGATGATTCGCTTGGGGCCAAATCTCAACAACAAACTTCGTCTGTTGCTTACTGGATTACAACAACCGCTAGAGCAGTGGCAGCCTGAGTAGGCTGATGGTGAGTCGCTGATGGTAAGGCAGTGAAGTAAAAGACAAAAAAGGACGGCTAAGCCGTCCTTTTGGTTAGTGATTCATGTGCGGTTTGTTGGGGCTCATTGTGACTCGGTTTCTACCTTCGCGTTTGGAGGTGTAGAGTGCTTCATCTGCGCGTTCAATCCATGCTTGAGCGCTATCGATGTCCGGTGAGTTTTGCGAAATACCAATACTAATTGTTAGTTTGATGCTGTGCTGTTCAAACTCCACCGCCTTTTTAGCAATAGCCTTTCGCAGCCGTTCGGCAAAGTACATTGCTTGATCGGGTTCGGTATCGAGTAGGAGAACTGCAAATTCCTCACCACCGTAGCGCCCAGCGATATCGGTTGAACGCTTGGTACGCTTGATCCGACGAGCCACTTCTCGAATCACTTCATCACCAGCCGGATGGCCGAATTCATCATTAACCTTTTTGAAATGATCGATGTCGAGCATGATCAAGGTGCTGGGGCGGTGCGAGCGTTGCATACGAGCAAACTCTTGTCGTAGTTGCTCTTCCCAATGACCGCGATTAAACAATTGAGTGAGTGCATCGGTGCGGCTAATTTCCTGCAATCGACTATTGGCGAGCTTCTGTTCAATCTTATTCACCGCTTCATCGGTGACGTCATAAATGATCAGGGCAATATGCTCCACTTCACCAGTCAGAGACTGCAGCGGCACCACTGTCATGTTCTGATACATGTAGCTTGAAGAACCAGTAATGGGTCGATAGTTCTGAAAACGAAAGACGTAAGGACGCTGCTCCCAAGTGGTGAAGGACCGTGACTTGAGTAAACGAGCGCTGTCTAACTTGTGGCGGAACCATTGCTCCGGTAAATCTGGATAAACCTTAAAAATCTCACGATTGCGGACCTGATCAGGAGTCAATCCGGAATGGTTTTTCATGAAGCCATTCCAAACTTCAATACGATAATTTTTGTCCAGCACCACCAAGCCAACATCAATATGGTGGATCATGGTGATCATCCAATGCATTTCACGGAAGTCGCTACCGCTCATGACTCCTCCAGCATGTACTTGATATTTTCCCGCAGTACTGGCAGGGATTCTTCGGTAAACACAAGCAGCAGATCGCAATTAATATCGTGGGTTTCAACTTTGTAGTTAATCTCAATGGCGAGGTTTTTTTGCCAGCGATTTTGGTTGGCAGCGATCAAATCATTGACCTGACAGTGTTGGCCTAGCACCACAGGGTGGCCCTGGCTGAAGTGGACATGAAGCATATCGGCGATGCCCTTGAGGCAAGCGCCAATGAGGATGTTGGATAAATCCATCAGTACTTCGATTTCGCCCTGATTATCGGCGTAATCATCGTGGCCTAACAATGCCGACATGTCGTCAAAACGAGTGTCGTCAAACAACAAGAAAGCCTCGCCAGAAATACCATCGCCGATAAAGCCCTGACAAACAGCCGACAAGGTACTGTATTCATCGACAGCCTGCAGTGCCATGTGCAGCTCTGAGCTTTCCAATACATTCACGTTAGGGATTGGCAATTTGACGAACAAGTTGAGAATCTCAGCCATCAAGCCGCCAGCACGCCCCATCGCGACGTTAGCCAGTTCGCGATAAGCGTCCATTTCAGACACTTCGAGTTCGGCTATTTTGGCGCCAGATTCAGGTTTACCTTGACCGGTATACCAGCCGTGGCGTTCGAGAATATGTTGCAGTTCAGCCTTACTTGCTGGCTTGCGCAAAAACTCAGCCGCACCAAGTGCCGTCACTCGCTCAAGTGCTTTGGCCTGAATATCGCCCGATACAACGACAATATCAGGGCGCTCAGAGTAGTGCTGCAACGCCTCTAACACTTGATAGCCGTCCATTACCGGCATCGTCAGATCCAAGAACATCAAGTCGATTTGCTGGGTCTGACACAAAGTAGCGCCTTCTTGCCCATCTTTGGCAAAAAGAACTTCCACGCCCCAACCGGTCGGCAAACTACGGTGAAGTTGTTTGCGCGCCAAGGCTGAGTCGTCACATATGAGAACTGTTTTAACCACGAATTGCCGCTACAAAAATATGTCAAAAAAATAAACTTCTACGGATGATACACGAACCCTTGGCATTTATAAGAATTGATGTATATCGAGCGCTTGATCTGTGACCCTGCTTAAGTCTCTTGATGCCGCGTTGAAGCTGTGATGCAGTGATTGAAACTTTTGTAAATCTTAGCCTTTGGTCTTATTGGCCTTTATGCGCTATTACGGATATAATTTTGCGCTCAATTTATGGGCAGTTTCCAATTCCAATTAAACGCCCTACCTTTGAAAACGTGCACAAGGCGCCCCCACTGACGAGAGGATGAAAACTGTGCTAGACGCTTATCGTTCGCATGTTGAAGAACGTGCTTCCCAAGGCGTGGTTCCAAAACCATTAAACGCCGAACAAACCGCACAACTAGTAGAACTGATTAAAACCCCACCAGCTGGTGAAGAGGACTTTCTACTTGAACTACTATCCCAACGCGTACCTCCTGGGGTAGATGAAGCGGCCTATGTAAAGGCTGGCTTCCTCGCTGCTGTCGCCAAAGGCGAAGCAAGCTCTCCTATTTTGAGTGCTGAACAGGCCACTGAATGGCTCGGTACCATGCAAGGTGGTTACAACATCGCGCCATTGATTGAACTGCTCGATGTTGAAGCACTGGCGCCAATCGCTGTTAAAGCGCTGTCTCACACGCTGCTGATGTTTGATGCTTTCTATGATGTTGAAGAGAAGGCCAAAGCCGGTAACGCGTTTGCTCAGCAGGTGATGGAATCTTGGGCCAATGCCGAGTGGTTCCTGAGCAAGCCAGCACTGCAAGAAAAAATCACTCTCACGGTATTTAAAGTGACCGGTGAAACTAACACCGATGACTTGTCACCAGCACCTGATGCTTGGTCACGTCCAGACATTCCAGTACACGCGTTGGCGATGCTGAAAAACGCTCGCGATGGCATCGAGCCAGAAAAAGCCGGTGAAATCGGCCCGCTCAAGCAAATCGAAGAAGTAAAAGCCAAGGGTTTCCCTGTTGCTTATGTTGGTGACGTTGTTGGTACCGGCTCTTCACGTAAGTCTGCTACCAACTCAGTCTTGTGGTTCTTCGGTGATGACATTCCATACGTACCAAACAAGCGCACTGGCGGTTACGTACTGGGTGGCAAAATCGCGCCAATTTTCTTCAATACCATGGAAGATTCGGGTGCATTGCCAATCGAACTAGACGTCACCACATTGAACATGGGCGATGTCATCGACGTTTACCCATTCGAAGGTAAAGTGTGCAAGCACGGCACCGACGAAGTGATTTCTACTTTTGAACTGAAAACTGACGTTCTGATTGATGAAGTACGCGCCGGTGGCCGTATTCCATTGATCATTGGTCGTGGCCTCACTGACCGCGCTCGTGAGTCGCTAGGTTTGCCATTTAGCGATGTATTCCGTCGTCCAGCAGCGGTTGCTGATTCTGGCAAAGGTTACACCTTGGCGCAGAAGATGGTGGGTAAAGCTTGTGGTGTTGCCGGCGTTCGCCCGAACCAATACTGTGAGCCTAAGATGACCACTGTGGGTTCTCAGGACACCACCGGTCCTATGACTCGTGACGAGCTGAAAGACTTGGCATGTTTGGGCTTCACTGCCGACTTGACCATGCAGTCGTTCTGTCACACTTCGGCTTATCCAAAACCAGTTGACGTAGAAACCCATCACACGCTGCCTGACTTCATCATGAACCGTGGCGGTGTATCGCTACGCCCAGGTGACGGTGTGATTCACAGTTGGTTGAACCGTATGCTGCTGCCAGACACTGTTGGTACTGGTGGTGACTCGCACACCCGCTTCCCGTTGGGTATTTCATTCCCAGCAGGTTCTGGCTTGGTCGCGTTCGCGGCAGCAACCGGTGTGATGCCGTTGGATATGCCAGAATCAATTCTGGTTCGTTTCAAAGGCGAGATGCAGCCAGGCATTACCTTGCGCGACTTGGTTCACGCCATTCCGTTGTATGCCATCAAGCAAGGTCTGCTGACCGTTGAGAAAGCGGGCAAGAAGAACGCCTTCTCTGGTCGCGTACTGGAAATTGAAGGTCTAGAAACGCTGACCGTAGAGCAAGCGTTTGAGCTGTCTGATGCCTCTGCGGAGCGTTCTGCTGCTGGCTGTACCATCAAGCTGGATAAAGAGCCAATCATCGAATACTTGAACTCTAACATTGTGATGCTCAAGTGGATGATCGCTGAAGGTTATGGCGACCGCCGTACCATCGAGCGTCGTATTAAGGCGATGGAAGCTTGGTTGGAAAACCCAGAGTTGATGGAAGCCGATGCTGATGCTGAATACGCAGAAGTGATTGAAATCGACTTGGCTGACATCAAGGAGCCAATCCTGTGCTGCCCGAACGACCCAGACGATGCCAAGACCCTGTCTGACGTTGCTGGCGTAGGCATCGATGAAGTATTCATCGGCTCTTGTATGACTAACATCGGTCACTTCCGTGCCGCTGGTAAATTGCTGCAAGACTACTCTGGTCAGTTGCCAACTCGCCTTTGGGTTGCTCCACCAACCAAGATGGATGCGCAGCAGTTAACTGATGAAGGTTACTACAGCGTTTACGGTAAAGTCGGTGCGCGCACCGAATCTCCGGGTTGTTCACTGTGTATGGGTAACCAAGCACGTGTTGCTGACAATGCAACGGTTGTCTCTACCTCTACCCGTAACTTCCCGAACCGTTTGGGTACTGGCGCTAACGTTTACTTGGCATCTGCTGAATTGGCGGCGGTTGCTTCTATTATCGGTAAGATCCCGAACGCCGATGAGTACATGACGTACGCCAAAACCATCGATAAAGATGCGGCCGATACCTACCGCTACTTGAACTTCCATCAGATGCCAAGCTACACCGACAAGGCTGATGATGTGATTTTCCAAACGGCTGAAGTTTAATCTCAATTAAACCAAACGCAGTTTGATACAAAGCCCGCTAACGCGGGCTTTTCTATTTCCAAGGCGCCGTGAAATCTTCCCTGATGGCTCATCTGCCGCATCCATGCGGCAGATGCTTGGGCATAGAGCTGTTGATACCTAAACCAGAGAGTCACTTCTGCAGTTTGGCAAAAACCGCAGAATCCTGATCTCGCTGGCGTCAATCCGTGGTACTTTTCCCTATCATTGTGTCCACTAAGCGTGTCACCAAGAAAGAGAGTGAAACGATGGCTAAATTAAGCCTCCAAGAACAAATGTTAAAAGCTGGCTTAGTCAGCAAGAAAAAAGCAGACAAGGTAAAAAAGCAGGCCAAAAAAGGCCGAGTGCAGGCGCGTGAAGCAAAAGCTGCTGCGGAAGAAAAGCGCATTGCTGAACAGCAAAAAGCCAAAGAACTGAATCGTCAGCGTGATGAAGCCGCCAAACAAAAAGCCATTGTCGCCCAAATCAAGCAGCTGATTGAAGCAAACCGTATCGATCGCAGCAACGGTGATATTAGTTACAGCTTTGCCGACGATAAGCTGGTGAAGAACATTTACGTGGAGCAAAAGACCCAAAAAGATCTGGTTAAAGGTCGCTTGGCGATTGTTCGATTTGGTGAAGGTTACGAAGTAGTGCCTGCCGGCGTGGCCGATAAAATTGCCCAGCGAGATGAGAGTTTGGTGGTGCTTAACAACGTTGTTGAAGATAAGGACGTTGACGAAGACGATCCGTACGCCGAGTTTGTCGTGCCAGATGATTTGATGTGGTGATTAAAGGCTGACGCTGCCAGCCAACTCGTTTATGCCCCAAAATGAGTTAGTGCTTAATGTGTCTAAAATTGATTTTGATCAAGTTCACTTCGCCTCATGAATTCCAGATAAAACTCCCCTTCATATACTCAAATGCGCAGTAACATCACGATAACCTAAAAGGAGATTTAGGATGTATGAGTTAACGAAAAAGTTATGCAAACGAAGGATTATGAGTTGTTTGTTACCTGCTGTACTGGTGGCTTGCGGTGGCGGAAGTGGAAGCTCAGATAGTAATACAAACTCTGTGAATTCAACCCCTTTGACAGGTGTATTTGTCGGTCCTGTAGCGGGTATTCACTTTCAAACATTAACGCAATCTGGAATGACCAGCGATACGGGAGAATTTCTGTACTTAGATGGAGAGTCGGTAACTTTTGCTATTGGCGGAATCGAGTTGCCGGATACCCCCGCACAACCTAGCATTACGCCGCTGGAAATCTTTGACACGGTAGATACTAACCATCCTGAAGTAACAAATTTAGCACGCTTACTAATATCAATAGATGTTGATGGCGATAGTGAGAATGGGATTAATATTTCCCAAGAGGCTCATGATGCCGCACAGAACATGGACGTCGATTTTTCTGATGAAGATTTTGATATTGAAGTCGTCGAGTTAGTGGCAAACAGTGGTTCTCCCCATAGTGCTCTTGTCGGTGCCGATCAGGCACACGCACATTTGCTTGAAACGATTCACAATGTAGCTATCCCAAGTCGCTTTAGCTTTGAGTGGCTTAGCGACAGGACCTTTTATGTTGTTTGGTTTGGAGCCCCAGGAGGAGACCTTGAAGACAATGGAATCAACGTAGCTGTTGTCGAAGAAATAAGCTTTAACATCGATGGGACTCAGTTTAAAGTAACTGGCTTACTCAATAGCGATGCTGATTATATTATTGACAGCATGCTCACAGAATCTGGCTTCTTCGGAGAAGAGGATGGAGCTTCTGAGATTGTTTGCGGCAGCACAGAGGAATACCTAAAGACGCATTACATTGCAGAAGGCGATTACGACAACACAGATCTGTGGTTCTTCGATAGAGATACCGCACTAGATTTTGCCGCTAATTTAAGCGAATCAATTCCCCCTTGTGAATCTGCTTTTGAGTAGTTAATTGAAGAGCAATTAATATCGGTTCAAGCCAGCTAATAACCTAGCTGGCTTTTTCAATTTTAGAGAACTAACGCCAGCCCTCTAAATCATCCCGCTTCAGCTTTTTTCCATTCTTCCAAAGCATGTTCAAATTGGCTGTGGGCCTTGGAGACGTAGGTTAACACCTCATCGACATAGCCATCGGTTGACGCCGACCACACCCGATTCAAATAACGCTCGCCAGCGGCAAAGCTCGACAATATGTCGGCGTAGGCCATCAGACCAAATAAGTGCTTCATGCTCTCGCGGCTATCGGCAAAATTGTTCAAGTCGTCGCGAAACATGCGATCGATTTCAAAGCGCATTTGATAGGTAGGAACCTTGTCTTTACGACCGTCGAGTTCGCGAAGGTTGCTCAGGATGTTATTCAAGCTGGTTTCCAATGTTTGCTTGTCGCTTGCTAACAAACTGTCATCTTGCGCTGCGGCTTTCTCACTGGATTTGAGCAGGACCAAGCCGACTACACCAGCAATAATCACTGGAATGAATAGCATCCAATTGATGGTTTCTTCATGCAATGACGCTAAATAGGCGCCAGCGAGAAACGAAGCGACCACGATAAATCTTGCTAAATTAATCATTTGCTTTGTCTCCTATGCTGCACTTGCGATTTTGACTACGGCGTAACCGACGCCAACCAAGGCTTCACCAACGATTAAACCTGCGGCGATTGGAATGCCTTTGTTATCTGACCAATGACTGCCTAGGTTGCGATCGGTGATTTCGCGGAGCAGGGTGCCAATGGCGTAGGTCAGTACAATGTTAAATGGCAGGTAGAAACCAAGGCCCACGGTAATGCCCAAGCCGCCGCTCATGGCTGATAATAAACCGCCCAATAAAGCGCCTGCGGTGTATTTTTCCGCTGGTACATCGCCGCCGGTAATACCTTGAACCATGGACGCGAGCGCTTGACCTTGAGGTGCTGGAAGCTCGTCACTGCCAAGACCGAAGGCGCTGTGGAGAATGTAGATCAGCACGATGATGACAATTGGCCCCAGCCATGCGCCGGCAAATTGGCCAAGCTGCTGCATACGCGGGGTGGCACCAACTAGATAGCCTGTTTTCATATCAAGCATCAAGTCAGTGGCTTGGCTCATGGCAACACAGGTTGCGGCACCAACAGTCACGGCGGCTACAATGGCGCCGGTGGTTTCCATACCGCTGGTGAGCATAATCAACAAGGTGACCGCCACTAGAGTCATGCCACTGAGTGGCGACCAGTTGGTGCGGCCGATGGCTTCAGAAAGAATAATGCCAGCCATCCAAATCCACAGTGTGCCCAGTAATCCCATGGCGATGCCACGGCCAATGCCCACTTGCTCGGCGGAGGTCCAAGCCATGATCATCAGCAGAATTGCGGCGCCAACCACAGCGAAGTACAGCAGCTTAATCGGCATCTCGTCGCGGCTCATGGCGCTTTCGACTTTGGCGCTGTTTTGCATCGACTTAATGGCCGAGCGGATCAGCGGCAGGGCGAAAATCACCCCAATCACCGCGCCACCAATCAACATGCCAATGCCGGTTGGCCGGAACAGGCTGAGTCGCAAGGCTTCAGCGTCGGTGATTTTGTTGCCCGCTTCATCGACAGGCAACATGCCGGTGAGGTCGAGCATGGGAGCGAGGAAGAAATAACAAACAAAGCCGCCGACGATAAAGGCAAAGCCACCGCGACCAGCGATAAAGCCAACCCCCACGGTCATTAGCGAGGCGTAAAACACCAGATTCAGATAGGCAAAGTCATCTGGGATGCTGAGCCAATCACTGATGTATAAATCATGAATCCCCAAAGACAGCGCAATGACATGCACCACGCCGGAGAACAGCATGGCGCCAACTAGCAGCTTGGCCTTTTCGATGCCGGCGCCTGGTGATTTCAAAATGGTCGCCACGGCAACGCCGCCTGGGTAGGTCAGGCGTTCGAAATCAATCATTTGCTTGCGCAAGGGAATAATGAAGGCAATACCCAAGAAGGCCCCAGCAATAGCTCCAAAGGTGACAATGTAGGGGTTTAGCTCTGAGCCATAACCCAAGATGAAGATGGCTGGCACCGAGAACATCAAGCCCGATGATGCGCCGTTGACGGCAGATGCGACGGTTTGAGTGACGTTGTTCTCAATGATCGAGCGGCGGCGCAGAATGCCGCGCAGAATACCAAAACCAAGAATGGCGGCTAGTTCCGAGCCTTCAATGGAAAAGCCCAGCTTGAGTGAGGCATAGCCAATCGATATGGCAATGATCACACCAAGAAAGTAGCCAACCAAAATGGCTTGTTTCGATAGTTCAGGATAGGGACCATAGCTTAATGGCCCACTGTTATTCGGTTCAGGGCCAGTAGAGGTCGGCTTCTCTACTTGGCTGTCGGTAGTTATCTCTGACACGGTCAGTCCCTGTTGTTATTGTGGTTTTATGAGTGGGCTATTGTCAGTGATAACTATGAGGAAGACAATCTACAGCCACAGCTTGAGTATCTGCTGGCTGAATGGAGTTAATATTGGCTTGGGTACTGAGGTTGGTTGCAAACCTGACGTAGTGGTTTGCAACCATAACTAGCGGGTGACTGTGACGCCAAAGAACTGAAACCTAAAATGCTCTAGGCTTCTTGGCTGGCCAAATACTCTTCGTAGGTTCCTTGGAAGTCATTCAGCTTCCGGTCTTTGATTTCAACCACACGAGTGGCTAGTGACTGAACAAATTCACGGTCGTGACTGACGAAGATCAGGGTGCCTTCATAGTGCTCCAACGCCAAGTTCAATGCTTCGATAGACTCCATGTCTAAGTGGTTGGTGGGCTCGTCCATTAGCAATACGTTCGGCTCTTGCATCATTAGCTTGCCGAACAGCATGCGGTTCTTTTCGCCACCTGAGCAGACCGTCACTAACTTTTTATAGTCATCGGCGGAGAACAATAGGCGGCCCAGCATGGAGCGAACGATTTGGTCATCGTGTCCCGGTTTGCGCCACTGGCTCATCCAATCGAAGATAGTCATTTCGTCGGCAAACTCGGCATTTGCATCCTGTGGGCAGTAGCCCAACGCGGCATTTTCTGACCACTTAATGACCCCGTCATTGGCATTTAATTCGTTCATCAGGCAACGCAGGAAGGTGGTTTTACCGGCGCCGTTATCACCAATCACGGCCAAACGAGTGCCAGCTTCAATGATCATATCGCCGCCGCTGAACAGAGTCTCACCGTCAAAACCATGGCCGACATTTTCCAGAATCAATGCTTGGCGATGGAGCTTCTTTTCCTGATTGAAACGAATAAACGGACTGACGCGGCTTGATGGCTTGATATCTTCGAGCTTAATTTTGTCGATCTGACGAGCGCGAGACGTCGCTTGCTTGGCTTTTGATGCATTGGCAGAGAAACGACTGACGAACTGTTGTAGCTCGGCGATTTGCGCTTTTTTCTTGGCGTTTTCGTTTTGCAGTTGTTCGCGGGCCAAGGTCGAAGCACTCATGAAATCATCGTAATTCCCTGGGTAGATTCGCAACTCACCGTAGTCGATGTCGGCCATGTGAGTGCAGACTTCGTTGAGGAAGTGACGGTCGTGAGAAATGATGACCATGGTGCTTTTACGATCGTTCAACACCTTTTCCAGCCAGCGAATGGTATCGATGTCGAGGTTGTTGGTTGGTTCGTCCAGCAACAGAATATCTGGATCGGCAAACAAGGCTTGAGCGAGCAAAACTCGTAACTTCCAACCGGGGGCCACTTCACTCATGGGGCCAAAGTGCAACGATTCGTCGATGCCGGCGCCAATCAAGATTTCGCCAGCGCGGCTTTCGGCGCTGTAGCCATCCATTTCGGCAAACTGAGTTTCCAAATCGGCGACCTTCATACCGTCTTCTTCAGACATCTCTGCCAACGAGTATATGCGGTCTCGCTCTTGCTTCACTTCCCAGAGTTCTTTGTGGCCCATGATGACGGTATCAATCACTGAAAACTCTTCGAATGCGAACTGATCCTGATGCAGCTTACCAATGCGTTCATTTGGTGTGATGCTGACGGTTCCTGAACTCGGCGCAAGGCTACCATCCAAAATTTTCATAAAGGTCGATTTGCCGCAGCCGTTGGCGCCAATTAGGCCATAACGGTTGCCTCCAGAAAATTTTACGGAGATGTTTTCGAATAAAGGTTCGGCACCAAACTGCATGGTGATGTTCGCGGTAGAAATCAAAGGACGGTCCTAGTTCTGCATTTAGAAAGGTTTCAACGCGCGCACTATAGGGCCTTCGTCACAAAAAATCGAGGGTGCTGGACAAAAAACATTCAGTGATGGATGGGCGATAGGCCGAATCGTTTGGCGCTATCGAAATAGTTTGCGCCATTCCATGAGCCGCGCGCGCTTCGAGTAGAGCAATACTGCTCCTGCAAGGGCGTAAATAATCGCCTCATTCCAGGGGCTTTTTTGCGACCAATAGAAATGCAGCAATGCCAAAGCTAACGACAGATAAACCAAACTATGGAGCTGGCCCCACTTCACGCCCATTCTTCGTTGCGCCAGTTGAAGCGACGTTAGTGTCAGGGCAACAAATATTAGCCAAGCCACAAAACCAACAGTGATGTAGGGGCGGCGAATGATCTCGTCAACCACATCGGCCCATTGCAACTGCCATTCAAAAACCAAGAAGCAGACAATGTGTAGGGTGGCATAAAATGCCACATAAAGCCCCAGTAAACGGCGACATCGCATGAGCAGCGGTGTCCTTAGTTTTTTGCTAATGATCGATACCGATAGCGTTGCCAGCAGGCAATGCACTGCGCCAATACCATAAAAGTGAATCAGCGCTTTTACCGGATCGGCGCCCAGTGAATCAATGGCACCGAGATAAAACATCCACACAGCCGGTAACAAACAGGCGGCATGAAGCAAGGTTTTGAAAAGCCAAAGTTGAGGTTTGGTGTTCAGCATAGGTTGGTCGCGTCATTCATCCGCAGACTAAAAGAAATGATTTTCTTTAATGCCGCTGTATAGCGACGCCACTTGCTCCGCGTAACCGTTGTACAGTTCGGTATCTCGCCGTTTTTGCGCAAACAGCCCGCCGGTGCCTATGATTCGCTCACTGGCTTGCGACCAACGAGGATGGGCAACTTTAGGGTTCACATTGGCGAAAAAACCGTACTCATTGGGTGCAAGTTCGCTCCACGTTGTGCGCGGTCGTTGCTCGGTAAACTTAATGCTGACAATCGATTTTATACTTTTGAAACCATACTTCCAGGGCACCACGAGGCGAATCGGTGCGCCATTTTGTGGTGGCAGTGTTTTACCATAAAGACCTACTGCCATCAGTGTTAGCGGATGCATTGCTTCGTCGATTGTTAAGCCTTCTACATATGGATAGTTAATACCGCCACCGCCGAAGCGACTTCGTTGACCAGGCATTTGCTCAGGATCGTAGAGTGTTTCAAAAGCGACGTACTTAGCTTTGCTGGTGGGTTGAAACCTTTTCAACATGTCCGCTAACGGAAAGCCAACCCATGGAATGACCATCGACCACGCTTCAACACAGCGTAGCCGGTAGATTCGCTCTTCAAGCGGATTCCACTTGAGAATATCCTCGAGGGTAAAAGTGCCGGTTTTTTCGGCTTCGCCACTGACCGTCACATGCCAGGGCGACGTTCTGAAGTTCTGAGCATTCTTGATTGGGTCGCCTTTGTCAGTGCCGAATTCATAGAAGTTGTTGTAGCTAATTACCTTTTGCTCGGGTGTCAAAGGCAAATCAGACGCATCCTTGCGGTACTTCAACGGGTAAACCTTGGCTGCTGCTTGGGCATGAGGCGGCAACATCGACAGGGCCGACAAAGTCACAGCGTTTTTCATTAACTGACGCCTGTTGAGATAAACGGTTTCGTCTGTCACGTCGGCTTCAGAAATCGTTGGTGTCTGCTTTTTCATTGCTTCACTACTCATTGGTCTACTAATCACAGAGACCGAGACATAGAGGTAAAAGTTTCACCTCGCGATACGCTATTATTACTAACGGCACTGTTAACAAGAATGATCAACAAATGGACTATGAGTTCTTTATCGACCCCATCGATGGTCGGCCTATTGCGAAAGTTGGTGAGCCGCAGGGGCCTTTTGGCACTTGGTTAACCGAGGAAGTTGGCGCGAATGTGAGCTTGCTGGAAGCGATTCTGCGACAGCTTGATGAGCCCTTGAGCGATTGGCGTCAGCACGGCCGAGAGTGGACCATAGAGCGCGAAGGAGACGCTATTTTGCTGGCGCACCATAGCATGACAACACCTGAGGATATGCCCCTATCTGGTGAGGAGGGGATTCGCGATGATCATGAAAGCTTATCGGCAGAGGCCGGACCAGAAGATTTTCATAAGTTGGTAACTGCTTGGTTTCAACATATTTCTTAATGATTTTTGAGGCAACTTTGGCGGCCTCATATTCCCTCCTGCACGATCTTAGTGCTGGCATGACAATAAATGTGATTGCTCCCCATTGCTGATCTTTTTTGGTGCGCACCATGGGATCAATCTGGTGCATTAGCCCATATTTAAATCTCGCTACTCTTCGTTTTTTTAGCTAACTCAATGAATAATATGGATTTGTTTCATTGTGGCATGATGCTTGTTAATTAAACCCCGAACTATAAATACATACCCGAGGGAGTACGCGATGAAACTTGTGACTGCAATCATCAAGCCGTTCAAGCTGGATGATGTCAGAGAAGCAATCTCAGAGGTCGGCATTGAAGGTCTGACTGTTACTGAGGTGAAAGGTTTTGGTCGTCAGAAAGGCCATACCGAATTATACCGTGGCGCTGAATACCAAGTAGATTTCTTGCCAAAAGTGAAGCTAGAAATCGCCACTAATGATGACAACGTTGAGCGCTTGGTAGAAGCAATCAGCAAGGCGGCATACACCGGCAAAATCGGTGACGGCAAATTGTTCGTCTACGACTTAGAACAAGCTGTACGGATTCGTACAGGCGAGGCCGATGCAGAAGCCCTTTAAGGCCTGCAGTCAAGTCTGACTATTCCGGGAGAAAATAATGGACAACTTGAATCATATTTTTGAATTGCAGTATGCAATTGACACTTTTTACTTTCTAATCTGTGGTGCACTGGTTTGGTGGATGGCAGCTGGCTTCGCCATGCTTGAAGCTGGTCTGGTTCGCTCTAAGAACACCACTGAAATTCTGACCAAAAACGTCGCACTGTTCGCGATCGCTTGTACCATGTACCTGATCTGTGGTTATCAGTTCATGTATGACGGTGGTTACTTCCTGTCTGGCGTAACAACTGTTGCAGGTATGGATGATGCTGCTGTTGCTGCTGTTCTAGCCTCTTCTCATGAGTCTGGTTTTGGCGACATGGGCGAATATGCCGGTGCTTCTGACTTCTACTTCCAGGTAGTATTCGTTGCAACATGTATGTCGATCGTCTCTGGTGCGGTTGCTGAGCGTATGAAACTGTTTGCTTTCTTAGCATTCGCTGTTGTGATGACTGGTTTCATCTACCCAATCGAAGGTGGCTGGACTTGGGGTGGCAAATCAGTATTCGGTCTATACGAACTGAGCTTCTCTGACTATGCCGGTTCAGGTATTGTTCACTTGGCTGGTGCTGCTGCTGCTTTGGCTGGCGTATTGCTGCTTGGCGCTCGTAAAGGCAAATACGGTCCTAACGGTGAAGTTCGCGCGATTCCAGGTGCAAACCTGCCATTGGCTGCGCTAGGTACTTTCATCTTGTGGATGGGTTGGTTCGGTTTCAACGGTGGTTCTACTCTGAAATTGGGTGGTATCGCGGTAGCTAACGAAGTTGCAAACGTATTCCTGAACACCAATGCTGCGGCTGCTGGTGGTGCGATTGCTGCCTTGATCGTTGCTAAGATCCTGTTCAAGAAAGCTGATTTGACCATGATTCTGAACGGCGCATTGGCTGGTCTGGTTGCTATTACTGCAGAGCCTGCTGACCCAACACCATTGCTGTCTACGCTGATTGGTGCTGCTGGTGGTGCTTTGGTTGTATTCTCAATCATCACTCTTGATAAGCTGAAAATTGATGATCCAGTTGGTGCTATCTCTGTTCACGGTGTTGTTGGTATCTGGGGTATCTTCGCGGTACTGCTGTCTGACGCCGATGCGACCTTCATGGGCCAATTGGTTGGCACGCTGACTATCTTCGTATGGGTATTCGTAACTAGCTTGATTGTTTGGTCAATCATCAAAGCGGTTATGGGCATCCGTGTTACCGAAGAAGAAGAATATGCTGGTACAGACGTTACCGATTGTGGTTTGGAAGCCTACCCAGAGTTTGGTGTAAGCAACAAATAATCACGATAACTAATCAAACTAAAAACCGGAGCCTAGTGCTCCGGTTTTTTATGCAGTTTTTATAGCGATTAAGACTAAGGTCTAAATTGTATCCTCGCTACAATTTGCGCACTATGCGCTGTAGCCAAACAAGTTGCGCACTGAATTGATTGTTGATTCAACGCCCGCAGCTTTGGTCGGGGTAATGAAGATGGTATCATCGCCTGCGATTGTGCCCAGAATACCCTCGGCTTTGCCGATCGAGTCAAGCAATCTAGCAATAAGCTGTGCTGCACCAGGGCTGGTGCGGATGACAATCATAAAGTCGTTGTGATCAATGTCGATCACTAGATTTTTTAACGGGCTCGAGGTAGTTGGAACGCCTAGTTCAGCGGGCAGGCAATAAACCATTTCTTGTTTTGCATTGCGGGTTCGGACGGCTCCGAACTTAGACAGCATGCGCGAAACTTTGGATTGGTTTACATTGCTAAAGCCTTGATCTTTTAGAGCGTTAACTATCTCTCCTTGTGAGCCGAATCGCTCTTGTTTGAGTAGATTATGAAATGCTTTGATTAAAGCATCTTGCTGGCTGGATTGCATAACTGACCCCTAATTTGTTATGCAGTCATTGTGCATAAATTTGCAAATATGGGCAAATTTATGCGGCCCTGATTGTCCATTATGTGTGTTGCATTTGCTTTACGACTTGATATCGCGTGGTAATGAGTAGAACCGTGCTTTGATTTCGCACAACTTATTTACCCGTTTTTGGGTGCAGGCTATTGTAAGCATGGAATAAAAATACCCTACACAATCTAAAATCCTAATTAGGAGAATAATTATGAAAGTTGCTGTACTTGGCGCCGCAGGCGGAATCGGTCAAGCGCTGTCCCTTCTGCTAAAAACCCAATTACCAGCAGGCACTGATCTTGCCCTGTACGATATTGCACCGGTTACTCCTGGCGTAGCCAAAGATCTCAGCCATATCCCAACGGCTGTATCGATTGAAGGTTATGGCAAAGACGATTTAGGTAAAGCCCTTGAAGGTGCTGATATTGTTCTTATCCCTGCTGGTGTGCCACGTAAACCAGGTATGGACCGCGCTGATTTGTTTAATGTTAATGCCGGTGTCGTCAAACACTTGGCTGAGCAAATTGCAGATGTTTGTCCGTCAGCTTGCGTTGGTATCATTACTAACCCAGTTAACACTACTGTTGCGATTGCAGCAGAAGTATTCAAAGCCAAAGGCTGCTATGACAAAAACAAACTGTTTGGTGTCACTACTTTGGATGTGATTCGTGCCGAAACATTCATTGCTGAAGCCAAAGGTTTGAACCCTGAAGATGTCAACATTAATGTTATTGGCGGCCACAGCGGCGTGACCATTCTGCCACTGTTGAGCCAGTTGGGCTTGGACTTCTCTGATGACGAGATCGCGGCCATGACTCATCGTATTCAAAATGCTGGTACCGAAGTGGTTGAAGCCAAAGCCGGTGGCGGTTCTGCAACTTTATCAATGGGACAAGCGGCGGCTCGTTTCTGCTTGAGCTTGGTGAAAGCGCTGAACGGTGAAGAAGGTGTAGTTGAGTGCACTTATGTTGATGGTGGCTCAGAGCACGCGACGTTGTTTGCTCAGCCTGTGAAATTAGGCAAGGGTGGTGTTGAAGAAATCTTGTCTTATGGCGAGATCAGCGCCTACGAAAAAGCCGCTCTGGACGGCATGCTCGATACCTTGAAGGGTGATATTGCCAAGGGTGTTGAGTTTGTAAACGGCTAAGCTTCAACAGCTGAGCAAAAAGCGAGCTTCGGCTCGCTTTTTTCGTTTTTGCACCATCACTTTTTGACTTTGACTCATCACTTACCCTAGCGGAGTCATCAATCTAATCAGCCATCAAGGATAGCTTTTTGCTATCTGTTTACGTTATCAAAATTAAATCTAGTTCCCTTTCGTTAGTGTTGATAAAAGCGCGTTAAAATAGCATGTTAATTTAATGTGATCGGTAACATTTTTGAGTCGTTTGTCACAATTGCAAGACCCATCAATCAGATTGGTCACATTTTGCTCTGGCATTGCTCGGCAATGAGAATGACTTTAGGAATGATTGCCATCTTGCTGATTCTCTGCCCGTATTCAACGGCGCAATGATCAGCGAATTCGTCCAAACGCCAACTAAAAAGTAAAAACACTAAGGCTCGGACGTGGTTAATACATAGCTGATTTGCTATCGGCTGGAGGGAATTATGAAATCAAGCAAGCAAGCTCACAACGCTGCGCTGCTGTCTGCAATCATGAGCGTCACAATTAGTGGTGGTGCAATGGCTGCCGGTAAGCCGGCAGTACCGCAAGATGGCCAACGCATGTTTCTGCTCGGTCAAGACCAAGTGTCCATTGAAGAGTACATGGCGGACGCTACATTACCTAGACCATACGGCTTTACCGCCTACACCACGCTGACGCGCGGCGCCACCGAACCAACCACCGACTATTGCTTCAAAGGTCTTGATGGTCTTAAAAACATCGATAACTACAACAGTTATACAGCTGCTGGATGTAGTGATTCAGAGCGCCGCAATCAATGGGGCTCTGGGATTCAAAATGCGCAGTGGATTATTGAAACCTATCAGCCGGAAGTGGTGGCGCTGGGAATGTTTTGCCCAGGCAATGATCAAGCCGCTGGTCTCGCTCAAAGCGGTACTCACGATGATCTACTGACCGAATTAGCTGACTTCTTCAAGTTACATCAAGACACCAGTTTCTTTTTGCGCACTTGCTATGAATTCAATGGCGATGCCCATGGTTTAAGCGACAGTTCATTCCGAACAATCTACAAATACGTCAAAGATTATCTCGATGGCCAAGGCGTCACCAATGTCGCTCATGTTTGGCAATCGGATGCTTACCACGGAACAGGGCGAACCACCAATCAAGCATTAGGTGAGCAGGAGCAAGGTTATTGGCCGGGTAAAAGCTATGTCGATTGGGTTGGCGTATCGCAGTTCAACAGTGACATTTTAGAAGAAGCCGAAATTGCCGAAGTAGAGGGCTTGCCGCTATTTATTGCTGAGGTGACGCCGCATGGTGATTTGGGTGTTCAGTACGACTACAAACTGCCATTTGGAACCAGTCGTAACGAAGCTCAAGGCACGTCAAACCCGGTTCGGGTAATTAACGATTTGGTGTGGTGGGATCAAAAAGAAGCTGAGATTGTTCGCAATGTCACTAAGGCTTGGCACTACATCAATGCCGATTGGACAGCGCAACCACAATGGGAAAGTGCTGCCGACCAAGCTGGCGCCAACTTCTTTAAGTACACCGATTCTCGCATTCAGCAAAGCCCAGAGATCAAAGCTCATTTCATCGATTTTGTTTCTCAATCTCGCGGCTTCCTGTTAGCCGGTGATGGCGTACCGACAGATCCAACAGACCCAACCGATCCGACGGACCCAACCGATCCAGTGACACCGGTAACCACCACAGTTGAAGCTGAATCCGGCATCTTAGCTGGTGATGCTCAAATCTATGACGATGGCGCTGCTCAAGGCGGTCAAGGTGTGGCGTACATTTACACACCTAACTCTGGTGTGACGTTTGCCAATGCACCGCAAGCGGATCAACTGACACTGCATTTTGCATCGATGAATTCCGGCACTATTTCGGTATACGTTGATGGAGTTGATAACAACGTCAGCTTTTCTGGTACTGGTGGATGGGGTGGCAGCTACTCCGCTGTTTCTGTCGATTTAGCGATTCCGCAAGGTGCAGACGTTAAAGTTCAGTTTGATAGTGGTGATGCGGCGTTGAATTTGGATTACGTCACTTTCAGTTTGGCAGCCGATCCAACCAATCCGACCGAGCCAACGGACCCAACTGAACCGACTGATCCAACTGATCCAACGGACCCGACCAATCCGGCTGATCCTACCGATCCAACGGACCCAGCTCAGCCAGCCGAAGACTTTGGTGTTGCCTACGTCGATGACAACACCATGCGGGTTTATCACGTTGATCAGGGCTGGACTGCCAGCTGGCATTATTTGTGTGTCAATTCCGACTGCCGCGCTGGTGAACGTTCGGGTGGTTTGTTCTATCGCGATGTTCCTGCCACTTTGGGAACAACCTATGATCTTGAATTCAAAGTTCAGGATGACGTAGTCAGTCAATTTATCGCCAACGATTCAGTGACTTTCACCGCAAACAGTGGCACGCCGACGGACCCAACGGATCCAACTAATCCGACTGATCCGACGGACCCAACTGATCCGACCGATCCAACCGACCCGACGGATCCAACTAATCCAACGGACCCAACCGACCCGACGGACCCAACTATTCCGACCGATCCTACTGACCCAGCGCAACCTGCTGCTGATTTTGGTCTTGCCTACGTCGATGACAACACCATGCGCATCTATCATGTCGATGGTGGCTGGACTGCCAGCTGGCACTACCTGTGTGTCAACTCCGACTGTCGTTCCGGTGAGCGCGCCAATGGTATGTTCTATCGCGATCTCCCTGGCGTGTTGGGTACTACCTATGACATCGAGTTCAAAGTGCAGGATGATGTTCTCAGCCAGTTTATTGTCAATGGTAGCGAGACGTTTACCGCCGACTCTGGAACACCAACCGATCCGGCCGACCCAACTGATCCTACCGACCCTACTGATCCGACAGACCCAACCGATCCAACTGATCCGGTTGACCCTGTCACATCCGATACTGTTGTGGTCGTTAGCGATGTTAACTTGGGGAATTACTTAGTCGCCGGTAACGGTGCGCAGCAGGCCGGGTTTACGCTTTACACCTTTGATACCGATAACGGTGGAGCTAGCCAGTGTAGTGGCGGTTGTGCCGACGTTTGGCCGCCGTATACCGTTGCTTCTGTCGACGAGCTAAAAGCGCCATTTGGCGTTAACTTGGCTACGCGCACTCGCACTGATGGTAGTTTGCAGGTCACCCTTGATGGTGAAAACTTGTACTTCTTTGCCAACGACGCCAATGCTGGCGATACCAACGGCCAAGGTGTTAATGGTGTTTGGTGGGTAGCCGATGTACCGACGCCTGATTTTGCTGATACCACTTGGCAAAATGCGGCCTTGCCGATGTGTTCGGATTTGTATAGCAACAACATTCCGACTTTTGGTTATCACACTTACATTAATGGCACCGACTTAGTGTTCCGGGCTGGCAACCTGTTTGCTTCTGAAGTCTGGGGTGATGGTTTGCGAGCGGTGTTCTTCCGCACTAATCCGGCCAGTGGCCAAATGGATCACATTGGTACGGTTGCAGGTAGCCGTAATGGCGACTCAGCAACCTTGAGCATTCCTGCACCGTATCTTGAAGGTGAGGTGAGCTACTACGTGTCGTATGAGCGTTTCTTTACCCCAATGGCCGAACCGGGCAAAACCGGCAACGCATTGGAGTATGCTGATTCAGCTTTGTATGCGTTAAACCGTCCTGAAGGGTGTGTTGCTGGCAATTGGGCCAGCGCTGATGTTGAAGCGTTTGCAGGCTGGACTCGTCGTCAGCATCCACAAGGCGTGTTCAACGATCACAATGTGTTTGCCAAGAGTACCAGTTCGATTCAAAACTCGGCCACCCACTTTATGAATGTGCCGCGTTTTGTCGTCACTGTTGCGCAAGACCAAGCCGGTCAAGATCTGATCTTCAATGTGGTGTTCACCTATGAAGCTGAATCGCCATTCCAAGAAAGTATGGAGATTATTTTCTCGGGTATTGAAGGCAAAGGTGCTCGAGCTGGTGATGGTAGCCCATTGCACAGTTACAGCTTCCGCTGTGATCAAATCGGTCCAAATGAAGCCAACTGTAATGCCGGACAGGTTTTCTCGTATGGTCAGAATGTTGACTGGGAACTGCGAGTACAACCGGTTGGTGGCGCTGGCGCGAACCTCTATTCACAGATGTTCTACTATGTACCGGGCCATGGTTGGGCGAAAGAATCCGTCGACCCCCGCGCATTGCTTGGCGGCTACGCTAGCATTGATGCCCACGGCGCCACTGTCTACGAACGTGCCGCTGCGTTCATGCAGCATCAGCACACCGATAGCTTGACGGTGGTTCGCGACTTCGTGCGTCAGCACCAAGACTTGCGCGAGCCAATTGGTACGCCGGTTCATGGCGCCGAATTCGACACCTGTGAATCTTGCCATATTAACGATGGTCGCAGTGATGCCGTGTTCACCTTGCCTGATGGCTCGCAGCGCATAGCGCCGCCATTGATTGGGTTAGGGCTGTTGGAAAACGTGGTCGATTTCCCCGGCAAAGTTGGCTTTGGTTGGGAAGGCAATCGAGCGAGTGTTGAAGAAGCGGTACGCTTTGCTTTGGATGCCGATTTTGCGGTACCAAATCCTGACAACACACTCGTTGATAAGCTAACCAACTACAGTCAATTCGTTGGCGTGCCACAGCGTGATAAAAGCACCATGTTTGAGCCTTCGGTGATTGCCGGTGAGCAGTTATTCAAAGGTCAGATGCAATGCGCATCTTGTCACCAAGAGCAACTGCAGCTGAAAAGCGGTGATGTGATCCGTCCGTACACCGACATGAAGGCTCATGATATGGGCGATGGTATCTTCCGTACTGCGCCATTGTGGGGTATTGGCCGAGCTGCCAATGTGGTGTTGGTCAGCATGGAAGCAGATACTGGTATGGGCTTTAACAATGCCGAAGCACCGGGCTTAGCGCAGCGGACACTGGGTGCCGATGAACAAGCATTGCGTCAACTGGGTGATGACAACAATGCGCTGTTTATGCACGACGGTCGTGCACAAGGTTTGGATGCAGCGGTTCGAGCCCATGGCGGTGCCGCCAGTGCCGCTCGTGACGCCTACATTGGCTCTAGCGCGCAAGAGCGAGAAGACTTACTGAACTTCCTTCGTTCGCTGTAAGCAAGCGCTCGACAGTAAAAAGCCGGTCATTTGACCGGCTTTTGTGTTTTTTCATGCAACTAAGTGAATGTAGCTCAGTGAACGAAGCTTGGTGAAAGCAGCCTAGTGATCGCGTTCGACGGCGATGTTAGCCAAACCAATCAAGGCTTGTTTAAAGTCTGATTCGGGGATGGCCGCTAGTGCGTCAATCGCTTTATCTGCCTCTTGCTCAGCCTTTTGGCGGGCATAGTCCAACGAGCCGACACGGGCCATGGTGGCTTGAATGGTTGCCAAGTGGGGCAAGCCATTGGCGTTGATAATGGCATCTTTTATTAATGCCGCTTCTTGTTCATTACCGTGGTGCATGGCGTGAAGCAACGGTAGGGTTGGTTTGCCCTCTGCCAAATCGTCACCTGCGTTCTTACCCATGGTGTCGGCATCAGCGGTGTAATCCAAGACATCGTCAATTAACTGGAAAGCGGTGCCTAAGTGCTTACCGTAATCGAGCATGGCTTGCTCGATGGTTGGATCTTGGTCTGTTATTACTGCCGCTAAGCGTGTTGCTGCTTCAAATAGTTTGGCGGTTTTGCAGTAAATCACTTCGAAGTAGCTGTCTTCGTCAACCTCGGCATCATTGACGTTCATTAGTTGCAGTACTTCGCCCTCAGCAATCCGATTAGTGGCATCAGACAAAATGTCCATGACCTTCATGTCATCAAACAACACCATCATTTGGAATGCGCGGGTGTAAAGAAAGTCGCCGACCAGTACACTGGCTTGGTTACCAAACAGCGCATTGGCGGTTTCTCGGCCGCGACGCATGGTCGATTCATCGACCACGTCATCGTGTAACAAGGTGGCTGTGTGGATAAATTCAATTAGAGCGGCTAAGCGGACATGGTGCTCACCCTGGTAACCCAAAGCTCTGGCAGCCAATACTGTCATTAGCGGCCGCAAGCGCTTGCCGCCACTATTAACGATATAAAAGCCAAGCTGGTTAATCAGAGCGACATCGGAGGTCAGTTGTTCACCAATGAGTTGGTTAACAGCTTCCATATCGTTCTTTGCGAGTTGTTGAATTTGGTCCAGTGTCATCTGAGTTGCCGAAATATGAATCACTTAGGTAATAAAAAGCAGAGTGGAGTTTACGCGTAATTGGGCGATTAAAACAGTTAGACCAAGGAATGATTTTTAGCGTGTTTAAAAAATGTACGCCAGTACCGTTTTCACGGTTGTTTTTTGTTTGTGGATCGCGTATATTTCGCGCCCTGAAGTTTTAAGGCTGATGTGTCTTGCCTTTAAAAGATACAGAAAATTTTCGGAGTATAAGAAATATGTACGCGGTTTTTCAAAGTGGCGGTAAACAGCACCGAGTTGCAGAAGGCCAAACCGTCCGCCTGGAAAAGCTGGACGTCGAAACCGGCGCTGCCGTTGAATTCGACAAAGTCCTGTTAGTTGCGAATGGTGAAGATGTAACAATCGGCGCACCTTTCGTTGAAGGCGGTAAAGTTAAAGCTGAAGTTGTGACTCACGGTCGCGGCAAGAAAGTTAAAATCGTTAAGTTCCGTCGCCGTAAGCACTCTCGTAAGCAAGCGGGTCATCGTCAGTGGTTCACTGAAGTGAAAATCACTGCAATTAGCGGTTAATCAGAGGAGTCATAACTAATGGCACACAAAAAAGCTGGCGGTAGTACTCGAAACGGCCGCGATTCAGAAAGCAAACGCCTTGGTGTTAAGCGCTACGGCGGTCAAACAGTTCTTGCTGGTAACATCCTAGTTCGTCAACGTGGTACTAAATTCCACGCTGGTGACAACGTAGGTATCGGTAAAGACCACACTCTGTTTGCTACTGCAGACGGTGTTGTTAAATTTGAAGTTAAAGGTCCTAAGAACCGTAAGTTCGTAAGCATCGTTGCTTAATTAGGTTTACCTTTTTCTGAAAAGCCCTGCCGTTATCGGTGGGGCTTTTTGTTTTGTGAGAGGCAAAGGTTGTTGCTTATCTGGCAGCAACGCGGTGTAGCCCCTAAAATTCCTGAGAGATCAGCAATAGGCACATGTCATGAAATTTGTAGATGAAGCACGAATCCATATTGAAGCCGGAAAGGGCGGTAATGGTACGGTGAGTTTTCGCCGTGAAAAATATATCCCCAAAGGTGGTCCGGATGGTGGCGATGGCGGTGATGGCGGCCACATCTTTTTCGAGGCAGATGAAAACCTAAATACCCTGATCGATTATCAGTTTGAGCGCGCTTTTCAGGCCGAGCACGGTACCAATGGCCAAAGCCGAAACTGTACTGGTCGTCGCGGTGAAGATAAGACGCTGAAGGTACCTGTTGGTACCCGCATTCGCGATGAAGACACGCAAGAGATCTTGGGTGACTTGACCAAGCATGGCCAGCGCATGCTAGCAGCCAAAGGGGGCTTCCACGGTTTGGGGAATGCGCGTTTCAAAAGCTCAACCAACCGTGCGCCACGGCAGAAAACCAACGGTACGCCGGGTGAAGCTCGCCATGTACAATTAGAACTATTGCTATTGGCCGATGTTGGCTTGCTTGGCTTGCCAAATGCCGGTAAATCGACTTTTATTCGCTCAGTCTCGGCTGCCAAGCCGAAAGTCGCCGACTATCCTTTTACTACCTTAGTACCAAATCTGGGCGTGGTTCGATTGGGAGCATCGAGCAGTTTCGTGATTGCCGATATCCCTGGCTTGATTGAAGGTGCGAGTGATGGCGCAGGTTTGGGTGTTCAGTTCCTGAAACACTTGGAGCGCTGCCGTATCTTGTTGCACTTGGTCGATGTAATGCCGGCTGATGGCACCGATCCGGTTGATAATGCCATGACCATTATCAATGAGATTGAGCAGCACAGCGATGCCTTAGCCGATAAGCCACGTTGGTTGGTGTTCAACAAGACCGATTTGATGCTCGAAGATGAACTCGCTGAAGTAATCGAGCGTGTTACTGATGCGCTAGACTGGCAAGGTCCGGTGTTCCAGATTTCAGCCGCGGAACGCAATGGCACTCAAGGGCTGGCACAAGCCATTGGCGAACAGCTTGAGGAGATGCCGCGGATCATCGAGGAAGCGGCAGAGGAAGAAGAAGTCGAGTTCCAGTGGGATCACTACCACAAAGAACAAATGGAAGATGCCAACGCCAATCCTGACTTCGAAGATTGGGATGACGATGACGACGACTGGGATGATGAAGAAGATGACGGCCATGTCATCTACCAGAAATAGGCCGAGTAAGGTAATTCAGTGAATCAACAGCAGCATCAGAATGTAATACGACTAGGACTTTGGGCTGGACAACTGATGCTGCAGCATGGCGCTGACAGCAAACTGGCAGAAACTACGGTGCATCGGCTTTGTACTGCACTAGGTGCTGATTGGGCCGATATTGCGATTACTGCCAATAGCTTGATGCTCACTACCGTCTCAAACAAAGAGTTTCTCACCAAAGTACGCCGCGTGGTTGATCGTGGTATCAATCTTAAAGTTGTTTGTGATGTCGCTGGTTTGGCCGAGATGGTCGAACGCGGCGTTGCCGATGAATACGAAGTAGAGCGCCGCCTAAGGCAACTCAGTGATAAACCCAAAAAGTACAATCGTTGGCTAGTAGCCGGTGTGGTCGCTCTCAGTTGTGCCTGTTTTTGCTTCTTATTTGGTGGTGGCCTGCAAGAGTGCGCGGTGACGCTAGTCGCTAGCCTTGTTGGTATGACCGTGCGTCAACAGCTTGGTCATCAACATGTTAATCCGCTGATTAATTTTGCCGTTACCGCCTTTGTCGCGACCACCATTGCCTCTTGCGGGGTGCTATTTAATATCGGCGAACAGCCTCGCATTGCCATGGCTGCTACGGTGCTGATGTTGGTCCCTGGCTTGCCGTCGATTAACGCCGTTAGTGATGCTGTTGAAGGCTATATGAGTATGGCTGTGGCTCGCTGGGCGTTTGCAACATTGTTAGTGATGGCCACGGGAATTGGCATCATGCTAGCGATGATGACAACCGGAGTATGGTCATGGGTGTAGTTGAGATCCTTCACGCCATTTTACTGCCAATGATGGTGGCTATTGTTCCTGCTGTTGGTTTCGCCATCTTGTTCAATGTGCCGACACGTTTTTTAAAATACTGTGGCTTAGCGGCAATGATTGGTTTTGGGGTTCGCAACACGGGGCTGTTTTTTGACATCTCAATCGAGTTCGCTTCATTAGCAGGCGCTACTTGTGTTGGCGCATTGGCGCTGTATTGGTCTCGGCGGTTTCTGGCTCCCACTCAAGTGTTTGCAGTGGCTGCAGTGATCCCGATGATCCCAGGTAAATTTGCCTTTGGCTTTATGGTTGCGTTGATTGAAATGAACTTGCATAACCACTATGAGCCAGAGCTGGTAACTCAGGCTTTGAGTTTCGGTCTTAAGACAGTCTTTATTCTCATTTCATTGGCATTTGGAATCGCAGCGCCGAGGTTGCTATTCTATCGCTCCAAACCTGCAGTATGAGTGCTAGTGGATGCGCATTTCTTTAATCGCGGCAATGGGCCGCAACCGTGTGATTGGCAAAGATAATCAAATGCCATGGCATATGCCTGCTGACCTGAAACACTTCAAGCAAGTGACGATGGGCAAACCCGTCGTGATGGGGCGCAAAACCTTTGAATCGATTGGCCGGCCGTTACCGGGTCGGTTGAATATTGTCATTACACGAGATCATTCCTACGTGAGCGAGGGCGTATCTGTTGTCGATAGTCCAGAGGCAGCGTTGGCAATTGCTCAAGAGACAACCGATGAGGTAATGATTATTGGTGGTGGCCAGATCTACCAACAGTTTCTGCCCCAAGCGACTGATCTCTACTTAACCTTCATTGATGCTGAACCTGAAGGTGATGCATTTTTCCCCAAATGGCCAGACAAATTCCGTCAAGTGTCAAAATCTCATCACCCAAAAGATGATAAAAACGACTATTCATGTGATTTTGTCCACATGGCAATTTAATGTTACTGCTAAATGGTTAGAAACTTGTTGTAACCCCAATAAAAATGTGGGTTGAGGGTATATAATTAGTTAACATATATTGAGCTTAAGGCATGTTTCTAGGGGTATTAAGATGTCTGTTTTAACCAAAACGCTGGCAATTGGTGCCGCGGTTTCTATTTCTTTAATTTCTGTTCCTGCTGCTCAAGCGGCAAGCGTTGATCAAGTGCTAACGAGTGTTTGTGAATATACAGCGCAAAATGATAAGAGTCGTGTCCGCAAAGCGTTGAAAAATGCTTCATTGCGTTTGCGCGATATCTACGATGGTTTCGAATGTAATGGCATGAGTTTGCTGCGCTTTGCAATGGACAAAAATGCACATGAAACTGGTGAGTTCATCGCCAAGAAATTGTCTAAAAAGATCTTATCTGCGCCAGAGAAAGACGGTCAAACAATCACCCAATGGGCCGAAGCAAATGGCCATGGTGGTTCCGCAACGGTTGCAGCGATTCAAAGTCGTATCAACTAGTCTGCGAGCAAGCATAAAAAAACGCGCCATTTGGCGCGTTTTTTTATGCTTTGGTTGAAGCTTTTTACACGGTGAATTGCTCGATAGAGCGTTTCAGCTGAGTCGATAAGTCTGATACCTGGTGGCTAGCCTGTGACGTTTGTTGCGCGCCTGAAGCATTTTCTTCGGCAATCGTGACGATTTGCTCCAAGCGCTCGCTGATTTGAGCTGTCACCGAGGTTTGCTCTTGCGCTGCGGTATTAATCTGGCTACTGATGTCATGGGCATGGTGGACCGAGTCAGTAATTACTTGTAGCGCGTTGGTGGATTCTTCTGTTTGCTGAACACATTGGGTGGCTTTTTCTTTACCTTGTTCCATTGACTTCACTGCTCGCTCTGCACCTTCCTGCAGCTTTTCGATCATTTCATTGATCTCTTGAGTCGACTCTTGAGTGCGGCTGGCCAGCGACCGGACTTCGTCGGCAACAACAGCAAAGCCACGCCCCTGTTCTCCGGCACGAGCAGCCTCAATCGCGGCGTTAAGAGCAAGCAAGTTAGTTTGTTCGGCAATACCCCGGATAACATCCAAGATCGAGCTAATACTGGTGCTATCTTCATGCAACTGATTGATGACATTCGAGGCATTGTCGACTTCTTCAGCCAAGCTTTCCATAGTCTGGCGGTTGGTCAGCGCCAATTCCTTAACATGCTCGGCTTCGTCATCAGCATGCTTAATGGCTGCTAAGGTATCATTGGCACTATTAACCACTTGTTGGGCTGTACTGTTCATCTCTGTAGTGGCTGTTGCAACTTGCTCAATCTCACTGCGCTGTTGCTGAATAGAAGCAGTTGTTTGCTCAGTGATTGCTGATGTTTGCTCAGCAGCAGAGCCTAGTTGAGCTGAACGATCAACAATGCCGTTGATCACTTCTCTAAGGTTATCGATCAACACGTTTACATTGGTCGCCAATACGCCAAATTCATCGGTTTGTGAGTCCTCTAAGCGTTGGGTTAAGTCGCCAGCAGCCAGAGTCTTCAGCATGCCGTTTACTCGGTTCAGCGGCTGAACGATGCTACGTACAACAATAAAGGCAATCGCCGCGGCGAGTAGTACCGAAATCACCATGACAATGGTATTGACGCGTTTACCACTGCTGACTTCATCGGTTACCGCTGCTTGTGCTTGCTGACTGAATTCGCTGACGGATTCTGCCAGTTGCAACAGTAGGGACGACAAACGTACGCTCTGGTCTTCGAATTGGTCGTGCATTTGTTTCGCAGTTTGCTGCTGCTCGATAGCAGTGCGTTGCTTTATCAATGATGACTGGTTGCTGTTGAGCATGGCGATCACAGAATCAACGGCGTCCTGAACATCGTCAACGTATTCTGGTTCGTCCAATTGATCTTGCCGCTCGGCAATACTAGTCATCAGTGACTGGATTTCGCGAACAATGAAATCAAGCTCACTTTTAGCGGTATTGAGCTGCTCGGTTTTGGTCATCGTCAAGATGTCTTGATTGACCGTTAGTGTGGACATGACTTTGACGTCTAAGTTATTGGCAAATGACGCAATTTGTTGTGCTGAGGCCTGCTCAGACTCTTCCGTAACATCAAGTAAGTCGAGCAAGTAGCCACTGGCATCATCGGCGTTGTCGGTCAAGTCTTCAAATGCAGCGAGTGCTTGCTGCCTAGCCAGCAAACTGGCGCGGCGAGCATCAATTGATTGCCGAGCAGAGAGAATGAAGTCAGTCGCAATACTTTGGGCTTGTTGGCGGTTTTGTTGGAAGTCACTGTTATCGAATTCAATTGCCATGAGCGCGCTGAGGGCGGCTTCTAATTGAGATAGGCGGTTTTCAAATTCGGACATCATTTGGTCAACACCGGCGGTATTGGCGGCGTAGAAGGCCTCAAGCGTTGTGGTGTGCGACGCAGCAAGCTTAAGTTGCAAGTTATTGACAGCATTCAGGGTGGGAATAGCGACATCATTTACTTGCTTTTGTGAGTTGTTGACCGTACTCAAGCTAAGTAACGAGCTTGCACCACTGAACAATAAGAGGGCGGTTATCACGGTAAAACCGAGAATAACCCGCATAGCAACCGATAATTTCATTCCAATGTATTTCCTGACTAAAAACTAAAACCAACGTCGATATTGTTATTTTTGTGAGCAAAGTACCGGAATTTGTTAATTATCGCTATGATTCAGGTTGATTTAACGCAACATTTTCTGTTTGAAATAGTTGCCACTCTGCCAACAATACATCGTTAAGTGATTACCCCAGACACAGCCAGTGTCCAAAGCAAGATACTTTTCCCTGTTAGTTTGTCCCATCAACGCAGCCCAGTGACCAAACACAACTGTATGATTCGTCGACTGATGTTGATGATGTAACTCAAACCAAGGCACTAATACTTCATCGGCATCAATCGGTGCTACTTTAGTGTTTAAGTCGAGACTGCCGTTGGGATGACAAAAACGCATACGAGTGAAGGCATTAATAATAAAGCGCCAGCGCGCCGCGCCGGACAGCTCGTAGGACCAAACATCAGGGGCATCGCCATACATGGATGACAACAATGCTAGGTATTGTTCGCTGCGCAGTTGACGTTCAACCTCACCAGCTAGCATGGCGGCCTGCTCAACGCTCCAACGGGGGTATATACCGGCGTGCGTCATGACGAGAGGAAACTCAGGGTGTTGTAGCAGCAGAGGCTGATGGCGCAGCCAGTGGAGTAATTCATCACGGTCGCTAGCGGTTAAAATCGCACTCGTTTTATCTTTTGCTTTTTCTGGTTTGATCCCTTCGGCGACGGCGAGCAAATGTAAGTCGTGATTACCCAGAATCGTGAAAACGCTGTCTTGCTGCTTGACCCATCGCAGTGTTTTTAGTGATTTAGGTCCTCTGGCGACTAAGTCTCCAGTGATCCATAGCTGGTCTTTTGCCGGGTTAAAGTTGACCTGTTGCAGCAGCAACTGCAATTCATCGTAACAGCCCTGAATATCGCCCACTAGATAGAGTGCCAATGCAGCTAGCTCCTAGTGAAGAATATTGGCTCGAGCGAGTCGAAAAGCCGGAATAGGAACGTCAAAGACAGTGCCACCTGCGGTGCAAAACGTGTAGTGACCATGCATGGTACCAACGGCGGTTTCAATCGCTGCACTGCTAGTGTAGGTAAAGGTTTTTCCGGGAGCTAAGTCTGGTTGTTTGCCAACAACTCCAGGGCCGCTCACTGTGTTTTCTTCACCATTGCCGTTGGTGATATGCCAGTGACGAGTCATCAACTTGGCAGACTCATCACCTTGATTGGTAATAGAAATGGTATAAGCGAACAGATAATGGTCTTGCTCTGGCAGCGATTGTCGTTCCAGATAAGTCACTTCAACATCAATATGGATCGAGTTGCTTAAAGAGTCTGTCATTTGGTTTCGCTTTCGCCGTCTTCTGCTGGCCCGTGGTTAGCTACATAGTTACTGATAGCAACAAATTGCTCAATGCTTACTTGCTCTGGTCGGACACTTGGGTCGATGCCCAGTGACTCTAGTGTTGCGGCTGTTACTTGGCGTTTGAGACTGTTGCGCAATGTTTTGCGGCGTTGATTAAACGCCTCGCCAACAACCCGTTCCAGCACAGAGACATCTTCAGCTGGCCATTGCGGTGCGGTTGGAATCAACCGGATCACGGCGCTATCGACCTTTGGTGCAGGTTTAAAGGCTGATGGCGGCACTTCTAGCACTGGAACCGCTTTGCAGTAGTACTGGGTCATCACGGATAGGCGGCCATAAGCTTTGCTACCTGGGCCGGCAGCCATTCTGACCACCACCTCTTTTTGCAGCATGAAATGCATGTTCTCAATGCTGTCTTGGAAGCTGAGCAAGTGGAAAATCAACGGGGTTGATACGTTATACGGCAGATTGCCGAACACTTTCAGTTTTTTGCCTTCCGAACACAGCTGGCGAAAATCGAACTTTAGCGCATCGCCTTCGTGCACGGTTAACTTGTTGCTGATAAATGGATGATGGCGAAGCCGTTTCGCTAAGTCGCGATCCAGCTCGACGACATGTAAATGATCGGCAACTTCGGCTACCGGCTCGGTTAATGCGCCGAGGCCCGGGCCAATTTCAACTAAGATATCTTCGCTTTGCGGAGAGATTGCACGGACGATGCCATCAATGACATGAGTATCTGTTAAAAAGTTTTGACCGAAGCGTTTTCTGGCGGTGTGGCCAAGATGATTGCGTTGATTCATTGCGATTCTCTTTGCTGTTCCGCTCGCGCTGTCGCCATGTTGATTGCTTCACTGAGAGCAACGACAAAGCTCCCCTCGTCGGCTTCGCCTGTACCAGCAAGTTCCAAGGCAGTGCCGTGGTCGACTGACGTGCGAATAAAGGGTAAGCCTAAGGTGATGTTCATCGATGCACCAAAGCCTTTGGCTTTTAGCACCGGTAAGCCTTGGTCGTGATACATGGCAAGCACGGCATCGGCGTTGTCGAGATACTTTGGCTGAAACAGTGTATCGGCAGGTAAACAGCCTACTAAATCCATCCCTTCATCGCGCAGCGCGTGCAGTACCGGGTTGATGGTAGTAATTTCCTCGGTGCCAAGGTGACCGTCTTCTCCGGCGTGAGGATTCAAACCACAGACATAAATTCGCGGCGACTGGATAGCAAATTTGTCTTTTAAATCGTGATGAAGAATGCGAATCATCTTTTCCACGCGGTCGGCAGTGATCGCTTTAGAGACGTACGCCAGAGGGATGTGAGTGGTTACTAACGCCACTCGTAGACCTTCGGTTGCGAGCATCATGACGACGTCAGGAGTATTGGCATGTTGGGCAAAAAACTCAGTGTGACCACTGAACGACACGCCTGACTCGTTAATCACCCCCTTGTGCACTGGACCGGTAACCACAGCGCTAAATTCGCCGGTCATGTTGCCATTAATAGCGGTCAGTAAGGTATCAAGTACGTAAGGACCATTTTCAGGGCAAAGCTGGCCGCTTGTTACTTTCGCTGGTAATGCATGATTGGCGACGTGAAGCGAGCCCGCTTGGGATGGTTGCGGCGGTTGCCCTGCATCGTAGTGCTTGAGCTCGACGTCGAGGCCGAGTTGCTCGGCGCGCTGTTGCAGTAGCTCAATGTTGGCGCAAGCGACAAGCTCTACGGGCCAGTCACGTTGTGCCAACTTAAGGACTAAATCCGGTCCAATACCAGCAGGTTCACCAGGGGTGATAGCAATTCTCAGAGTCATCGCCAGTTACTCGTTAATGACGTCGATGTAGGCGCTGTCACGCATTTCCCGTAGCCAACGAGCCGATTCTTCGGTGAATTTCCGATTCGCGATCATCTGATAGGCGCGATCATTCCAGCGTTTATCAGAGGCATCGAGTACTCGTTTCTCCAGCAGTTGAACGATATGCCAACCATGGGTGGTGCGGAATGGTTCACTGATTTCATTGATCGCCAGCGTATTCAATTGTTGGGCAAATTCAGGCACGAAGATATCTGGGTTTGACCAGCCAAGCTCGCCTCCTTGTGATGCTGAACCCGGGTCTTCAGAATACTCTTCAGCTAGCTCGGCAAAATTGGAATCATCTTGACGCAGCTGTTGGGCAAAAGATTGCAGCATCGAACGCGCTTTCGACTCGCTCATAATAATTGATGGTTTCAGCAGAATATGGCGGGACAGAACTTCTTCTAGTTCTACCGCTTCGACGCCGCGGACATCAAATACAGTCAAAATGTGGAAACCAACTGGGCTCCGAATAGGACCGAGTAACTCACCTTTGGTTGCACCACGCAAAGAGTCAGCAAAAATAGTTGGAACTTCGTTGACGTTCATCCAGCCCCAGTCACCGCCTTCAAGCGCTTTTGGACCTTGCGATGAGGTCGTAGCCTGACGGCGGAAGTCACTACCTTCTTTGAGTAGCTCCATGATGCGGTTAATGCGGTTTTGAGCATCTTCAATTTCTTGTTTACTGGCATCAGTAGCTGCGACCACCATGATGTGACCGAAGTGCATTTCCTGATTGTTCTGGCTTTCTTCTTCAAGCATGCTCGCCAGCCCTTCGACCTCTTGTGGCGACACGCTAATGCGGTTGCGAACGGCAATTCGAGTGACATCACCAATAATCAGCTCTTCACGAACTTGTTCGCGATAGAGTTGGTAACTGGCGCCGCCTGATTCCATGTCTTGACGCATTCTCTCAACGGTGGTGCCTTCTTGAGCGGCGACATTGGCAATGGTCTGATCAAGTTGGGCATCGGTGACTCGGAGGCCCATGCGATCAGCCATCGATAACTGCAATTGGCGATCAATCAAGCGATCAGTGATCTGAGTGCGGAGCACTTCATCGCGCGGTAAAGTTTGTCCAGAGTCGGTTGCCCGAGCCTTGATGTCGTTGAGCATTCGCGTGACCTCGCTTTCGAGGACAACGGCATTGTTGACTCGAACAACGACACGATCGATCAATTGTGGTTCAGCCATCGCATTGAAACTGAGTGCGAACAGCAGGGTTATCGCTTGAACAGCGGCGAGAGAAATACGTTTCATCATATAGTTACTTTGATCAATTGATGCGAGCCATTAGTGGCAGCGAATAGGGCATGAGATTAACACAAATTGTAGAGGCTGTTGACCTTTGCCAACGACTGTAACAAAGGCGTGTGCGCCACGCCATTTGTTTGCTAAAAAAGCCTACTCAGTCGTTAGTTATTCAAGTAGTAATTCTTGCGGTAGCCGAAAATTGATTCATCGATCATAGTGCGGTGTCCGCTGGTGTCTCGATTGCCACCCAGACCTTTCAATTCAAATTGCAAAGCAATACCTGAATCGTAGGCATCGCGATCAGCAGTGGTGCCATCACCCTCTGGGAAGTTGGTATTCAAGTTACGCTGATAAACCAGCCGCACAGCCCAGCAACAGGATTGATATTGAATCCCCGCTAGGGTCTCCACTGAACGTTCAAGTTCGGTATCGCGATAATGGCTGGCTACTAGTTGGTATCGGTCATACAAAGGCCAGCTCACCACTGATCCCAGTTGATTTACTTCGCGACTATCGAGCGGATCGCCTGAGGCGTTAGTGAAGTTCAGTGGTTCAGGCGAGTAGCGATAGCTCAGTTGAATTAACTTCCTTTCGCCGGGCGAATAGTTCAACAGAATGTTGGATGCTTCGGTGGCACTGCGTTCGAAGTTATAGCGATACTCAGCGTGAATGCTGTAATCATCGAAGTAGGTATCCAGCGCTGTTGCAAATGCACTAGTGTCCTCAACTTTACGGCCGGAAAGCTGCTCGATGATTTTGCTCTCATCAAAGTAAAAAATTTGGCCAAAAGAAAAACGCAGGGTTTCTTTGTTGGCACTGTTAAACAAGCGAGTGGTGGCACCAATAGTGATCTGGTTGGTGTCGGCGATTCTGTCGAGGCCACTGAAGCGACGATCGCGATACAAACCATAGAAGTCTTCGCGCAGTGCTACCGTGTCGTACAGGGCAATATCATCTTGTTGCTGGTGGCCAACCAACAAGTATTGGATTTGCGGTTCGAGACGTTGGGTATAGTCATTGCCAAACAAATTAACCGAACGCTCGAAATTCAACTGTCCATACAGGCGGAGTGATGGCAATGTCCTTGATACCGATGAATCAAAGTTTTCGGTCGGATCGTCTTGGTCAAAATAGGTTTGATAGATTTTAGCTTCCGCCTCGAAATCGGCTGCTGGTGAATGCCAGTTGTAAACAACGCTTGGTTCGATGTGATATCGATTGGCGGTGACCAATTCACTATCTGAATGTTCAAAGCGGTTGTATTCACCATAAAGCTTGGCGTCGAATAGGTCGCTGAAATACGGCAACCGGTAGGTGAAGTCCACTCTCGGCAATTGTCGGTAAACATCCGGGGTGTTACCGAAAATCTCGAAGTCAGTGACCGTTAGATTACTGTCCAGTTGCTCTGACAAGAAAGTGAGCTGGGCAACTCGCTCTAGCCGGTTGTCCGTCTCACTGGCGACATCGCTACCTAGATCGTTGAAATAGTTGTCGTCAGAGACTTCGGTGTATTCAACAAAGCTACGGACATTGTCATTAAAACGTCCAAGGTGCAGCCAGCGGTATAGGTAGCGTTCATCTGAGCTTTGTAGTTCATCATCAGAGTCAAGGTACTCAAGGTTAAACTGATTGCTTTGCTCGGCTCTTAAATAGCGGACTTCAGCGCCAATTTGGGTACCTGAATTGGCGATATATCGAGGCGTCAATGTGGCGTCAACGTTTGGCGCAATGTTCCAATAATAGGGCTGCTTGATATCCAACCCATTCCGGCTGCTATTGGAAATGCTCGGGAATAGCAGACCACTCTTTCGTTTGTCCGATAGCGGGAAGGTCATGTAAGGCAACCACAATACCGGCACATCTCCGAGTCGAATCACCGAATTGTGGGCTTCACCCCATTCGGTTTCGCCATCAAGTTCGATTCGATCGGCATTCATTACCCAACTTTCATCCCCTTTGGGGCAAGTGGTAAAACTGCCTTCTTCGAGGATAAATTTTTGATCGTTTTGCCGTATTTCAATGTTTTGAGCGGAGCCGTGAGTGGGATTATTGACGACCTGATACTCAGAATCTGTCATCACAATAATGCTGGCATCGGCATCAGCGGATAAACTTGACGAATGAACCTCGACACTGGGTGATTGGTAGTGAACGTTGCCGCTCGCGCCGAGTTGTTGTTTCGCTCGATTCAGCGTTGCGTCGTCGGCAGATAGGCGGTGAGGGCCACGAGATATTTTTACTTGGCCGGAAAAAGATAATTCACTTTCGTGATCCCCTGCGACGCGATCGGCGGAGATGCTCAGCGGTTGATTGGCATCCAACGGTGAAAAATTAATACCACTATCGACATGGACTGAATCCGACAGACATTCGCCTGTCACATCGGTTGTTTGTGGGCTGTTGTCGTTGCTGTTGTTGGCAATTGCCGTAAACGGCAACAGCGCAGTAAAGATAGCAATCGGTTTAATGATAAGGCGAGTGCTCAAGTTGACGTCCCTAATGCCCAACTCTCGGTTGAGTTCTGATCTGGTAAGCTGCTAATGTTGCGGCACAATCATAATTCATCTTAGTCTCGACTGCTATGGATGTCTCCCCCGGACTTAACCATGAATAAACAACTGCGTGAGCAGGCGTTAGCTATTTGGCTGCAAAACGCCCTCAATAATCCCCAATTGACCATCGAATTAGTTTCTGGTGATGCCAGTTTTCGTCGCTATTTTCGTGTCTTAGGTGGCGATACGACTATGATCGCGGTCGATGCGCCGGCGCCTCATGAGGACTGCGGACTATTCTTGCAGGTTGCGGACGCTTTTCGACAGCATCAGGTTCGCGTCCCCTCTGTTATCGCTGCGGATGCCGAGCAGGGCTTTATGTGCCTTGAAGACTTTGGTGATCGATTGTTTTTCTCTGCACTCAGTGATTCCAATAAAACTCAGTGGTATCAACATGCGCTTCAGCCGTTGCTCGACGTGGCTAACGTCGAGGGCACTGAAACTGGGCCTTTGCCGTCATTTGATGCCGCCCACGTGGCAAGAGAAAATGCCCTGTTCACCGATTGGTTGTTAGCAACTCACTTGCAATTGTCATTGACTGCTGCTGAGCAGACCATGATAGCTGATGCTTTCAGCGTCTTAACTGACAATGCCTTGGCGCAACCACAAGTCGGGGTTCATCGCGACTACCACTCGCGCAATATCATGTTGCTGGACAATGATGAGATTGGTGTGATCGATTTTCAGGACGCTGTGCTTGGTCCCATTACCTATGATGTGGTTTCACTATTGCGTGATTGTTATGTCGAATGGCCCGATGAATGGGTGTATCAACGTCTTGCTGAGTGGGCAACAAAAGCACGGGCACAAGACTTACTGGAGTCAACTGAACAATCCTTGGTGGAACGCTGGTTTGATCTAATGGGGATACAGCGTCATGTCAAAGCGAGCGGCATTTTCTGCCGCTTGTGCCATCGTGATGGTAAAACGAGTTACCTTCATGATGTTCCGCGAACCTTGGGATACATTGTTCGTATTGCTAAAAAGTACCCCGAAACTCGTGAGTTCGGTCACTTTGTTGAGCAACGAGTCATACCTGTTTGGCGCAATCAACCATGATTACCACAGCGATGATTTTGGCCGCGGGCCGAGGCGAGCGTATGCGGCCTCTGACCGATACCATGCCCAAGCCTATGTTGTCTGTTGGTGGCAAGCCTTTGATTATTTGGCATTTGGAAAAGCTGGCAGCGTCAGGTGTTGAACGGGTAGTGATCAATCTGGCTCATTTAAGCGATAAAATTGAGCAAGGTTTGGGAAACGGCGAGCAATTCGGGGTGACGATAGTTTATTCTCACGAACAACAAGGTGCCTTGGAAACCGCAGGCGGTATTGTACAAGCTCTGCCCCACATTGGTGACAATCCTTTTTGGTTGGTTAACGGCGATGTCTGGACCGATTGGTCGTTTTCTGGTCACCATGAGCTTCAGTCTGGGGAGTTGGCCAAGCTGGTGTTGGTGAATAATCCAGAGCACAATCCGGACGGTGACTTTGCCATTGATAATCAAGGTTATTTGTCTGCCAAACAACAATTTAGTCGCTTTACTTACTCTGGCATTGGCCTCTATTCACCAGAACTTTTTGCCGCTTGCCAGCCAGGTAAAGCACCGTTAGCACCACTACTGAAAGCGCAATTGGATCGCCAAACGATTGCCGCTGAACATTTTCGAGGCCAATGGTGTGATGTCGGGACGCCACAACGGTTGGCGGCACTAAATCAACAGATGGAGTCTTAGCATGCCTTTCGCTGGAAAAATCCTCGGATTTGGTTTCGGCTTTATGCTGGGTCATTTGGTCGGAGCGTTTGTTGGACTGTGGATTGGCCATATGTTTGATAAAGGCATGGCTCGTGAATTCAGTCAGCGCGGCGGTTTTGGTGGCATGTTCAACCAAGGTCGCTCTTCGTTAACCAATCACATGCTGTTTCTGCATACCACCTATGCCGTCATGGGGCATATTGCCAAGGCTAGCGGTCGAGTCACTCAAGCCGATATTGATATTGCCAATTCGATGATGGACCGCATGGGGTTGCGCGGTGACCGCCGTAAGGAAATGCAAGAGGCTCACCGCGATGGTCGCATGGCAGGTTTTCCACTAAGGCAAAAGTTGAAAGAGTTGCGTGAAGCCTGTTTTGGTCGTCATGACGTGATGCAAATGTTTCTCGAGATTCAGCTTCAGGCGGCATTTGCTGATGGCGAATTACACGTGCGAGAACAACAAATTTTATACACCATTGCTGACGAGTTAGGCTTCTCAAGGCAAGCGCTCGATCAGCTGTTTTCAATGTGGCAAGCCGAACATCGTTTCCGTCAGAATGCACACAGTCCGCACCAAGCAAGTAGTCAGCAACAGCTACAGCAGGCCTACCGAGTACTAGGTGTGAATAGTTCTGATGATTTAGCGACGATTAAAAAAGCCTACCGCAAGCTGATGTCTCAGCATCATCCGGACAAGTTAATGGCTAAAGGCGTTCCAGCGGAAGCGTTGGAACTGGCAAAGGAAAAGTCGCAGGATATTCAAGCGGCTTATGAAATGATTAAAAAGGCCAAAGGCTAGGGCCGATAGGCCCCAGTTAAAATTGATAGCCGACCGACATTAATGGGGTGATAGTCGGGCGTTCTAAATCCGTTGTTGGATCAGCCAACTGCACCACCCCTTCCAAGTAGACGCCGTTATTAAAGTTGTAGCGCACGCCGCCACCGATATTCATGGTGTCGGCTTCTTGCTCTTGCAACGCCATTGCCGTATTGGGATCGGACATGATGTAGGTACCGCCTGCAACTTGAACGAACCCTTGCCAATGATTGGAGAAGTCATAGGCACCGCGAAGGTTGATGGCGTCAGGCTCTTTCGCATGCTGGTTGGCCACGTTGGGCTGATAATGCAGGTAATCGACGCGAACAGAAACATTATTGGTGAGTTGGAACTGGCCACTACCAGCTACTTGCCAATAACCATTAGTCGTTGCAGGACTTATAAATTGAGTGGTGGAAACGGCTTGAGGGATTGTTGATGGAGGCACATCATCAGCAGCCAGCAGAGGCGAAGTCGCCAGTGCCGCGAACAGAATTGTCGCTGCCTTTATCAATCGCATGCCCGGATCCCACAAACATCTGGTTATGATTATTATGTCTTATGAGTATAGGCAAGGTTTCCACTTTACCAACCCAAATGATCGATCCATCCGTGAATTTGTCGGGTCAACCAGCGTTGACCACTATCATTTGGGGGTTGTACCGCTAAATTGACTTGACGAAAATCTAGTCTCACTTGCTTGCGAGCCGCCACGGCTCGCTGTTCAACGGTACTTTGCGCCCAACGGTTATCAAATGGCGTGTAGAAATCCAGCAATGGATATTGAGATTGGCCGAACCAGCCAATGATTTCCTGATTCTGTGCGACCTCCGGCACGTATGGCGATAACAATACCAATGCTTCTGGTTGTGGTAATTCGCCATCGGCAAATAGTTTCATCGTGGTCGAGGCGCTGAGCCCTTCGGCAACGATTAGGGTCCGTCCTTTCAACCCTGCGGTCAGTTCTAAGGCGGCTTTAAGTCGAGTCACTAACTCTAAGCGGTAGTTCAACCAGAATTTACTGTCCTGAGTGTCAGGCCAGCTGGGAGGTTCAATCAGCAGAGTGTTCCAGCCAAGAGCCGCCAGAGAACGCCGCAGATACATCATCTGGTAGGGCGATACCACTTGTTTGCCTGCCTCGGGAATCAGTACTGCATTGCCAACGGTTCTGACTTCTTCTGAATAGCGCAATAACGCCGGGACAGGGGACTGGCCACTAATCTGCAACCATTGAATATCTCGCCTAGCTTCGATTGGCCAATGCTCAGGAGCTTCGGGCTCTGTGGCTGCAAAAACTGATACGGTGAAAAGTAATAGCGATAAGGGCCAACAGCGCGTCATAGCTAGTAAAGCTCGCAAAATGATTAGTGAAGAAACTCTAACGCTTGATTCGTTGGGCTGTCAAAACTCATCCGTTGCCCCGTGATCGGGTGATCAAGTTCTAGATAACGAGCGTGAAGTTGTAGTCTCGGGGCTGCACGTTTTTGGTCCTCTGTGCCGTAGAGTTGATCGCCCAGAATAGTGTGACCTAAATGCAGCATATGAACCCGCAACTGATGAGAGCGGCCAGTGATTGGATGCAACTCAACGAGGGTACGATGCGGACGACGCTCTGCCACCTGCCACAAGGTTTGTGCGGACTTGCCTTGTTCTGTATCGATCACTTGCTTGGGTCGGTTGGGCCAATCACAAATCAGTGGTTGATCAATCAAACCACCATCACTGGCAACTTCGCCATCAACCCAAGCGGAGTAGGTTTTACGCGGTCGGCGCTGCTGAAATTGGCGCGCCAAGTGGCTCATTGCCGGACGGTTGAGCGCCATGACCATAATACCTGATGTGGCCATATCGAGCCGATGAATGACCACTGCGGAGGGTAGCGCCCGCTGCACTCGGAGCATCAAACTATCTTTGTGCTCTGGTAGTCGGCCGGGTACCGACAATAACCCGCTGGGTTTGTCCAATACCACCAAATCTTGGTCAAGATAGAGCACCTTAAGATAAGGAGTGGTTGGCGGTTGATAAATAAAATCAGACATATAGCAATGAAAGCTGGTTGTAGAGGTGGCGATGATGAGAGAGCCCATTGTAGGGCATCTCGCAGTCATTTAGCAGTAGCTGGTTAAGCGTGATGGACGACAATCAATTGCACCGACTCAAGCCGAACCTGGGCTTGCTCAAGTGCCTGTTGGGCGAGTATTGATTGCCCTTGCAGGTGGTCAATTTCATCGTCCCGCACGTTGGGGTTCACTGCCTTCAAAGCGGATAAGCGATCCAATTCGGCACGGAAATAGTCATCTGCCAATTGGTTGGCTTGTGCGGTTGCTTGTTCGGCTCGTTGCTGGGCTAACGATTCTGCGGTACGCAGTAACGGTGGTAATTGTTGGCGTAGCGCTGCCACTAACTTAGTTGCGGTATGTTTGCCGATTGGGCTGAGCTGCGGCGAGAGTTGGTCGAAATCGACTTTATCAGACAAGTCGTTGGCGCGCTTATCCAGCAACAGCCGGATCGGCTCCGCCGGTAAAAATCGTGCTAATTGTAGGTGCCCAGGAGCCGGGGCGTGCAGAGTAAATACCACTTGCAACATGTAGCTGCCTTCGGGAAGCGCCTTGTTTTTGAGTACAGCAACGTTGGTCGAGCCGGTTGTGGTGCCCAGAATGGCATCAACCGCGCCAGCCACCATAGGGTGATCCCAGCTGAGGAATTGCACATCCTCGCGGCTTAATGCAGTGCTGCGATCGAAAGTGACCGTGGCCCCCTCTTCGGTGAGTGTTGGCAAGTCGCCGCCTAACATGCCTTCACTTGGCATCAGGGCAATACATTGCTCACCTTTTTCATCTTGGTTGACGCCATAGACATCCCACAACCGCAACATAAATTGGGTCAGCGCAATGTCATCGTCTTGCTCTGCAATGGCATTAACCAGCTGCTCAGCGCTGCCTTGACCACGAGAGCTGATCTCTAGCAGTCGATCGCGACCGGATTCCAGCATGGCAATCAGCTCGTCACGCCGTTGGCGGGTGTGGTTGAGCAATTGTTGCCAATGTTCCGCGTCCGTTTGCAGGCGCAGACCGTCAAGCAGCGGTTGCTCAAATTCATCGTACAGTTGTTTACCAATACTCAAGGTTGACTCAATGGCGTTGAGACCTTGATGCAGCCACTGTAACAACCGTAATTGCGCTGTTTCAGCGAACACTGGCAGGTGAATTTGAATGTCGTGCTGCTGGCCAATTCGATCTAAACGACCGATACGCTGTTCCAGTAGGTCTGGATTCAACGGCAAATCAAACAGGACCAGGTGATGAGCAAACTGGAAGTTGCGACCCTCTGAGCCAATTTCCGAACACAATAGTATTTGCGCGCCCTGCTCATCATCGGCAAAGTGCGCGGCAGCACGGTCGCGCTCAACAATGCTCATGTCTTCATGGAACACCGCAACCTGCATACCTGTTTTGTTGCGAAGCGCTTCGGCTAACTGCAGTACGGTGCGTTTGAGCGAGCAAATAAGCAGTACTTTGGCTGGTTTAACTTCGGCCAAGGTGTCAATCAACCAGTCAAGGCGCGGATCAATGTTTAACCACGCATCGCTATCGCCCTCTAACTCACAGTAACTTTGCTCTGGCGATAATGCTTGGACCAGCTGCTCTTGAGGGTCAGACTTGCGGTTCAGTTTTAATGCTGTTTGATAGGCACTCGGTAAAGCCAACTCTGATATGTTTAGACAGCGTTTTGGAAAGCCTTGGATGGCTGCTCGGGTATTTCGGAACAGCACCCGACTGGTGCCATGGCGATCGAGCAATTGCTGCAACAGCTCAGTTCGCGCTTGGTCCCTAAGATCATCAGCCAGACTAGTATCTTGAACACATTTTAGCTGCGGCTCGATGTCATTTTCACTGATTAACTCATTGAGCAGTCGCAGTTGGTCATCGCTCAGTAGCTCTTTGTCCAATAGCGCATTGGCGGCATCCGCAACTTGCTGGTAGCTTTGCTCTTCGTTAACGAATGATTGGTAATCGTGAAAGCGATTCGGATCGAGCAGTCGTAGACGGGCAAAATGCCCTTCATGGCCTAGCTGATCTGGAGTCGCTGTCAGTAACAACAAGCCCGGAGTTTCATCAGCTAATTCTGCTACCTGTTGGTAGGATCGGCTTGGTTTTCCGTTGTCCCAGCTGAGGTGATGGGCCTCATCAACGATCAGTAAATCCCAACCCGCTTCAACCGCAGCTTCGTGGTACTTTTTATTGTTCAGTAGGCTTTGAGCACAAAGCACCACTTGTTCAGTTTCAAATGGGTTTAGACCATCAAGCATAGCCTCGGCAACCCGCTCTTTGTCGAACAGTGCTGCGGTTATGTTGAAGCGGCGAAGCAGCTCGACCAACCATTGATGCAACAGAGGCTCTGGCACTAAGATTAACACCCGCTGGGCACGTTCGGTCAGCAGTTGTTGATGCAAGATCAAACCAGCTTCAATGGTTTTGCCCAAGCCCACTTCATCGGCTAGCAATAGTCGAGGAGCATAGCGCTGACCCGCTTCTTTGGCGATGTGTAGCTGATGCGGAATAAGGCCAATTCGAGCGCCATTTAAGCCTCGTAGTTCTGAGCTCTGTAGGCGAGCCCGTTGCTGTAGGCACTGATAACGTAGATTAAAATGTTCAAGGCGATCGACTTGTCCGGCAAACAAGCGATCTTGAGGCTTGTTGACGATGATCGCAGGGTGAATTTCGGTTTCCAACAGGCCGGTTTCTTCGCCAGTTTCAGCATGGGTGCCAAAGTAAACCAGCACGCCATTCTTTTCTTCAATGCTAGTCACCTGCATTTGCCAATCGTCCAAGTGACGGATCTTTTCCCCTTCAGCAAACGTCAAGCGCGTGATCGGCGCGTCGTTTTTACTGTAAACGCGGCGGTCGCCGGTCGCCGGAAAAGACAGGGTTACGGTACGAGCATCAAAGTCGCTAAGCAGCCCAATCCCGAGCTCTGATTCATTGTCACTAAGCCAGCGTTGGCCAATAGCATGGGGCATAAAGTTAGCCTGTAGGGAATTTCGAAAGGCGCGCATAGTAATGGATTTCGCGCTGACAATCACCCGAAAAATGTGGCAAAAATTCGCTGACTATTGACGAGAGTCAGGTCACTAATTTTGCGAGGGTCTGTTGAGCTTGGCCGTATGTTTTTGTCGTAACGAGTCCAAGTTCAACAGACCCTCATAAATTGCTTTCATTCTTGGATAACAGAGTTTAGTCTAGAACTCAGCACGTAACCTCTGCATTGTCCTCATATCAGTCACGTTACGGCTTATGGGCTGTTGAACTGAGCAAACAGCGCAGCGCAACAGTCTCTGTGACCATCCAATTGGCCAACAGTGGGAGTTGCCTATGGGTCAGGAAGACAAGAAAGTCTACATTCTCGATACCAACGTATTACTGCACGAACCCCTCGCTATCTATTCTTTCCAAGAACACGATGTCATCATTCCGATGACGGTTTTAGAAGAACTTGACCATATTAAAGACCGTCGCAAGGACGTCAGTCGCGATGCTCGCATTGCCATTCGAGCCATTGATGATGCCCTACGAGACGCTACCCCAGAGGAAATTGCTGAAGGGGTTCGATTGGAAAAGCCAGGTGATGAAAGTCTCTCTGGTCACCTGTCGATATACCCTGACCATGCGCTACCCGAAAAAAGCGGCTTCTTGCCAGCCGTAGAGAATGACAACCGTATTATCAACACTGCCCTATATCTGCAAAACGAGAAAGATCCATTGATGGTGGTGTTGGTCACCAAGGACATCAACATGCGCTTGAAGGCCAAAGGTGCCGGCATGCAGCATGTGGAAGATTACCGCACCGACCAGTTGATTTCCGATGTCAGCTTGATGTCAAAAGGTTTCCGCCAGTTGGACCATGAGTTTTGGGCTGAAGTAGGTGAGTGCGAAAGCTTCCAAGAAGGGCGAGATACCTTTCATGTGATTGATGAAGCAATTTTGCCTGATGCTTTTCCCAACGAATACATCATCGACACTGGTGAACAATTCGCAGCCCGGGTAGTGACTAAAGGTGATGGCAAAGTCACCTTGCACGACTTGGGGCGAGAGCGAATTCTTGGGCGTCAGGCGTGGGGCGTTCAGCCGAAGAACGTATATCAAGCGATGGCGCTCGATGCGTTACTCGACCCAAGCTTGGATTTGGTGGTGCTAACTGGCCCCGCTGGCTGTGGTAAAACCTTATTGGCACTGGCAGCGGCACTAGAATTGGTGGTTGAAAAAGGCATTTATTCGAAGGTGATTGTCACTCGAAATACGCCTGAAATTGCTGAATCAATTGGTTTCTTACCAGGTACCGAAGAAGAAAAAATGGCGCCTTGGCTGGCTGCGGTGACTGACACTCTGGAAGTGCTGCATCGTCATGATGAATCGCCGGATGGCTCGATGGAATACATCATGGATAAAGCCAATATTCAGTTTAAATCGGTCAACTTTATGCGTGGTCGCAGCATTCAAAATGCATTGGTGTTGTTGGATGAGTGTCAGAACTTAACGGCCTCGCAGCTCAAGACCATCATTACCCGCTGTGGCGAAGGGACCAAGATTGTCTGCTCGGGGAACTTAGCGCAGATTGATAGCAACTACTTAACACCGGTGACGTCCGGTTTGACTTATATTGCTGAACGCTTCAAAAACTTTGAAGGTTCTGCTCACGTCTACCTCAATGGCGTGGTTCGTAGCCGGTTAGCTTCATTTGCCGAAGAGCAACTGTAACTCAATGAAGTGACTCATCTGGGCCTGTTCTGTTATGGAACAGGTACCAGGCGAAAGGCCTTGGCTTTGATTTCACGCTCTGATTGCGGGCTGGCTTTACCGACCGGAAAAATGCCCGGCCCCGCAACTTCCATCGGCAACCAGCGATTGCCGTCAGCAGTAAACCAGTCTCCTTGGACATCATAGTTAAACTGCGCCGCCAATAGCGCGTGCTCCTTGAGGTAAACCAAGGCAATTTTGCGCCGTGGGTAAACCCCGCGGATCAGAGCAATAGCTAGTGCTGCTTTCGAGTCGCAATCGCCTTTGTTTTCATTGATCACCGATGGTGGTGGCAGGTAACCGCCAGATAAACGCTCCAAGTCATCATAGGGAATTGCTTGGACAAAATTGATGATGCGCTCGAGCGCTATGTGGGGTGGCAACTGATTTACTTGTTTATAAAAAGCAGTAATCAAAGGCGCTAATGGCTGCAAACTGGCGCGGGCATAAAACAAGTGATCAGGAATGACGCCATGCTGGCCATAGCCATCTTGCAGCTTTGCCAAATGGCGATCTTCAAGGTATTGCGCTTCAGCACCGGCGATCACTTGATTAAGTTGTGCTCTGGCAGCAGCGACATCGTCGTTATCGCGTCCGGTTAATCGAACTGCATAGCTGTACCCTGAATTGCTTAGGCGCATATTCACTCCGGCCGGTAAATCGGCTTCGGCTCGACGAATCGCTTGCTCGAGATAGGCGGATAAATGTCGCGGTTTGAATTGATAGTGAACACGGCTGGAGTTCATCATTTGTTCGGTGTCGAGCGACGCTTTGACGTACTGTTGATTGCCCCGAGCATCTTTCCACACATAGCTGTAGAGGGTCTGGTCGCCTTGTGGGATTTTATTGAATTCGACTTGCGGTGGTTCTTTGGGGGCGGCTTGGCACTGGTAGCTTATGACGCCAACTAGCAGGATGAGAGACATAATCAGTCGAAGGTTTTTCTGATGTACTGACATGAGCATTCCTCCGACTTGTTGGGTTCTAAGCAGGTTAAGTCATTATCGGCAAACTATTCAGAATATTTATTAAAAAGCCGAAGTAGGGCGGTTTTTGTGAGCGTTCAATATCGCGTCATTCAACGAAGGAAGCCGTTAGCTCTAACTCAGACACGCCGTAAAATCATCCATGATGGCTCTACCGCAGCATCCCTGCTGCGGAAGGTCTTCGCCAGAGCTAACCACTTCCTTCTCTAGATAGTGCGCTGAAGAGGCCATAACCTTCGTTGTGAGGGGCCAGCGATTGCCATAAAAAAACCGGGCCGCGCCCGGTTTCTTAACTCAGTGCTTGAAGCGGACTAACGGCGCCAAGCTGGGATCTTAGTTTCGTATTCGCTGATGGCATCTTCAAATTGCAAGGTCCAGCCAATGCTGTCCAAGCCTTTGAGTAAGCACTCACGGTGGAAGTCGTTGAGATCAAAATCGTAAGTGCTGCCATCTGGCGCGGTGACGACCTTGGCTTCCAAATCGACCGTCATTTGTGCGCCCGGCTCTGCCAGCAGTTGCTTCATGATGACGTCAATGACTTCGTCACTCAGCTTCACTGGCAGCATGCCGTTGTTGATGGCGTTGCCATAGAAAATGTCGGCAAAGCTCGGCGCCAGAATCACGGTATAACCCATTTCCTTTAGCGCCCAAGGCGCGTGTTCGCGCGATGAGCCGCAGCCAAAGTTTTCCCGGGTGACCAGAATATTGGCGCTGGCATAGGTTGGCTGATTAAGAATGAACTCAGGATTTGGTTGAGTGCCTGCCTCATCCAGATAACGCCAGTCGTGGAAGCAATGCTCACCAAAGCCAGTACGTTCAACCTTGGTCAGAAACTGCTTAGGAATGATCTGATCGGTATCGACGTTGGAGCGATCCAAAGGTGCTGCAACGCTGGTCAATGTTTGAATTCCAGCCATGGTTTAAATCTCCCTTACGTCTGCGAAGTGGCCTGCAATCGCCGCTGCCGCTGCCATTGATGGACTGACCAAGTGGGTACGACCGCCACGACCCTGACGACCTTCAAAGTTGCGGTTTGAGGTGGATGCACAGCGTTGGCCTTCACCTAATTTGTCGTCGTTCATCGCCAAGCACATGGAGCAGCCCGGCAGACGCCATTCAAAGCCAGCATCGGTCAGGATTTTATCCAAACCTTCCTCTTCGGCTTGTTTTTTCACTAAGCCAGAACCTGGAACGACAATGGCTTCAACGCCGTCGGCTACTTTCTTGCCTTTCGCCACTTCGGCAACCGCGCGAATATCTTCGATACGACCATTGGTACAAGAGCCAACGAACACCACATCAACTTTCAGGTCAGATAATTTCTGGCCAGCTTCGATGCCCATGTAGGCGCGTGCTTTAGCACAGGAGTCGGCTTCGACGGCATCGGCAAAATCTTCTGGCGTTGGAATGACATCATTGACGCCAATCACCTGACCTGGGTTGGTACCCCAAGTGACCATAGGAGCGATGTCTTCCGCATTCAGTTCAACCACGGCGTCGAACTGTGCATCGTCATCCGACTTCAGGGTTGACCAGTACTCAACGGCTTCATCCCATGCTTCACCTTTGGGCGCGTATGGACGACCTTGGATGTAATCAATGGTGGTTTGGTCTGGCGCGATCATGCCCACTTTGGCACCGATTTCGATGCTCATGTTACACAGCGTCATGCGGCCTTCCATGGTTAGCGCTTCAATCGCTGAACCACAGAACTCGATGGCATAACCGGTACCGCCAGCTGAGCCTGTCACACCGGCAATCGCCAGAATGACATCTTTCGCGCTCAAGCGCGGGTCAAGAGTGCCGTTGACCTGTACCTTCATGGTTTTGAAGCGAGGTTGCTTCAAAGTCTGAGTGGCCATTACGTGCTCAACTTCAGAGGTACCAATACCAAATGAAATGGCACCAAAGGCCCCGTGGGTGGCAGTGTGAGAGTCACCACAAACAATAGTAGTGCCCGGCAGGGTCAAGCCTTGCTCTGGGCCCATGACATGAACGATGCCTTGGTTGATATGACCAATGCCATACAGCTCAACGCCAAATTCTTCACAATTAGCGCGGAGGGTCAGCATCTGGGTTTCAGATTGCGGGCCACATGCATCAATCGCCAGCGAACGGGTTGATACGTTGTGGTCCATGGTCGCCACGGTTTTGCTTGGCTGACGCAGTTTACGGCCAGCTGCGCGCAGGCCAGAAAAGGCCTGTGGTGAGGTCACTTCGTGCGCCAATTGGCGATCGATATAAATGAGCGGGGTTTCGCCTGCGACTTCACGCACCACGTGGGCGTTGAAGACTTTCTCGTATAAGGTCTGGCCCATGAATTAAGACTCCTGAACTAATTTGGCGATGTAATCGCCCATCTCGGCTGTGGATTTGGCGTCTGCTTTTTTCTCTGCTGGTAGCAGTTCGCCGGTCAGGTAGCCATCGGCAAGCGCTTTGCTCACCGCCGCTTCAATGGCGTCGGCTGCGGCATCTTGGTTCAAGCTAAAGCGCAACATCAATGCTGCGGATAAGATTTGTGCCACCGGGTTGGCAATGCCTTGGCCGGCAATATCTGGGGCAGAACCGCCTGCAGGCTCGTACATGCCAAAGCCGTCTTCATTCAAGCTAGCCGATGGCAACAAGCCCATAGAGCCGGTGATCATGGCACATTCATCCGACAGAATATCGCCCATCAGGTTTGAGCAAAGCAGCACGTCAAATTGGCTTGGATCTTTCACCAACTGCATGGTGGCGTTATCGATGTAGATGTGTTCCAGCTCAACGTCTGGATAGTCTTTAGCAACATCAATCACCACTTCGCGCCACAAGATGCTGGTGGCCAACACGTTGGCTTTGTCGACAGAGGTGACTTTTTTGCTACGCTTTTGTGCCGCTTGGAAGGCGATATGAGCAATCCGTTTAATCTCGCGGCGCGAGTAGCGCATGGTGTCGAAGCCATACTCCTCGTCACCTTCGCCTTCGCGGCCTTTTGGCTTACCGAAGTAGATACCGCCAGTCAGTTCGCGTACCACCAGAATATCGAAACCACGCTCAGAAATATCTGCACGCAATGGCGACAGTGGCTCCAAACCTGTGTGGATTTTGCCTGGACGGAAGTTACAGAACAGATCAAAGTGACCACGCAAAGGCAGCAGTGAACCGCGCTCTGGTTGCAGGTCGGGTGGCAGGCCTTCCCATTTCGGCCCGCCGACTGAGCCAAACAAAATGGCATCAGACTTCTGGCAAGCCGCCATGGTTGAGTCTGGCAATGGCACACCATGATTATCGATAGCTGCGCCACCGACATCGTGGGCATCGTAATTCAAAGTAAAGCCGAACTTTTGTTGCGCGACATCCAGCACCTTCAGTGCTTCTGCCATGACTTCCGGTCCGATTCCATCGCCCGCGAGGACGGCAATGTTGTACTGGCTCATACGGTTTCTTTCTCTTCCTTTAACTTCAATTTTTGCTCGGCGACAGCATCTGCGCGCTGCACATGATTCATGACATGGATTAATGCTAGTGCTGACGACTCAACGATGTCCGTTGCAAGGCCCATGCCGTGGAAACGGCGGCCGTTGTATATGGCGACGATGTCAACTTGGCCCAAAGCGTCTTTGCCTTTGCCTTTTGAGCTGATGTGGTAATCGACAACTTCGATATCCAAGTTGGTGATACGATTAATGGCTTGATAAACCGCGTCAACCGGACCGTTACCAGTGGCTGCCTCAATGCGCATTTCGCCGCCACAGTTTAACTTGACGCTGGCGGTGGACATGACAGAAGAGCCTGACTGCACGCTCAAATAATCCATTTGGTAGAATTCGTCTTCTTCATGCATTTTGTTGAAGAACAACAAGGCTTCTAAGTCGTAGTCGAATACTTGGCCTTTCTTATCGGCCAATTCCAAGAAGCTGGCATAAAGCTCATCCAAGTTGTAATCGGCTTCGTTGTAGCCCATGGTCTCCATGCGATGTTTAATCACGTGGCGGCCAGAGCGAGATGTCAGGTTCAGCACATTTTGGCTTAAACCAATGCTCTCTGGGGTAATGATCTCATAAGTGTTTTTCGACTTCAGGACACCATCTTGGTGAATACCCGATGAATGTGAGAAAGCGTTAGAACCAACAATGGCCTTGTTTGGTTGAACTGGCATGTTGCACAAAGTGCTGACCAATTGGCTGGTGCGGGCAATCTCTTTGTGGTTGATATTAGTGCGAACGCCCAACAAATCTTGGCGGGTGTTGATGATCATTGCCACTTCTTCCAATGAACAGTTACCGGCGCGTTCACCAATACCATTGACCGTACATTCAATCTGGCGGGCACCCATTTGCACGGCGCTGATCGAGTTGGCCACAGACAAACCTAAATCATCGTGACAGTGCACCGAGATAACCGCTTTGTCGATGTTTGGCACTCGATTGAACAAGGTTTGGATGATGCCACCAAATTGACTTGGAATAGTGTAACCAACGGTATCTGGAATATTGATGGTGGTCGCGCCAGCGGTAATTGCTGCTTCGACCATACGACATAAGTTGTCAATTGGTGTGCGACCGGCATCTTCACACGAGAACTCAACGTTGTCGGTGTAGTTGCGTGCGCGCTTCACCGCATTGACGCCCATCGCCAAGACATCATCAAAGCTACGGCGCAGCTTGCTTTGAACGTGAATGTCGGAGGTCGAAATAAAGGTATGAATGCGGAAGTTATCTGAGACTTTTAAGGCTTCGCCAGCGGCGTCAATATCTTTATCGACGGCACGGGCCAAACCACAAACCGTCGAGTTCTTGATATTGCGCGCGATAGTTTGTACCGATTCAAAATCACCTGGTGATGAAACCGGGAAACCGACTTCCATCACGTCTACGCCCAGTCGTTCGAGAGCCAGCGCAATCTGTAATTTTTCTTTTACTGTCAGACTCGCAGACAATGCCTGCTCGCCATCGCGCAAGGTGGTATCGAAGATGATGACCTGGTCATTCATGACGTGATCTCCCAATTAATGACGCTTTATCTTGTTGTTTCGCGTCGTGACAAAAAATGTAGAGCCAGAAACGAAAAAACCCGCGCTTGATGCGCGGGTTTTAAGTGTTTTGTTAGAGGTTTACTCTGACACGACCTACCCGCGCTTCTCGGTTAAGAGAGCTAGAAGGAGTAGTAGAGTCAGACGAGAAAATGCCATTCGTTTTCAATCCTCTTGCCGAGCTGACTAAATGTCGCTCGTTTAATGTCGCTACTATGGCCAACCGGCGGGGGAGTGTCAAGTCACATTTCCATTGGTCCGACATTGTTTTTCAAGCGGAGCTTGACAATGAATGCAGTTGCTCATGGTTACAGTGCCGAATACGGCCGTTATACTTTGCTATGTGTTGCTCGGAAAAAGCTGAATAGTAATGGATTTTCCTCTCTATTTGGGACTTGGTTGCGTGGCAGGGTTCCTGGCCGGCTTGTTTGGTATTGGCGGCGGTTTGATCATTGTGCCAGTACTGATGTGGGCATTTAGTCACCAAGGCATAGATATTAGTGTTGCTATGCACATGGCATTGGCAACTTCTCTTGCCACAATTGTGGTGACCAGCCTCAATTCTGCGTATGCCCATCATAAGCAACATCATGTTCACTGGCCGACAGTGAGGGCTTTGGTGTTGTTTTTGATGCTAGGGTCGGTGGTTGGAGTATCTGTTGCCTACCATCTCTCAGGTCAATTTCTGAGCAATGTCTTCGTGGCTTTCTTGGCTCTGATGTCGGTTTATATGTGGTTTAGCAAAGAGCCGAAGCAAGAGAAATTTCGCATTGCCAATTGGCGCTGGAAGTTGGCTTGTAGTGTGATGGGCTTTTTGTCGGCCATTCTCGGCATTGGCGGCGCCTTATTCATGGTGCCGTTTTTAAAGTCTAAACGAATGGCTATTCGCTATGCCATAGGAACTGCAGCGTTTTGTGCCGCGCCGTTAGCATTGACCGGCGCAACAAGCTACATGTTGGCTGGCCACCAAGTCGAGCAACTGCCTGAGGCAACGATTGGCTATGTCCACCTTTGGGCGTTCCTTGGGATCGTGCTGACCAGCTCGGTGTTCAGTCGGATTGGCGCGAAACTGGTAGCGAAACTACCGCCACAAACGATGCGGCGGGCTTTCTCTATCTTTCTTTGGCTTCTAGCTGCAAACCTAATTTGGAAACTCTATGGCTAACTGCACTTATCTAGCTATCGATTTTGGCTGCATCCGGCGCTTGCCTTTGTTGCAGTATTAATACAGCAAACTGTAGAGTTTACGTCGGTAACTGGCTGCTGCGGCATCGCCGGCAGGTTGAGCGGCTAGCAGATCCATAAAGCTTTTTTTCATTGCGCCATCGAGCGCGTTGAGATCTTTTTTCAATACCTCAAAGAGTAGCGCTAGACCTTCTTCCGCCCGTCCTACTTCATTCAGTTGAGCGGCCAGTTGAAGTTTTAGTTCCAAATTGTCTGGTTGCTGCTCGGCTTGTTCGAACAAGGTACGGATTTCCGGCGAGTCAGCGGCTTGCTGTTTGATTTCTAAAGCCGAGCACAGTGCTTGATAGTCACTATTTTGGTCTGCTAAGCCAATACTGTTGAGTAAATCAGAGGCTAAATCGAGACGTCCGGCCTGAATACTAGCATCCGCTAGAGCCAGCTTAATTTCGGCAACTTCTGGTGCCAACTCGTGTGCTTTCGCGAGCAGTGGTAAGGCTTCATTGAATTGGCCCATGCCAAGCAGTTGCCGTGCTTGACCCAGTAAGGTTTCGTGTTCCTTGGGCAAATATTTTTCGATCATTTCCCGTAGTGCTGCTTCGGGTTGAGGTCCCACTAAGCCGTCAACACCCTGACCGTCCTTGAAAACCGCAACAGTCGGTAGGGCTTGAACACCAAACTGCATGGCAATTTGTTGCTCCACAGCGCAGTTGATACGAGCCAAGGTAAAGTGCTCAGCATATTCCAAAGCAATTTTGTTAAGGCTCGCGGCGACCTCGATACAAGGTTCATGACCTTCGGCCCAGAATTCGATCACTACGGGCTGTTGTTGTGAGCCTTCTAGAATAACTTGTTGGAAGTTCTGGACGTTAATATCAACAATATTGGCTGCTTGCATGGAAATGGTTCGCTATGTGGCTAATTTATCTCTGCATCTAACATGTGGTTCAATCACCTAGATTTCAAGAACAAAGTCGGAACCATTGCTGCGTGCTAAGCGTTATCGACAGTAAAATTTTCGAGATTGTGGCCTTCTCGATGGCTTTGCTCTCCCTTCGTTGTAAAAATCACGGTAGTATCTTCAAAGAAAGCTTTGACAGGGAATCAACTGCGGCAATGGATGCGCAACAGCATTTGCTCAACAGAAACACGATTGAAAGTCTTAAACTTCAGGTCGGCGCTGATATGCTCCCTGTGGTGATTGCGACCTTTGTTCAGGAAGGTGAGGCAGCGATAGAACAACTTCAGCACATTGACGAACAGCAGTTACAGCGCTTTTGCCACACCCTTAAGAGTAGTGCTGCCGCTATCGGCGCCGATGCATTGGCGCAAGAGGCGTCAAAAATAGACCAACAACTCAAGACGATTTCCCCTGTTTCAATCGACACTGCGCCGTTGCTGCGCTTGTATCGCAATACCCTCATCGTGTTAAAAAGCATATTGAATTAACGGACTATTACTGTAATGCAAAGGAATCGCATGCATATCAAAACCGCACAAAGTGCAATTTCAGAGGCTAACTTGGCTGTTGCTGAAATTGTTGCTTTGTTGGGGGACGCTGCCCCTGACTTTATCGTGGTGGCTGGTTCTCCAGCAAACCATTTCAATGATTGTGCCGCAGCACTTCAGCGTCGTTATCCGGCTGTTACCATTGTTGGTTGTAGCAGTTTTGGCGGCGTTTTGTCCGATAAAGGGCATTGTGTTGCGGAGTCAGGCACTAGCTTTGCTGCTTGGGCTCTGTACGACCAAAACGGTAGTTACGGTGTTGCCCTCCGCTCGTTCGAGCTTGACTCAACGGATACTATCGTCAGACAAGCGCTGGACGATGCACTGCAGTCTGCGAGACGCTCCGGTGAGTTACCTGCGCTGATTTGGATGCATTCAACACCGGGCGTTGAAGAGCGCATTCTGACCGCTTTGGAACAGGAGCTGGGAGGCGCTGTTCCCGTTATTGGTGGTGCTGCAGCTCCCAATTTGGGAGATGATGCTCTGAGTGTGTTTGGTGCTAATCAGAGTTCATCTTCAGGCCTGGCGCTTGCTGTTCTGTTTCCTTCCGGCAGAATCGGTTATTCATTTCATTCAGGCTGTGCCATGGATAAACCTCTAGGTACGGTCACTAAAGCCGATGGCCGTTTGGTCAAAGAAATTGACGGTAGACCTGCCTTGCAAGTTTATCAGCATGCGGTTGGTATCCCTATTCAACAAGCCATCGAACAGCAATGCTGGACTCAAATTCCTATCGGACGAGTGATTGGCGAACATCAGAATATGCCGGTCTTTTCACTCGCTTTGCCTATCCAAGTTGTTGATCAAAGTATCGAGTTTCTGGCTTCGTTTAATCAAGGAGAGCCCATTTATCTGATGCGTGGTACCGAGCAGAGCTTGAGAGGGAGAAGCAAGCGAGTCCTCGCCAGCGCAAAGCAAATGACCCCAGAGGGTCGTTTAGGTGGTCAAGCTGCTGGGGCGTTAGTTGTCTACTGCGCATGTTGTAAGCAGGTGGTTGCCAGCGATCTTGATGAGGTCCATCGCTCGATGGCTGGGGAGCTAGGAGCCGATACTCCATTTATCACGTTATTTACTTATGGCGAACAAGGGCCTCTGCTCGAATCGAAGAATATCCACGGCAATTTGATGATCGCAGCTTTGGTGTTTTACAGCGCGGGAGATTAACTATGTTCTCTGATATCGACAATGAACGATTGCAAGAAAAACTGCTGGATTTGATGCGCAATAATGAGCAAGTGCAGCAGCGAGAAATGGATGCTGCAGTCTTGCTCGATATCATCCAAATTATTGGTTCTTCTCAAACTAGATTAGAAGTTATTGAGAGCTTGATTCAAGGCTTACAAGTTATTGTTGGTCATCAGGAAACGGTAGTTTTAGAGCGTGCAAAACAGAGGGCTCCAGTGTGGGTTCCTAGCTACGCATCGAGTGATTTACTGGCTACTTCTGTGTGGCGAACCGGCGAACTGTTTGAACGAGTGGCCAGCGGTGAAGTCGTTGCATTGTTTCGCCCCTTGCAGGTGGAAGAATTTGCCGAACAAGAAATTGAAGTAAGTCGACTTGCTGGCTCGGCTTTGTTATTTGGCTTGGAGAGTCAAACCGATAGCAGCCTGGTTGTGTTGTTGCATCGACAGGAGAAAGCTTTCAGTCCTCACCAGAGGGAGTCCATTCGCCGTTTAAAGCCAATGGTCGAGCAACGACTTCAGAATTTAGAGTTCGACTTAAAACTCAGAGATGTGGTTGCCAAGCGAACTTCGGAGCTGAAGGAGTCGCAAAAACGTCTTGCCTCTTTTGCCCGGTCATCATCGGATTGGTTTTGGGAGGTCGATGCAGCATTTCGCTTTTCATACACCTCAAAACTGCAAGGTGATGAGCTTCCTGATTTGGCAAAAAACTTGTTTGGCAGAACGATCATGGAAGTTCGTACCGAAACTGAAAGCCAAAAATTAAATAAGTGGTTTGCTGTGACTCGTACGTTCCAAGAGCGGCAACCAATTACTGACTTCGAGTTCGAGTTAGCTCTGCCAAAACGTAGCCCGATATGGGTGCGTATTAACGGTGAAGCATTCTTCTCTGAACAAGGGGTGTTTTTGGGCTATCGCGGCACCGCTCGGAATATTTCTCTCCGCAAGTATCAGGATCGACAACTCAGTCAGCAGATTCAGCAAGTATCCAGCCGCGCGCAACTGATTGATACCGAAACTGCAAAAGCAACAGCGGTTGAGTCGCCAAATAAACCCCATGTGCTGTTGGTTGATGACTGTGAGTCAAGCCAAATGATCACCCAGCTAATGCTGGTTAACTTGGGGTGCCAAACTAGTGTCGTCGAGAGTGGCAGTCAGGCCTTGGCTTGCAAACAGTTGGCTGACATTGATTTGGTTCTGATGGATTTAGAAATGCCCGACATGAGCGGCGAAGAAGTTAGTCGACGTTTACGAGAGCGAGGATTGGAAGTTCCGATCTTAGCGCTTACCGGCTGCAGCTACGGTGATCGCGGGAGTCAAGTTGAACAGGCCGGAATGAATGGCTTTATCGAAAAGCCGGTTCGTTTGAATGTGCTGCAGCAACAATTGGGACAATTCTTAAAAGCTATCCCGCCATCGTGAAAAACATTCCGCTGGTTCCACCCAGTTCTTTCATTGATGAAAGGTTGATCACAAGTGTAAATGACTTGTGACAAGTTTCTTTTAACTTTGCACTCCGAATGCAGTAAAGTCGATATATTGGGCTCATTCCAAGTCTGCAGTAGGGCGCGCCTGTACCTGTAGTCGTTGTTTGAGTGGTTGAAGTCAGGAGCGAGTGAAGTGAACGAGTATCTATCGGCAAACGAATCGCAACAGTCTCTAGTTGTTAACAAAATCCAAGGTGATGTCAGTGTCCAACTGGCAAATGGCGAAGAAATTCCTCTTGTGCCGGGGCAGCCCATTCCTGCTGATGCAGTGCTTCTGATCGCACAAGGAGCGTCGGTAGAAGTTAAGTCTGCAGATGGTCAGATTTCGACGCTTACAGGCCCCGCATTGCAACCCGTTAACGCAATTTTGCCTTCTTCAGCGAGCGGCTCTCTCGCTCAGCAATCCGCAGAAAGTATTGAAGATGGCTCAGACTTGTCCGACTTACTGGCTGAGCAAAGCGACGATTTGGACGATATTGAAGCAATTCAACAAGCGCTTCTTGATGGTGTCGACCCGACTGCAAATCTGCCTGCAGCTGCCGCTGGTGCAAATGCTGGTGGTGGCTTGAATGCGCCGGCGAATGTTGAACGAACCGGTCAAGAGCAAGACGTCAATAGTGGCCTAGATACCTCCGTCGAGCAGACTACGGCCATTCAACCGCTCAGCTTTAACAATGGCTTGATTGTTGAAGATCAAACCAGCAACCCAACTATTTCAATTTCCTCTACCGAGATAATTTACCTCAACCAAGACGGAGTTGGTGGTGATGATAGTGCGACGTTAGCTATCGCCGGCTCGGTAACTGATATAGCTCCCGGCAGCACAATCAGCTTGGTAATCACCGACGGACTCGGCGGTACTGTGGAAGCACAAGCTAGTGTTGCTGATGATGGCTCTTATTTGCTTGAAGTTGGCGATATTGGCTCGCTCGCTGAAGGTGAGCTGACTGCGACCGTTTCCGGTCAAGGCCCAGATGGAACCACAGTAACAGCGGTTACAAACCCCAACTACGATCTATTACCTACCGTCAGCATTGAACCAGTAGCTGGCAATGACACTACTCCGACACTGTCGGGAACAAGCGCTAACATCAATGGTGATCTGACGTTAGACATTAACGGTCAGTCTTTTACTGTGACGCCAAATGCAGATGGCAGTTGGGAATTTACTGTTCCAGCCGATGCCGAGTTAGTTGATGGCTCATACACCGCGACAATTTCAGGCGACGATGCTGAAGGCAACACTGCCACTGCTTCTACTGATTTCGCCTTGATCCCTACTATTGATGCCCCAGTTGTGACCATCACTGAAGATTTCAACGATGATGGAGAGATTGATAGCAGCGAACTGTCAGGTACGGTTGGTGTTAGTGTTGCGTTGCCCGGCAATGCTTTGGCAGGGGATGTTCTGAATGTAACTGACCAGGACCCAATTGTACTGACTCAAGCACAAATTGATGCGGGTATCATTGAGTTCGAATTCCCTGTGCCAGCAGATGGCGAAACCATTAATGTCTCTGCCTCTGTGACGGTAACCGAGCGTTCAGCTAATGATTCGGCCGAGGGTTCTGACTCGGCAGTCATTGGCGATACCACTGCTCCAACCTTGAGCATTACCTTGGCCGAAGGCATAACCGAAGATGATGTGATTAATGCCAGTGAAGCGAATCAAGACATTGCAGTGACCGGTTCCGTTATCGGCGACTTTGTCGAAGGTGACACGGTGACCCTGACTGTCAACGCGCAAACCTACACCGGCACAGTGGATGGTGATGGCAACTTCAGTATCGACGTAGCAGGCGCTGATCTTGCGGCTGACAC
>NZ_NGNS01000026.1 GCF_002165625.1 Neiella marina
CATGGGGTGTTTATCTGTTTGTTTTTTGGCGAAAGTAATTAGATCAAATCGCCTCATGCGTGTCTATCTTATTGAAAGGAATCAATATTATGAGGGGATTCCTTAGTCATAAGCTTCTTGGAGCAGAGGCGTTGATCCGTTGGTCCAGCCCTAGTCGTGGTTTCGTTTCTCCGGGGGAATTTATCCCAATTGCAGAGGAAACTGGCGCGATTCATAAATTGGGGATTTGGATCATCGCCGAAGTATGTAGGCAAATTCGAGAATGGCTCGATCAGAGTTACGCAGTAGTGCCTATTTCCATCAATATTACATCCTCGCAATTTGATGATGTTGAGTTCATCAATCAGTTGGTGAGCACCATCGAGTCGTACGCGATTCCATATTCGCTAATTGAACTCGAATTAACTGAATCAGGTATTCTCAAAGACAAATCTCGGGCAATTGAATCTCTTACCATGCTTCGTGATAAGGGCATTACGATTGCTTTAGATGATTTCGGAACAGGTTATTCATCACTTTCTTATATCAGTGATCTGCCGTTTGACACACTGAAAATCGACAAGTCTTTTATTGACAAGCTTGATGATGACAAGAACAAAGAGCTCGTGAAATCTATTGTGTCGATTAGCAAAACATTGGGTGTTCAATGTGTCGCGGAAGGTACTGAAACAAGCGAACAAGTAGATATTATTTCAAGTTATGGCTGTGAAGTTTTTCAAGGGTACTTCTTCAGTCGCCCCATTCCTGCAGATGAGTTCTCTAAAAAACTTTTTAGCTATGGGGCTAGCTGAAACTCCGAAGCAAAGAGCCATTGCACCTTAACGTTGACTTTAGTGTCTGAATCTTAGGCAGATAAAGTCAACTCAAACTTTGATTGTCACCAGAATTCACAACTTTTTATTTTTTCTCTTGAATGGGCAATTACTTTCCCCATTTATTCACTCGTTAATCGCTAATTGCTTTGTTTTTATGGGCCCCCCCAGTTAACAGGAGAACCGACAATGTGTTTATCGATCGAACGACGCCCCCATAGTGCACGTCCCCCACCTTATTGAATGCACAAGATCCTGTAGAGAGCGCATTCGCTCTCAACTGATACTCGTTCTATCGCAATCAATAGGGGAAATCTTCATGCTAGAAGTGAAGCATTTATCCAGAAAATACGGCCATTTTGTGGCTGTAGATGACGTCAGCTTCTCGATTAACAAAGGAGAAATCGTTGGCCTGCTTGGCCATAACGGTGCTGGCAAAACAACCATAATGAAAATGATCACCGGTTACCTAGAAGCTAATAATGGGACCGTCTTTGTCGATCACATCAGCCTAGAATCACAACCGAAAACCATACACAGACAACTCGGTTACTTACCTGAAAGTCTACCTGTTTACCCTGAGATGACAGTGGCTGACTACCTTGACTATGTCGCTGACCTCAAAGGCCTCAAGTTGAATGCTAAGAAGCTAGAGATCAAGAGAGTGGTCAAGGCTACTGATTTGAGTAATAAGTTACTTGCACCAATCGCGACTCTGTCGCGCGGCTTGAAACAGCGGGTCGGTGTGGCCCAGGCAATTTTAGGCCATCCAAAACTATTAATTCTGGATGAACCAACTAACGGCCTTGATCCAGAGCAGACTCAGCAAATGAGGGCGCTTATTCGAAACATCGCCAAAGATGCTACTGTGATTCTGTCTACTCATATCATGCAGGAAGTTGAAGCGTTATGCTCGCGTGTACTGATTGTTCACGGCGGTAAACTAGCGCTCGACGCCGAGCTTGGTACGTTGCGTCAAAGCAACTATCTACTATTAGAAACTTCGCTTGCTCTGAGCGACCTTGAGCAAGTCTCCAAACTCCCGCAGGTTTCTGGCATCGAAACGCTTGAAGGCTGTGGGGTTGGGCACCGCTATCGTATCGAATGTCTACCCGACAGCGATCAGCCCGCGCTATCTGCACAAGTGGCTCAATTCATCACATCACAGAACGCTCAGCTCTATTTATTACAGCCCGAACTGAGGGACTTAGAAACATTGTTTAAGCAAGTCAGCTCAGGAACTATGACTTATCAGGAGGTATGTGATGCCGCAGCATAATGTTGCTCCTGCTAACACCATCAAACGGATTGCCGAGAAAGAGATTTCATTGTTTTTCGCATCTCCAATTGCTTACTTGTTTTTGGCGACTTTTGCCGCAATCACTTTATTTGTGTTCTTCTGGGGAGAGTCTTTCTTTGCCAGAAATATTGCCGATGTTCGGCCCCTGTTCGAATGGATGCCAGTACTACTTATTTTCTTATGTGCGACGTTTACGATGCGCCTATGGAGCGAAGAGCGGCGTAACGGCACACTGGAATTTGTGCTCACCCAATCGGTCCCGCTGTGGCACTTTGTGGTTGGAAAATTCGTGGGGTGCTTGTTTCTATTAAGCATTGCGCTCTCAATTACTCTGCCGGTGCCGATTACTGTATCAGCCATTGCTGACTTAGATTGGGGGCCGGTTTGGTCAGGCTACATTGCCACCTTATTACTAGGTTCGGCTTACCTTAGTATTGGGTTATTCGTATCCGCTCGTTGTGACAACCAAATCGTTAGCTTGATCAGTGCCTCGGCGATTTGTGGGCTGTTTTATCTGGTCGGCACTGCCACCATCACTAATTTATTTGGTAATCATATCGGTGAGTGGCTGCGATTGATTGGCACTGGATCTCGATTTGAATCAATCACTCGCGGGGTTATTGATTTCAGAGATTTATATTATTACCTCAGTATCATCGCGGTATTCTTAGCGCTTAACACTTGGTCGTTGGAAAAGTTGCGATGGGTCGATGGCGAGCAGCGAAAGCATCATGGCGTTTGGTCTGCAATCACCGCACTGGTGGCCGTCAATGCGCTAGCGGCCAATTTGTGGTTAGGGCAACTCAATAGTGTTCGCATTGATGTGACACGAGGTAATCAATACTCCATTTCAGAAGCTACGCAAGGGTATTTGCAACAGCTTCAAGAGCCACTGTTGGTGCGGGGGTACTTCAGTTCAAAGACTCACCCGCTGCTTGCTCCTTTAGTGCCGCAAATGCGCGATTTAATTAAAGAGTATGAAATTGCCGGAGAAGGAAAAGTTCGGGTGGAATTTATCGATCCGCTCACCAATCCTGAGCTTGAGCAAGAGGCAAATCAGCAATTCGGCATTCAGCCCGTACCATTTCAAATCGCCGATCGTTACCAATCATCGATTGTCAGTTCTTACTTCAATGTGCTGGTTCAGTATGGTGATGAACATCAGGTACTCGGATTTCGTGACTTGATTGAAATTCAAGCTCGAAGCGAGTCGGATATTGATGTTCAGTTGCGCAACCCCGAGCACGACTTAACTCGCGCTATCAAAAAAGTACTGCACAGTTACCAGGCCAGTGGCAATTTGTTTGACACGGTCCAACATCAGCTCACCTTTACTGCTTATGTCTCTGCTGATGAGCAACTGCCGGTATCGCTGCAAGAGTTTAAATCTGCAGTGCAGGAGGTCACCGAGCAGATACAAGGGCAGTCTGGTAACCGTTTGACTGTGAAGTTTATTGAGCCAGAGGCTAATGGTGGCAAAGTGGCTACAGAGATTGCTGAAAATTATGGCTTTAAGCCGATGGCGGCAAACCTGTTTTCTGATCAGCAATTTTTCTTCTATCTGACGCTAAACGACGATGAACAGATCGTTCAAATCCCGCTGGACGATCTAAGTCAAAGTGCATTTGAGAGGAATCTCGATGCTGGCATCAAGCGCTTTGCATCTGGTTTTACCAAAACGGTCGCGTTAGTGACTCCGCAACCCGATTACAGTAACCCCTATGGCGGCGGTGCCACTAGCTTTAACCAGTTGGAGCAATTTTTAAGTGCGGACTTAAATGTCATCGATGAAGATTTATCGGATGGCCACATCTCCGGAGAGGCTGACATTTTGGTGCTGGCAGCGCCAACAGAGCTGGATGAAAAATCACTGTTCGCAGTTGACCAGTTTCTAATGAAAGGCGGCACCGTCATTGCTGCGACGTCACCGTTTGCCGCAAACCTATCGGCCAGAAGCCTGAGCGTCACTGAGCACCAAAGTGGTCTTGAAGATTGGTTGCGTCACCACGGTTTAGATATTGCTGAACAAATGGTGTTAGATCCGCAAAATTCAGCGTTTCCAGTACCGGTTACGCGCAATGTCGGCGGCTTTAGCCTGCAAGAGACCCGCTTACTGGACTATCCATATTTCGCTGATATTCGCGAACAAGGACTCAATAGCGATAACCTGATTAGCGCTGAGTTACCACAAGTAACGATGCCGTGGGCATCACCAATTCGGGTGGATGAGGCGAGCAACAGCGGGCGAATGATCATACCTTTATTGCAGACATCGTCAGACTCTTGGCTGTCTGATTCGCTCGGTGTGATGCCTAAAGTGACATCACAAGGTGTCAACGCCTTTAGCCCAACAGAAGAGCGTGCCAGCCACCTGGTTGCGGTGATTAATCAGGGCCAGTTTGATTCGTATTTTGCAGGCAAAGAATCTCCTTTGGCCGAGACTGATACTGAGCTAAGTGCGGGCAATGGTACCGATGATGAGAATAGCCGTACTGCAGATGATATCGATGACAGCTTTGTGATGACCAACGTGCTGGAACAATCGCCGCAATCAGCTCGGATTATCTTGTTTTCCTCCAACGATTTGTTCGCTGATCAAGTGATTCGAATGCTCGGTAGTGCGCAGCAAACCGATTATCTCCATAGCATCCAAATGATGGCGAATGCGATTGAGTGGTCTCTTGAGGATGAAGCATTGTTGAGCATTCGCTCCCGAGGTCACTTTAATCGGACATTACCGCCGATGGAGCAGTCTAGCCAAATGTTCTGGGAATACCTGAATTACGCTTTGGCAGCCATTGCCATTGTCCTGGTGGCACTGTGGGAGCGTCGCAAAAAAGCGATCAAACATAAGAAATATCTTGAGCTATTAGCGGTATAGGAGGTTAATCAAATGACTCAAAAAATCCCATTGTTGACCGCTTTATTGATTATTCAGGCGATTATCGCGATTGCGTTATATGCAGTGAATGGAAGCCGTGATGCATCGTTTACGCCGATGCAACTATTGCCATTTGACAAGCAGCAATTGAATCGCATTGTGATCCGAGGTGATTCGAGCAAAGTGGAGCTGGTCAAACAACAGCAGCATTGGTTGCTAGCAGAGTCTGACGGCGTTCCTATTGAACAGGCCAAGTTCAATAGTATGCTCAATAAGCTTGAACGACTGAATACCACTTGGCCGGTGACAACGACAACGGCAAGTCATCAACGGTTTGAGGTCGCTGATGACAACTTCCGTCGTAAAATCACTTTCTATGACGGACAGCAGCAATTGGCCGAGTTATTTGTTGGTACTTCGCCGGGCTTCAAGCAATCGCATCTTCGCTTAGCCGGACAGGACGAAGTTTATGCATTGGACTTTGCCGCCTACGAGGCATCGGCAACGGCCCGTGCATGGCTTGATAAGTCGGTATTGTCAGTGCCGGGGCTGAATCGGATTAAAGGCAATGACTTTGATCTGGTGAAAGAGAATGAGCAATGGCATTGGCATAGTGCGCCGCTTGATCTGGACGTTGACCAACAAAAAGCAGAAGCGTTGGCCAGAGCCATCGCTAATCTTAAGGTGACTGAATATGTTAAGCAGCCCCCTGATTTTGAGCCAGACAGCGCAGTGGAGTTGATCGCGGAAAGTGATCAGAGCTTTACCTTTGAATTGTATCAGCATGATGGTGATTACTATGTCACACGAGCGGATCGGCCCCAGGTATTTAAGTTGACTCAGACGCAATATGAGCAACTGTCTGAACCCACTTTGAGCAACCTCGCAGCTACCTCGGAAGAGGAACCAAGCGCGACCTCTGATTCGTGATTGTTTGGGGGCTGTGGCCCCCACATTTGAACGCTGGTTAATGAATGTCGTGCTTTGCGGAAACCACAATGCCCATGGCAGCTAACTGTTTTCGTTGAGTCTCATCATGGCCTTGTTGCCAGCGTTCAATCAACCCAAAGATTTCCTCTGCATCGTAATTTGACCAACGGCAGCAAACAGTGGCCACTAACTGCAATAGCTGAGGAAAGCGTTCTGCCATTTCGCCAAATAGCGCCGAGCGATGATGTTGGCTACTGCCAAGGGCGTCATATGCGCCACTGCCCATGCCAATAAAATAATCTCGCTTAATGCCTTTTTTTACGTAGTGCTCAGGGAACATTGCTCCGAGGAATAAGGATTTATCACCCAGCTCTCTCAATGTTGCGTGGCGGTGGCGAACCGTTGTGGCGGCAAGGGCTTGTTGGTAGAGCAATGCCAGTGTGGGTAGCGCTAATGCGCCGCTGTCATCGTATTCAAATAAACGATCGCTTTGGTGGAAGTTGCCAAGGAGTCCAGCGAGATAGTGCAGAACGCTAGCGGATAACGTTGCAGGCAGCTGCTGTGCTTCCTCTTGGAGTCGAGTTGAAAAGTGTTCAGCCAGGGATTGCTGGCTTATGAGTTTGTTGTCAAAAGTCATCGTCACACCCCTCTAAAAATTTTTTCAAATTTGCTCTTGATTCGTTTTTCAGAGTCCTTATTAAATCGTTCGGGAAGATATTTCCTGACATCAACTGTCTTTGGTCATCAATCATTTTAGGAGGATATTTATGGCTTTAAAACCTCTTTACGATCGAGTGGTTGTGCGCCGTTTAGAGGCTGAAACAACCACAAAAGCAGGCATCATCGTCCCTGATAAGTCGGCGGAAAAACCGACTCAGGGCGAAGTGATTGCTGTCGGCGAGGGGGCCATGTGTGAGTCAGGCGAAGTGAGAGCGTTAGCGGTTCGCCCTGGCGATCGGATTTTGTTTGGTCAATACGCAGGCACCAAAACGAAGGTCGATGGTGAGGAACTCTTGATCATGAAAGAGTCAGATATTTTAGCCATTGTTGAAGTCGAGCAAGCAGAGGAGAAAGCAGCATGAGTGCAAAAGATGTGATGTTTTCAAATGACGCCAGAGAGAATTTATTAGCCGGTGTTAACATTTTGGCCGATGCAGTCAAAGCGACGCTGGGGCCGAAAGGTCGTAACGTGGTGCTGGGTAAAAGTTATGGTGCACCTCGGGTGACAAAAGATGGTGTTTCGGTTGCCAAGGAAATTGAGCTTAAAGATAAATTCCAAAACATGGGCGCTCAAATGGTCAAGGAGGTCTCGTCAAAAACTGCTGATGTCGCTGGTGATGGCACCACAACGGCAACAGTACTTGCGCAGGCTTTGGTCAGAGAAGGCCACAAAGCGATTGCTGCTGGAATGAATCCAATGGATCTGAAGCGCGGTATCGATGCAGTGGTTAAAGCAGCAACCAAGCAGTTGCATGATTTAGCGAAACCATGCGATGACAGTAAATCTATTGGTCAGGTCGCGACAGTGTCAGCAAACTGGAATAAAGATATTGGCGACATACTGGCCGAGGCAATGGATCGTGTTGGCAAAGACGGTGTTATCACCGTAGAAGAAGGCAAATCGCTGGACAATGAGTTGGATGTGGTCGAAGGCATGCAATTCGATCGCGGCTATTTGTCACCGTACTTCATTAACAATCAGGAAAAAATGCAGGTAGAGCTGGATAACCCGCATATCCTGCTCTTTGACAAGAAGATAAGCGCCATTAAAGATCTATTGCCGCTGCTAGAAAAAATCGCGCAAACCAATCGACCACTATTGCTAATTGCCGAAGATATTGAAGGTGAAGCGCTGTCAACTCTAGTCGTTAATCACCTACGCGGTATTCTTAAGGTCGCAGCGGTGAAATCACCTGGGTTTGGTGATCGGCGCAAAGCCATGCTCGATGACCTCGCGATCCTAACGGGGGCAACCGTCATTAGTGAAGAGGTTGGTTTGTCTCTTGAAACCACCGAGTTAAACCAACTTGGCAGTGCCAAGCGCATTATTGTTGGCAAAAACAATACGACGGTAGTGGACGGCGCTGGGAATGCCGACGACATTAATGCTCGGGTAGCCAAGATCAAATCGGAAATAGAGCAAGCAAGCTCAGACTACGACAAAGAAAAACTGCAGGAGCGTGTTGCTAAATTGGCTGGTGGCGTTGCGGTTATTAAGGTGGGCGCTGCAACCGAAGTGGAGATGAAGGAGAAAAAAGATCTGGTTGATGATGCCTTTCATGCCACTCGGGCTGCGGTCGAAGAAGGTGTTGTCACTGGTGGCGGCGTGAGCTTAATCCGAGTCGCAGATGCCGTTGAGCTGGAACAACTTGAGTTGCAAAATGACGATCAAAAAGTCGGAGCGAGGATAGCGTTGCGGGCAATGGAAGAGCCATTCCGCCAGATCATTAGTAATGCCGGTGAAGAAGCCAGTGTTGTTCTTGACAAAGTGCGCCAGCACTCGGGGTGCTATGGCTATAATGCACAGACAGGCGAATATGGCGACATGCTTGAGATGGGGATTATCGACCCCGCCAAAGTCACTCGCAGCGCTTTGCAAAATGCCTGCTCCATTGCCGGCCTGATGTTGACTACAGAGGTCATGGTAACTGATATGCCAGAGCAAGATAAGGCGGCTCCCCCGGTGCCAGAGGCCCCTACTTGGGGGTAATTCCTCTACATAACAGCGGAGGGACTTGCTCCCTCCGTTGTTATAAAAAAGTCTTATAGCGATGACATTTATTAGAAAAATTTTTTCTTAAAATGGATATTGAATCTGCGTATCGCAGACCTTAATTATTGTTGTGAAGGCGGGTTGTCCGCAACTTGGAGACCCGCTCTGACTTGATTGTTTTTATCGTATGTTGCTTCTTTAGGAGAATGTATTATGAACGCAATTGACCTTACCCCTCTATACCGCAGTAGTGTTGGTTTTGACCGGTTAGCCTCGATGCTCAATAGTGCCTTAACCGCAGAATCTAGCTCAGCCGGTTATCCCCCTTATAACATCGAAATACTGGATGACAACCGCTATGTCATCACCTTGGCTGTCGCTGGTTTTTCACAAGGCGAAATTGATATTCAGGTAGAGAAGAGCGTGCTGACCGTTCGCGGTAATAAAGCCAGCAAAGACGAACGGCGCTACCTCTACCAAGGTATCGCCAATCGGACATTTGAACGCAAGTTCAATCTGGCGGATTACGTCGAAGTTACCGGTGCTGATTTGGTCAACGGCTTACTGACCATTGATTTGGTAAAAGAAGTGCCTGAGGCCATGAAGCCAAGATCTATCGCAATTAATCAACCTAATAAGGCGATTGAGCACAAAGCCGAACAACGAGGCTCTAAGACGGAACAAGCGGCTTGATTATCATAGGGGCCAAGGCTGGCCCCTTACTAGCGTCCCTCGAAAACTAAATGAAACTTCAAAGAATATGGCTGATACATCTCGTTACCGGATGGAGGTTGACCATGAAAAATAGATCCGTATTCGCAGTGGTTGTTGCCATGGTGGCGATTGGGACAACTACTATGATCGCAGCTGAACATGACTTGAATGCTTCAAGTAACAGTAAAGCTCCAATAACAAATCGGCTCGAAGATAAAACGAATATTGATAACTGGAATTATCTTCGACCTGACCCGCGCAGTGATTGGTCGTTGCAAGCTTGGATACAAGCATATTTGTCGAAGAATCAATCCCCCCATCAGCGAGCACCTTTGGTGATAATTCAGGATGATATAGACCCTGCCGAAGGTACTATGGTGCTTTCGGCAATTACCAACAAAATTGAATTTTCGGGGGAGAGCAACAAATGACGGGCAACAGTTCATTAATCAGCTGTGGCCATTCTCTAACAGGGGGCTTCACGGCTTACCTGAGCTATGCATACAGCCAACCAGCACTGAGCGCAGATAGAGAGCGAGCCTTGTTTGTTCGTTACTCTGAGGATGATGATTTAGATGCTGCTCGAGAAATCATTCTGTCACACATACGATTTGTTGCTTATGTTGCTCGCAGCTTTTCTGGCTATAACCTACCAATGGACGATTTGGTTCAAGAAGGCAGTATTGGCCTTATGAAGGCCTTAAAGCGCTTTGATCTGAGCGTTGGCGTTCGGTTTGCCAGTTTTGCTGTTCACTGGATCAAGGCTGAGATCCAAGAGTTCGTCATTAAAAACTGGAAGCTGGTGAAAGTTGCGACAACTAAAGCCCATCGGCGATTGTTTTTCAATCTTCGCGGATTGAAAAATACGCTGGGCTGGATGAACTCTAATGAGGTTAAAGAAGTCGCCGACTATTTGAACGTGGATGAGCGCGATGTTGTTGAAATGGAGAGCAGGCTTAGACAAAGCGATGTGTTTTTTGATGAATCATTCGGTGAAGCAAAAACTGAAGATGCCATGTTAGGAGAAGCACATGCGAAAATGTTAGAAGACAAGTCTTCATGTCCAGAGCAGCATACCTTAGTCGAAGATTTGAATAACAAGTGTCGACAAAAAATTTCCGAATACTTGAGACGGCTTGATGACCGCGCTAAAGATATTTTCGTTAGCCGTTGGTTAGTCAATGACGAAAGTCAGCGCACGCAGTTGAAGGAATTGGCGCAAAAATACGGCATATCATCCGAGCGAGTTCGTCAAATAGAATCAGACGTTCTAAATCAGCTAAGACGGCATCTTCAGAACGAAAGCTTATAATGTTTTAAAAGATAAATTGGAACATGAATGGGCGGCCATGAAGCCGCCATTTTTTTAGATGTAACTTGGAATTAAAGGAGGTTGAGCCGCTGTTTTTAAGGGGGGATCAGATTAGAAGAGGCTGTGAGTTTTACTAGGAAAACCAAACGGTCACCAATTTACCTAAAGTTCTCACGTAAATGTCACAGCCTAATTGAGTATTCAATTAGCAAAAGATTAAGCATTATTTGCGCTTTGGGTTTAGTCATTTACCTCAGTGTTCATTGGTGGTGCTGGCCTGTCAATTTCGCCAACATCGAGCACTGGTGCCGCATCAATGTTCTCGGCGTCCATCATAACAGCCAAGCGCTGTAACGATGCCAAGATCATAGATTGCTCCCAATCTTCCAACTCTTGAAACTGTTCCACGAAATGCTCCTGAAGTGGCGCGGGTGCGCCGGCAGTCTTTTCTTCTCCGTGGCTGGTGAGACTCACTAGCACTTTGCGTCGATCTTGCTCTGAGCGCGTACGACTAATCAACTGTTTAGCTTCAAGCCGATCTAAGATACTGGTAACCGTTGCTTGGCTTAGACTTATCTCATTGGCGATTTCTCGACTGATCATCGGCCCACGATTTTTGAGAGCTTGCAGGACGAGTAACTGCGGCGAAGTTAAGCCTGAAGTTTTGTTAAGGTAGCGCGAATGCAGATCGGTTGCGCGGATCAACCGGCGCAACGAAGCAAGAACAAGTTCGTAATTTTCCATCAAATATCAACAACCCTATCATTAGCGGCCTGATTATATGCAATCAGGCCATTGCGAGATAGGTGGATTATTCAAAATACTGAATTGCCTTACTCACAAAAAGCGTTATCACTTTGGCCGAACAGCCTAGTCCGAGTGGCTGCGGCTGCCATCGCCATGGCTACCACTTGGTCCATATCCATTGCGTCAAATGCATCAAGAGCCGCTGCGGTCGATCCGTTAGGTGACGTGACTCGTTCTCGCAAGCAGGCTAAATCGACCTGCGACTCACTAGCCATGGCAATCGCACCAATGGCACTTTGACGCACACATCTAGACGCCTCTTGAGCACTCAACCCTTGTTGCACCGCCGCTTTAGTCATGGCTTCCATAAAACGGAAGAAGTAAGCCGGAGCGCTGCCTGCGGCGGCAACAACGGCCGCCATATCACGCTCATCAGACAACCAGATTGCCTCACCTACTGCATCAAACAATTGCTCGGCCAATTGCTGGCTTGCAGCAGCTGTCGCGGCGCTGCAATATAGCCCAGTCATCCCTTGCTGCATTGCCGTGGGCAGGTTCGGCATGGCACAAATAACACGCTGTTCATCGCCAAGCCACTGACCAAGTTGCTGATGCTGGACGCCAGCGGCAATCGAAATCACCGTGTGATCAGCTAGTCTGACGGCGGCCAGCTCCCCACATACCTGAGCAACAAGTTGAGGTTTGACTGCGACGATAATGGCATTGGCAAACGCCACTGCACCACAATTGCACGCACTGGTTGCCACCTGATAACGATCGCTCAGACGCTGCCGAGTCGCCGCACTGGGTGCACAAACAAGAATATGGTTGGCCGGCATACCTGCTGCCAATAGGCCCTGAATAATGGCAGTTGCCATATGGCCGCCACCGATAAACGCCACCTTTTTCGTTTTAATCATAGAAACTCCAATCAAATGTCGATTAGGCGCGGATCTGGCCGTGGCCCAGTACCAGAAATTTTTCCGTCGTTAACGATTCCAACCCCATCGGGCCATAAGCATGGAGCTTGGTTGTTGCAATGCCAATTTCTGCACCTAAGCCAAGTTCACTGCCATCGGAGAAACGCGAACTGGCATTCACCATTACCACTGATGCATCAACTTGATGCTGAAACTGCTGCGCGGCTAGCTCAGATTGAGTACAAATAACTTCAGTATGCTGACTACCAAACTGGTCGATATGCCGGATGGCAGCATCAATGTCATCGACAATTTTAACCGCAATGGTTAACCCCAAATATTCTTCTCCAAAAGCATCATCAGCTAGCAATGTGGCGTCATCAAAATAACCAATCGCCTCGGAACAGGCATTGATCGACACCTGATGTGCTCGCAGTTGTGCGGCCACCTGGGGCAACCACTGATCGGCAATCGAGCGATGTACTAACAGGCATTCAAGGGCGTTACAAACGCCAGGCCGTTGGACCTTGCCATTGATCAGCAAGTTGCTAGCCTGAGCAAAGTCAGCTGACTGATCAACGTAAAGATGACACACCCCTTTAAAATGCTGGATCACCGGAATGGAGCTGTGGTCGGTGACAAATTGAATAAGTCCTTCTCCGCCGCGCGGGATCACCAAATCAATGTGCTGGCGTTGCTTTATAAGCTGCAGCATGAGCTGTCGGTCGGTATCGGGCACCACCAAAATCGCATCTTTAGGTAAACCAAAGCGGGCCAGTACCTGACGCAAAATGTTGGCAATCGCCAAGCTGGTTTGCAGTGCCTCTTTACCGCCGCGCAAAATGACCGCATTGCCGGATTTAAAACACAGCGCAGCGGCATCAGCGGTAACGTTGGGTCGGGCCTCAAAAATCATGCAGATCACGCCAAGCGGAATACGCACTTTATCAATCGAAATTCCGTTCGGGCGCTGGCCAATATGGCGCTTTTCGCCAACCGGATCGGGCAATACGGCGACTTGCCGTAAGCCATCACTCATTGCTTTGATGCGCTCGCTGCTCAGGGTCAGGCGGTCGACAAAAGCGGAGTCATATGACTGCTCTTTAGCATTGTCGACTTCGAATTGATTGGTCGTCAAAATCAAGCTTTGATGCTGCTCTAGCTCATCGGCCATGACGTTGAGAATTTTATTCTTTTGCGAACTGGTCAGTTGCGCGATGGTTTTTGCTGCCTTGGCCGCTTGTGCCGCCAAGATGGTCGCAATACTCATGAAGTCTCCAAAATTGCAATATTCTGATTCGATAGGATTGGGGTTTTGTCGACGGTTAGCGACAACAGCGCATCACCAGAGGCTTCTCGGGTGATCAAGCTCAACACGCAGCTGCTGTGCTGAGTCGTCGCCTTGGCCAACTTGGTGCCGTTCTTGGCTCGGATTAGAACTGTATCTCCGCTGGAAAAGTCTCCTACGACATCGAGAATGTCGGTGTGTTTTAAGTTCTCGCCATTTTCGTGCAACCGTGACTCGCTGCCATTGGTGACAACAATTTCACCCTGAGCTCGAGCAGTGTGTGTTAACCAGTGAGCACTTTCTTGCAATGGCTCCGCATGGGGTACAAACTCAGTGCCTGGGTTTTGGCCTTGCTGTAGGGCATACATGGCCTGCTCCGATCGACCATTGACAATAAAGGTGCGAATGCCATGCGCCGTAGCCTTCTCTGCCGCTTCCAACTTGGTCCGCATACCTCCTGTTCCCACGGAGGTTCCTGCACCGCCGGCCATCGCCAATATCGAATCATTAATCGTGGTAACCTGTTCAATTCGGGATGCGTCTGCATGCTGGCGTGGATTCTTGTCAAACAAGCCATCGATATCTGTGCAAATTATCAACGCATCGGCGCTAATGGCCCCTGCAACCATCGCTGATAAATTATCATTGTCACCTACCTTGAGAGCGTCAGGAGTCACCGCATCGTTCTCGTTCACAACCGGCAAAATGTTGTTGTTGAGCAACTCAAATGCTGTGTCCTTAATACTGTGGTAGCGTGATCTGTCCTGTAAGTCTCCTTGGGTTAGAAGCAATTGGGCTATTGGGAAATCAAACAGTCTCTGCCAAGCCGCCATCATTTCCATTTGCCCTTGCGCGGCCATTGCTTTTTTTAAAGCAGGCCCAGCTTCGCGACTTCCGTCAAACGCATCGGTGCCAGCAGCGACAGAGCCAGATGACACGAGTACCACCTGACATCCCTTCATCCGGCACTGAATAATGAACTGAGCGATCGAAAGCAAGTAACGAGAGCTACAACCTCGACCTTCTGGAGCAATTAATGCGCTGCCCACTTTTATAACGATTCTTTGCCAGCTAAATTGAGACAAAATTCCTCCTTTATCAAAACGTTGAGTTTGTTACCGGGAGACAGCAACAGTTTGCTGTACGAGTTTAAAGGTATGAATAACTTGAGATTCTGGGGAACGGGTTAATAGACTGACGCTAAATATGGCAGCGGTTGCCAGTACGAAACCCGGAATAATTTCATAGATAAGCGAACTAAGTGTTTGGCCATCGGCCAACAGCGGCAAGTGACTCCACACCAACACCGTTACCGCGCCGGTAATAATACCCGCTATAGCACCGGCATAAGTCATTCGGTGCCAAAACAACGCCAACAGTACCAGTGGCCCAAATGCAGCACCAAAACCAGCCCAGGCATTGCTTACCAAACCCAGCACACTATTGTTGCTATCGAGCGCTAACATGCTTGCCACTAGAGCCACGGCCGCAACACAAACCCGCCCGAGATTTACTGCTTGTTGCTGAGTTAAAGCCCGATGCATTAATGCGCCAAACAAGTCTTCTGTCAGTGAGCTCGATGACACCAATAGCTGTGACGAGATAGTGCTCATGATCGCCGCCAGAATTGCCGCCATCAAAAAGCCACTGATGTAAGGGTTAAATAGAATCTCTGAGAATAGGATAAAAATCGTTTCAGGGTCATTCAGCGCCAGCTGATATTTGCTGACATAAGCAACACCAACCAGCCCTGTTGCGACCGCGCCAACAACCGTCACTGTCATCCAACCGAGGCCGATATTTCGTGCCATGGGAATATCAGCAACCGAGCGGATCGCCATAAAGCGAACAATAATATGGGGCTGGCCAAAATAACCGAGTCCCCAAGCCAAACTCGATATCAAGCCGAGTGTTGTCATGTCACTGAGCATATGGCTAAACGTAGGGATCACAGTGGCTGATTGGCGAAGTAATTCCTCGCCGCTATTAAAATATTGGTATGCCACCAGGGGAACTACAATTAGGGCGGCAAACATAATGCAGCCTTGCACAAAGTCTGTGAGGCTGACGGCCAAAAAACCACCTAGCAAGGTGTAAACAACCACCACTGCTGCTGTAAGTATCACGCCAAACGAGTAGTCGAGCCCAAATGTTGACTGAAACAATTTACCGCCAGCAACCAAGCCAGCGGAAGTATATAGGGTGAAAAACAAAATAATCACGATGGCACTGGTGATCTGAAGCAGACTGCGCTCTTTACCGAACCGCTCACCAAAAAACTGGGGCAAGGTCAGCGCATCATTGGCGGCCTTGGTGTATACGCGCAATCGCGGCGCGACAAGTTGGTAGTTTGCCCAAGCACCGAAAAGCAAACCAAGAGCAATCCAAATGGTCTCAAAACCCATAACAAACATCGCGCCAGGTAGGCCCATTAACATCCACCCACTCATGTCGGAAGCACCGGCAGATAGCGCAGTTACTTGAGGACTGACCTTGCGCCCACCGAGCATATACTCAGAGAGGTCACTTGTGGAACGGCGATAGGCAAACAGCCCAATTAATAACATGGCAGCAAAATAAATGGCTAATGCAATAGCCTTTTCGAAAGACATTTAAAACCTTTTAATTAGTTTTCTAATAGATTTTTTTGGGTCAGCTGAAAAACAGCAGGGATTAAGGCAAGGGAAAAAATCAGCAATAAGCAAAATTTGTTGCTGATATTAAGGAGTTCTGAACTTATTTTATTGTTTGCGCGTGCGAGTATGGCTTGCATAGAGAATTAAAATGCACCTTAATTGGTTAGTGTTCGAATTATTATTACACTAACTAGTTTTGATGTGTATTTCAACCTGATCGACGTTATCACGCACTTTTAGTGCTTCGGTCTAGAGTCAAGATAAGGTGTTTCTATTTTGCTAACGGGTTGTTCTAGCCAGGCAATTTGGCCAGAAACTCGACTTTTGGTCGGAGGAAATAAGGGGGTATTTTTTATGCTTTATTATTTGTGGCAAGCACGTTACTAAACAAATCTATGTAATTTGCCAAACTAACTGAGGCTATTGCGGAGCTTTTAACTCATTGTATTAATTGTGCTTCTTCAGTTAGCCAAAGTGAACAATGTGTTTTTAGATAGGAGGCGTGCGACTTCTTCGAGAAAATAGGCTCCGGCAAGAAACTAAAATTTAATATCCAGAGTTAGTGAGCTCTCTTTCCAAAACAATCAAAACAGTAAGAAGTTAAGCGAAAGTTGATAGCATGGCTTATGTGTCTAGCCAGAATCTGTCAGCCTAGAGTCCAAAGCAAAGACCCCAACCCTAGGAAAAGAATAAACCCAACAATATCGGTGACTGTTGTAAGAATAACCGCCCCGGCTACTGCTGGGTCAACTTTTACCACTTTCAATACAAACGGAATCATAGTTCCTGAAGCTGCCGCAGCGAGGCCATTAACGAAGATAGCTACAGTAATTATGAAACCTAGCCCTGCAGAATCGAACCACTGCCACACGATAACACCAATGAGGCTACCCAAAACTGCGCCATTGATTGCTGCAACTTTTAGTTCTTTTCCTAGCAGCATGCGAATATTACTCGGATGCAAGTGATTTAATGCTAACCCTCTCAGAGCAACCGCTAAGGTTTGGCTGCCCGCGATCCCGCCCATACTTGCGACTACGGGCATGAGAATGGCTAAAGAAACGACCTGCTGTAGGGTTTTCTCAAACATGCCGATGACAGCTGAGGCAAGAAAAGCTGTTAGCAGGTTGGCCATCAACCAAAACGCCCTAATTTGGGCAGCTTGCTTAATTGGAGTAAACAGATCTTCCTCTTCCGAAGCAGCTTCTGAAACGAAATGTTCGAGACTTTTTTCTTTCAGGCGCAGGAACAAATTCTCTATGGCAATCACGCCGATGACATTGTTGTCTTTAACCACGGGGAGCCAGCCGCCAATTGGCAGATCATTGACACCCTGAGCAGCGTCTAGCAATTTTTTCTCGTGATCTAGCGGTGCCATCTGCTTGGCGATTTTGTAAGCTTTCGTAACGGGATCGGTATTGTATAAATCGTGCCAGTCACACATACCCACGAAATTGCCACCTCGAGCGACTAGGCAAATCGCTTGTACGTCCTGTTGCTGCTGAAGTTTCTCTAAAACACGCTTAATACTTGAGGAAGAGCTAATAATGAGAACTCTATTATCAACATATCGACCGACTTGCTCTTCTTCGTATGCTAATGCGGTTTGAAGCTGCTCACTAAGTTCGGGCTCTTGTCGATCTAAAAACGCATCGACAATGTGCGATGGCAATATATCGGCGAAGAAAATCAGGTCTGATTCCGACATGTCGGCAGCCAAGCTGAATTGCTGCTCAGAGGTTAATCGGGTCAGTAGGTGCTGTGCTGTTGCCGTTTGCAACAGGTGTAAAACAGCCCACCAAGATTCTCGATTAATAGCCGCCCAAATCACGGGGCGATAACTATCAGTTATAGACTCAATGATATTTGACAAATCTTCATGCGATGCATCTGATAGATAACTTAAGTCGCGTGCGTCAGATGTGTCGTCTAGCTTTAAATTTTGCAGGGTGACAGCTAGTAAGTTAGTGCTGTCTTTATCTGCGCAATGAAGGTGTTCATCTGACATAAATTACAACCTCAAGGAGATTCGATTAAAAACGACTGCGACGGATCAACCAATACCCGATCGCCCATTCCTTCACGTCCTAACAACATAAGGTAACTCATGTCTTCACGATTAGTTAATGTCACTTCAATGGGCCATTCTTGTTCACCCATGCGAATCAAGGTACGAATCACACAACGAACCTCTGTTCCTCCATTTGACGACTTTATTCGTCTCGAATCATGGAGAGGCGCTTGGCACTGAACCACTTGCTCTAGATTGTAGATATCTGGATGCAAATCAAAGCTTACATAAGGTCGACCAGCCTTCGTTGTTTGTTTTAAATTATCCACATGCAAAGATGAGGTTTTTGCTCCAGTATCGACTCTAATTTGTAAATCATTAATGCCCAGCTCAGGCAATGCACAGAGCTCCAAGCTTCCTATCACCATTTTCTTCATTCGCTCTCATCCTCATTGCGCTGCTACGGGCATAACAACATCTTGCAGCTTTTCAATGTGCTCAACAATTTCTTCGGGCTCTTCATCAAAGTAGGCGATGTGATATATAGCGTCACCCTCTTGCGCCAGCGGAATGTTTTGCTTTCCGATCACAATACCGGCACGGCTAGCCACTATTTGACCCAAGCTAGTTCCCATAGGGCTGTGTATTTGCGCCAATACTTGACCTTTTTCGACGTTTGCTCCTAGCTTGATGCATTCGTGTAACAGACCGCTAGCAGAAGAGCGAATCCACTCACTTTTGTTGGCGATAAACGGCTCTACTTTTTTGCGTTTACGGTGACGGACCATACCCAATTCAGCTAAGACCTTGAGGATACCTCGCACACCCGCTCGAATGGATAGTTCATCAAATCGAAGCGCTTGCCCAGCTTCATAAAGCAATATTCGAGTACCGTTCTCGACAGCAGCCTCTCGCAACGAACCATCACGTAAATCAGCATTGAGCAACACCGGCACACCAAACTCCTCTGCAATACGAAGTGTTTCTTGATCCGCTAAGTTGGCGCGAATTTGCGGCAAGGCAGAGCGATGAATCGCGCCTGTGTGCAGATCAATACCGTAGTCACAGTGAGCAACGACTTCGCGCAAAAACGTATTGGCAACGCGAGCGGCCAACGAGCCCTTTTGCGACCCCGGAAAGCAGCGGTTCTAATCGAATCGACGGTCTGGGTTAGTTTAAATAAATGTTCTAACGCGTTATGTCGGAATATGTGCTGCGACGTATAGCCATTATCGCAACACCACAACTTTTCAGTTTTGAGTTAAATGCTCAGCTTATTCATACAAAGGGAATAAACTGAGCACTCCCTTTATGACGGCAAGAGAGTTGGCAAAGAAAATATGGCAAAAGCATATTGTAAATTTACTACGGCAAAGTTTTGATATGCCAAACTTACGCTTCAATTTTATGCAAACTTATGCTGCAAATTGGAATGTAACTTATTGATTCAAAAAATGGCGCTATGCAGGCTTTTGATGCAAACATTACACCCTTCGATATTTTACTAACTTCTCAAAGATTCGTCTGATTCGAGAAACTCAATTGACTTATCAATTGCTTCTCTCACTTTCATTTCCATCGACAATCGTTCTGACGCTGGCAGATAAAACGCCATGTCGACTTCGTGTCGGATATATCGAGCTGGTAGCTGATTTAGCGCTAAGCAGCATAGGTCAGCCAAATACTCAGGATCCTTGCCTTCCAGAGATGGCAATTTTGCGATGTAGTTGGCGATAAGGCGCTCGTAATAATTGTATAAGTTGTCGAAAATCATTAACTCTCTCGTCCTGTCGTTCGCTGCTATTTACTGCGCTTGGTATAACACATAAGTCTAGACCTTGGTAATGACAAGCGCGCTTTTGTGAATTACTTGGCTTGCTCAGAAACCTCTGTCAAAAATGCCTGTCGAGTGGCCGGGTCGGCTTGTTGCCACCAGTAACGAAGCATTTGCCCTGCAGTATTGCTCGGCGAGGCGCTGGTATTATGTGGCGCAGCTTGGGCTTGGTTCGCTTGGGTGTCGGTAGTGAAATGATCAGTTGCCGTTGTCGGGGCGGCTTTTGCGGCAGTGTAAGTCGGCTTGAGTAGCGCCACTTGTTGACCTTCATTACTTATGATGGTGATGGTTGGCTTTTTCGCAAACGCGAGCGCTTCAGATTCAGTCAGGGGACGGCTTGATTGCAGCGAATACTGACCATTGGCTATAGCGTTAAAAGTCAGCGAAACGGGCTCAGATGTGATTGTTTGGTGGGTGTCGTCATAATCCGATTCCAATAAATCGCGGTATCTTACCGTGAGCGTATTGATCCCCTCATTAAGAGGGTAGTCTTCTTTGTCCATCAACAAGTACCAGGTTTGTTTTTCGCCATTGAGGGTAATGATCTGGAGATGTTCTGGAACTGCTATAGAGCCGGCAAAACAAACTGATTGGGTAACAAGCCAAGTGGTGCAAATCAGTGCGATTCGATAAAGGGTTGTCATTATTCGGAGTCCTTGCGAGCGTTTTCGATAAGGCTGATAGTATCTTGACAGCGCATCAGACGTTGTCGAGCGTAATTGGTTTTTGCAGCCGATGCGCCTTGGTCGATCAAAAATGTTAATTGCTGTTCTAACCGCTGCTCAAATCCCTTGAGCTTAGTCAGTTCTTGCTCAGTATTTGACCAGTCGATATTGTAATTTTTGTTAAAGTCAGGCTTTGGTGCGTTCGTTGCTCTAGGTTGCTGGTTTTTTACAGTTATGATGCGCCAAATTTTAGCCAACTGATCGCCAATAAACGCCAACTTGTGTAATGAAATATTGCCATTTGTTTCAGTTAGCTGGTCGGAGGTTAATTGTTTGACTTGCGAGTGAATGTAATCCAGCGCGCGATAAAGTTCATGGTCAGGAGTGGCTAGAGACAGCGATTCAAAAGCGATTGGAGCGGGTTTATCGGATTGCTGCTGTTGATCAACTCTAAGCATGCCTTTGGCTTGCTCAATGCGCCTTTCGAGTTGCAATACGGTTTGTTTGGTTGCTGTCATGCCCACGCGTTCCAACATAGCTTTATTGCTAGCAGTGATACCCCAGTAATAAAAATAGGTCGAATAAGGTTGGCACCAAAGCGGATGGCAGAATGTGCGCCAATGTACGCGCCAGCCATAATACAAAGACCCATACTCAAACCAATCAGCCAGCTAACTTGTCCCAATATAATGAAGGTCACTAAGCTAACAAAGTTGCTAATGAAGTTCATGGTTCGGGCAACGCCCGACGAATAGAGTAAATCTAATTTGTGTAGCTTTAGAGTTGATAGGGTCCAGAACGCGCCGGTTCCTGGCCCGGCGATGCCATCATAAAAGCCCAGCACAGTGCCCTGTACGCATTGTTTGGCCTGCGATGGCGGGGTGTTAGGGTCGGTTGCATTGGAAGGCGTTTTTAACTTAGTCAGTAAGCTGTAAACCGCAGTGAATAACACAATGATAGGAAGCGCCTTTTCTAATACTTGCTGATTAGTAAAGTAAGCCGCAACTGTGCCTAAGGCTGCGCCGATAGCAGTACAAGCCATGGCTACTAACCAAAAGTTAGGGAAAAACAGACGTTTCTTATAAAACGTGATGCTAGCGGTTAAGCTGCCAAAGCTGGCTGCAAGTTTATTCGTTCCGAGCGCTAAGTGGGGCGGTAAGCCGGCGAATAACAGAGCAGGGATGGTTAACAATCCGCCTCCACCAGCAATGGCATCGATAAAGCCTGCAACAAACGCCGCTAAGCTCAGTAAAGCCCAAATCTCGGGTGAAATGAATTCCAATGTGAACTCTCTTTTGACTATAGGGCCGGTAGTCTAACAAAAGAATTTGTCTTTGATTTAGATCTTTTTTGGCGACTCAAATAGTTAATGGAATAAGTGCGCTGAATAACTATTCATTATTTCCATATAATTATTTTGTTTCAAAGTGTGAAGAATTCATATTTCATTTGGGTTAAGTGGTTGAATTAATTTTATTTAAAATTGTATACATCAGAAAATTTGTAGTTTGTTCACTTTTGTTTCTAAATGCCTACCTTTTGTTACTCAATCTTAAAAAAGTTGTTGACGTCACATTTCTGAGTGTGGTTATATCAGATGCGACAGATCAGGTCGCTATGACTTGGTGAAATATAGCCAGATCAACTGGTACATAAACATAAACCGCGTCTCAACGTGGTCCAGGGAGAAAATAAATCATGTTTGCTAGCAACAAACTTGCAGCAGCAGTGCGCTTTGCCGTTTTCGGCGTAGCAGCTGCTTCTACCGTGGCGGTTGCTCCTGCTATTGCAGCAGAAGAAACTACAGAAGCTAAAAAAGGCGATGCGGAGCGCATTCAGGTAACAGGTTCACGCATTAAGCGTACTGACTTGGAAGCGACCTCTCCGATTTCTGTATTCGATGAAGAGTCGATTCAGATTTCTGGTGTAAACCAAATCGCTTCTTTCATTAACCGCCTGCCTTCAGCTGGTGTTCCAGGTTCTACCGATACCGGTACTAACTTCCGTACTACAACGACTGGTTTGAACACAGTTGACCTGCGTAACTTGGGTTCAGAGCGTACACTGATCTTGGTTAACGGCCGTCGTCACATCGGTGGCTCTGCTGGTTCAACAACTGTTGACGTGTCAATGATCCCAGTAAACCTGGTTGAGCGTGTTGAAGTTGTAACTGGTGGTGCTGCAGCCGTTTACGGTTCTGAAGCAATCGCTGGTGTAATTAACTTCATCATGAAGGACAACTTCGAAGGCCTTCAGATTGACACTCGTTATGGTGATTCAGATCTAGGCGGCGCTGAAGAAAAAGATATTTCTGCGACAGTTGGTGGCAACTTTGCTGGCGACAAAGGTAACGCAGTGGTTTACATCGGTTACAGCCGTAAAGACCCTCTCTATTCTCGCGACCGTAAAATGTCTGAAGCTGATGCAGTTAACTCTAGCTTTGGTCCTAAGGGTAACTTCTTAATCGGTTCTGGTACTCCTAATGCGGCTTTGATTACTCAAGACGAGTCAACTGGCCTTTGGGACAAGCCTTTCGTGGCTGCTGAAGATGGCTTCAACCGTAACGGTGAGCGTATCATTCGTGTTCCATCAGAGCGCTACCAGATGAACGCCAACATCACGTATGACATTACTGATGAAATGCGTTTCTTCACTGAAACTTCTTACAACCAGCTGACTTCTGATTCTCGTTTGGAACCAACCATTACTGGTGAGTTCATCAGTGTTGGTAACAGTATTCCTAACATCCGTATTCCTCTGGCAAACCCATTTGTTCCAGACGAGTTGCGTGATGCTGCTCTGGTTGCTAACCCAGATGCAGAAGAAATCACTATGTACCGCCGTTTCGTTGAGCTTGGTCCTCGTACTAGTGACGTTCAGCGTAAAGTATTCCGTACCGCATTCGGTTTGGAAGGTACTATCGCTGATACTTGGGATTACGAAGTGTACTACCAGTACGGTAACTTCAGCCAAGACCAAACCAACGGTGGTGTATTTAATACCCTGAACTTCTACAACGCATTGCGTGTTGAAGAAGATGGTGAAGGCGGTTATCAGTGTGCTGATGACTTTGCTCGTGACCTAGGTTGTGTGCCAATCAATGTATTCGGCCGCGGTTCAATCGAAGGTGCAGCGCTGGATTGGGTTTCTGTTGATAGCCAGTTGACTTCTCGCATGGAGCAAGAAGCGATTGGTGCTGTGATTTCTGGTCCTGTATTTGAATTGCCTGCTGGTGAAGTAGTGATGGCCGTCGGTTATGACTGGCGTGAAGAAGAGAGTAAGTTCAACTCTGACTCTCTGGCTCAGTCTGGTTTGACTTCTGGTAACACCACGCCTAACACCAAAGGTGATTACGATGTTCATGAGTTCTTCGTAGAAGGTATTGTGCCAGTATTAGATGGCGCACCATTTGCTGATTACTTGGGCTTCGAATTTGCTGCTCGTCACTCTGACTACAGCACTGTAGGTACTAACAGCACTTACAAAGTTGGTTTGGACTGGCGTCCAACGGAAGACTTGATGGTTCGTGGTAGTATCTCTACTGCGGTACGTGCCCCAAGCATCAACGACTTGTTTGACCCAGGTTCAGAAACCTTCCGTGACGTAGTTGACCCATGTGCTCTTGGTGGCCGCGGTGGCACCAGCGCAACTGGTGAAACTTATGAAGAGCAAAGCGCTGAAGTACAAGCTAACTGTGCGACTATTCCAGGCACTGCTACGCTTGACCCATTTGCAATTAACATCCGTAGTGCTGGTGGTCTAGCCGCTGGTAATCCAGACTTGGAAGAAGAAGAGTCAGACACCAAGACCTTTGGTTTCGTTTACTCGCCTTCTCAAGTTGAAGGTTTGAGCATGACCGTCGACTACTACAAAATTACTGTAGACGACGCGATCAACGGCTTTACTGCGCAAACCACTGCTGACCAGTGTGTTCGCCAGAGCAGCTTCCCGAGCAACCCATTCTGTTCACTGATTGAGCGTGATCCGAACACTGGTTTGATTCTGCGTATCGATGACAAAGTAATTAACGTTGCGACGTTTGAAGCCGAAGGTGTTGACTTCACTATCGACTACGGCATGGACTTCTACGGTGGCGACTTGATGTTTAACCTCATCGGTAACCACTCAATGACTAACGACTTCGAACCGTTTGCTGGCGGTGAGAAAGTTGATAGCCAAGGTGAAATTGGTGCTCCAGATTGGAAAGCCAACTTCGGTACCACCTATGCTAATGGCGACTACCAAGTTGCATGGACCATGCGCTACTTGGATGGTGTCTACGTTGAGAACGATTCTAAAGAAACATACGGTACTATCGGTTCTTACACCTACCATGACTTGAACGCTCGTTACTACTTCAACGACAACTTCGAGTTCTTCGCTGGTGTTGACAACCTGTTTGACAAGAAGCCTCCATTCTTGGGTCAGGGCGTACCTGGTGACGTAACTGGTACTAACACGGCCGCAGACGTTTACGATGCAGTCCGTCGTTACTACTACGTTGGTGTAACTGCTAAGTTCTAAGCAGCTTTATAACCAATCTAAAAGCCCGCTAGCATCGCTAGCGGGCTTTTTTATTGCTTGATTGATAATGAAATAGTGTTGAAGGGGATCGAGTTACGCTGAAGTTGTAATTTTCCGATCAAAACTGTCAGATTCGAGAGGTGGCTCCCAAACCAGATAATTAGCGGCTCTCGGTGCAAATATTTTCAAATCAAATGATGGTTGTCATGAAAAGTCGTAACTACGTGTCATTTAGAAACAAAATTTCAGGCTTCTTTCAGATGTGAAAGAAATGTGAACAACTTCCGTAGTGAGATTGTGATCACATATTTCAATTTAATCACAGCCTTGTGAAATCTACTTTACAGCTAATTTAGTTCGAGTTTCCAACAAATGCGGCTGAAAAATAGTCGACACATCAATTAGTTACATCAAAAAAACAATTCTATCCTTTTGTTTTCTAAAGATAAAAATATCGCTCGAAATTTTGGGAAACCGGTTTATTTGACTGTTGTCAATAAACTACAGTTTAGCCCCCGTAGCAGCCCCGGGGCGCGTTGACATGCCGGGGTAAATGGTAGAACATTCTTCGCCATTATCGCCATTAATGGGATGGTGATAAAAAACTAATGAAAGCTTCACACCCCCCTTTAATTCAGTGAATTAATCGCGGGGCCGTTCAATTCGATTGTTGGTTGGGAACTATGTCCAAATTGATCAAGAGAAGCCTGGTAGCTACTGCGCTTGCAGGCGCTATGGTCGTGTCAGGCACGGCTATCTCAGAGCCTCTTACCGACGTACAAAAAGCGAGTGCTGCAATTCACAAAGATGCAGCTAAATCACAAGCTAAAATTGATAACGTCGTAGACCAAACTCAAATCCTTCTCGAAGAGTACCGTACAACTCTTGACGAGATTGAAAATCAGAAAATCTATAACGACCACGTTTCTGTTCTGGTAGCTGACCAGAACGAAGCTGTTGCGTCTTTGCAAGATCAAATCGATAGCATCGACCGCACTGCTCGTGGTGTTGTTCCTTTGATGTATCGCATGATCGACACGCTCGAGCAATTTGTTGCTCTTGATGTGCCAATTAACATGGACGAGCGTCAGGACCGCATCAGCAAACTGCGTGATGCCATGACTATGTCTAACGTTTCTGTTTCTGAGCAATTCCGCTTAGTTATCGAAGCCTACATGGTAGAGAACGAGTACGGCACAAAAATCCGTGCGTACGAAGGTAAGTTGAACTACCAAGGTACCGACATCTCTGTTGACTACTTCCACTTGGGCCGCATCGCTTTCGTTGCTCAGTCTCTGGACCAGAAGAATGTTTGGGTTTGGGACAACGCAACTCGCGAGTGGGTTAAATTGGGTGACGAGTACTTGCGTCCAATTACAACAGCCATCCGTATGGCTCGTAAGCAAGCCCCGTTTGATCTGGTTACTTTGCCAATTAGTGCTGCGGAGACTGCCAAATGAAGCAACTGACTAAATCGATTCTTTTCGCTGCCGCCGTCGCTGTTTCAGCGTCAGCAGTAATGCCGGCAACAGCAGCAGACGCTTCTAAAACTCTTGACCAACTGCTTGAACAAGTAAAAAGCGATCGTGTTTCTGAGCGTAAACTGAACAAAAAGCGTGAAGCTGAATTCTTAGCAGACCGCACCAACATGAAAGCCCGTGTTAACAAATCTAAAGCTGATTTGGCTGCTGCTTTGCAACGCGGTGAAGAACTGAAGCAAGCTTTCGCTGACAACCAAGACTTGATTGCAGAGAAAGAAACTGAACTAGAAAACGCCAAGGGTAACCTGGGTGAGATGTTCGGTGTTGTACGTAGCTCTGCTGGTGAAGCAGTTGGCCGTATCTCTACTTCAGTTGTTAGTGCTCAATACCCAGGTCGTACAGCATTGCTGGAAGAGCTGGCTGAAGCAAAAGCACTTCCTAAGCTTGAAGAGCTCGAAGAACTGTGGATTGCTCTGCAAACTGAAATGACCGAGTCTGGCAAGGTTGTCCGTTTCAACACTGACGTAACTAAGCTGAACGGTGATGTGGTAAACGAAGAAGTGATTCGTATCGGTTCTTTCGGCATCGTTGGTCAAGACGGTTACCTGCGTTTCGACGCTGCTAAAGGCGAAGTTCAGCCTCTAGGTCGTCAGCCTGGCAGCCACATGGTTTCTGCTATCCAGTCATTCATGAACGTTGACTCTGGTGTTGGTCCAGTCTTCATTGACCCATCTCGTGGCCAAATCTTAGGTCTGTTGATGCAGAAAGCAACGCTGACTGAGCGCTATCACCAAGGTGGTGTTGTTGGTTACATCATTACTTGTGTACTGGCAATTGGCTTGTTGATTGCTCTTGAGCGTATCGTTGTTCTGACTCTGGTTGGCGGTAAAATCCGTGCCCAACAGAAAAACCTTAGCAACCCAAGCGACAAGAACCCACTGGGTCGTATCTTGATGGTTGGTCAGCAAAACAAAGACGTTGATCTTGAAACTCTCGAGCTGAAATTGGATGAAGCGGTTCTGCGTGAACTTCCAAAAATTGAGCGCGGTATTTCGTTGATTAAGATCTTCGCTGCTATTGCTCCGCTGTTGGGTCTATTGGGTACAGTTACCGGTATGATTGGTACCTTCCAGTCGATTACTCTGTTCGGTACTGGTGATCCGAAGATCATGGCAGGCTCTATCTCTATGGCTCTGGTGACTACAGCTCAAGGTCTGATCGCGGCTCTGCCTCTGATTCTGGCTCACAGCTTGGCTGCTGGTCGTGCCAAAACCATCTTGTCAATCATTGACGAGCAAAGTGCAGGTATTGTTGCCGAGCACGCTGAGCAGGAGAAAGCCTAATGTTATTCCTGATGGGCCTCTGGGAAACCGTCAGGGATTTTGTGGCGACCGGCGGTAACGTACTTTACGTTGTTGCATTCGCGCTCGGCCTCATGTGGATTTTAATGATCGAGCGCTACTGGTTTTTAACCTGGGTGTTCCCAAAAGAGCGTAAAGATATTATTGCTCGCTGGGATGCTCGAGTGGATACCACGTCCTGGACTGCGCACCGCATCCGAGATTACTGGATTGCAGACGCCAATGGACGTATTACAGCTCGAATGATTGTTATCAGAACGTTGGTAGCCATGTGTCCCCTAATCGGACTACTTGGCACCGTTACCGGCATGATTGAGGTTTTCTCAACCATGGCCACACAGGGCACCGGTAACCCTCGTCTGATGGCCTCAGGTATCTCCATGGCCACAATTCCGACTATGGCGGGAATGGTAGCTGCTTTGTCTGGTGTGTTCTTTAGCTCACGCCTCGAAGCAAAAGTGAAAATGGCTAAGGCCTCATTGGTTGACAGCCTGCCACATCACTAAGAGAGATTGATAAATGGCACGTAAAACAAGACGTGAAGACGAAGAAGCAGCAATTGATATGACGCCGATGCTCGACATCGTGTTCATCATGTTGATCTTCTTCATTGTAACCACCTCTTTCGTGAAAGAGGCAGGTATTCAGGTGAACAAGCCTAAGGCTAACAACACCAGTAAAGAGCCTAGCGCCAACATTTTCATCGCGATCAAAGAAAACGGTGAAGTCCATATGGACCGTCGTATGATCGACGTTGAACGTGTAACGGCGAATATCGAACGTATGCTAGCTGAGCAGCCAACTGACACAGTTGTTGTCCAGGCTGATAAAGAAGCGAAGCATGGCATTGTTGTGAAGGTCATGGACCAGATCAAAGAAGCCGGTATCGATAAGATCTCTATTGCTGCTGCATCTGGAGGTTAATATGTTGCGATTGCTCGTATCAGTTTTGGTCGGCATCGCGGTTACCTTTGGCTTGTTTGTATTCATGGCTGAGCTGATTGCTAACAGTGCACGAGCCCCCGATAAGGGCAGTGAGCCAGTGGTAATCGACATTTTGGTTGCGGAAAAACAAGCCAAACCGATGACTCGGAAACGGCCACCACCGCCACCACCGCCACCGAAGACGCCGCCTAAGACGCCTCCGGTTGAGCCAGACCCTGTTGATAATTCAGCGCCATCTATCAACCTAGATGCGCCACGAATTGAAACTTCGGGCGGCGGCGGATTCACCGCGCCAACGGCGATTAACCGTGACGGTGAAGCAACACCAATTGTTCGGATTGAGCCTAAGTATCCGATCAAAGCAGCTCGAGATGGTAAAGAAGGTTGGGTTAAAATGAGCTTTACCATTAACGAACTGGGTGGTGTGGAAGACGTAACCGTGATCGATGCTGATCCGAAACGCGTGTTCGACAAAGAGGCAAAACGTGCTCTACGGAAGTGGAAGTACAAGCCAAAAGTTGAAGACGGTAAAGCGATGAAACAGTTCAACCAGCAGGTTGTGCTAGAGTTCAAACTGGGTAACTAAGGAGAAAAACAATGAAACGTAAAAACGTTGTTTTGACTGGTGTGCTTTGCGCCGCTGTCGCTCTGTCTTCTCAGTTGTTCATCGCTGCACCAGCTATGGCCAAGAAAGAAGAGCAGAAAAAGGTTGACCCGTTAACCAAAGCCCTGAAAGAAAAGTACCCTAAGCACAAAACTAAGGTTGCTTCTCCGAAAGTTGGTAAGAAGGTTTTCGAGGCATACGACCTTTACTCTGCGGATAAAGTGAAAGAAGCCCTCGATCTGCTGATGGATATCAATGCCAAAACAGAGTTCGACAAGGCCTACCTAAACCGCTTTATCGGTAGCTTAATGGCTGGTGAAGAAGGTAAAACGAAGCAGGCAATTGATTACATCAAGAAAGCCGTTGCTCCTGCGATTTTGAACCCGCGGGAACAAGCAGAAGGCATTAAGCTTCTGGGCGATCTGCAAATGCAGGAAAAGATGTACACAGATGCCATTGCTAGCTACAAGTCATGGATGGATTACACCGGCATTGAAGACAAAAATGTCTATGTTCGTATGGCGCAAGCCAGCTACGAGCTAGAAAAATATGCCGATATGATCCCGCTGGCTGATAAGGCAATTGCGATTGCTGACAAGCCAGACAAAAATCCATATGTTCTCAAGCTCACTTCTTATTATGAGCGTAAGCAATACAAGAATGCCGTGAAGGTATTGGAAGACCTTGTTAGCTTATTCCCAGAAGATGAGAAGTGGTGGGCACAGCTAGGCATGTTCTACATGCTGGTTGACGACTATGAAAAAGCTCTTGCAACCATGGACCTTGCGTACAAGAAAGGCTTGTTTACCAAGGAAAACCAGTTCAAGGCGTTGTCTCAGTTGTATTACAACCAGAACATTCCTTACAAATCCGCTAAGTTGCTCGAAAAGCACGTCAACAGCGGTGAAGTAAAGCGTGATGAGAAGATGCTAACGCAAATCGCCAATGGCTATCGTGGTTCTAAGAACTTCGATAAAGCCGCTAAGTTCTATGGCGAAGCCGCGAAGCTGGCCGGTGATGGTGACTTGTATCGTAAGCAAGCAAGTATGTACCTGATGATCGAAGAGTATAACTTGGCGATCGCAGCTGCTAAGAACGCAATTAAGAGTGGTGTTGAGAAGAAAGGCTCAGCAAACATGATGATTGCAGAGGCTTACTTGTATAAGAAAGATCTGAAGTCCGCGCATACTTATGCGACCCGAGCGACCAGCGATCCTTCGACTCGCAAGACCGCAAAAGGTTGGGCGAACTACATTAAGAGTAAAGCGACTCAGCAGGGTATTGCACTGTAATAGCTAACGCCGATAGCATAAAAGCCTCGATTCATATCGAGGCTTTTTTTTGCCTTTTCACTGGTCAAGTAGGTGTCGAATAAGAGCGCTAGAGTCGTCGTAAATTGCTGAGCTCAACTCGGACGATGAGTGGTTACTGAGTACAACAAAGAACAGCACATACTGGTGATGGCTAACTGATTGTAGTTTGTTGAGTAGTGCGCGCGGTTAAAGCCTACCGGTGCTTGCAGGTAACGCCAGCACCAGGACTTTAAGCAATTACCGATAACCAGATATACAAAAGGCCTAGCCGAAGCTAAGCCTTTGTATGAAATGGTCTCCACGGCAGGATTTGAACCTGCGACCCCCGACACCCCATGACGGTGCGCTACCAGGCTGCGCTACGTGGAGACAAGAGCAGCTATCTTATTCAGTTTGCTTCGAAATGCAAGCGTATCTGACTTGTCGGCCGCTGTTTGCTCGGAGTTTAATCAATCGGTGTCTCTACCGGTGAAACGTTGCATCTCTCTTACCGCATTTGCCATTGGTGCAATGCGCAACAGCTCATTTGGTTTGAGCTGCATATTGTTGTCATAGATCTCGTAGTCACCGAACTTATAAACCAAGGTGAGGCGGTCACGTTCAACGACGGCAAAGGTGCTCTGGCGACCCAATAATAACCATTGATGGGTTTGATTGCCGAGCATTGAACGACCGCTACTAATGTCCGCGCTGTTAATCTGGTCGGTTGTTAGCAATTCTGCCAAGGTCGCGGAAATGTCATAGTGACTGCTGAGACTTGAGTGTACTTTAGGAGATATACCTGCCCCAGCCATAATGAAAGGCACATGGGCAACATCGTCGAGTATTTCTGAGCGAGATTGCTGAGCAGGAATTTGACTCGACGACCAACCTGAGTCACTGGTGATAATCAAAATCGTATTATCAAAATCGATGTTGTTAGCGACATAATTGATTAGCTGGTCGGTATGCAATACCGCATTCTTATAGCGGTTTTGCAGCGCTAAAGTATCCATTTCTGCTTCATCGTCGAGTAGCAGTACGCCTTCCAAATCTGGCTGAAATGGGTTGCTGAACCCCGGCGGAGTGGCAAATCGTTCAACTCCCATCAAGTTAATGAGGTGGAAACTTGGTTGCTCCTGATGTGCTTCATAGTGTTTTTGCCAATGGTGGAGTGTCGCAGTATCGGCAATAGCAGCGTTGACACGTTGCGTTGGCACATAATGCTCGTCAAAGTCGCGCAACAAGTGGCTGCTGTCGGGAATTTTGCGGGTCGAAAACAGAGCAAGATCGTAGCCGTTATCCCCTAACCAAGATGTTAAGAAGGGTTTGCTCTGGGCATAAGTGGCAAGCTTACTATAAGTTGCAGGTATGCCGTATAGAATACCAAACATGGCATCATCGTGGCTCTTGGCCGTAGCGAAGTAATTGTTTGCCCATAGGCTCCGGCGCGCCAAACTGGTGGTGTATGGCATGTTGGTGCTGTTGAGCATATCAGCCTGCAAAGACGACACCACTACGATGACTACATTAGTTGCTTTATCTGGGGTTGCCGTTGGTTGCACGAGCGGATACTCGAAACGAACGTTGAGCTCAGCATCACTGCTGGAATCGGATGTGCTTATGCCCCATTTGTTCAATGTCGTTTTGGCTGTTAATGGAAACGACAGCGGAAAGAAATCTTGCTGGCGAGTGATGCCAGAATATCCGGCAACATCGGCTGCAGCATGAGCGAAGTTGTAGATAAAGAAACAGCTAAAGAATACTTGTGTCAGGCGTTTGCCCAGAGCTCGGCGTGAACGGCTTTCGCGCCAACGACTTATCCAGTTGGCAACGGCGATTTGCAATACCAGAATTAACAGCACCACAGCCAGTGATTTCCACCATACCACTTGTAATTGGTCGCTCTGGGAGTTGAACATTAACTCAAACAACAGCGGATTGCTGTGAATTCCCAGTTCCGCATAAAACTCGCAATCTAACAATAACAAGCTTTGCGCGAACGTCGCGATGATGATGGCGAGTGTCCGGTAAACACGCCACCATGGCACCACAAAAGCTAACGGGAATAAGGTTGCGACAAAACCGGCAAAGAACAGAAAGGCAAAATGACCCATCATATAGGTCAGCAGGTACAAGTTATCCAGCAAGTTAGTTGGCCAGCCGCCAGCGATGGCGTACCTGACCCCGACTGAAATCGCCATAAGAATATTGACGAAGGTAAACCAGTGCCCCCAACCAACGATGGTTGATACTTTTTCCCTATAGTTACTTTGCAACATCCGCTCTCTTACAAGTTATTGTGATTTCGGCGCTTTCCTGCGTTCTTAAGATACAGCTTGTTTCAGTACAGAACAAAACTGTTCGGTCAAAATTTGCTTTTGTGCGGCTGGTACTCGTTCGGCCATGATTTGACTGACCATGTTGCCCAAAACCATAAGTTCCAAATCTAATGGTGCTTGGTGTTTACTGAACACCTCGGAAAGCTCGGCCATTAACGATTCTACTTGTTGGTTGGAGTATTTTGATTGAATTGGCATTGAGGGATTTTCACTTTGTAAATACAGCTTCTAGTGTAACATAGCGAGCCGTGAATCAATCTTCGGACTCTCACTATGTCGGTCGAACTCGAACATTTTATCATTCATCGAATTAAAAATAATGCAGAAGGCTTGCTTGAGCCTGAATTTCAGCAGCAAGAAGTCGCTTTGTCAGACACTGCTTGCCAGCTTGTTGCTGAGTTGCATCAGCGCTTTAATGCTAAGCCAAGCAAGGGAATAGGGCGCTTTGTCGAAGATGGCGACAGCCCTTTTCCGACTATGTTGCAAAATCAGACTGATGACAACTTTGTCGAGTTCAGCCAACAGACCTGCAAGCTTATCGCATCAAAAATGGAAGCTTATGGCCTGGCAAATGAATGCTATCTATTGTTTGCTGAGTATCGATATGTGGCGCAGCATTTTCTATTGATTTCCGAAGTGCCGGTTAAAGAAAAAGTGACCTGCAACGAAAATATGGAAATTGGTCGCTTTAGGTTTCTTGATGCCGATGCTTTGCAATTGGCAATTCGCTTTGATTTGATGTTGCTGGCCACAGAGCAAGAGAACTTCGCGACCTTCGTTAAAGGACGAGCAGGCCGAAAGGTCGCCGATTTCTTCCTCGATTCGATGGCCATTGAAGAACTAGTCGATCGGAAAGCGCAAGCAGAACAGTTGGGCGCCGCGGTATCGGAATTCTGCGATCAGTACATTGCGGCGCCAGAAGTTCAAGCTGAAGTCAAAAAAGAGCTCGTCAACTACTGTAAGGAACGTCAGGATGCAGGTGAGTCGGTGCAAGTTGGTGGCGTATCTGAGTTAATCAGTGCACCTGCCGAGGTCAGTTTTAGTGATTTCATTGCCAGTACTGAGGAACCATTGCCAGAGTCCATGGAGCCGGAAATAAAGACCTTAAAACAGTTAACTCGCTTTGCTGGAACCGGCAAAGGAGTCTCAATCAGTTTTGATGCATCATTGTTGGGCGATCGAGTCACTTATGATGTTCAGCAAGACAGATTAGTTATTACTGAAATCCCTCCCAATCTAAAAGATCAGCTAATCCGCAAACTTACCTAATTGAGTAACTAGCTCTCTGTTTCATTTGCGTTTTCTCGGTTGGCGTCCATACTTGCTCTAGCGCCAATTGGGAGCTCTTACTATCCCTCGCTAAACTCGGTGAAACCGGTAACAAACTTTCATAATTCTGAAAGTTGAAGGCTATAGCGGTTTTATATTACGGGCGTATTGCAAGTTCATGTTGTGAAAGCGGTTTCTCAAAAGACTGAAAAAAAATTGTCAGTATTTTGAGAATAATTTTTGGAAAAATTGCCTGACTTTTGACCGTTTTGTGGTTGTCGTTGAAAGCTGGTTTCAAAAATTTGAGTTGCGTCATATGACGAAGCCATGCCATGGACTAAACTTTCGGCGGCTAGGTTAGGGGTAACCCCTAGAATAATATCTAGAGCTATAAGCTCAAATAATCTCAAAAAAGGAAAAGGCGAAATGAAAACTTCATTGTTGGCTACGGCCGTAGCAGTTGCAACTTTGGGCATGTCCGCTTCTGTTGCAGCAATTGAAGAAGGCAAACTGTTAATTTGGATTAACGGTGACAAAGGCTACAACGGTCTTGCTGAAGTTGGTAAGAAGTTTGAGCAAGAGCTGGGCGTTCCTGTTGAAGTGCAACACCCAGACGACGCAACTGGTAAGTTCCAGCAAGCGGCTTCTACTGGCGATGGTCCAGATATCTTTTTCTGGGCACACGACCGTTTCGGTGACTGGGTAAGTGCCGGTTTGCTGTCTCCTGTTGAACCAGCAACTAAGACTAAAGCGGCGATTGAAGACTTCGCTTGGGACGCAGTAACCATTGACGGTAAAGTTTACGGCTACCCATTGTCTGTTGAAGCAATCGGCTTGATCTACAACAAAGACTTGGTGCCAAACCCACCAAAAACGTTTGAAGAAATCCCAGCGCTCGACAAAGAGCTACAAAAGAAAGGCAAAAACGCCATTCTTTGGGACTACAACAACACTTACTTCACTTGGCCAGTATTAGCTGCTAACGGCGCTTATGCATTCAAATATGAGAATGGTGCATATGACGTGAATGACACCGGCGTAAACAACAAAGGTGCAGTACAAGGCGCAACACTGATCAAGAAAATGATCGACGACGGTATGATGCCAACTGGTGCGAACTACTCTGTGATGGAGTCTAAGTTCAACTCTGGTCAAGTTGCGATGATGATCAACGGCCCTTGGGCTTGGGGTAACGTCGAGAAGAGTGGTATCAATTACGGCGTAACCTTCATCCCAAGTGTTGGCGGTAACCCATCTAAGCCATTTGTTGGTGTTGTTGCTGGTGCAATCAACGCTGCGTCTCCTAACAAAGATTTGGCAAAAGAGTTCTTGGAAAACTACCTGCTGAACAAAGAAGGTCTGTCTACAGTGAATGCTGACGTACCTCTTGGCGCGGTTCCACACAAAGAGTACATGAGCGAACTGGCAAGCAATCCAAACATTGCCGCTACATTCGCTAACGCTCAAGCGGGTGAACCAATGCCTAACGTAAACGCTATGGGTAAATTCTGGGGTGCGATGGAATCTGCACTGAAGAACATCACTTCTGGCACGCAAAGTGTTGAAGACGCCCTGAATACTGCCGCTAAGCGAATCGTTAAATAATTTGATTTAGCCTGTAGTAATGGAGGAAGCCTTGCTTCCTCCATGTGTTTCTAACGCGAAGGTCACATTAAGGTTGTCAAAATGGATGCATCATCCTCTGCATCAAGCTCAAGATCCGGCCTCTGGATCAAAATACTGGCACTAGCTGCAACTATCCTTATTGGTGGATATGCCGTTATTGCTATGTATGCCAGCGGAGAATATCTGTTTGCTATTGTCACGCTAGTTCTGTTTTCGCTTGGCATTTACGTATTCACTAATCCGCGTACGTATGCACATCGATACATTTTTCCCGGTGTCGCGGGGATGGCGATATTTATCGTCTTTCCAATGCTTTACACCGTTTATATTTCGTTTACCAACTACTCAGGAACGAACCTGCTGACGTTGGAACGAACGCAAAATTACTTACTGTCTCTGAATTACCAAACCGATGGTGGGTCGTACGATTTCTCGCTACACAAAGGCGAGGGAGATCGCTACTACATCGCGCTGCAATCGGAAGCAGACCCTGAGAAAATTTTTGTCTCTCATCGCGTCGAGCTACTAACCAAAAAAGAAATGACCGCAGGCCGTATTCGCCCAGCAGACTTGCCGATGGTTGATAGTGGTGTCGATATGCGACCCGCCACTAAACTGCCAGACGCACCTGCAGAGCCAATTCGCACGGTCGTGCAACTGCGAGACCACTTGTCATCTATCAAGCTTAACTTGCCTGATAACGTTTATTTATCGATGAACGGGTTGCGCAAGTTCTCAGCGTTGAAGTCGGTCTATACCAAGTTGGAAGATGGCGCCTTGGTCAATGGCACGATTATCATCTCCGATAGCGACACCCTGCTAAATAACAAAACAGGGAAACTGCTGCGACCAAACTACAACACTGGTTTTTACCAGCATGTAGACGAATCAAATAAATTTGTTGGCGAGCGCGTTCCTCCTGGTTTCACTGTTGGTGTGGGTTGGAAGAACTACTTGCGGGTGATGACTGACAAGGGTATCCAAGGGCCATTCCTGCAGATCTTCGTTTGGACGGTGATATTTGCCGGCTCATCTGTGGCACTGACGTTGGCATTGGGTATGGTGCTAGCCTCATTGGTACAGTGGGAGCACCTTAAAGGCAAAGCCGTTTATCGAGTACTGCTGATTTTACCTTACGCCGTACCGGCATTTATTTCGATTCTGGTATTTAAAGGTTTGTTCAACCAAAACTTTGGTGAAATCAACTTAGCATTAGATAGTTTGTTTGGCGTTAAACCAGAGTGGTTTACCGACCCGACGTTGGCCAAAGCCATGGTATTAATTGTCAATACTTGGCTCGGCTATCCATACATGATGATTCTTTGCATGGGCTTATTGAAGTCGATTCCAGAAGACTTGTATGAAGCCTCGGCAATGGACGGTTCTGGGCCGATTGGTAACTTCTTTAAGATTACAGTGCCATTGCTCATGAAGCCGTTGACGCCGCTGCTGATCGCTTCATTTGCATTTAACTTCAATAACTTTGTGTTGATTCTGTTGTTGACTAAAGGTGATCCAAATATTGTTGAGGCAACGACTCCTGCTGGTCACACCGACTTGCTGGTAAGTTACACCTATCGGATCGCGTTCGAAGGGTCGGGTCAAGACTACGGTCTGGCTAGTGCCATTGCTGCGTTGATTTTCATCATGGTTGGTGCACTCGCCATTTTGAACCTCAAGCTAACCAAAGCAGAGTCTTAAGGAGTCGATACAATGGCAATTGTTCAACCAAAATCTATCAAGTATCGCATCTTAGGCACTCACGTCTTTATGTGGTTCTTTCTATCTCTGATCATCTTCCCACTGTTGATGATCATTGCTATCTCATTCCGTGAAGGTAACTTTGCGATTGGTAGCATCATTCCTGAGAACCCATCTCTGGAACACTGGAAACTGGCTTTAGGTATTCCGATCGTAATGCCTGATGGCAGTATTAAGCCGCCACCGTTTCCTGTTCTGACTTGGTTGTGGAACTCGATCAAAGTCGCTGGAATCACTGCTCTGTTGATTGTGGTGCTATCGACAACATGTGCTTATGCATTTGCTCGCATGCGTTTCTCAGGCAAGCAAACCATTTTGAATGGTATGTTGATCTTCCAAATGTTCCCATCGGTGCTCGCTCTGGTGGCCATTTACGCCATGTTTGACAAGATTGGCCAGCACATTCCGGCACTGGGCTTGAATACTCATGCTGGCCTAGTGTTCATCTACTTATCTGGTATTGCGCTCCATGTTTGGACCATTAAAGGTTACTTCGAAACCATCGACTCGTCGTTGGAAGAAGCTGCGGCCATCGATGGTGCGACACCTTGGCAAGCGTTTAGATTGGTACTACTTCCGCTATCTGTTCCTATTTTGGCGGTGGTGTTCATTCTGTCCTTTATTGCGGCAATTACCGAGGTGCCAGTGGCATCGCTGCTGATGACTGACGTCAATAAGTACACCTTGGCTGTTGGTGCTCAGCAATATCTGTATGAACAAAATTACTTATGGGGTGACTTCGCCGCAGCTGCGGTTATGTCTGGTTTGCCTATCACCATTGTGTTCCTGCTCGCGCAGCGTTGGTTGGTTGGTGGTCTCACGTCAGGTGGCGTGAAAGGTTAATCCCTGAACAAGTTTGATGAATAATCGTAAAGAATTCGGAGTCTGAAATGGCTGAAGTAGTCCTAGAAAGTGTAAGAAAAAACTATGATCCTGCGGTGCATCAGGACACCCTGCGGGATATTAACCTTCACATCAAAGAAGGTGAATTTGTTGTATTCGTTGGTCCATCTGGCTGTGGTAAATCAACCCTGTTGCGAATGATTGCTGGCTTGGAAGATATCACTTCAGGTGAGTTGAGCATTGGTGGCCGAGTGGTCAATGATGTGCCACCGGTTGATCGTAACGTTGGTATGGTGTTCCAGTCCTATGCTTTGTATCCGCACATGGACTTGTTTGAGAACATGGCGTTTGGTCTGAAACTGAAAAAGGTTGATAAAGCAGAGATCAAAAAGCGTGTAGATGGCGCCTCAGAGATCTTAGGCTTAACACCGTTGCTTGATCGCAAACCTAAGGCATTATCTGGTGGTCAGCGTCAGCGTGTGGCTATTGGCCGTTGTATCGTTCAGCAGCCTGCGGTATTCCTGTTTGACGAACCGTTGTCAAACTTGGACGCCGCCCTTCGCGTTAAGATGCGGATTGAAATTGCCAAGCTGCACAAAGAATTACAATCAACCATTATCTACGTTACCCACGATCAGGTTGAAGCGATGACTTTGGCTGACAAGATTGTGGTGCTGAGTCCTCTGAAGAAAGATGCAGAGACTAACTTGGAGCAGTTTGGTTCGCCGTTGGAGCTCTATCACAACCCTTCTAATAAGTTTGTTGCTGGTTTCATTGGTTCACCAAAGATGAATTTCCTTAAGGGCGAAATTGCTGAAATCAATGGCGAAACTAGCTGTAAAGTGAAGTTGTCTACTGGCGACGTGATTACAGCCTCTGTTGATGCTTCGTCGGCTCAAGTCGGTGATAAGGTTGAACTTGGTGTTCGTCCAGAACATTTGGTGACTATGGATCATCCTCATGCTGATAGCAGCATTAGCGGTGAAGTAATGGTTGCTGAGCATTTGGGAGCAGAGTCGTTCATCTATATGACAGTGGATGAGCAAGACTTTACCGTCAAGGCTGAGGCAGAAGTTGATGTTCATGCGGGGCAAACGTATGCCATTGGCATTCCTGCAGATGCTTGTTATCTGTTTAATGCCAAAGAGCAAGCATTCAAACGTACAGCCAAGTACACCACCACCAAAATCAGCTAACTGTCGTTAGCGACTAAAAAAGCCAGCATAAGCTGGCTTTTTTTTGGCCTGTAAAACCAATAAGTTGACTCCTTAATTAATTTGCTGTGGTTCAATTTCGTTGAGCGAGTGGCCAATTTTGGTTAATTTAGGGGGATTAATTGTTATATTTGATCTCGCTCAAGTCATTCTAAAAATAATTAAATGTTTAAATTTTGCTCGTGTTTTAGTCGCCCAAATACTGCCTCACTGCTAAGTGGAGCTATGTGTTTTTGGTGTTTTTTTGCGGCGGCAAACTCATCATTGTCGCTCGAGCAGGCAATTAGTGAACTTGAAGCGGAACGCTGGCAAAGCCGATACCAGCAGCAACTGAAACTTGATGATATTTTGCGCTACCAAAGCGAGTTAACGCTTCATCAACAAACCAGAATCAACATTATTCAAGCTCAGTTGGCGTTGCTCGATGGCGATTACGCAACCTCAGAGCAATTGGCATCCGCAGTTGCCCAACGACAAGAGTTTCCAGCCTCACAACTGGCCGCCTATTCGCTGCTGATGAACTTATCCAATTTGAAAGGTCAGTATGAACCAGCCTTTTATTACATGTATACCGGTGAGTCGTTGTTGACACCTGAGTCAGATAGCAGGCGACGTTATGAAATTTATTCGTCTTCAGCCAATTTGCTGATCAATGCACAAATTTACGATCAGGCCGAATCGAGACTGAGCGCTGCTCAGCAATTGGCTAGTGACATTGGCGATCCAAAGTTGCTGTGTTCTGCTCAATATGTGCAAGCAAAACTTAGCTACTTGCGACAGCAATATGAATCCGCCAGCCATTTGTTAGCCGAGCAGATAGCACAATGCCGATCGATTAATGAGTCGCTATTTGTTGGCGCCGGGTTGGTTTGGTATGGCCGAACATTGGCTTATGAAGGCCAGCATGATTTGGCGCAACAAACTTTATATGAGGCGTTAACGAGTCTCCAGCACAATGGCTTTAAAGCGGGCATCGTTAAGGCTAATTTAAGCCTTGCTGAACTTTACTTGCGAACAAGCCAATTTGATCGCGCCTTGGCACATGCCAAGGACGCGATTGACATGGGAGCTAAGTTGCAGCAATGGCAAGATCTTGTAGGAGCCTATCAAATTGCAGCGTTGACATCAGAACGGCTCGGCAACTTAGACGATGCACTGCATTACGAACGCTTGTTGCAGCGGGCTTCTGAACAATCTCTGGTGCAATCGAAAGCGATTCGCCTTGCTTATCTCAAAGCGCGCTTCAGCTCAACGGCTGAGCAGCAAAAAATTACCTTGTTCAAAACCGAAAATGAGCTGGCTAGCTTGCGCAAAGAAGCGGCTCTTACTCATCGCTGGCTAATTGTTTTAGGCTTGTTTACTACGTGCTGTATTAGCGCACTATTGTTTGTGATGCTGATTCGCTCGCGCAAAGAGCACCGTCATTACCGCCAGCTATCGCAAACTGATTCGCTGACTAATATATTCAATCGTCGTTATTCACTTGAGTTAGCAGAGAAGCGTTATCGTGCTTGTGTCATTGAACAAACGCCGTTTACTGTGGTGATGATCGATGTTGACCACTTCAAATCGGTCAATGACACATTTGGCCATGCCATTGGCGATCAAGTGTTGCAGCACGTCGCCAATCAATTGAGCTTGGCCATTCGCAAACGCGATATCGTTGGTCGCACTGGTGGTGAAGAATTTGCTATTTTCTTGCCTGGTAGTGACGAGGAACAAGCGAAAGCGGTGGTGGAGCGCTGCCGTGCCAACTTGGCGACCATCCGCGACAAAATGTCACAACAGATTGAGATCACTGCTAGCTTCGGGGTTGCCACGGCGACAGGCGGAAAATTGCCGTTGGAGGCTTTAATTCGACGCGCAGATGAAGCGCTTTATGGCGCTAAGTCAGCCGGCAGAAATCGACTCATTATTTACCGTTCAGGGAAAGAATTAGATTCGCAGCCATCGCAGTATGAAGTGATGCTTTGATTAGCCTGGACGATTAAATGCAGTATTTATCCCGCATCATTGTATACTCTGCAATCTTAGCTGGGCCGCCCTCGGTCCGTGCCTATTTCAACTATTCAGTTAACTTCCAATTGGTAGGTTATGCAGCTTTTCGTTAAAGATCTCACCGTCATTGATTCATCCTATCTATGTGCCAACCGCGGTATTGTTGGCCAGAGTTGGATAGTTGATGTGGTTCTTCATGGTCAACTCGACCAACAAAGCATGGTGCTTGATTTTGGACAAGTCAAAAAACGCCTAAAAGCGATTATTGATGAAGAAGTCGATCACAAGCTACTTGTGCCAGCTCAACACCCAGCAACGTCTGTGATGGCTGGAGATCACGACATGCAATGGCTTGACTTTGCTGGCGATAGCGGAGGCATTCACCTTTATTGTCCGCAACAAGGTTTGGCATTGCTGCCTACCGAATCGATTTGTGCGCGTTCGGTTACCGACTATTTGAGTGACATTATCGCGCGTTATTTGCCTGCGAACGTAGTGAAGATTGAATTGACGCTGAGAGAAGAAGAGATTCCCTCGGCATATTATCACTACACTCATGGCCTCAAAAAGCATGATGGAAACTGTCAGCGCATAGCACACGGTCACCGTTCGATGATTGAAGTTTGGCACGCCGGCATACGTAATGATTTGCTTGAGCGTCGCTGGGCGGAGCGCTGGCAGGACATTTACCTAGGCAGCATTGAGGATCGGGTTAGTATCGAGCAGTTGCATCGCTCAAGCAAAGCGTTAGCAATCACGGACCAAACTCACTATGGTTTTAGCTATGTGTCGGGTCAGGGCCTGTTTGAGCTAGCTATTCCCCGCAATGCAGTTGAGTTAATCGACACTGACACCACTGTGGAGTGTCTGGCGGAGTACATTTTGCGGGAAACAAAAAAGTGGCCAGAAGTGACGGGTGACGTCTCGATCTTTGCTTACGAAGGGGTTGGAAAAGGAGCAATTGCCCATGGTTAAGTGGTTCATCAAACGACTTGTTGTCGCCAGTATCTCTAGCTGTGCTGTTTTTCTTGGTGTTGCCCAGAGTGCAGAAATGACGTTGCTAGCAGAACCCGTGCAAGGTTCATTGGTTCGTGGAGTAGCGTCTCCGGGCGCCTCTGTCACGTATCACGGTCAAGCGCTTGAAGTCGGCCCAGCTGGTGAATTTGTGTTTGGAATCGGCCGCGATGCTACTGGCAGCCGTGAGCTTGTCGTAACCGATGCCAGTGGCAAAGAGATTCGGCGCAAGCTCGATATTGTTGAAAGAGAATTCAATATTCAGCGCATTGAAGGGATTGCCAAGCGCATAATGAACCCCAAGCCAGAAGATATTGAACGAGCTAAAAAGGACAATCGCATGGTCGCGGCGGCTCGGGCTCCAGTGACAGAACGATTGGATTTTATGCAAGATTTTATCTGGCCAGTTGAGGGCCCAATTTCTGGAGTCTATGGTAGTCAACGCTTCTACAACGGCGAGCCTCGTCGTCCGCACTACGGCATTGATATCGCTGTTCCGACTGGCACTGAGGTAGTCGCGCCCGCCGATGGAACTATCATGTTGTGGGTCCCCGATATGTTCTATTCGGGCGGTACGATGATCATTGATCATGGCTTTGGTGTGAATTCAACCTTCTTGCACTTGTCGGGATCGTTGGTCAAAGAAGGTGATGAAGTCAAACAAGGTCAGCCAGTGGCATTGGTTGGCGCCAGCGGCAGGGTTACTGGCCCTCATCTTGATTGGCGAATGAACTGGAAATCGGCACGTGTCGATCCTGAGCTGTTAGTACCGCCAATGCCATCCGCAAATTGATACTGAAAGCATAAGAGTTTTTGAGAATAAAATGAGCCGCCAAATTTTTGCAGTATTGGTGACTGTTGTTTCGCTGTGGTTAGCCCAATGCCAAACCGCTCATGCGCAGGGCATCGTCAACGCGGATAGAGAGAAGCCGCTCAGAGTGACCTTTGTTAACCCAGACTCTCCGGATTCGCCATTTTGGCAAAGACTCATTGCGGTGATGTCAGCCGCCGCAGAAGACCTCGGAATTTCACTAAACATTGTTCATGCTCACAATGTTCGAATGGCGTATGTCGAGGCATTAATGACCGAAATAGAGTCCGATGATCCGCCGGATTATTTGGTTTACATCTATCTTCGTCAGGCCAGTGCCTACGTGTTAGCAGCGGCAGAACAAGCCGGTGTGAAGTCATTGATCATCAACACTGAAATTCCGCAAGCCGAACGAGCGACCATAGGGGAGCCCAGAACCCGTTTCAAACAATGGATTGGCCATATTCATCCCGATGATCGGCGGGCGGGGGAAGATCTGTTGACTGAGTTAGTGAGCCTTTCCACCGCTAAGGGGAACTCGTTTCATCAAGTCACTGCGATTAGCGGCTCGCGCTCCAGTGCGCCGGCGCTAGAACGGGATCTAGGCTTGCATGCGGCCCTTGCTGAGCACAGCCAAATTAAACTCAATCAGCTGGTGCACGTTGATTGGAATGGCGAAGGTATCGATGATGTGATTGTCGGTTTGATGCAACGGCATCCCAACACCAATGTTGTCTGGACCGCAGGTGATTCCATTGCATTAAAGGCATTGAAGACCATTAGCAAGCTACCGGAAAGCAAGCGGCGTCAGTTTGTGATTGGTGGCATGGACTGGAGCGAAAAAGGTCTTGAGGCGGTTGCCAATGGCGACATCGATGTTTCTATGGGGGGCCATTTCATGGAAGGTGGGTGGGCCATGGTCATGCTGTATGACTATCATCACGGCCATGATTTTGCTCGCCACAACACACAATTAACGACGCAGCTATTTCCTGTAACTAGGGACAATATTGAACAAGTCTCGTTACTGCTTAGCGCAAACGATTGGCAACACATTAATTTTGAATCGTTCTCAATGGCCCAACAACCGGAGCAGTCTGCTTATCGGTTTCACTGGCCTGCGGTGGTGGCAGCGCTAAACCAGCCTGATTGACCGGTTTAGCAATTGCTAGCCAACTTCGGTTACGGTCTAGGCCTCGCTACTCAGCCACTGCTGTAGCTTTGTCTGATCAGCAACTGTTAGCGCAACTAGTGATGGTGTCGCCGTTTCAACGTTTAATTCAGCGCTAAACAATTGATCGTGCCTGAAAGCATGAATAGTGACTGTTGTCCCAGTGGCGAATTCATTTAACACTTGCTGGCAGCTTGCCGCAGTCACCCGAGTTCCGCCAATGGCGATTACAACATCTCCGGCTGCTAGCCCCGCTTGCTCGGCTGGTTCTCCTTCAAACAACACCGTTAGCTTGGCACCGCCGTCAGCGTCTGCAATGCGCGCTCCGAGGTGATTGCCGAGCTGTTTAGTGGGAGCTGGACCACCTTTGTCAGTAGGGCCGTAACTCGGCCGCAATTGATATTCAACACCGGCCCATTGCAACAGTTCTTGGGTTGGCAGCGGATCGGTGCTGTCGATGGCGATGTGGAAGAACACGGCTAACAGTGCTTGTGCTTCTGGGCAATAGGGCTGGAGCAGCTCAATGGCGTACTGCTGGACTGTGCTGTCACTGGTTCCAACGCCAGTTTTACCGTGGCGCTGCCATAGTAGTCGCATGACATCATCCAACGACACTTGGTGTTGGGAGTGTTTACGCAGCATTAGATCTAAGCAAAGAGCTATCTCGGCGCCTTTGGTGTAGTAAGAGACAATACCGTTTGGTGCGTTCTCATCTTGTTTGTAGAACTTAGACCAGGCATTGAATGATGACTCGGCAGCTGTTTGTTTCAGTCTGCCAACGCCGCGACTGACGCGACTTAAAGTGACTGACAGCATGTTGAGATAATCTTGGGAGTCAATGACACCAGCGCGACACAGCATTAATTCGTCGTAGTAGCTCGTGATCCCCTCATACGCCCATAGCTGACGGGTGTACTGTTCTTGGTCGAGCTGATAGGGGACAAACTCCTGCGGTTTAATCCGTTTGACGTTCCAGTTGTGGAAGTACTCGTGACTGCAAAGGCCCAAGAAATCGCGGTAGTCATCGGTTATCGGGCCATCATCAGAGGTAATGAGTGATTTTCTCGAGGTCATTAAAGCGGTTGAATTGCGATGTTCTAAGCCACCATAGCCATTGCCAGTGACCATGGTCATAAATAAGTAGTGGTCAAACGGAGCCTGATCCTGAAACAGCTCGATCTGCGCTTGGCAGATTTTCTCCACGTCGTTGGCGATGCGTTGCAGTGCGCCTTGGTGCGCGCCGGTATAGATCATCCGGTGTGGCACATCGCCGACGTTAAACGATGCTTCACTAAAGGTACCCATTTCCACTGGATGGTCGAGCAGCGCATCGTAATTGTCAGCAACATAGCTGCCAAAACCTGATTCATCGACTTCGACTGCAGTTAAGCCAGTAGCCAATTTCCACTGATTGTCTCTGGCATGTTGACTGGGCTGAATCGCGATGCTGTGCGATTGTTGCTCTAAACCGACCACCGAAAGGCAGACACTACTTGGATTGAAGAAGCCATGGTTCAAATCGAGATGCGCGGCGCGGACCGATAAGTCCCAAGCATAAATTCGGCAGTGAATAGTGATTTCACCTGCAACTGCTTCGGTTTGCCAGCTGTGCTTGTCAAGCTGCTCAATTGCCACAGGCATGTCGTCGCACTGCGCTGTCATGGCAACGATGTGACGAGCGAAATCACGAATCATGTAAGAGCCAGGAAGCCAGGCTGGTAAGGTGAGCGTTAACGGCCCTTGTGCTGCGGTTTGCAAATAAACATCGAAGTAATGGCTACTGGCGTGTTCGAACTCAACTCGGTAATGCACAGCGGGTTTAGACATGAAAACAGCTCTCTGGTGGAATCATAGGGTTAGCTCGCTTATGCTAATCGAAACTTTATTCAGCGAGAAGGCAAGGATATGGCTGAACCAACAATTTTCTCCAAAATCATTAGCAAAGAAATTCCCGCCGAGATTCTATATCAAGACGATTTAGTGACGGCATTTCCTGATATTTCGCCGCGAGCGCCGACTCATGTGTTGATTGTGCCAAATCATCAAATTGCCACCACCAATGATGTCACAGCTAGCGATGAGGCAGCCCTCGGTCGCATGTTTACCGTAGCGGCGAAACTTGCCAAGCAATTTAATATCGATGAGAACGGCTATCGATTGATCGTTAACTGCAACAAGCATGGCGGCCAAGAGGTTTATCACATTCATATGCATTTGGTTGGCGGAGCGCCGCTAGGGCCGATGCTGTCGCGCTAGTGTTCTGACAGCTATTGCGATTATTAAACGCTCGTTTGAAAAAGTGTGCGGTGGCTGGCATCTTCAGCGACTGCCGCTGTTTTTCCCGCCACTGAAACGCTAATCTCATTGCTTCCTACAAATAACATTCATTCTCATTAGTAGTGCAGCAAGGGGGCTACCGATGGCGACATTACAACTACAACAACTGCTCAATGAGTATGGTGATAGTCACCAAAATGCTACCAACAAATTGATTCATTGGCTGTGCGTTCCGGTTATTTTCTTCACCGTGGTGGCGTTAGTTTGGAGCCTACCATTTCCATTGCTCGTTCACCCTTGGCTGAATTGGGCTACCATCATTCTTGTGCCGGTACTTGTTTATTATTGGCGGCTATCACCACAATTAATGCTCGGTATGCTGGTGTTTAGTAGTTTGTGTTGTTTGCTCTGTGCATTCTGGCCAGCAATTGTGCCGCTGTGGCAATTTGCCATCGGTTTGTTTGTGGTTGCTTGGATCGGCCAATTTATCGGTCATAAGATCGAAGGGAAGAAGCCATCGTTTTTCACCGATGTGTTTTTCTTGCTGATTGGCCCTGCTTGGTTAATGCATTTTCTCTATCAAAAGTTTGATATCAAATACTAGAAGCACCGCGTACTCTCACCACAGGTGCCGAGCGCCCAGTTCCGCTCGGCAAACCACAGGGCTTATCCTTCGCGATTGTAGTCATTGGCGAGCGCAAGTACGTCAACGCCCTGATTTCTCAGTAACTCTATTAACCGAATCAAAGGCATTCCCATTAGGGTATTTGGATCATCGCCAACTAATTTTTTAAACAGGCTAATGCCAGCTGCTTCACTTTTAAAACTACCAGCACACTTGTAAGGCGTTTCCAGCTTTAGGTAGTGCTCGATTTCAGCGTCAGTTAATGCTCGAAAGTGGACTTCAAACGGCTCCACTAACGATTGGTAATCACCACTTTCAACATCAAGTAAGCATAGCCCGGTGTAGAAGGTCACTACTTTGCCACTGGAGTTTTGCAACTGAGCGACCGCTTTTTCGTGGCTGTGTGGCTTGCCAAGTACCATACCGTCGACCACGGCCAGCTGGTCTGAGCCTATGACTAAACCATGCTGGTAGTTTGTTGCCACCGCTTGAGCTTTTTCGATGGCTAATCGCTCGACCAAATCCTTGGGGAGTTCGTTGTCTTGGGCTGATTCATCAATGTCTGGCGCACAGCAAACAAATGGAATAGCTAGTTTTTCCAGAATGGTCTTACGAAATGGGGAAGTGCTGCCTAAAATAATGGGGCGGGTCATGACGCGCTCGTTCAATGGGCTGGTTTTTTACAGTTTACGAATTGAAGCACGGCTTGTCAGGCTAGTGAACACTGATTTTTCTTGTCAAAACCATGAATTTCCTTTGACTCAGAGGGATTCGATCATTATTATTCGCGCCCTATGCAAAAAGTGAACATTCCCGTGAGTCTTGATCCGGTGCGTTCAGCCCAGAAGCAACAAAGCTTTGACGGCTTGATCCCGCACTCTGCGTTATCTCGCCTAGCTGAGATGGCGTTGCCTGAAGGCCGTGTGGAAGTAACCCTTGCATGTGACCGAGACGAGCAAAACTTGGCGGTGTTACGGGCTCAAATCCGAACTCAGCTACAGTTGGAGTGCCAACGGTGCAATCATCCTTTTGTCGAGGATATTGAACTTGATGTCACCTTCAGTCCGGTCAGAGATGATGAAGCAGCAGAGCAGCTTCCAGCAGGCTACGAGCCGGTGATGCTATCTGATGCTGACGATGTAAATATACATCAGCTTATCGAAGACGAGGTTTTGCTGGCGGTGCCATTCGCACCAATGCATGATGAAGCATCATGCGAGCAGTCAAGTCACATGAGCTGGGGTGAAATAGACGAAGCTGCAGAGGAAAAGCCCAATCCCTTTGCAGTATTGAGCAAATTGAAAAACAGTGAGGAGTAAGGCTCATGGCTGTTCAACAGAATAAAGTTACCCGTTCACGTCGCGGTATGCGTCGTTCACACGATTCATTGAGTGGTCCAACGCTGTCTGTGGATGCGACTTCAGGTGAAACTCACCGTCGCCACCACGTGACTGCTGACGGCTACTACAAAGGTCGTAAAGTTAAGTAAGGGACAACCTTGCTTGCTCGGGTCTGTTACTCTTTGGTGTGTGATATTTATTCACTTGAGAGAGGTTTTTGGGCGAGAAATGAGCTATGAAATTTAGTCACCTAAATGAATGGCGAATGACGAAGCACAGAAACATATCTCAGCGAACCTTCCAGGCAGCGTTTGTTGGCAATTTATTCGGCGTTACCGACCAATCATTGAGACCCACTCAACTTCTTGGTCGCTGCCTTGCCTAAATCACCAACAAAAAGCTGTAAATCCACACAGCAAAGAGCAACAGACCCGCATCTAACCATCGCGTTAGATGTAATGGGGGGCGATTTCGGCCCCTCCGTTACTTTATCCTCTGCCTCTTTGGCTCTTTCTGAGCACCCCAATCTCAATCTGCTTCTTGTTGGTCAACAGACTGTCATCGAACCTTGGTTGCAGCAGCAACCGGCAAACTATCAGCAACGCTGCAAAATACTTCACGCAGAACAAGTCGTCGAAATGGATGAGCGTCCGGTTAGTGCGTTGCGCACCAAGCGACAGTCATCAATGCGCAAAGCGCTTGAAGCAGTTGCCGCTGGCAACGCGGCCGCTTGTGTCAGTGCCGGCAACACGGGCGCGCTGATGGCAATGTCGAAGTTGATCTTAAAGACCTTGCCGGGAATTGAACGGCCTGCATTGATCACTGCGTTGCCGACAATGGATGGCGGTCGCCTCCATATGCTCGATTTGGGTGCCAATGTTGATTGCGATTCAGAGACCTTGTTCCAATTTGCCCTCATGGGCTCGGCAATGACTCAGGTCGTTGAGAACATTGAAGCGCCGCGCGTTGCGCTACTCAATATCGGTGAAGAAGAGATCAAGGGTAACGATCAGATAAAGCAAACCGCGCAGTTGCTGCAGCAATGCGAAGATATCAACTATAGTGGCTACATTGAGGGAAATGCCATTTTCGCCGGCCAAGCAGACGTCGTCGTTTGTGACGGGTTTGTCGGCAACATTTGTCTGAAAACCTGTGAAGGCTTGACCAGCTTAATGTTGGCGAAAATGTTTCCGGGCCGCAATTTGCCGCGTTGGAAGAAGTGGTTGATTGGCTTGATATTCCCCGGTGTAGTGACGCTGAAAAAAGCGATGAACCCCGACCAGTACAATGGTGCAAGTTTGTTAGGATTGCGCGGCATTGTGGTCAAGAGTCATGGTAACGCTGATGTTGGCGCGATGGCATCCGCCATCAGTGAGGCCGTCCTCGAAGTAGAACGTCAGGTTCCTGACCGTATCGCTGACATGCTGAAATCAGCATTATTAGGCAATTAACTGGATTTTCATGCACTCAAAAATTATAGGTACCGGTAGCTATGCTCCGAAACAAGTTCGCACCAATGCGGACTTGGAAAAAATGGTTGAGACCAGCGATCAGTGGATTTTGGAACGTACCGGAATTGCTGAACGTCGAATTATTGGTGATGACGAGACCATCACTGATCTAGCTCGAAATGCGTCACTCAACGCCATTGAAGCTGCAAAGATTGACGCCTCTGATATCGACATGATCATTGTCGCTACTGCCAGCAATACCATGGCGTTTCCGAGCTTAGCCTGCCAACTGCAAGCCGAGTTGGGCATTCCTGCTGTTCCCGCTTTTGATGTGTCCGCGGCTTGCTCTGGCTTTACTTATGCCTTGAGTGTTGCTGACCAATACATCCGTACTACATTTGCCCATCGTATTTTGGTGGTCGGTGCAGACACTCTTAGTCGAATGTGTGCTCCAGATGACCGCTCCACAATCATTTTGTTCGGTGATGCGGCAGCAGCCGTGATACTCGAATCAACTCTTGAGCCGGGCATCCTATCGACCCATATGCATGCTGATGGCCGCTATACTGAGTTGCTAAAAGCAGCTGTGCCGGCTCATGGCCAATTGCCTTCGGCTGACGACTACTTGTTCATGAAGGGCAATGAAGTCTTTAAAGTTGCAGTGACCAAGCTAAGTGAAATTGTTACTGAAACCTTGGCCTACAATCAGATCGATAAGCACGATATCGATTGGCTGGTGCCGCACCAAGCTAACTTGCGAATTATTGCTGCAACGGCTCGTAAGTTAGATATGAGCATGGACAAGGTGGTAGTGAACCTTGAGCGCTACGGCAACACATCTGCAGCGTCGGTGCCGTTGGCATTAGACGAAGCCATTCGCGATGGTCGAATCCAACGTGGTCAAACCTTATTGCTCGAAGCATTTGGTAGCGGCTTCACTTGGGGCTCAGCGCTCATTCAATATTAATTAACAGGTAGATTTGTTATGACGTCTAAACGCGTTTTCCTGTTCCCTGGACAGGGATCTCAAGCTGTTGGCATGCTCGGTGATTGGGTTGAACACCCTGTTGCCAAAGAAACTTTTGCCGAAGCCTCAGAAGCTCTCGGCTATGATTTAGCTGAATTGATTCAGAACGGCCCTGCCGAAGAGTTGAACAAAACATTTGTTGCTCAGCCTGCGTTGTTGGCAACGAGCGTTGCGCTATATCGTATTTATCTAGCCGCAGGTGGTGCCAAGCCTGATTTCATGGCAGGTCACAGCTTGGGTGAATACTCGGCGCTGGTTTGTGCTGGCGCGGTTGACTTTGCCGATGGCATTAAGTTGGTCGAGCAACGAGGCCGCTATATGCAAGATGCAGTGCCGCCAGGTACTGGTGGTATGGCTGCAATCATTGGTCTGACAGCGGAACAAGTGGTTGCCTGTTGTGACCAAGCAGCTAACGGAGACGTGGTCTCAGCAGTTAACTTCAACTCGCCAATTCAAACCGTCATTGCCGGTCAAGCTGACGCTGTTACTCGTGCTAGTGAAGCCTGCAAAGAAGCTGGCGCCAAACGCGTCGTGCCACTGCCTGTTAGCGTGCCATCTCACTGTGCACTCATGCAACCGGCAGCAGATAAACTTGGCGAAACGTTAAAACAAGTGAACGTTAGTGCCCCAGATGTTGTCGTAGTCAACAATGTTGATGTTGCGACTGAATCTGCTGCTGATGCCATCCAATCGGCTCTGGTTCGTCAACTGTTTAGTCCAGTGCGCTGGACAGAGACAGTGACTTGGTTAGCCGATCAGGGTGTTACTGAAGCATTTGAAGTAGGCCCAGGTGCGGTATTGACCGGGCTGATTAAACGCGCTGAAAAGCGCATGACCATTAAGGCCATCAATACGGCTGAAGGTTCAGAATCAATCGCTGCTGAGTAATTCAGCACGACTATTGAAAAGGATAGAAACATGTTAGATCTGACAGGACAGGTCGTACTGGTAACTGGCGCAAGCCGCGGTATTGGCCGTGCTATTGCTGAGCAAATGGTTGCTTTGGGCGCTTATGTTTTTGGTACCGCAACCAGCGATAAAGGTGCTGCAGCCATTAGCGAATATCTCGGCGATTCAGGCCAAGGTTTGGCATTGAATGTCACCGATGCTGAATCCATTGATGCGGTATTCGCAGCGATTAAAGAAGCCAAGGGCGATATCGATATTCTGGTAAACAATGCTGGTATTACTCGCGACAACATCTTTATGCGAATGAAAGATGAAGAATGGCAGGATGTCATTGATACCAACTTGACTTCATTGTTCAAACTTTCCAAAGCTGTGATCCGTGGCATGATGAAAAAACGTGCGGGCCGTATTATTAACATCGGCTCAGTTGTTGGCACCATGGGTAATGCTGGTCAAGCTAACTATGCCGCGGCTAAAGCAGGTTTGTTGGGCTTTACTAAAGCGCTGGCCCGTGAAGTCGCGTCTCGCGGCATTACGGTCAATGCGGTTGCCCCAGGCTTTATTGAAACTGACATGACTCACGCGCTAGACGATGGCCAGAAGCAAGCCATCATGAGCCAAGTGCCGTTGAACCGTTTAGGGTCACCGACAGAGATTGCTGCTACAGTTGCATTTCTAGCATCACCGGTGGCAGGTTACATCAGTGGTGAGACAATTCATGTCAATGGCGGCATGTACATGATTTAAAAAGTGCGACTGGGTCAATGAAATCGCAAAAAACATCTATTATTTATGTGTTTTGTGGTTTGACCAGCGTATGAGTCCATTTCGGATCTTGATTCTTGGACTCGATTGAATAAACTACTCGCAAATTTGCGCAATGCGCTACTAGAAAGGAAATGACCTATCATGAGTACGATTGAAGAACGCGTTAAGAAGATCATCGTTGAACAACTGGGCGTAAAAGAAGAAGAAGTTAAATCTGAATCTTCTTTCGTTGATGACCTCGGCGCTGATTCCCTGGACACTGTTGAGCTAGTGATGGCTCTGGAAGAAGAGTTCGATACTGAGATTCCAGACGAAGAAGCAGAAAAAATCACTACTGTTCAGGCTGCTGTTGACTACGTTGTAGCGCACCAAGACTAATTGCAGCAGAACTTTTTGATTATTAAGGCGGCTCTATGCCGCCTTAATTTTACGTGTACAGTCAGGAGGAAAATGTGTCCAAACGTCGCGTAGTTGTGACCGGCTTAGGGCTGCTGTCACCAGTCGGTAATTCCATTCAAACAGCCTGGGCAAACTTGCTGGCTGGTCAAAGCGGTATTTCCGCCATTGAACACTTCGATGCGTCTGCTTACTCGACACGTTTTGCAGGCCTCGTTAAAGACTTTGATGTCACTGAATACATCAGCAAAAAAGATGCTCGTAAGATGGATGATTTCATCCAGTACGGCATTGCCGCTAGCATCGATGCCCTGAAAGACTCAGGCTTAGAGATCACAGAAGCCAATGCTCACCGTATCGGTGCGGCTATCGGCTCAGGTATCGGTGGCCTAGGCCTGATCGAGAAAAACCACAGCGCACTGGAAAGCGGTGGACCTCGTAAGATCTCGCCTTTCTTTGTACCTTCAACCATCATCAATATGGTTGCCGGCCATATCTCCATCATGTATGGCCTCAAAGGTCCGAACATTGCGATCACTACAGCTTGTACGACTGGTGTTCACAATATCGGCCACGCGGCTCGGATGATTGCGTACGGCGATGCCGAAGCAATGCTTGCTGGTGGCTGTGAAAAAGCGTCAACACCACTCGGTATTGGTGGCTTTGGTGCAGCTAAAGCACTGTCAACTCGCAATGATGAGCCACAAAAAGCCAGTCGTCCTTGGGATGCTGACCGCGATGGTTTTGTTCTTGGTGATGGCGCAGGTATCATGATGCTCGAAGAGTACGAGCACGCCAAAGCTCGCGGAGCCAAGATTTACGCTGAGTTGGCTGGCTTTGGTATGAGTGGCGATGCATTCCATATGACATCTCCACCAGCAGATGGCTCTGGCGCTGCTGCCTCAATGCGCAACGCTGTGGCTGATGCCGATGTTGCACCTGAGACCATTGGTTACATCAATGCTCATGGCACTTCGACGCCTGCTGGTGATATTGCTGAAAGTAATGCCGTTAAGTCAGTTTTTGGTGACCATGCCTATAACTTGAAAGTCAGCTCTACTAAATCGATGACAGGCCATTTGCTTGGTGCTGCCGGTTCAGTGGAAGCGATTTTCACTGTGCTGGCATTGAGAGATCAAAAGATCCCGCCAACCATCAACTTGGACAATCCATCTGAAGGTTGTGATCTCGATTACTGTGCCAATGAAGCTGTTGCGCATGAAATGGAGTATGCCCTGTGTAACTCCTTCGGCTTTGGCGGCACCAACGGTAGCCTGCTGTTCAAAAAGCTGTAAAGCGCCGCTTTATTACCTTGGAAAAGCCTGATAGTTTCTGCTATCAGGCTTTTTTATTGTTAGCGCCAACTCAGTTGTCATCAGCTCCAATGCGAGAAACTTCGAATGTGGATAAATGGTAAACAAACTGACTTAGTCAACGCTCAGCAACGGGCATTTAGCTTTGGCGATGGCATGTTTACTACGTTCCGAGTCAGTAACGGTAAAGTCTGCCACTTAGCGGCCCATATCGAGCGCTTACGTCAAGGCTGCGAGGCATTGGCAATTGGTGGTTTGGACTGGCAGCGCATTGAGCAGGAAATGAATGACGTTGCGGCAACGGCTGAATCGAGCCTGATGGTTGGTAAAGCCATTATCAGTCGCGGCCAAGGTGGACGAGGCTACAGCGCGGATGGTGTTTCAGAGCCATTGCGAGCGATCGGCTTGTTTGCTTTTCCAAGTCATTGTCAAACATGGCGAGAGCAGGGCGTCGCGCTGGCTCAAGCTGACTTGCAACTGGGTATTCAACCTATGCTGGCAGGTCACAAAACCCTCAACCGGCTTGAACAAGTCCTCGGCAAACAGGAGTTGACAGCCAAAGGAGCGGTCGAAGGTGTGTTCTGTGACTCACTGGGATATGTCGTTGAGTGCAACGCATCAAACTTGTTTTGGCGCAAAGGCCAAGATATTTATACCCCTGACTTGTCGATGGCTGGTGTTAATGGCGTCTTTCGCCGCTTGGTTATGACGTTCTGCAAAGAGCGCAATATGCCGGTTCAAGTGGTCCGTGTGCAACCTGCAGTATTAGCTGAAGCCGATGAACTATTCATCTGCAACAGTGTGTTTGGACCGGTGCCAGTGGTCAGTTACCAGCAGCAAAATTACCAATCTCATTTTGTCTGCCGCTTATTGCAAAAGGAGTTGGACGCAATTGAAAGTTAGCTGGCAACGCTTGGTCATTATCGTTGGCTTGGTGTTGGTTTTAGTTGCCTTAGCCGGCTATGGCTATGTCCGTCATCAAGTTAAACAATTTGCTCAACAACCATTAGTGCTGCAAGAGCCCGTGTTGGTCACCGTTGTATCTGGTCAATCAGTGTACGCGGTAACTAGAAGCTGGCGCCAACAGGGCTGGGTCAATGAATCCAACTGGTTACGTTGGTTGTTGAAACAGCAACCAGCACTTGGTGCTATTCGTGCTGGTACCTATCAAATTGAGCCAGGGTTGACGCTGGAACAGGCCTTGGCTCATTTAGCGCAAGGCAGCGAGCATCAATTTTCGATCACTTTTGTCGAAGGCAGCCGTTGGCTTGATTGGCAACGACAGCTGCAACAGGCCAGTCATCTAACCGGTATGGAGTTGCTGAATGATGATCAGCAACTGTTGGTTAAGTTGAATATCGAGCAACCCAACCTCGAAGGGTTGCTCTATCCAGATACCTATTTTTATACCGCGGGTACCAGTGTTCTAGCATTGCTGCAGCGAGCTGAAGCACGCATGGCGGATGTGCTATCGACAGCATGGGACGGTCGCAGTGACGTCGCTTCGACGCATTTGCAGTCATCTTATGAGGCTCTCATTCTGGCCTCAATCATTGAAAAAGAGACCGGCCAGCAAGGCGAACGATCGCTGATTAGTTCGGTATTCCATAATCGCCTCGAAACCCGCATGCGCTTGCAGACTGACCCAACAGTCATCTATGGCATGGGCGAACGATATGATGGCAACATTCGCAAAGCTGATTTGCGCGAGGCTACGCCTTACAACACTTATGTCATCCGTGGCTTGCCTCCAACACCAATTGCAATGCCGGGCAAGGCTGCAATTGAAGCCGCTGTTCAGCCTGAAACCAGCGATTATTTTTACTTCGTTAGCCGCGGTGATGGTAGTCACGTGTTTTCTAAAACACTGGCTGAGCATAACGCCAATGTGCGGCGATACATATTGAATCGAACCAGTACCAAGGAGTAGCAAGTGGCTGGCCGTTTTATTGTTATTGAAGGATTGGAAGGCGCCGGTAAATCGACCGCAGCTGCTTGCGTGAAAGACTTTATCGCTTCGCTGAATGTTCAGCTATTGCATGTTCGAGAGCCTGGCGGCACCGAATTGGGCGAAGCACTTCGCGAACTGGTTAAGCGCCCCGATCTTGAGGATGCACCCGCGCCAATGACTGAGTTGTTGCTGATGTATGCGAGCAGAGCGCAACTGGTAGAAACCAAGATTAAACCTGCTTTGGCAGCGGACACTTGGGTATTGGGTGATCGTCATGACTTATCATCACAGGCGTATCAAGGCGGCGGTCGTCAGATCGACCAACATTTACTTGAGCAAATGCGTGATATGGTCCTCGGCTCGTTCCGACCCGATCTGACGTTGTACATGGACATTGATCCTGTTATTGGTCTAGAGCGAGCCAGAGGTCGTGGCGAGTTGGATCGAATAGAGCAAGAGTCAATCGACTTCTTTCAACGCACTCGAGCGCGCTATCGCCAGCTAGCAGCGACTGACAGCGCTATCGTTACTATTGACGCCAGTCAGAGCATCGAGCAAGTACAGCATGATATTCAGCAGGCATTGCAACACGCGGTGGGACAATGGCAGTAACTGAGATTGACCAGCCAGCTTTGGCCTCGCTGCCTTGGTTAGAAGCCAGCAAGCAGCGTTTGTTGGATCAAATCGCTCAGCAACGTTTACCTCATGCGTTGTTGTTTTCGGGGCCCAATGGTATTGGCAAGTGGCAATTAATGCGCTGGCTCAGCGACCGGCTACTTTGTGCATCGCCGAATGCTGAAGGGGCCTGTGGTCAATGCCGAAGTTGCTTACTGATTGCCGCGGGTAGCCACCCCGATCTGCTGATATTGGAAGCTGAGAAAAATACCATTGGTGTTGATTTGGTGCGTCAAGCTATCGCCACTTTATCGGAAACCGCCCATCAGCAAGGGGCGCGGGTGGTGCTCATAAACAATGCCCAGCAAATGACTGAATCAGCAGCCAATGCGCTGTTGAAAACCCTAGAAGAGCCCGGCCAGAGCGCGTTTTTGTTGCTCAGTGCACCAAGTGCCGGACAGCTGGTAGCGACCATCACCAGTCGCTGCCAAGAGCATTTGGTGGCGCTACCCGATGAGCAACTGGCATTGCAATGGTTGCAACAACAGGGAGTCACTGCCGAGTTGAGCCATTTGCGCCTTAATGGCGGAGCGCCGCTTCGAACGAAGCAATTTATTGACCAGCAACTACACAACAAGCTCGACGCGTTTTTGGTGCGCTTGCTGGCGGTGGTCAATGGTGAACCGCCAGCCAAGGAGTTAATCGATGATGCGGTGGCCGATTTTCCCGCCAGTTATCATTGGTTATCGGCGTTGCTACTGGATTTGCAAAAAGTGATTGCTGGATTGCAACCGCACCATTTGATGTTTTCTCGCCACTGGACTGAGCTGCAGGCCATTGCTGACCGGCTTCATTTCCAAAGCCCTGATTGGGCGCCGTGGCTATCCCATTGGCAGCCGATATTGGCTGCAAGTGGGCTCAATCATTCGATGCAGTGGCAAGCCATGCTGCTGGAGCTGCAAGACAAGCTCGCACAGCCGCAGCAACCACTGCTGTCATCCAGATAACTTAATGTTCTCGTATGCTGAAATGGTAGTCTGGTAACTTCAGAGCAAAGGTAACTGATGGATCTTCTCGTTTCGCTATGGTTGTTTTGGTTGATGTTGTGGGTTGTATTTACCGTGGTATTGGTGCGCCAGAGTCGACAATTGCTAAAAGTACTTGCATCGGAAGACGAATCATTCGAATTTAAAGGCTGGCGCATTTTGTTGTCGTCGATTTGGCGTCGCAGCTATCAGGCTTTACCAGAAGGGGAGCTCCGCAATACCTGCGATGACTATCGCAAGTTGCTCAATATTTGGGTGTTTATGGCTGTGCTCGTGATACTTGTTCGGTTAATGATTCTGGTGACAAATGTATAGAAAACTGCAACTTTGGCTGAAGCCTGCATTGCTGCTCGGTCTGATAATGTCGCTGTCGGCCTGTAGCTTTAAAACGACCTACCGCTTTTTGGATTGGATTGTTCCTTGGTATGTCGATGACTATGTCACGCTGTCTGATATGCAAGAACGTTTGCTTGATGATGAGTTAGCCGATCTGTTGGCGTGGCATCAATCGCAAGAGTTAACTCGATATGCCGAAGACATTGCTCTGTTCAGAGGGCAAGTGATCTCAGAGCAGTGGACTGCTGAGCAATGGCTAGCGCAACTTGATCGCATGCGAAGTCATCAACGACGGCTGTTGGCCGAGTTGATTCCGGGCTTAGCCAAGTTAATCCGCAGCTTTAGCGACGAGCAAGTCGACGAAGTATTTGCCAACCTGACAAAACAGGTCGATGAGGCGCGGCAGGAATCAAAGCAACGCAGTGCCGAAGATTGGCAGCAACATTGGTATGAAAGGAACGAGTCCAACCTCGAAAAGTGGCTTGATAACCTCACCGAGAGTCAGCAACAAGTCTTGTATCAATGGTCGACACAACGGCCTTACGATCAACAGTTAGTCACTCAGCAAGGTGATTTTTGGAACGAGCGGCTGCGGCAAATATTCGATGCCCGAAATGCGCCGTCACTGGAAGCCGATTTAATGGCGTTATTGTTAGCTGAACACACGGTCGAAGGCTTTGAACCATATCTCAAGCGTGTTCGACTATCCTATGCCAACCTCTATGCGCAGATGCAAAGCACAATGACTGACAAGCAAAAGCGCCACATCGATAAAGCGCTCGCCAAGTGGCAAGACGATTTTTCTGATTTAGCAGAACGCTACCAAGCAAAGGAAACAAACCATGGGTCCACTGATGCTGGACTTGCAGGGCACCAAACTGCAAGCCGATGAAATTGAGCTGTTACAGCATCCTACCGTTGGCGGTGTGATTTTTTTCAGCCGCAATTTTGAGTCTCGACAACAAATTTGTCAGTTGGTCGCCGAGGTCCGCCAAGCTGCAGGTAAACCGCTGCTGCTGGCTGTTGATCATGAGGGAGGCCGGGTGCAGCGCTTTCGGCTTGGCTTCAGTCCGATACCGGCAATGGGAATGATTGACAAGCTCACGGCTAACCATGAGTGGAGTGCCGAGCAACTGGCTCAAGAATTAGGATGGCTGATGGCCGCTGAAGTGTTGGCATGCGATATCGACATTAGCTTTGCGCCAGTTCTTGATATTAATGGAGTTAGTGAAGTAATCGGCGATCGCGCGTTCAGTGAGCTTCCCGAGCAGGTCGTGCCGCTGGCCACGGCGTTTATTGATGGCATGCATGAAGCTGGTATGAAATGCACGGGTAAGCACTATCCTGGCCACGGCAGTGTGGCGGCAGATTCGCACATTGCCATCCCAATTGATGAGCGCGCTGAAGCCGATATCGAGCAAGACGAGTTAGTATTCAGCGACCTGATTGCTGCCAATCGGGTTGACGCCATCATGCCTGCTCATGTCATCTATCCAAATTTTGATGATAAGCCTGCGGGCTTTTCGCCCTATTGGCTCAACCGTTTGCGGATGAAGCTGAATTTTAATGGCGTGATCTTCTCTGACGACTTAGCAATGAAGGGGGCCGAACCAATGGGGACGTATCCTGAGCGGGCCAAAGCCGCACTGGTTGCTGGTTGTGACATGGTGTTGTTGTGTAATGATCGTGCAGGGGTTAAGGAATTGTTAGCGGATGAGCACTGGCAAAATGTTCTGCCTCACTCGCAAAGGTTAGAATCTCTGTTAAACTCCACAAAAAATGAGTGGGATTGTATTTACCAAAGCGACCGTTATAAAACTCTGATAGCGGCGTTTCCTGAATTAGCAATCTCAGCGTAACGGAGAACTCATCATGATCATCTATTTGCACGGATTTGACGCAACCAGCCCCGGTAATCACGAGAAAATTCTACAGCTGCAGTTTATCGATCCAGATGTACGGTTTGTCACCTACAGTACCTTGCATCCAAAGCACGATATGTCTCACATTCTTAAAGAAGTAAAGCGCGAGCTGGACAATAGTGATGATCCCAATCCAATTATGGTTGGCGTCGGCTTAGGTGGTTATTGGTGTGAACGAATTGCTTTTTTAAGTGGTATACGCTCGGTGATTTTCAATCCAAATCTGCACCCAGAAGCCAACATGATTGGCAAGATTGATCGGCCAGAAGAATACATGGATATTGCCACTAAGTGTGTTAGCGAGTTCCGCAACAAAAACCAGGGCAATTGCATGTGTGTGTTTTCAACCAATGACGAAACACAAGACAATAAGGCCCTCGCAGAAGAACTTGAATCCTATTACCCAGTGGTATGGGACGATCAGCAAGCACACAAATTCAAGAGTATTGCCAGTCACCTCCCTCGAATGAAAGAATTCAAGCAACAGATTCAATAAATTCAATCCCACGGATTGACCAACCGCCCTGCGCCACCGGCAGGGCAAGTAGAGGCACTATGACAAAACCACGCATCGTCGTTGTCGGCGGAGGCGCAGGCGGCCTTGAGCTGGCCACCAAACTAGGACGAAAGCTGGGGCGCAAGGGCTTAGCCGATGTCACCCTGATTGATAAAAACCGAACCCACCTATGGAAACCGTTGTTACACGAAGTAGCGACTGGCGCTCTGGATGATGGTGTTGACGCTGTCAGTTATCGCGCCCATGCAGCAAATCATGGCTTTGACTTTCAGCTCGGTACCATGGCTGATATCGACCGAGTTGCCAAAGAGTTGGTGCTGGCTCCGTTGCTTGGGGAAGATGGCGAGCAAGTGCTACCTGAGCGCAACTTACCATACGACTACCTCGTACTAGCCATTGGTAGCGTATCAAATGACTTTGGCACTAAAGGAGTCAGAGAGCATTGCATTTTCCTTGATAGCCCCAGCCAAGCTCATCGTTTCCATCGCAAAATGCTCGACTCGTTTTTCCGCTTACATGTTCAGGGCGATAATTGCCAGCCATTGCGTATCGCGATTGTTGGCGGCGGCGCCACTGGTGTCGAGTTGTCGGCTGAACTGCACAACGCAGCCAAGCAGATGAAGGGCTATGGCGTGCGTCATGTTAGTCAAGACAATTTAAAGGTCACTCTGGTCGAAGCCGGTGAACGGATCCTGCCAGCATTACCTCCTCGCATTTCGGGCGCTGCTCATATCGAATTGACCAAGCTCGGGGTTGATGTTCGAACTCAAACCATGATTACTGAAGCAAGTGCAGAGGGGCTCCATACCAAAGACGGCGAGTTGATCGAAGCAGATTTACAAGTCTGGGCAGCGGGTATTAAAGGAGCTGACTTCTTGAAAGATATCGCCGGTTTGGAAACCAATCGAATCAATCAACTGGTGGTCAAGCCAACATTGCAAACATCCAATGATGAGCGCATTTATGTGATTGGTGATGCGGCAAGTTGCCCGATGACTGCTGGTGGCTTTGTGCCGCCAAGGGCGCAGGCTGCTCACCAGATGGCATCTCATGCCTACCGCAACATTCGCGCGCAACTGAGTAATGAGCCTCTGGTTGATTACTCCTATAAGGACCATGGCTCCTTGGTTTCGCTGAGCAAATTCAGTACTGTTGGGAGCTTGATGGGCAATTTGACAAAAGGCTCAATGATGGTCGAAGGGCGCATTGCTCGGATGGTTTACATTTCGCTTTATCGGATGCATCAAATAGCACTGCATGGCTACTTGAAAACGGCATTCATCGCCTTCTCAGATAAAATCGGCCGAGTATTCAGGCCAAAACTAAAGCTGCACTAACAAACGGCTTTCGCTTGGTAAAAACGCCGCATTGAATGACTCATGCGGCGTTTTTTGTCGGCACAGCGAGAGGTCGACTATTGATGCAATTGAACCAGCTCAAACTGACTACTTTGACGAGCGTTTACCGTCAGTTTGCAAGCTCCAAAATTTTTCGGGATGGTTAGCACTGAATCAGCGTCAAAGTTCAATGACATCTTTTTGTTCACGCAATCCAGCTCGAGGGTGGTAATGTCGCCAGAAACCTTGTCGAGATAGAACGAAGGCCTAATCAATTGTCGTTGCCACTTGCCTGAATTGTTAACCGAAACAGTAGCAACCACCGGTGATTGTCCTTGGACCAAATTGTCGACCTTGGCCATGATGGCACTGACTTGCTCTGCTTGTTTGGCCGAAGCTTCATCCTGCTTCATCCTAGCGTAGGTTTGTTGTGCTTCAGCATAAGCATGATGACTGAGCTGTTGCTTCAACAAATCCATTGCCATGGAAGCATACACCTCACCTGCGATGTAACCGGCGCCTTGAGCCACTACTGCCAATTGCGCTGAGGCCATTTCGGGCTCGTTACCCGCTCGTTTAGCCAGCTTGTACTTAAGTAATTGAAAATGCGCCTCTTCATATGGTGGAAAGCCATGTTGCTGGCGATAATGCGCCATATCGCCAAATGATTTGCCTGCTTGCTCTAGTTCACCGTCATTTAATTGCTGCTCGGCATGATGATAGACGCGAGCGAAATCCGGATGAGCACCTGTTTTCGCCAGGCTCTGCGCCGAGAAAACGAGGCTGCTCAGAGTCAATATAATGAAGGGGAGGGGGTAACCGAAACGCATCATGTTTAGCTCCTTTTATAGCGCATAAAACGAAGTCCAAATAAAAGTTTAACTCGTTGTTATCAATAAGTTGTTACCGCTAACATTTTACGGCTAAATAAAGCGAGTTGCCGTTCATTCGATCACAAACTGATGAATTCCTCTTGCCCAAGTTAAAAGCTACTGTCTATTGATCTTATTTCTGTGAGTCTTGCCACTAAGCTTGGCGTTAATACAGCTCGTAACTGCAGGCGCGGCGTTCTAAAATAACTGGCATTTCCATTTGCTGCAGCCCTCAAACCTGAGTCGGCAAGTACAGCGTTCAAAGACTGTTTTATCACTCCGGAGGAGTTTGATGGCGATATCTGTGACGCCTCAAGAAAAAGCTGTGTTGAGAAATATTACTATTCCTCCTCGGCCCGAAGTACTGCTTAAGATTGGTGAAGAAACCAAGAAAGAAGATTGCAATGTGTCAGTTATTGCCGATGCCATTGCCAGCGACGTTGGTATTTCGGCGGCGGTATTGCAGGTAGTTAATTCAGCGGCATTTCGCCGCGCCCGAGAAATTGACTCAATTCATCAGGCCGTAATGATGCTAGGGCTGAAACGTATTTACCCAATTGTCAAAGCCGTTGCCTTGCGCAGCTCGATGAAGGCTTCGGCAGAGTTGGATGCGGTTTGGGATATGGCCTCTGATATGGCAATGGCTTGCGCTTCTGTTTGCAATCACACCGGCAAGCCGGCGCTGTCGGACAATGCTTATATGCTGGGTTTGTTTCATATGGCCGGTGTGCCGATCATGATGCAGGTGTTCGATAACTACTCGAGTGTTATGGCGTTAAGCAAAACTCAAGGCTGGGACGCTGTTGCTGAGCAAGAGCGAGCCGAATATCAAACCACTTACGCCACTATTGGCGCCTTGCTGGCTCAGACTTGGAAGCTACCGGCACAGTTGGTCGAAGTGATTTATTACCATCAGGATATCGAAGGCTTATTTGGCTCCGATGAACTGCCAGAGATTGCATTGCAGTTACTCGCGGTACTCAAGGTTGCAAGACGGGTGGTGGCAGAGCATCTTGGCAACTACCAAGTAGAACAAGAATGGGCAGCGGCGCAAGATGGTTCTTTGGCGCAATTGGGCTTGGATGAATTTGGCTTCGATCAGTTGCTTGATAAGGTGCTGCAAGACCTAACCGGTGGCGATAGCGATTAATCGTTTAGCTAACCGTTGCAACAATACTAAAAAGCCCCGCAGCGTTTGCGCTGCGGGGCTTTTATTTGACGCTAGCGTCGTGAAATGGCGATTAGCCGTCGGCGCGAGGTGCTAACAAAGCTTCAACCGAGTTGATTTCCATACGGTTGGTTTCGCCTTTTGGCGCACCTGGAGCAGACTTAGCAACAACAACCAAGCTGTCTTTGTTCAGCATGCGCTCTTCAAGCAGCGGCGTCAGCGCCTTGTTAAGGATCTCTGAGCGAGTTTTGTATGCTTCGATTGCGTAGGCTTCTACACCGTAGCTCAGTGAGAGCAAACGCAGCGCGTGAGTCTCGAAACAACCTGCGTAGATTGGTGCAACAGGGCGGTGAGATGCAACTTGGCGAGCTGTGGTGCCGTTACGAGTAGGCACAACAATGGCGTCAACGTGCAAGTCACGAGAAGCTTTGGCTGCAGATTTGGCTACATAAGCTTGCAGGTTAGTTGGGTCGTTCGCCAGCTCGTAGTTAATGTCGTGTTGAGTTTTGTCTTCAACGTGCTTGGCGATGCGAGCCATAGTTTCAACTGCTTCGAATGGATAGTCACCATAGGCAGATTCACCAGACAGCATTACTGCATCGGTGCCATCAAGAACAGCGTTTGCAACGTCAGAGATTTCGGCACGAGTTGCGCGTGGGTTAGAGATCATGCTCTCAAGCATTTGAGTCGCAGTAATTACTGGCGCATTTGCTGCGATACATTTTTGGATCATGTTCTTTTGGATTAGCGGTACTTCTTCTGCTGGGATCTCAATACCCAAGTCGCCACGAGCAACCATGATGCCGTACGCAACTTCCAAAATTTCGTCTAGGTTATCAACACCTTCGCGGTTTTCGATTTTAGCGATGATCTTGATTGGCGAGTTTTTCGCGTCAAGGATTTCTTGCACGTCCAACACGTCTTGTTTGTTACGAACGAATGAGTGAGCAATGAAATCAACGCCGGCATCAATAGCCATTTCGATGAAGCTCTTATCACGCTCAGTAACAGAAGGAAGACGAATCTCAACGCCAGGTACGTTGACGGATTTCTTCTTCTTGATTTTGCCGTTGTTCAACGCCGTGGTGTTCAAAGACTTCTCATCTTTGCTGACAACAACCAACTCAAGCAAGCCATCATCAATCAGAATATGAGCTCCAACCGGAACATCAGAAACAAAGCCCAGGTAGTTTACTTGTACCGCTTCTTTGGTGGTTGGAACATCTAGGCCGTCTGCACGGAACACGACAGTGTCACCAGTTTTGATATCGAGATCTTCTTCGATTTTCAAGTTGGTGCGCATTTCTGGACCTTTGGTGTCAACCAGTACTGCCAGTTTGTCAGATACTGCACGGACGTTTTCAATCACTTTGCGAGTATCTTCAGGCGTTTGGTGAGCAGTGTTCAAGCGAATAACGTTAACGCCACGCTTGTACAGGTTACTAATAAACTCTACATCACCTTTCAAATCTGAAACGGTGGCTACGATTTTTGTTTTCTTAGTCACGGGGTCTGTACCTAATTAATTTTGGGGTTCGAAGATTTGCGGCCATTGTAGTGACTTTGTTCACAAAAGAAATCGTTCAGAACAAACTTTTTGCGATTTTCTCAACCGTTTTATTGAGTTGAGCGCTTGCAATTTGCTGCCATTTTGTGAATAGGCCGCCAACAACCTTTGGAAAACCAGTAAAGAGCGACATGGGAGCGAACCGTTGCTTTGATTTTCGCTTGATCAGTGTAGTCGGCAAATCGAGTTTATATGAAGTTTCTTGCATGCTGTTAATACCACTCCAATTCACTCATATATGGCGAGTTAGCGGCAGTTATTTTGTCCTCCATAGCCCTGTCATAAACACTCTCAACGAGCATTGAACGGGCAAATTCAGCGTTATTGTGAGGTCGGCAGTACAGCATTGATGAGAACCCGTTAAACTGATCTAACAAAAGGTTTCGTTTGTTGTTGGAGGTGGTTATGTCTTATCAGCAATCTGAGCGGGTTAGCGCGTACTTTGTGACCTTACATGAGCGGCTGCTGGCATTTTATCGAAAAGTGCAGCACGGTGATGTTGATGAGTTATTGCGCAATCAAACGCAGGGTTACATTCAAGCCGGATTGGTTCTGTCGGTGCTCGATAAAGATGGCGCTCGAGCTTGCATGGAAAAAGCTCACTTTGAAGTGTTTCAGCAAACAATTGATGAGCGGCTGGAGTACAAGCAGTACAAACTTGATTTACTCAATGCGATAGAAAGCGGTGACGAGGCGCTACTGCAACAGCCGGCCATTTCGCGGAAATACCGCGTCACTCAATAATCGTCACACCGACACTGCACTGTGTTGTGGGCTGACTCAAGCAGCCCGCAACCACCTCGATATCGACTTCTCCTCTACAACAATCAGATCCCCTCGGTTGATACTGGCATCAAACTTGAACCAAGCGTAATTGGCCGAGCGTTCGCCTGTCTGTTGATTGGATGTCGGCATGGGAGCGCCGACATTGGCCGGGGCATCAAAATGACAAGTGTTGAGAGGAGCGTTGGGTGGTGAAAAGGTTGCTAGATTGGTCGCAATACCAGGATCAGGGCATGGGTGACGCTTATGCTGACATCCCCAACCATGGTGGCGATTTTGCCAAAGCGGTATCTGTCTGTATCCGCAGCGGTATTTGTCAGGAATCAAACAATCGTCGCCTGATGTGTCCAAGTTTTCGTATCAGTGATGATGCCAATCTTTCTCCGGGTGGTCGGGTACAATTGTTAAAAAAGCTGCTCAATGATAGTGACAATAGCTTTTTAACCGATCGGCAATTAGCTGCATCTCTTGAACAATGTGTGTCGTGCAAAGGCTGTAAGCGCGAGTGTGAAAACAATCTCGATATGGCAGCCATTAAAGCCGAATACTTAGCGCAGCGCCGAGAGCTTGGCCTGAGCTCCTTGCGCAGCCGACTGTTTGCTGAGTTTCCTTATTGGTTGTATCGGTTCGCTTGGTTGAACAACCTGATCAAATGGCGTAATCAAAGCTCAGTACTGAAAACAATCGGTGCCAGCCTTGTCGGTATTAACAGCAATATTGACTTGCCGGAGCCGGCATTAACACCATATCAAGATTCGCCAGCACAACAAGCTCGCAATGAGGCTTGGTCGGGGAAGGCGGATCCAATGACGGTGGTATTGTTGATTGATAGTTTCACTGCACTGTTTCACCCTAACCATGCGACTGATGCCATCGACGTGCTCACTGCCGCCGGATATAAGGTCATCACCATTCATCCACAAACCAATGCCAGTGGCGAGTTGCTAGATTCTGGTCGAAGCCTGTTTTCGCAAGGATTTATTGACCGAGCAAAACAACAGGGGCGAGCGTTGCTAGCTGCGCTATCTCCTTTTCTCGCAGCGCAAATCAAAATCGTTGGCTTAGAGCCGTCAGCTCATTTGATGTTGCGCGATGAGTACTTAATGATGCAACTGGGGCCTGAGGTTCAGGGTTTGGCGCAACATTCGTTGTTGTTCGAAGAGTTTGTTGCTAGAGAGAAAATGGCAGGGCGATTCAATGCCGATTTTCAGCCTGCAGCTTGCGGAACTGTGCTGGTGCATGGCCACTGTCATCAGAAAGCGGTTGGCGCCATCAAATCCATGCGCAAAGTATTGCGACTGATTCCAAAGCTCAAGGTGAACTTTATTGAGGCCAGTTGTTGTGGTATGGCCGGCAGCTATGGCCTGCAAAACGAACATGCTGAGAGTTCGCTGGCAATGGCGAATATGGCATTGCTGCCGGCTCTTGATGACATGCCGCAAGCGCCAGTGGTTTGCAACGGCTTTTCCTGCAGTCATCAAATCTATGCATTACGGGGCCGCAAGCCATTCCATCTGGCGACACTGCTTGCTGGTCATCTAAAAAAGCCGGCAAAGACGCCGGCTCATCAATAACTGCGTTGTTGGTTACTTTTGGTGGCGGGCTTTGAGCACATCCACCACTTGCGCCAAGCTCAAGCCTTGGTGCTGCAGTAAAACCAATAAATGATAAAGCAAGTCTGCTGATTCATTGAGGGTTTCGTCGTCGTCGTTGACCGTTGCTGCTAAGGCGGTCTCAACGCCTTCTTCGCCGACTTTCTGAGCGATCCGCTTGGTGCCTTTGGCGAACAAACTGGCGGTATAGCTGCTGTCTGGCGCGGCGCCTTTGCGGCTGGCTATGACAGCTTCCAGATCGGCGATAAACGCAATGGGTGATTCGCTAGCTTGTTCTCCCCAGCAGGTTTCATCGCCGAGGTGGCAAGTGGGACCAATTGGGTTGGCTTGAATCAACAAGGTATCGTTGTCACAGTCCGATTGCATGGCAACTAGGTTCAGCGTATTACCACTGGTTTCGCCTTTGGTCCACAAGCGCTGCTTGGTGCGACTAAAGAATGTCACGTGACCTGTCTTGAGGGTATGGTCAATTGCCTCTTGGTTCATGTAACCGAGCATCAATACTTTGCCGCTCTGAGCATTCTGAACCACAGCCGGTAGCAAACCGCCAACTTTGTCCCAAGCCAAGTTCGAAGCATCAAATTCAATGGTCATTCTGTAATCCTTGTCGTTGCGACTAGTAGCGAATCGCAACGTTTTGTTTGCGCAAGAAGCTTTTTAGTTCCTGCATATCGATAATTGCTTTGTGGAATACGCTGGCTGCCAATGCACCGTCGACATCGGCATCGTTGAACGCATCAGCAAAGTGCTGCATGGTACCGGCACCACCAGAGGCAATCAGTGGCACATCACAACGTTCACGAACTAGCTTTAGCTGCTCCAGATCGTAGCCATCACGCACGCCGTCTTTATTCATACAGTTGAGGACGATTTCGCCAGCACCGCGGCGCTGTACTTCCTCAACCCAGTCCAAGGTGTTCCAACTGGTTGTCACTGTGCGCGATTCATCACCAGTGTATTGCTTGACCTGATAGCTGCCCGTGTCGCTATTGAAATAGCTGTCAATACCGACGACCACGCATTGTTTGCCAAATGCCTGTTCCATTTCGGTAATGAGTTCAGGATTAGCTAGCGCTGGGCTATTGATAGAGATCTTATCGGCGCCGTTGAGAAGAATACGACGGGCATCATCGACAGTTTTAATACCGCCAGCGACGCAGAATGGAATATCGATCACCTCTGCAACTCGGCTTACCCAGCTCTTATCAACGACACGAGCATCAGAAGAAGCAGTGATGTCATAAAACACTAACTCATCGGCTCCGACTTCGGCATATTTCTGCGCCAAAGGTACGATATCACCCATGATTTCATGATTGCGGAATTGCACGCCTTTAACGACTTTACCGTCACGTACGTCCAAACAGGGAATAATGCGCTTGGCTAACATAAGTTGCCTACACCTTTTAATTAAAAATCAGTCCGTTATTTGTTGCCCACAAGGCTCTATCTGAGCCAAATCATTCGATTTGCATCGCAAGTCTGGTTGTTGACTCAATTCGAAATTTATTCCGGAGAGAAGTATGCAGATTGGATGATTAACTATGCAGGCACAACCTGTGCGGCATTATGCCAAAACTGCTGACAAGTAACTAGATGAAATGAAACTGAAGTTATTCCTAGCTAGCAAGGTTGATGAAATTGGGGTTTTAGAGTTTTATGACAGGTTTATATTAGAAGTTTGAATTTTTTGTTACACAAATATCGCTAGTGATGTCGATCACGATAAAAATCGCAGAAAAAATGCATTATTTTTTCATCGAAATATTCTTGTAACATTTATCAGTATAATAAGAGGGTTTTGCTATGAAGACTATTTTCTCCGCGGTAGCTACGTTGTCCCTGCTTGTTGCATCAAGTGCTTTTGCTAACAACGCCCAGCCACAAATTGAGTTCCATTCCACTGACAACTCCTTTGAAACTAGCGTCTGCATCATTGCTGCTGAGTTTGGTTTGGGAACTGCTTATGACGTATTGCGTCAGAATGGCAGTAGCATTGCCAAGTTCAACAGAAAGTACGACTGCAACGGCATGGACTTGAGAACATTCGCACGTCGGATGGGCAACCATATTGAGGACGATCAAATGGATACCGCATTAGCGAAAAACTAATGGCCATTTGTGAACAATAATAAAAAAGCCCGCTTTGAGCGCAATGCTGATCAGTTAAGGATCGGTTGACCGATCTTCTGAACATAGGACAATCCGGTTTCCCCTTATGGAGCCGGATTTTTTTATGTCTATTACTGCCGTC
>NZ_NGNS01000027.1 GCF_002165625.1 Neiella marina
AGGACGGCAGTAATAGACATAAAAAAATCCGGCTCCATAAGGGGAAACCGGATTGTCCTATGTTCAGAAGATCGGTCAACCGATCCTTAACTGATCAGCATTGCGCTTCGAGCGGGCTTTTTTGTCGGCAAAATTCGGTGCTATCACTCCTTTCTCCCGCGCTGTTTGGTATCCAGAAAGGCGTGTTTTATTCCAACTCAGACTTTGTGGCAATATTGGCCAAGGCCGCAACTAGCAAAACGCAGTGACGCTCAAGTCCGTCCATGGAACGCTCCTTTCTGGAGGTACGATGCCGAGTCCGAAAAACCAAAAGAGGAAGACGTAAACACTCCTTTCGGGGATTGCCGACAGGAAAGGACCCAAAAGCCCACTCAAAGTGGGCTTGTCAGAGTTAATTCGGCATCGGCACGATGACTACTTCAGCATTAGCTCAGCAATCACCGGTACTGGCGCGTTGCCGTAGCTCAGGAAAGTTTCGTTAAAGCGCTTAATTGAATAGTCCTCGCCCCACGCTTGCTTGGCTTTATCGCGTAGTACCAGAATGTCACTGAAACCGGCGTAATAGCTGGTCAATTGCACCTGACTCAGGGTCGCTCGGCGCCATTTGCCTGCCGCCTCTGCCTGTTGCTGGAATGCCTGATTAACCATCAAATCCATCGCCTGCTCTTGCTCCATCCCCAATACCTGAATGCTGTAATCAAGGATAGTGTTGGTGACCACGCGCAAGTTCCACTTGTAATACATCAACCATAGCTCTGGTTCGAAGTCGCCATAGCCTGCTTCGAGCATCATCCGTTCGGCAAATACCGCCCAGCCCTCAATCATCGCACCGTTACGAATAATCGACTTGATCAAGCTTGGTGACTTGTTGGCATAGACCAGCTGCGTGTAGTGGCCGGGAATAGCCTCGTGAATGTTTAGCACTTGCATCAAGTACTGATTGTATTCGCGCAAGAAACTCTCGGCTTGTTCAGCTGGCATTCCGTCTAGCGGCATGACGTTGTAATAGGTATTGGCTTTGGCATCGTAGGGCCCGGGTGCTTGGATTGACGCCACCGCGTAGCCGCGCATGTACTCTGGGGTATGGCGAATCACCAAAGGCTTATCGTCATCCAATGTCATCAAATCGTTCGCTTTGATAAAGGCGATTAGTTCGGGGATTTGCTGCTCAACGGCGGCTTTAAACTCTGCTGGTTTGGCATGTACTTGTGACAAGCGCTCAAGCATTTGACCAATCGCTGCCATTGGCTCTGCGGGCATTGCTTGGTCAGCGAAATACGTCGACCAAAGCTCTGTGGTGAGTTCAGCCATTTTGCCGTGAATCATTTTCTGGTCGGCTAAGGCGCGCTCATAGAGTTGTTTCGCGGTCAGCTGGGATTGAATATCGAAAGCAAATTTTTGCTCGTATACGGTGTCGCCGAGGCGATATACAGGATCGGCGCCTTCAACCTCTGGCAACAGCTCCGTTAGAAAATCAATGTAAGTGGCGACCGCAAGTTGAGCGTCGGACAGACGCTGCTCAAATTGAATTTTCTCAGCCTCAGTCATGTCACTGGCGATAGCCTTTGCTAATAGTTCATCGCCCAAAACGGAAGCCACGCCCTGGTTCTGCTGAATAGCTAAACGGGTTTGGGGAATGGCCGGTTTCGAAACATTGGCTTGAGCTGCCTGATAGTAGGCTGGGACGTGCTCAAGGCGCTTGAGTATCGTGCGAAGGCGCTCTATTTCTGGCTTGTAATTACCATTAACGATTTGGGCGAAACCACCTGCGACATTGTACTCGCTCGGGTCCCACTGCCAGCTCTTGAACGATTCGATTTGCCAAATGCCACGTTTAACGAAGTTCGCCATCAACGACAAATCAGTGCGTTGGTGGTCGGTTAAATCGGTCTCAAGCAGTTGGCTAATGGTTGCTTGTTGCTGTTGCAACCAAGCTAGTTCTTGAGCGCGGCGTTGTGGGTTGGCAATGGGGAGTTGATCATCGTAATCATAGTAGCCAACGTAAAGCGCATATTCGGGGTACAGTTGCCATAATTCAGCAATGAACTGCTCGCTGTATTGCGCTGCTGTCAATGTTGTCTGGTCACTTACTGAGGATGAGTTTGTTACTGAGTTTACTTGATGAATCGTTTGGTCGGTTTGTGCCGGTTGTGAACAACCCGCGAGTAATGCCCAGCTTAACGCTGAAGCGAGGACGGCTTTTTTCATTATTGATGCCTTTTTGAAGCGCTAACGGCTGCTTGATGTTGCCATTGCGTTGTTTGCCTGAACTGTCTGCTGTGCACCGTAACAACCGTCGTTAGGCCTTGCAAGTCGGCGATCCCAATCGCGCTTTTAGCCTTTCAAATCGAGACATAGCCCCACATTTTGCATTGTTTTTTTCATTGTTATCTAAACTTAGTGCTGACCTGATCATGTAGAAGGAGTTACAAGTGTTAGGTAATCATTTTCAGCTTCGCTTGAAGCTCACTCATTTAATTGCTGTTCTTGTCTTTATTCCGCTGCTGATCTTAATCGTGATGCTGGTTCGGGCGGTGTTTACTGCACATCAACAAGTGCAACAAGCACAAGCTCGCCAGAGCATGGTGGCGTTGGTCGCTGCGATGGATGGTGTTGCCCATCAGCATGCGGTCGAAAGGGGACTAACCGCTGGCTTCTTAGGCTCAAAGGGAACCAAGCTACGTGGCGAATTGGCGAGCCAGCGCGGCAAAGCTGACAAGGCCGAGAAAGTGCTGGTCGATTATGCTCAGCAATCGCTGTTGGTCAAGCAGTCGCCTGCAATTGAGAAAGCCATTGTTGGGGTCCAGCGCTTGTTGCGGCAGAAGGGGCGGGTACGGCAATTGGTCGATAGTCTCGACCCCAGCGCTGGGGCGTTTGCATACTATTCCAACTTAAACCGGCAAGCGCTCAATGGCTTGCAAACGGCTATGTTGCAACTGTCCGACCCCAGTTTGGGCAATGAGGTCGAAGGGCTGCGTCTGTTGCTTTGGCTTAAGGAGCGAGCAGGGCAAGCGCGCGGGGCGATGAATGGTGCTTATGCCAGTAAAAAAGTCTCGCCGTTGAAGTTTGCAGATATTCAGTTCTATATTAATGAAATCAATGAGCTACAAAAGCTCATTGATATGCGAATGCCAACACCTTGGTATCAGCAATATCAACAAATCTTGCAACAGAGCGCTTGGCAGCAGGTCGGGCAATTAGAGCAGCAGTTTCTTGCTCAAACCAATCTTAATGCCATTCAGGGACCAGAACCCAGTGTCTGGTTTGGTCTCGCGACTGACCGCATCAAGTTGATTAAGTCTGAGGCCGATCAGCTCAGTCAATTTCTCCTTAGTCATGCCGCGACACAGGCGCAATCGAGTCGACAGTCTTTTTGGTTATATGCCTGCTTGAGCGTGGCGTTAGTGATCATTGTCGTTGCAATCACCAGTGTGACCATGAATTCCACTGCACGTCGGGTGAAAGGGATCCGTCATGTACTGGCAGACGCGGCATTGAACAAAGACCTCAGTGGCCGAACCAAAGAAACCGCAGGTGATGAATTGGGCACCATTGGTGCTTCGGTTGATCAGATGATGACTGAGTTGTCAGATATCATCGAGCGGGTGGTTGAGATCTCGGCAAATACCTCGGCAACCACCGATCAAATCGACAACGCCAGTAATCGCGCTTCAGATTGTACTGCTCAGCACCACAGCAAAACCGATCAGATTGCCTCTGCAATTGCCGAGATGGCGCAGTCGTCCGAAGAAATCGCCGGCTTAACCGAGAAGACCTTTGCGTTGACCGGGGAGGCCGAGCAACGCGGCAGCTTCAGTCAAAATAAAACCTCAGAAGCTCGGCAATCTATTGAGCATTTGGTGGCATCGCTGTCAGAGTCTAATCGTGTGGTGATTGATTTGGCCAAAACGGCAGAAGAAGTATCGGGCATTCTCGATACCATCAGCGGCATCTCAGAGCAGACTAATTTGCTGGCGCTGAACGCCGCGATCGAAGCGGCACGAGCGGGTGAGTTAGGCCGCGGCTTTGCGGTTGTCGCTGATGAGGTGAGAAACTTAGCCACAAAAAGTCAGCAAGCAACCGAAGAAATTCGGGAAGTGATTGGTGCCATACACGATAGTGCGGAGTCAGCGATTGAACATATGAACGCCAGTGTTGAGACGGGTGGGCGATCGATGTCGTTGTTTGATGAATCAATGACGTCGTTACAGCAATTATTTGACGAAATTCAGCAGGTTCGTTCGATGAATGAACAAATCTCCACGGCTGCACAGCAGCAAAGCTGTGTTGCTCAGGAAATCAGTGAGCGGGTCAGCGATGCGGTTGATTACTCGAATCAAACCCTGACGGCCGTTGCCGAAACTAAGCAAATCTCGGTTGAACTGAAGAAAAGTGGCGATGAATTGATTGCCAGAGTGGCGGGGTTTAATACCGCCAGCAACTGACGGTTAATTATTGTGAGTGAGCGTTGGCAGCGTTAACTTCCAGCGAATTGCTGATAGCCGAACGATCAAGGTAACGAGCATGGCGATGGCAACTGAGAAGTGCCATTCGACCGGCAAGTGTTGCAATACAGCGTATGTCAGGGCGCCGGCCAACGATGCGGTGGCATATACCTCACGGCGTAAAATCAGCGGCACCTGGCCCGATAGCAGGTCACGGATCATGCCGCCTGCGACGCCGGTCATGACTCCCATCACCACGGCAACGGTAAGCGATACTTCGGCGTTTAGTGCTCGTGACATACCCATGATGGTAAACAGCGCCAAGCCAAAGGCATCGGCAACATTCAAAATACGATAAGGCCAACCACGTTTTAGCGGCCAAATCATGGTTAGAATGGCTGTCGCAGCAATGACATAGAGGTAGGTAGTATCGTCAATCCAAAATGGCGTAATGCCCAGCAGTAAGTCGCGCAAAGTACCACCGCCAATGGCTGTGACTCCCGCTAAAATCAGGGCGCCAAAGGGATCCATCTGTAATTGCCGAGCGGCCATCGCGCCAGAGATGGCAAAAACAGCAACACCAATTAAATCAAGTAAGTACATCATTTGCGGGGCCGCCAACGGCTTTTGCCAGCTTTGCGTTTTTGCTCATCGCATTTTTGCTCAATTACTTCTAAGTGAATATTGATGGCTTCGGCTGATATTCGAATTTCCCAGACTGATAGCGCCAGCGAATAGGCTAGCATCAACAAACTAATGGCAAACAGTATTGACCCCGAATGTTGATAACCCATGTGAACCAAGAACATGCAAATCACGCAAAACAAAAAACTGCCCACGCCAAACGCCTGCATTTGTTTGATCAAGCTAATGCGACGGCGAAAATTAACCACTTGCCTGACCGTTCGTTCATTGGTTAGGTCGGCCTCAGAAAAAGCTCGAACCACAGTCGCTAGGGTCAAGAAGCGATTGGTGTACGCCAACAACAACAGCGAGATCGCTGGAAATAGTAAAGCGGGCGTGGTCAATGAAAGCTGCATCATGGCGATTGGGTCCAAGTTGTTTTAGCCGGCAAATACTATCCAAAAGGTGTGGCTAACGATGCCGGTCCAGATCAAGCTTAGCAGTAGCGTTAGGTGCCAGTTGACTTGCTGCAGCGCCAACTTGATGTCAACCGCGGTTGGTGGTCGTTGATTGTCAAACCGCGGCCGCTGATATTTGCGGCCATCATAAAGTGCCGGCCCGCCGATATCACAACCCAAACGGTGTTGCGCCGCAGCCAATGTGAACCCTCTTGCCTTGCTGCGGAATTGCCTTGCCAGCGAGAGTTTTAGCCCGGCTTTACGGTGAGTTGTACTGAGCGCCAACCAAGTTGCCCAAGTCAGTTGCGGGATCACATCGAACACCGCGCGAATGGTTTTCAACTGCTTGCCAAAGTGCACTTGCTGTCGTAATAGAGGATGCCATTGGCGAGACAACTGCAGCATTAAGTAATAACCCAATACCCACCAGATGCCGCCGACGGCATACCAAAACAAGGGAGCAAATTGATCATGAAAGCTGCGCAGATAAATTGCTTCAATCGCCGCTTTATTGCTGCCGAGCTCAGAGAGTGTGTCGCAATCGCGTGCTAACCAACTGTTCAATAAGGTTCGGCGCAGTTGCTTTTGCGTTGCAGGGGTATTGGCAAATCGATTTAATTGCCGTGCCATTGGTCGCCACTGCAAGCACAGCGTCAGGAGGACAAACTCTACCAGCCAAGGAAAGGGTGAGGCCGCCAAGGCAAACAGTGGCACTGGGATGGCAAATAGCACCATAATCAAAGTTGCTAACAAGCCTGCGACTGCCTGTTGAGAAGCCGTGCGGTTCGGCTTCAGTACTTTTTGCTGGAGGGCATGGCTTAACCCTTTAATCAGTTGATTGGGATGATAAGCCTGAGGAATCGGCATTAGTCGCTCAGCAACTAATGCCAGAGTCATGACCCACAACCAATCGTAAGTGTGAATCAATAAGGTGCTGACGTAGTCCATCGGGCGGAAGCCAGAGCGCTTGGGTTAAAGCTTAGGCAACATTTGCAAAATGAACTTTGATGAGTGCAGTGCCGCTTGCTCTAAGAATTCGTCAAACGAATGGGACGATTCTTTACCGGCAATATCGGATAGTGCTCGGATCACCACAAAAGGCACCTCAAACTTGTGGCAAACATGGGCAATAGCGGCGGCTTCCATTTCACAAGCGATCATATCGGGGAAGTCTGCACGACATTTGGCTACCCGTTGAGGATCAGCCATGAAAACATCGCCAGTACAAATCAAACCGGTCTTGGCCTGTACATCAGCCATTTCTGCGAAGGTATCTGTGGCCAGCGCCATCAGTTTTGGATCGGCGCTGAATGCGGGTGGCAAAGACGGTAGTTGGCCCATCTCATAACCAAATGCGGTAACGTCAGCATCGTGATAACGAACTTCTGACGACACCACCACGTCACCAACATTCAGGTTTTGATCGAAACCGCCAGCAGAACCTGTGTTGATAATAATATCGGGTTGGAATTCTTCGAGTAATACCGTGGTGCCGATAGCTGCCGCGACCTTACCAATACCACATTGCAACAGCACCACAGAGTGACCGGCTAAGGTGCCGTTATAAAAGGTACCACCGGCGTGGTGGAGAGTGTCACATTGTTCCAGTTGCTCACGCAGGATGGCGACTTCCTGCTCCATTGCGCCAATAATGCCAATTTTCATCGTGATTCGTTTACCGCGTTAAAGTCGCTGCAGTGTACCTTAGGTCAAAGATGTGCGCATGAACTTCATTAGATCGAGCTTAAATTCATCGGGCCGGACGCTGCATTCAATGTCGTCGTTACTGTGATTACTGGCCAGATCAATGTGTTTGATTTCGGTGTGATAACCACCGGTAATGCTGTAGAACGCTGTGACCTTGGGCTTTAATGGTTGGTCAAAGTTGTTCTCAATGACCATGGCTAGTTTATTGCTCTTGAGCTTCACTAAGCTGCCTACCGGGAACACACCAACGCAACGGATCAACTGTTTCATCAAATCGTTGTCGTAGGCATTCGGGGTGCCATTGGTCATGATCTTAAATGCCGTTAATGGCGAAACGGCGTCCTTGTGAGGTCGATCTGAAGTCATCGCATTGTAGCTATCGATTAGCGCAATCATGCGACCATAGATATTGATTTCATCGCCTTGCAGAGCCTCCGGATAACCGGAACCGTCGAGTCGTTCATGATGCAAACGAATCACATCCAATGATTCTGATGCAATACCCGGCATAGAGCTGGCGATTTCAACGCTGTAACCAACATGATGTTTCATTTGCTCGAACTCATCGTGGCTGTATTGCCCCGTTTTATCGAGCACGGCCTCGTCGATATGGGTTTTGCCGACATCATGCAGCAGAGCGCCGACTGCTAGTTTCTCGATGACATCTTGGTCAAATTCCAAATAGCGAGCGAACACACTCATCATAATGGCGCTGTTCAATGAGTGCTGATAAAGGTATTCACGCTTGTTTTTCATCTGGCACATCATCATCAGGGCGTTTTGATCGTTAAACACTGAATCAATGATGCTGCTCGATAGCGACTCTACTTCTTGCAGATTGACTGATTTACCTTTTTTAATGCTTTCAATCATTTGTCGCTGAATGTTCTTGGCGTCATCGTACAACTGCATCGCCGCCTTGACCTTTTCTTCAAAGCTTTGTTTTGGCAGTTGCGGTTCTTCAACGACAGCAGCTGGCGGCGCTTCATCATCTTCGAGTTCACTGCGCTCCGGATCAATCCACACTTTCAAGGCTCCGGATTTTTTCAAGTTCTGAAGGGTGGTTTGTGTCCGAACAATACCTTCAGTTTTGACTCGCAATGCAGCATTGGCCGTTACCACTTTGACGACAAACATGCCGATTTTTAAGTCACTGATCTCTACTTGCTTTAAGTCGTTGGAATGCATGACATTACCTGTTTGGTGACAGTTAGTGACTGTGTTGCCGAACAAGCAACTCGACGGTGGTGGTCGATTCCTGATCGGTGATCATCCACTGACCCTCTTGTTGGGTCAGTGATAAATTCATCGAGCGCTTCACTAACTGAGTGAGTGCGTCGAGCTCATCATCATGAATTTGCAGTATGGTCAAATTTTTCAACGATTCAACTGCTTGCTGATGTTGGGAGTACCAAACTGTTACCGCGTTATCGCCATAGCAAAATAGATGAACTTGCTGGGCTTTGTGGCAAGCTTTTTTGAGTCGTTTGGGGTCGGGTGTACCAAGCTCAACCCATTGCTCTATGGTGCCGTTGTCGTGCAGTTGCCAAAGGTCGGGTTCGTCATCGGTACTCAGCCCTTTGCAAAACTGCAGGTTGTCGTCGGCTAGAACAGCAAACGCCAGTAACCTCAGCATGACCCGTCTGTCGGTCTCCGATGGGTGTTGAGCAATGGTCAGTTGATAGTCCTGATAATGATGACGATCCATGTCGGCAATGGACAAATTGGCTTTCAAAATGGTTGCTTTCAGTGCCATGAGGGTTCGCTAGTTATGTTGGCAGGATAGCCTGAGCCAACAGTGATAGGGCTCAAGTCGTGATACCATTTATTGCTGATTCAACAACAAGTAAGTAGTGCTGGCTGTGATTATACAACCCGATTGGCGCATTTTAACCATTGGCGATGGCGACTTATCGTTTTCTCGCTCGCTGTGGTTGCATCATCAACCCAAGTTCTTATGCGCCACCACTTACGACAGCGTCACAGACATCAAAGCCAAATACGGCCTGCAACACTGGCAATATTTCAAGCAACAACAGCAACAAGGCAAGCCATGCCGCGTCATCAATGATGTTGATCTGACCGCTGCTGATCGCTGGGGCGATATTCCGCAGCAAAGTTTTGACTTGGTGATCTTTCAGTTTCCGCTGTTGCCCGCAATTGGTTCGGCTGAGCAATATCAACAGTTACAGCAAACCATGAGTATCAACACCCTCAATCGTCGGCTTTTGCATCTTTATCTCAAACATTGTTTTGAGTTTTTCCTCGACCCCGAAGGACTGCAACTCGCTTGCATCACCTCCAAAGACGTGAAGCCCTATCGCGACTGGGGATTGGAATACGCCCTTGAACGGCGCTTACCTGGGCAATTTATCGGTGCTTGTGACTTTGATTTAACCCGATTTCCCGGCTATCAGATGCGCAATGTTGATCGCTCCGGGCAAGTTAAAAGTACCGATGCCAGAAGTTTTTATTGGAGCTCGCGAGCACACTCTCAACTTCAAGCATTGCTTGATATGCCGTCATACCTTAAGAGCAATTATTGCCGCATGTGTCGCAGTGGCCCCTTTCTGACCGAAAGCGACTGGCAAGCACATTGTGCAACTAAACGCCATCGTCAATTACAGGCCTTTGAACAGCAATGGGACTACTATTTGAGCAATCACTACAAGTAGCGTGCGGGCGCATCACGTTTTACCGGTTTTGATCGAATGTGATGCTGTAAAGATTGTTTTCCATCAATTAACCTTTGCAACCTTTTGTTAATGTTACGGCAGGATTAGTTGTATCGGTAACATTACCGCTTGTTGTAAATGGTTTTTATCTTTTTGATTTTAATGGATTTGATTTTTTTACAGGGAGAGTTGGAGTATGAACTTGTCGATTAAGCAGCGGTTGATCGTCTACGTCGCCATTATTTGTGGCATCCAAGCCATTGTTGCCATCATTGCTTTCACCAACCTCGCGGTTATTGAAGACCACGTTAAGGGCATTGCTCAACGTGATATCCCTGGCATCTCAATTCTGACGCTGATCACCGAGCATCAACTCGAACAAGAAGTGTTGTTTGAGCAAGGCTTTCGCTATGCCTTAGAAATCGGCAAGGAAGACAATGCAGAGCAAGGATTTAAACGCGCTCGAGATGCCTTCGCTGGCCTCAACAATACCTTGCGTACCGAATTAGAGCAGGGTGAGTTATTGTTTGAGCAAGCGGCTATCTCAGCCACTGAGCAAACCGAAAAAGACGAGTTCAAGTCAGCGCTGCAACAACTTAGAGCCATTCATCATCACCACGATTCGTGGGCCCAACATGCTGAAGCCGTGTTCCAATTACTTGCCCAAAAGCAGTTTCACAAGGCTGAACTTGAAGCGCTGGGAGTCGAGCGTGAAGCGGCGCAATTGACCGATGAAGTAGAGTCATTGCTACATGAAATTGAACGCTTCACTGCCGCTGCGGTTAATTCCATTGAAGAAGAAGCCAGCCATCTAGAAGTGATTGTTGCCGCTTTGGCGGCGATTCAAATTGTAATTGCCATCGTGGTGGCCGGCTTTTTGGTTCGCTTTGTTGCTGGTGGTTTAGGCCGCGCGGAAACAGCGTTGACCAACTTATCTGAAGGTGATTTTGCCACCCCAGTGAAAGCAAATTACGCCGGTGAGATTGGCACCCTATTGCGCCATATGGAGCAGATGCGCCAGCAAGTGGCTGAGCTGTTGCGCCAAGTCAGCAACTCAACCGACGAAGTGAGTGGCGCTTCAACGGCCTTAGCGCACTCCAATGTCTCGGTACAGGAGAATGTCCAGCAGCAAACTGAGCAAACCGAGCAGGTGGCCGTAGCCATTAATGAAATGACGGCCACAGCGACATCCATTGCCGAAAACTCCTCAATGACTCACCAATCGGCCGAGCAAGCCGCAACTCAGTCGAACGAGTCACAGCGTATTAACGAGCAAGCCAATGAGTACACCAGACAGTTGATTATCAGTCTCAGCAATACCGGTGAGGCGCTGACGGAGCTGGACCAAAACACCGGCACCATTACCTCGGTGTTGGATGTGATCAAGAGTATTGCCGAGCAAACCAACTTACTGGCATTGAACGCCGCCATTGAAGCCGCGCGTGCTGGTGAGCAGGGCCGTGGCTTTGCCGTAGTGGCTGATGAAGTCAGACACTTGGCGCAGCGAACCCAAGAGTCGACCGCTGAAATTGAAACCATGATTGAGAAATTCAAGCATGGCTCTTCGCAAGCTGTATCAAGCATGGGGCAAAGTCAGGAACTTGGTGAGAAAACCATTGCTGCATCAGAGCAAGCGTCAGAGCTCATGGTTGAGGTCAACGACTTGATTACCAGTTTGAACGACATGAATCTGCAAGTGGCCAGTGCCGCTGAGCAGCAAAGCTCTGTGGTTGAAGAGTTAAGTCAAAACATTGAAGCGGTTAAGGTATCTGCCGAGCGAAACACCGCCGAGGTCAGCACCGTAGCAGCCACCAGTGAAGAATTGAGCACTACTGCAACCAACCTCAAGGCGTTAGTGCATCAGTTCAAGCTAGACCAAAGCAATTCGGCAAATGGCTTGCTCACCCCCGAACAACAGCAGGCACCGAACTTCACTGAGCAAAGTAGCGGGTTGTATCAATCGGCCTAGCTCTACAGCCATCTGATTGTTGACGCAAAGCGCCGTTGGTTTCAATCTTTGTTGACCCAACCGGCGCTCTGGTTTTATGGTCGATGACCGTTCTATTCAAGTGCATGGATGCCAATGAAAACAAGCTTTCAATTGCTTATTGTCGTGCTCATCGCTTCGGCTTTTTCGCCGCTGAAAACCGCTTGCGCAAGTGACATTGAAGCAATTACAACTAACCTGCTGCCGAAAGTAAGGCTCTCTTCTAAAACATATGCGCCAAAGACGTTGCGTCAACGAATGGCGGAACAACACGTTCAGGGCATGAGCGTAGCTGTTATCAAAAACTACCGAATAGAATGGGCAGAAGGGTTTGGTCTTGCCAACGCTAAGAGCAGCGCCAAAGTTTCTCGTCACACCAAATTTCAAGCGGCCTCCATTAGCAAGCCAATTGCGGCGCTGGCGGCATTAAAACTGGCGGACCAAGGGCTGGTGGATTTAGACACGGATATCAATAACTACCTTAGCGCTTGGCAGTTGAACTACGAATCTTTCAGTACGGATCAGAAAGTCACGTTAAGGCATATATTGAGCCATACGTCTGGATTAACGGTGGATGGTTTTCCTGGTTATCAACGAGGTTCGGTATATCCGTCTGATATCGAAATACTGAATGGCCAAGGTAATACCGCGCCGGTAACTTTAGGAACTGCTCCCGGCAAGGAAATGCGCTATTCGGGAGGTGCATACACGGTAATGGAGCTGTTGATTGAAGACGTTGCGAAACAAAGTTTCGACTCCTACATGGCGCAACAAATCCTTGGGCCGCTAGGGATGAAGCAAAGTACCTTCGCACAGCCCTTACCGAAACAACAATGGCCTCAAGTGAGTGCCGCATTCGATGCCCAAGGTAAACAATTAGAAGGCGACTGGCACGGCTATCCAGAGCAGGCTGCCGCTGGACTTTGGACCACACCCACAGACTTAGCAAAGTACATAATAGCCGTGCAGAATGCAGTGGCGAAACGGCAACAAACCATACTGCAAGCACCCTCAGTCAAACAAATGCTAACACCGCAAATCGGCGGCTGGGGCCTAGGACCCAACCTAAGCGAAACCAACAGCGGACAAGTTTTTAAGCACAGCGGTAAGAACGCCGGATTCACCAACGAGTTCATCGCCTATTCAGCGACAGGAGATGGGCTGGTCATCATGGCTAACTCCGATGGCGCAGGACCAGTTATCGAAGAGCTTAAACTGGCAATATCAGCACACTATGGTTGGGATTTAGCAGAAGCGATGGTTATCGAACCCTCATCTCTCAACAACAAGTTCGAAGTCGCTATCGCTGGCGATTATGTGTTTGAGCAAGACGCCAACTTAGTTATGAGTATTTCTAAAGCCGCAGACACATACCAAGTTCATGATCGGACCAACAACGAGCGATTCTATTTTGTGCCAACAAACTCCGATGAACTGACCAATATTGAAAGCGGCAGTAGAATCAAGTTAACAACAAATGAAGCAGGGCAACTAAGCGGCTTTGTCTGGGCTGGACGTTACCGGTTTTTAAAACAGCAATGAGAAGATAGCTGATGATGAAGGGGGGAATTGGTTAAAATGGAATTGCCCCAAAACGTGTTTCTCTCACCGCTAGATAAGAAAATGAGACAACTTCAAACCACGAGTCCCATCAATAATGTGACTTTGCTCAAGTTGCATTTTGCTCTAAAAAAGCACAGTGCAACTGCATAGTACTCTTGAAAATCAAGATCTAAATCAATCAACAGTCAGTTGTCGTTGATCTTGAAAGGCTGTGGCGTACACTGGAACAAAACGAAGGGATTCAATCAATTATACCTATCCGGCGAGGAACGCGAAAAGCGTGATAGGTATACCTTGTCTGAAAACCCTCCAAATATCCATATAGGGATACATGTATACCTACTAAGAGTTGAGTGCCTACAAGGAAGCTCATGGACGAGATTACCAAATATCACGAATTAGCCAAAGATGCCGGAAATAGGTTGCGAGCATATATTTTGTCTGTTTCATCAGGTGCTACGGGCATCTTCTTTTTGGCGCTAACAAAAACCGACAAAGCCCCTCTTTCTTGTTCAGAAAAGTGGCTACTTTCAATTGCGCTTGCTTCCTTTGTTTTAACAGTATTTTTGTGTCTTTATGAGTTGCGAATTGATGCTCAGCGCTTCTTTTCTTTAGCCAAAGAGCTTGGTAAACCAAAGGATAAACAAAGCTGGGATAAAAATGAGCAATTCAAAAATATACGGTATTGGCTTATTCATATGTCCTATGTGACATTAGGTGTTGCTATTGTCTCTACAAGTTTATATTTGACCTCAAAGATCGTAGGCAGTTAACAAAATGTTCACGTAGGGCGCCAAAACTACGCGGAGATCTAGTTTTGGTGCTTCGCAAGTTTAACCCTAAATCCCCACTACATTTTGTCCCCTAACAAGGAGTTAGGCCACATGAATTATGACAACGGAGGTAATTATGAATGATGTGAGTGTAGGAAAGAAAAAGGCAGGAGGGCTCTTTAACCTTGTTGCTGAATTAAGTGTTGTGCAGTCATTTATCATCACAGTTGTCGCGGTACTTTTCCCAACTCTGAAAAACATTGATGTCATATCTCAAATCAAAGCTTGGGAGCTGGATGGTCTTTTTGTCTATCAGATTGCCTTCGCAGTATTAGCAACACTGTCGGCATTTTTGATCTTATATATGGTCAGTGTGCTGGCAACATCTGATAAGGCCTGCACTGTATTCAAAAAATATTTTTTCTATACGTTAACTTGTTTGTTGATCTTTGTTCTTTCGTTGAGTTTAAGAGAGTTCTATGCCCCTACATCGTCATTTACATCTTACTTTCTTGGTAAAGAGTTAAACGTAAACTATAGCCTTGTACAAAATGAAGCAGGGATAACATTCGAGGTTGTTACCTGCTCTAAGTCTGGACGTTTGATTAAATGTAATCTTGAAGTAAGCAATGTGACCAGTGATGACATGAATGTTGGAAGGTTTGATCGTGTAAGCCTCTATGACCAAAACAATAATCAAGGAAATAGAGAAAAAGTCATCTTTGATGGCAAAAATGTAGGAAGGTGGGACAAAATTCATTTAACCAAAAAATCTTCAACCAAGTTGAGCCTCTATTTCAATATGTCAGATAAAGCATCCGCTGAGTTGGTCAAAAAACTTGATATAAACTTCCATTATTTTGGAAACGATAGGCGTGTGACCTTCAGAAATTTAGAGCTGACAATGGATGGCTAATGTGGTCTAACAAGGGTAATCAGGATGCTCGTTACACTCGCCGGACCGGGCTGCGCCCGGCCCGCTGTTACTGGCGTTAGGTTGCATGAGAAACTAAGAGTCCTTATGAGAAAGTCTGTAATTATTTTCATTGTTTCTATAACGCTAATTATTATTACGTTTGCTATTTTATATTATTGTGCCCCAGTTGGTTCATTTGAATCAAAGCTTAGTGTCGTCGAAGCAATTTACTTTAGCTTTATCACTATAACAACTCTTGGTTATGATGATATAGTGCCAGGTTCAGATCCGATTCGATTACTTGTCTCCTTGCAGTACATTTTGGGCTTGGTTGCTATTGGATTATTCATAAATTCAGTTTGGGGAAGTTATTGAGAGCGTCAAGAGGAAATTAGAATCAAAGAAGTTAATCGCCAACTCTCTTTAAAAAACAAAGTTAAGCTTTATCAATATATAAGAACTCTCGATTGGGTTTTTTCTGATTATCAGAAATCATTTTACGAAGTCACAACTCCCGCGGTAAATAGAGTGCGAGGTGAGCAGTTTAAATCAGACTTCAAAGAAAAGCACTTGATTGGTATGTTTGATATCTCTCTCAACTATAACTCAGGCTACCGACATTCAATTGATTTCTTTTTTCACTGTGAAAAATTAGTAGCAGATAAGCTAGAGTTTATTGTCGCCAACTTTGATTTGTCAGATAATAAGAATCTATGGGATTCTATTATAAAACTGCTATCCGATATTAACTCAAATCTTTCCAAGGGAAACCTAGAGCTCTATAGTCAGTCCTTTCCAAATAGTGAGTTAGCACTAAAGGTATTAAAACAATTAAAAGAGCACAATGATGGTGACCAATTCTTGGAATCATATGACAATATACTTGATCCCATACTCATCTTTGGGACAAGCCTACCTGGAAAATGGGAATCCGTGCAGGAAATAAAGGCAAGCATAGAGCACGTGAATACAGCCTAACAATCAAATCCAGAGAGAAAACCAAAAGCCTCGCTGCGCTCGAAACAGCTTTTGGTTTCCCCTGATTTAGAGCGGTAACTTCCAACCACTAACACGTTTATGTCCAAAAACGAGTTAACCCAACTCACCAAACAAAACGCCCAGCTACTGCTGGGCGTTGTTGTCTTCTGGTTTCACCAGAATGCATTTGCTGAAATTACTTTGCTGGGATCAGAATATCCATTAGCTCTGGCATAGGTTCTAATGTTTCATCAACCAGCGGGAAGTCGTTTTTATAGTTCCAGTGGGCCCAGGCAATATCGTGTTCATCGAAGATGCTAATCATATCGCGATACCACTGTTGGCGAAGTGCTAACTCAGTGGTTGGAAAAGCGCCGAACTCACCACAATAAAGCTTCAATCCGGCTTTGTTGGCTACCTCTACTGCTTGGGCGATGTGTTTGAACATGATGTCGCGATCAAATTCACCATTGGCGCCACGTAATTGTTCGGCAAGTTTGGCTGGTATGTTTGCCAAGTCGTCATCAGCAATGGTTTGTCCTGGGTAGTGCACTGGGCCGTGATAGTCCTTGGTGAAGGTCCATGGCGATTCATAATGGGTGAAGTTAAACGGCGTGTAGTAGTGGAAGCTTAGAATGATGTTGGGGTCGTTCTGAGGGATCTGCAACGCGGCAAAGGTTTCGACTTGTTGCCAGCGGTTGGAGCCCATAATGATGGTGCGGTTTGGCTCTAGCTTGCGGATCTCGGCAACCACCCAATTAATCAGCTTGTTCCAATCGTCATTGTTGTTGGCAACCGCTTCGTTGAGTGGCTCGTAGGCAACCCGATCGATAGGGTATTGCTTGAGCTCCGCCGACAGCGCTTGCCATGATTTAATAAACTGCTGTTGAGCGGCTTTGTCGGTCCAGATCTTTTGTGAATCTGGGCGGTTAAAGTGGTGTGCTCGCAGCACATGCAAATCAACAATTACGTTGAGGTTGTGTTTCAAACCCCATTGCACGCCGTTGTGCAGCAACTCAAATGCTTGTTCATCACGATTGCCTTCCTCGTCCCACAAGTGCTCTTCGTCTACCGGCAGTCGCACGTGGTCAAAACCCATGGCGGCAATGCGCTTGAAGTCGTGCTCTTGCATATACTGCTGGCGCTCCTCGCCACGTTTGTCGGATTGTGAGATCCAATGACTAGCATTCACGCCACGATCGAGACTGAAGTTATTGGCAATGTACTGTGGTTGGTCTGGCTGCGCGGCCGTTGATTCCTTGGTTGAATCTGAGCATCCGCTGAGTAAACCGAAACAAGCAAGCCATGCAAGGGTTAAGGAACGGATAACTGACATATCTGAGTGTCCTTTAGTTGATAATGAAAGCGTTTGCATTGTGGTCTTATTGGCTTCGATTTGATACCTCATTTGTGCTCAAATGTGAGGCTGGTAACAATGTTGTTGTCAAACGGACAATAACATTGTTTGGCTCAAGGCAGAGTCACTTATTGAATGATCAAGCAACTAAGGTTTTTAACTGGTGAGCTAGTCGAAGTAGCTCGATGCCTTTGATGATATCCCAATTCATTAGTGCGACTAGGCCATGCATGATGATCAGAATGCGCTGATAAGCCTGAGGTTGAGCTTCAACATCGCGCTGAGCGGCGCCAAAGCCGAGCTTGTCATAGGTCATGAGCAGCTCAACGGAATACTCCTCGGGAGTCCGCTGTCTTGATTTAGGCTCATAGCCTAATTCCCGAATCACGGCTTCAGCTAGGGTCCAGACGGACCACGGATTTTGCCCAGTGATGAGCTTGCCATCTTGGCTTACTTGCTCCAAGTAACGGGTTCCTGGCTGAAACTTGGCACCGCGTAATTCGATTTTGTCTTGTAGTAAAAACGAGAAGATCTGCTGAGCATCGGGAATCAAAAACAGTTCTTCTTCGTTGGTAAATGCACTCACTTTTTTGTTGGCCAGTAACCATTCGCCATTATCGAGTTTGACGTTAACCAACGCCGCAGGGCCATGACAAACGGCACTCACCACACGCTCATTCTGGTACATGGTTTTGGCGATGTACTGGATACTGCTGTTGTCGGGAAAGTCGAACATGGTGCCTTTGCCGCCAACAAAATACACCGCCTCGTAATCAAGGGGTTTCACCTCGGCTAATGGAATCGACTGGGCGACGCGAGCCAGCACGGCCTTATCGTTAAGAAAAGCGTAGTCAAATGCGCCCATGTCCTCGCCATCAATCACCATCGGTGGCTCGCCACCTTGTGGGCTTGCAATATCTACCTCAAAGCCATTGGCGGTGAACACCCAGTAGGCGCGCGCGAGTTCGGTCAGCTCATAGCCAGTGCTTTTACCACTATCACCCATCTGCTCGATGCTTGTGACCACTGCCAGAATCTTGCCTCGGTACTCGGGTACGTTGTCGCTGAGGTAGCTCAGATCGCTGGCTTGGGTTTGCTTCAGTGATTCGAAGTAAGACTTGTCAGGTACCAGCCCTTTCAACCAGGACCAAGCACAGTAGAGTGCGACGACCAACCCGAGTAATGCGATGACAATTTTCTTAATCATTTGCTGTCTCCAACCTTTGTATTTGTTGCAGAAAGCATATGAAGCGGCAGGTGAATTCAGAGTGAAATATTGATAGAAAAATAGCTGTTAGAGCGTTGTAGCTGGTGTTGCCAGCCAAGGGCATCAATGATCCGAGTCACCAAGTACAAGCCTTGTCCGATGCCTTTACTTTGTTGGCTTTTGACTCCCGATTTCATAATGTCATCAGTGAGTTGCTCGCTGGTGAGATTATGAAACTGTAAATGCTGATCGTGTCCCTTGAGCCACAGTCGTTTGTCGCTGCCATGGGTAATGGCGTTATTAATGAGGTTCGTCAGTAACAGTTGCAGCAAACTTGGGTTGGCCTCAACTGCAAAGTCATCGGCCATATTGATTTGCAAATCAAATTCCACCCCAGCGGCAATGACACAATTCATTGCGGTCTGCTCTACCATTGGCTTCAGTAAACAGCGCTCGCTTGCCAGTGTTTCGCGCCGAGCCAAAGCCAACAACACATCAATGGTGTGTTGCATCTCTTGCCCTGCTTGCTTTAACCGAGTGAGATCGTCGGGCTCAAAGCCGCGCTGCTGGGCTAATGCAACTGTATTGTGCAATACCGTGAGTGGCGTGCGGAGTTCATGGCTGACATCGGTACTGAAGTCTTTTTCCCGTTGCAAAGACTGTTTTAGGTCGCTTAAGGCTTGTGTCACTGTGCGTGACAAGTAGCCCAGCTCGTATTTGGATTGTGGCAGCGGCTTACCCGCTTTCATGGCGGCAATCATCGCCATCACTGGTTTGACGGTCAGGCCCGCCATTTTATAGGCCAGCAGTACGGCAATGATCAGCGTTAGTGCCAAACCCCAAGCAAAGGTTTCGAAGATACCGAGGGTTTTGGTCACGGTTAGCAGTGATGATACTTCGGCCAACAGGTAGCCGGTGTCGCCGTTGTTTAGGTGCAGCTCTTGGATATGGAAATGCTCTTCGCCGGGAGCGAATATCTCATTGTCATCAATGCCTTGAGATAACGCGCTAATGACAAATTGGGGTAATTCCGATTGGTTTTGATAGAGCTGAATGAAATCCATTCGAGGGGTGGGCAGCTCGCCGGTTATGGCGTATTGCTGCTCGACATGGTTAGCTTCAAACTGCAGCAAACGATAGATAATGTTGTCTTCAACGACAAACGAGGCAACCACAGCTAAACCCAAATAGAGTAAGGTTAAGCCAACGGCAAAACTGACAAATAGCGCAACGGCCTGATGTTTGATACTACGAATGAGGGTCATTGTGGCAACTCCAGTCGGTAGCCTAGGTTCATCACGGTTTTTAGCATTGGGTAGGCAAATGGTTTGTCGAGCGCTTGCCTGAGCGAATAGATATGTGACTTTAGGGCGTCGCTATCTGGTGGCGAGTCGCCCCATATTTTGTGCATGATCAATGAACGTGCGACCGGCTGTGGGTGGCTTTGCGCCAGCAAGGTCAGTAGTTGAAAGCCAACACTGGTGAGGGTGAGTGATTGTCCGTCGCGTCGTGCGGTTTGGCTGGTGATATCCAACTCCAAAGGGCCAAGCTCAATGACTTGCGATTGATGCAAGGTGTTGCGGCGGGCCAATGCCTGACAACGCAGTACCAGTTCGCGCAAGTCGACCGGTTTGGTGAGGTAGTCATCGGCGCCCTGATGAAATCCGGCCGACTTATCATCAAAGCTATCGCGTGCGGTTAACATCAAAATCGGCGGGTTGACGGAGGCTTGTGATTTGATTGCTTGGCAGACCTGCAAGCCATCGATGTCGGGTAAGTTGAGATCGAGCAGTATCACATCAAAGATCTGATTTAACGCCAGCTCGATACCGAGTTTTCCATTGGCCGCGTAATCAACCTGACATTGATGGCTCGATAAGAACTCAATAATTTGGCTGGCAATAGTGGTGTTATCTTCAATCAGCAGTATCTTCAATGTAAGGCCCTCATCAACCAAGAGTCGCCACTTTAGTATCAGGCAGGTGAAACGGAAGTGAAATTTTTCCGAAGTTATCGCATCATCGTCATGATTTTTCGGCAACATTAACAGCAACAGCTCAAAGCAATCATTCATCTCAGCAAGGAGTTTCAATGAACCGACTCAAGAAGGTCGGCCTGATTATCGCAGGCTGCTACCTTGCCATATGGAGTTTAACTTGGTTGGTGTCTCCTGCCGTGACACGTCTGGTGCTGTCTGACTTGTTAAAGCCGCACAAGATTGAATTGGACAGCAATAGTGAAGTGCGACTTAACCTGCTCAGTTCTTGTGTCACCATTGACGATTTGATTTGGCGTAAAGATCAACAGTTAGCCTTTGAACTCGATGAATTGGAGGCATGCTACAGCTTACACCGCTTGGTATTTAGCGAAGCACGGGTCAAGCGCTTGACGTTGACCGGCTTAACCACTGATGTATTGCTCAAAGACGGTACCTTTTCCATTGCTGGTGTTGAACTAGGCGCTTCAGCTAAGCAGGCTCAAGATAATGAATCGGTGGATAGCCAAACGCCGCCCACTGCGCCCGAGCCTGGCCCACAAGGGCGCCGCTTTGCGCTGGCGGTGGCCGCTCCTGAAGTGATACTGAATGACATCAAAGTGAACCTGCAGCATCGTGATCAAGCCCATGATGTTCATATTGAACAGCTGCAAATAGTCCGCAGTCGCTATGAAGAAGAAGTGCTGCAAAGCGAACTTGATGTACTGCTAACACTCAACCAAGCCAAATTTGAGTTTGGCGCAGCGGTGGTTTACGAGCCGTTGCAATCAACAGGTACCTTCACCATTCAGTTAGCTGATTTCGATCCGGCACCTTATCAGTATTTGTTGCCCGCAAGTGTGGGGCAGTTGTCTGGCCTACTTGATGTTGATTTAAACTTGGATGTCACCCGCAAAGGCGACATTTTTGAGATTACCAGCGACAGCAGCGCGTTGGCGCTGCGACAAGCGGGGTACTCGGACAGCAATATCAAGGCTGGATTAGAAGGGTTGCAGTTGCAGCTCAATGACCTGTCGACCACCTTGTCGATTGATGCCGCAACAGAGCTGCAAGTGGATACCAGCTTCGATCTTAATTTAAGCGGCATTAAAGCCGACTTGCCCGATGGTTCGGGCGAGCTCCTGGCGCTGAGTGAACTAGAACTGCAGCAAAATAAATTGGCTCTGGTTGGTGAAAAAGTCTTTGTTGAGATACCTGAATTGGCATTAACGAAGTTTCAAGCGTCGACTCGGCACATTGATCCGCAAAACCAACTTGCCCCTTTGTTGCAGCTCGAATCACTGACCGTATCAGGTACCCAGCTTACCGAATCGGCAGTAGCTATCCAGCAGGTGTTAGTTGGTGAGATCTTGGTTCAAGCCTCTCGAGATGAGCAAGGCGAGCTGATTTCGTTAGTGCTTCCGCAGCAAGCCGAAGCGACAACGCCTGACGACGGAGCTCCGCAAAGCGGCTCTGCTGAATCGGAGCCCGTTGTAGCCGAAGTAGGCCAAGCCTTTGCCTTTGAACTGGGCAAGCTTATGCTGGCGGCTCCGGCGCAGATTCAATTCAACGATGCTAGTGTGAAGCCAGCTTTGGCTAAAACCATCATCATTGAACAATTGGATGTCACTGAGGTGAATAATGCTCAACCGCAGCAAAAAACTGACGTGCAACTGAAACTCAAGGATGAAGGCTACTTTAACTACCAACTGAGTGCTCAGGTTGCGCCATTTGCTGACAAACTGGATCTAGTGTTCGACTCCAAAGCGACCGAGTTTCCGTTGTATCAGATCTCGCCATATGTTCGTTCGGCTTTGGGCTTTGATATGTTGGCGGGGCAATTAGATGTCGCGGCAGCGGGCGCCATTGAACAAAACATGCTCGACACTGAACTGGTCGCGATGTTGCGGGGGGCTCAATTTGATTCAGGCTCAGGCGATGCCAATCAAGACGAGTCAAGCTCGATTGGATCGGCGGTGTCGTTGGATATGGCGTTGGGGATGCTGCAAGATGACGATGGCAATATTGAGCTGACGATTCCGGTGACTGGCGATATCGCCGCTCCCGATTTTGGCATGCAGTATGTGTTTGGCTTGGTGGTACAGCGAGCCATTATGAGTCAGGCCGAGAACTTCTTACTGTTTGCCTTTGCGCCATACGCCCATGTGATTAAGGTGGGCATGGTCGCAGGCTCAATGGCATTGGAGGTGAGCTTTGAAGACTTACCCTATGCGCCACAGCAAATTCAGCCCGCCGAGCCGCAAGCCAGCTTTATCGATCAGTTCCATGCGCTAATGACGGAAAAACAGTCGCTACAGGTTAAAATCTGCGGCGTTGCCGCCGGCAGCGAGCTTGGCCTGACTGACGCTAGCGAACTTTCCGAGGCACAACGCAAACAACTACTAGAGTTAGCCGAACAACGCGCAGCTGCATTTAAAAAAGTAGTGGTTGAAAAAGGTGTTGAATCGTCGCGCTTGCTACTGTGTGTACCAAGCTATGAGCTCAAGGCCGATGCTAAACCAAGGCTAAAGTTATCGGTTTAGAGTAACAGTGAGATTCAGGGCTACGACTCGTTTATCGGTGCTGATCGATCAGAATCGGATTACCATCCGGGTCGTGGATCATAATACTGCCCGGACCTGAATCTTGGTCGATACCTTTGACCGTTAGGCTGACTGAAAGCGAACCTAACTGCATGTCAAACAAAATCTTTTGCCAGCAGCGCCAAACAAGCCAACGCCAGAATGCCACTCAAAGACTTCCAGAAAAACACTGGATCACGCTCGATCAGTGGCGCGGCTTCATGGCGGTCAAGCAATTGGGGATTAGGCTTATTCAAATCTTCCAAGAACTCAGAAAAAGAGTCGGGGCGGTTGTCGGCTACCGGAGAACAAGCGCGCTCCAGCGCTAGGTCGATCCAGTTGGGTAAATCGGAGCGCACGGTCCGCATAGGGCGATAGCGCCAAACGCTAATGTCATCAGGGATTTGATAGCGGCTAGCGCCGGTTTTGTAAGGTAATTGGCCCGCCAGCATTTCATACATAACGACTGCTATGGAAAACAAATCGGCTTTGAAAGTCGCTGTTTGATTAAGCAAATACTCTGGCGCAATGTAATCTGCCGATCCTTGTGGTGTGGCATTCTTCTCATGGCCAAAGTGTTCTTCTAGGCCGGCAGCTTGCACCGTACCAAAATCGATGAGTTTCACGTGGCCGTGAATGTCGATAATGATGTTTTCTGGCTTGATGTCACGATGAATCATATCGTTACGCTGCAACGCTCGCAGTGCTTTGACGGTTTCGCGAATGATGTCGCGCACTTGGTTGAGTGATGGTCGCGGGTTATCGACCATCCATTGTCGTAAGTTTTGCCCCGGTAAATATTCACACAGATGATAGGCAAACTTGCTGCCTTCCGGCCGGGCATGCATCCGCATAATGTTTGAATGACTCAGCGATTTGCCGATCCACTCTTCTTTGATAAAACCCTCGAGATAACTTAAATCGTCATCAAAGTGAGCCGATGGTGCTTTCAACGCAAACTGTTCACCGGAGCCATCTTCGACCACATACACATGACTTCGGGTGCCGCTAAACAAAACGTGGCGTATGGTCAGGCCATCGATTTTTTGCCCCGGCTCCATTACTGGCGGAATCGCAAGCTCCATGGCCAGTTTTTTGGCTTCACTTAGGCCTGCTTCGGGTAGGTCATCAACGCGGACTAATAGGGCTGAAATATTGTCATCGGAGCCTGACTGTAGCGCATGTTGACACAAGGTTTCGCTCAGTTGCTCCAAATCGCAGTGACGGGCATTGGATAGTTGATCAGAGAGGTATTGATTGGAAATGTGATGATATAACCCATCGGTTGCCAGTAGATAGACATCGCCCTCTTGCATCTCAAACTGCTTGGTATCCAACTCCAAGTGGGAATCGATACCCAGTGCCCGAGAGAGGGATTCTGAGCCGCCAAAAGGCGCTAGATGATCACGAGTCAGACAACGAATCTTACCCTCTCGTAGTCTCAATAACCGGCTGTCTCCAACATGGAAAAACCAAGCTTGGCGGCCCTTGCCAACGAATGCGGTAAAGGTGCAAACATATGCCTGAGAGCGCTCGTTGCGTTGGTTATGACTGAAAAACCAATGATTGAGCGGAGAGATAACAGAGGCAGCTGATTTGGCGACGCTCCATGCTGATTTAGTGGCATAGTAGTCTTGAATAAACTGGGTTACAGCGGTTTGTGCTGCCACTTGCGATTGCTCACTCACGCTGACGCCATCGGCAATTGCTGCCACCACGCCTTTGCGATTGACTAAGTGCGCAGGTGGGACTTTGGCGGCGAATGCATCTTGGTTGATGGCTTTGTTCCCCGCGCACGAGTAGCCACCAAGGGTCAGTTTCATTTGTTTCATCAGCGTATCGAACAAAAGCGGGCCGCAGCCCGCAAATTTTAAAGTTATTATTAATGTAGGGTATTCAAGATATTAAGTGCTCTCCAGCACTTTTTGTTTTAGTTCACTTGAATTAGTTCGACAGTGCCGTCTTCGCGCACTTCTGCCATGTGGCCTTCAGGCTCTTCCATCAACAGCAAGCAGATGAAACCAAGTACTGCGGTCGCAGCAATCACCAAGAAGAAGGTGGATGCGTCAACCATGCTGAAAATAGTCAGGTAAGTTACGGCACCAACGTTACCGTAAGCACCTGTCATACCGGCAATTTGGCCTGTGAGGCGACGTTTAATCAACGGCACTACCGCAAACACTGCGCCTTCACCGGCTTGTACGAAGAAAGAACAAGCCATGGCACACGCTACAGCAACCCAGATTGGCCACGTGGCGTCAATTAAGCTCATGGCAAAGTAACCCACTGCCAAACCAGCGGTTAGAATCAACAAGGTTTTCTTACGTCCGAACTTATCGGAAATCAGGCCGCCACCAGGGCGAGACATCAGGTTCATGAAGGCATACGCCGATGCAACTAAACCTGCGATTACTGGATCCAAGCCAAAGGTGTCAGCAAAGAACAGTGGCAACATTGAAACCACTGCTAGTTCTGAGCCGAAGGTTGCAAAGTACAGTACATTCAATACTGCGACTTGCTTGAACTTGTATTGGTGCATTGGCTCCACAGGCTTAACAAAGATTTCTCTATTAACGCTGTAGGCTTTGTATGAGTCGTAGAAGAATAGCGCCGTGAGGGCAATGTAGATCGCGTAGGCGGCTTCCATACTCACCAGTGATACGCCGTTCGGAGACAGCTTCCACGTCAATAAGGCAAGAGCAAAATACATCGGCAGCTTCATCACAATCATGAACCAGAAGTCGCCTTTGCTGGTTACTTCCATGCCACCAATTTTCTTCGGGCGGAAGTAGGTTGAGCCTTTGGGCGTATCTGACACAGTGTTGTAGTAGACGAAGCCCCAGATGATGCTCAACACACCTGTAGTGGCAACCGCATAGCGCCAGCCCTCATCACCGCCATACCAAAGGGCGATAAGTGGCAACAACATTGAACCCGCAGCAGAGCCGAAGTTACCCCAACCACCGTAAACACCTTCTGCTGTGCCTAGTTCGTTGTGAGGAAACCACTCAGAGACCATACGAATACCAATCACGAAGCCTGCACCGATGAAGCCGAGCAGCAAGCGCGATAGCGCCGCCATCTCAAAGCTTTCGGCGAAAGCAAACATGAAACAAGGTATTGAGCAGAGCACTAGTAGCGCTGAGTAGGTTTTGCGAGGGCCGAAGGCATCGGTCAACATGCCAATGATGATCCGAGCCGGAATCGTCAGGGCAACGTTGAGGATCAACAGGGTTTTCACCTGAGCGCCAGTCAAACCAAGGCTGTCACCAATGGCTTTGAGTAGTGGCGCATGGTTAAACCAGACGAAAAAGGTGATAAAAAAGGCGATCCAACTCATGTGAAGGATCTTCATCTTTCCTGTCAATGAAAACAGGTTGAATTTAGTTGTATTGTCCATAGCAGGGCCCTGTAACTAATTGTCTTCCATTCGTTTTAATTAAAGTGTTGAGGTGCGCCTTAGTGTTTTTTTATGCCGCGCACCTTGTGATTTGGCAATAACTTATGCCGCGATCTCGACCTGACCATCACTGACCCGAACCGGGTAAGTGGCGATGGTGATTGAATCATCATCGAGGCAGACGCCGTTATCGAGGCGGAACCGTTGCTTCAGTAGTGGTGAAGCAACATAAAGTGCGCCATCCACTTCACCAATAAGCCCGCGTGATAACACACTGGCTTTGCCGAATGGGCAAATGTTGGAGATGGCAAATAAGTCGCCGCTGCCAGCGACTTTGAAAATAGCGACGTGGTCGTCGCCAACCTTGGCGCAGATGCCGGTGTCAGGAACCAGCACTGATTCGTCGCAAACTGAAATCCAAGAATCACTCATTGTTAATACTCCTAATTTGCGCTGCTGTTAGTCGACTAATTCAATGCTAGGGATAGCTTGCTCACCACCCGTAAGACCGCGCTTTTCTGCTTCGGTAGCAGGGCGACGCTGGCCGCGCTCCTCGACATAAGCCAAGTTGTTATCCGCATCTTCTGAATTGATGAAATGGGCGAAACGCTTGAGGCGCTCTGGGCTCTCGATGGTTTTCTTCCACTCACATTCGTAAGTGTCGATGACGCGCAACATGTCTTCTTCCAAGCTGTCGCAAATCCCCAACTTGTCGTTGATGATGACGTCTTTGAGGTATTCCAAACCGCCTTCGAGGTTTTCCATCCACACAGAGGTACGCTGGAGGCGATCAGCAGTGTGGTTGTAGAACATGTAGAAACGGTCGATGTATTTGATTAGGGTTTCGTCATCCAAGTCGGTGGCGAACAGATCGGCGTGGCGAGGACGCATACCGCCGTTACCACAAAGGTAGAGGTTCCAGCCCTTATCCGTAGCGATCACGCCGACATCTTTCGATTGTGCTTCGGCACATTCGCGAGTACAGCCGGATACTGCCATTTTGACTTTATGTGGTGTCCGCATGCCCTTGTAGCGCATCTCCAGCAGAATCGCCATGGAGACTGAGTCGAGCATGCCGTAACGACACCAAGTGCTACCAACACAAGACTTCACGGTACGTAGCGATTTACCGTAGGCGTGGCCGGTTTCAAAGCCAGCATCGACTAAGCGTTTCCAGATAGCAGGTAGTTCATGCAGTTGAGCGCCAAACATATCGATACGTTGGCCGCCGGTGAGTTTGGTGTATAGATTGTAATCGCGAGCAATTTCGCCAATCACGATTAAGCCTTCTGGGGTGACTTCACCGCCCGCCATTCGTGGAACAACTGAGTAGGTGCCGTCTTTTTGCATGTTGCCCAAGAACACGTCATTAGTGTCTTGCAGTGGCAAGTGCTCATCTTTCAGAACGTATTCGTTCCATTGCGTGGCTAGCATGGAGGCAACGGCAGGCTTACAGATTTCACAGCCGTGGCCTTGGCCGTGATCTTTCAGCAAGTCTTGGAAGTTGGTGTATTTCTTCGAGCGGATAATGTCGAACAATTCCTGACGGCTGTAATCAAAGTGACCGCAGATGTTGTTGTTGACTTCAACCCCCATTTTTTCCAGTTCACAATTCAGGACTTGGCCAACCATGGCGGCACAGCCACCACAACCAGTACCGGCACCGGTACAGGCTTTCAAGTCAGCAACGGTTTGATTACCGGCATGAATCGACTCGATTAAGTCACCTTTGGTAACGTCAAGACAAGAACAAATCTGAGCCGCATCAGGCAGTGCTTCGACTCCCATGCCGCCGCCGGCTTCACCATCTGTCACCGGTAGAATTAAGCTTTCTGGATTTTCTGGCAGGTCCATGCCGGTCAGCATAATTGGCAGCAAGGTACCGTATTCACTGGTGTCGCCCACCATCACTGCGCCGAGCAATTTCTTGTTGTCGGCAGAGACAATCAAACGTTTGTAAACCTGCTCGGCACCATTGCTGTAGACATAGCTGAGGCTGCCTGGGGTATTGCCGTGAGCATCGCCGATACTGCCTACCTCAACGCCCAGTAGTTTCAGCTTGGTGCTCATATCAGCACCTTCAAATGATTCGTCGCCACCGGTTAAATGAGACACGGCGACTTTCGCCATGCTGTAACCAGGAGCGACCAGACCAAAGATCCGGTTATTCCAGAGAGCACACTCACCTATTGCATAGATGTCCGGATCTGAGGTCTGGCATTCGTTGTTAATGACGATACCGCCACGCTCACCAATGGTGAGATCAAACTGGCGCGCCAATTCATCTTGCGGGCGGATACCTGCTGAAAACAGAATCATGTCTGTTTCTAGGTGGGTACCGTCTGCAAATTCCATGCGGTAACGGCAACCTTCGCCGTCAACAATGTTTTGCGTTGCTTTACCGGTGTGCACTTGCACACCCAATTCTTCAATTTTGGTTCGCAGTAATGAGCCGCCAGCTTCGTCGAGTTGCACCGCCATTAGGCGCGGTGCAAATTCGACCACATGAACTTCAAGACCGAGGTTTTTCAGCGCATTGGCTGCTTCTAAGCCAAGCAGACCGCCACCGACAACAACGCCAACACGGCTTTGTTTCGCTGATGCGGTCATTGCTTCGAGATCTTCAATGGTGCGATAGACCAAACAGTGCGGTTGGTCGTTACCAGGGATTGGCGGCACAAAAGGATATGAGCCGGTTGCTAGTACCAGCTTGTCATAGGATTCAACCGTGCCTTTTTCTGTGGTGATGGTCTTCGCTGCTTTATCAATACCAGTGACTTTATCATTGAGGAGATAGCGAACGCCGCGCTCATCATAGTATTGCGGGGTTGTCATCGCTAAGTCATCGGCAGTACTACCAGAGAAATAAGCACTCAACTGCACGCGGTCGTAGGCTAAGCGTGGTTCTTCAGAAAAGGTCACAATATCGAACTGCTCGCCCTGCGGATCGCTTACTAAGGTATCGATGAATTTGTGGCCGACCATGCCGTTTCCGACAACGACGATCTTTTGCTTGCTCATAGTTTGGCCTCTTACGTCTGTATTTTGTTGTTTTGTGTGCGATGAATGTCAGGTTTAAATGGAAGACTCACGACTGCCTGTCGGACGATAAGAAGTCGCAAGTGAAGTTGGTTACGTCGTTGGAACCGGCGGGTACTGAAATGGTGATTTTCAGTACGATTCGCACACACTTGTTATGGTTTAAGCAAAACAGGTGCCAAACTAGGGTTGTTGTTAATGTTGTCTAAAAAATACTTTTATTTCAGTTTATTGAGAAGCTATGCACTTAATTGGTGAAGGTGGGCTGTGGTGGCAATACAGATTTGTTTGGTGCAAATGTTCACTTGTGGTGCATTGTGATGGTGAGTTGCCTTTGCACCTTGATGGAGCATGACGGTCTGAACAGGTTTTGACAGCAAAAAGCCGCGGTAAACCGCGGCTTTGTTGATTTTGTTTGTAACTTTGTTGCTTACAGGCTAGCCAACTCTTGAATTTCAACGTGGCCTTGTTGCAGCGAACGAATGAAGTTAGCAGTGTTGTGAGCGCCATTCTCCGCCGCGAAAGTGCCAATGTCTTCACCGTTACAGACAACATTTTCGGCAACGTCTTTCAGGCTTAAGCGGTAGCTTTTAACAATTTGCTTAAAGCTCATAGTTTTGTTGCTCAAGCTGCTATAGCACACATCTTGTAGTGCTTTTTCAACAACAGGATCCATAGCAGCTTTAGTTGGCGCAGAAAGTAGCAATGTGAAAGAAGTGACCAAGCCAACCAGAGTAGTGATAGTTAATTTTTTCATCGCCTTTTCCTCAATATTGTTAGTTGTTCCACTGTATGGCGAGTCCCCAATTGCCTGGCCATCAGTGTTGCAAATGTGGTGAAGCTCTATGTTTTTCGCTTCGGATTAATTTGATGGGGTAACTATATGGTTTTTTCGAAACCTTTAAAATATATAAAAACTAATGTTAAATATTAGTTTTGGATCTGGTGAATTCAAAAATACAAATAAAAACAGTTTCTTGATAATTTTTCGGTTAGGTTTTTTGTTAGAAATACTTGTTGTTTTTGCTGTTTTTTAGTATGAAAAAAATTAATCAAAAAAACTAATTTTTAGTGTTCTGAATAAATTAGGCTCAAGACTGCATATCAATGCACATATGGCGACTTTGGTGACAATTTAGTCATTTGGGAAAATTATGTGCTGATTGGTAGGGTATTGAAATTATGTTGATTATTGTTGGCTTTGGTTGGCTAACAAAAAACAGTCATCGCCGCTCCTGCGCATCCTTGCGCCCGCGGCATACCGTTCGTCCTGAACATAAAAAAGGCCAGCGAATGCTGGCCTTATCGGTCTGCGAGTCAGAGTCGTACTAGACGCCCATGAAATCGAGCATGCCTTCTGCGGCGCCTCGGCCCTCGGCAATTGCTGTAACCACCAAGTCAGAGCCACGAACCATATCGCCGCCGGCAAATACTTTGTCATTGCTGGTTTGATACGGGAAAGTCTGTGATGACTCGGCGACCACCCGATCCCATTTGTCGAGGCTAATGCCAAAATCGGCAAACCATGGCGCAGGGCTTGGCTGAAAGCCAAACGCCACCAGTACAGCATCTGCATCTAAAACGTGCTCAGAGCCCTCAATTGGCTCTGGACGACGGCGACCGTTGGCATCCGGTTGACCCAGTTGAGTTTTGATCATTTTGACACCGGCAACAGAACCGTCGTCGTGGGTGACAATTTCCAATGGTTGCAAATTGAACATGAACTCAACACCCTCTTCACGGGCATTCTGTACCTCTCGGCGAGAGCCTGGCATGTTTTCTTCGTCGCGGCGGTACGCACAGATTACTTGCTCTGCGCCCTGACGAACCGATGTTCTGACACAATCCATAGCGGTATCACCACCACCGAGCACGACAACTTTCTTACCTGCCATATCGATGTAATCGCCTTCCGCTTGCTCGTAGCCCATGACCTTGTTGGTGTTTTCAACGAGGAATGGCAGCGCATCGTATACGCCTTGGGCATCCTCGCCAGGGAAACCACCTTTCATGTACTTGTAGGTGCCCATGCCAAGGAACACTGCATCGTAGTCATCAATTAGCGTCTGGAATGGCACATCTTTGCCAACTTCTGTGTTGAGGCGGAACTCGATGCCCATGCCTTCGAAGATTTCACGGCGCAAGGTCATGACTGACTTTTCGAGTTTGAATGACGGAATACCAAAGGTAAGCAAACCGCCTATCTCAGGGTACTTGTCGAATACCACTGCTTGCACACCGTTGCGGGCAAGAATATCGGCACAAGCAAGACCCGCAGGACCAGCGCCAATAACGGCAACTTTTTTATCTGTCTTGACCACGTTAGATAGGTCGGGACGCCAGCCTTGCTCAAAGGCTTTGTCGGTGATGTATTTTTCAACATTACCAATGGTTACCGCGCCGAACTGATCATTTAGAGTACAAGCCCCTTCGCACAGACGATCTTGTGGACAAACGCGACCACATACTTCAGGCAAGCTGTTGGTCTGGTGCGCTAATTCTGCGGCTTCGACAATACGCCCTTCTTTGGCTAACTTGAGCCAGTTGGGAATGTAGTTGTGAACCGGACATTTCCACTCACAATAAGGGTTACCACAGTCAAGGCAACGGTCAGCTTGTTCATCGACTCGCTGTTGAGTGAACGGTTCGTAAATTTCTACAAAATCCACTTTGCGGACGTCGATGTCTTTCTTGTTTGGGTCAACTCGATTGACGTCGAGAAATTGAAAGTTATTACTCATTTCAAAACTCCATCCACTTAGCGCTATTGCGCAACAACGCGTAATTCAGGGGTTTGCTGGGCGCTGGTATTCAATAGTGATTCCAGTGCCGCTTCTTTCGGTTTTACCAACTTAAATTTGGCCAGCTCCGTCGCGTAGTCGGCTAAGATAGCCGCCGCACGGTCGGAGCCAGTCAGCTCTAAGTGCTGCTCAAGCGTTTCTTTCAAATGCTGGTGGTGGATAGTCAGCTCGCTCATGTCGACCAGTTCAACCAATTCAGGGTTGAGGCGCTCGTCGAAGCGACCGTCTTCATCATAGATGTAAGCGAAACCGCCCGTCATGCCTGCGCCAAAGTTGACTCCAGTCTTACCAAGAATGGTCACGACACCGCCGGTCATGTACTCACAACCGTTATCGCCAACACCCTCAATCACGGCGATGGCGCCGGAGTTACGAACGCCAAAACGTTCACCGCCGCGGCCAGCAGCATATAACTTACCGCCGGTTGCGCCGTATAAGCAGGTGTTACCGACGATGGCCGATTCAGCACCACTAAACTCGCTGCCTTTGTGTGGCGCGATAACCAGTTTACCGCCGGTCATCCCTTTACCAACGTAGTCATTGGCATCGCCGGTTAGGAACATCTCTACGCCGCCCGCATTCCAGACCCCGAAGCTTTGTCCGGCAGTACCCGTCAGGTTAATGCGGATTGGGTCAGCTGCCATGCCTTGGTTACCCCAATGCTTGGCCACTTCGCCGCTGAGGCGGGCACCTACCGAACGGTCGGTATTGCGCACAGAATAGCTAAACTCGCCGCCGGTTTTGGTGGTGACCGCATCAAAAGCATCGGTCACCATTTGTTGGTTCAATTCGGCCTTGTCGTAAGGCGCATTGACGTGCTGCCAGTAGACTTCTTTGCCTTCTGGCGATACTGGTGCTTCAAGCACGTCGCTCAAATCGAGCTTGCTTTGCTTGGCAGTTTGGCCATCGAGTGCTTCAAGTAAGTCGGTGCGACCAATTAAATCTGTTAGCTTGGCAACGCCCAATGAAGCCATGATTTCGCGAACTTCCTCGGCAATAAACTTAAAGTAGTTCATTACCATTTCGGGTAGACCAATGAAGTGCTCATCACGCAGTTTTTGGTTTTGGGTTGCTACACCGGTAGCACAGTTGTTGAGGTGACAAATGCGCAGATATTTACAACCTAAGGCGACCATTGGACCGGTGCCAAAGCCAAAGCTCTCGGCACCTAGAATGGCACCTTTCACCACATCAAGGCCGGTCTTCAAGCCGCCGTCTACTTGCAAGCGGATCTTGTCACGCAGACCGTTCTCAACCAGAGCTTGTTGGGTTTCAACCAAGCCAAGCTCCCATGGTGAACCTGCGTATTTCACTGAGGTTAACGGGCTGGCACCTGTGCCGCCATCATAACCCGATACGGTGACCAGGTCGGCGTAGGCTTTGGCAACACCCGTGGCAATAGTGCCGACACCTGGCTCAGATACCAGTTTGACCGATACCAGTGCTTCTGGGTTGACCTGCTTTAGATCGAAGATCAGCTGAGCCAGATCTTCAATCGAGTAAATATCATGGTGCGGTGGCGGTGAAATCAGCGTCACGCCCGGTACAGAGAAGCGCAGCTTAGCGATGCTCTGACTGACTTTCTTACCCGGTAGCTGGCCACCTTCACCCGGCTTAGCGCCTTGCGCCACTTTAATCTGCAGTACTTTGGCATTGACCAAATAATGCGGCGTGACACCAAAACGACCAGAGGCTACCTGCTTAATGTTTGACACCCGCTCGGAGTTAAAGCGTGCCGGATCTTCACCACCTTCACCTGAGTTGGAGTTGCCCCCTAAACGGTTCATGGCGATGGCCAACGCTTCGTGCGCTTCTGGGCTCAATGCGCCAATCGACATGGCGGCAGTATCAAAGCGAGGGTAAAGCTCTGAAGCTGGCTCTACATCGTCAATAGAGATCGGTTTTATGCCGTCTTTTAGCTTCAACAAATCACGCAGTGACGATACCGGGCGCTCATTGACCAATGCGGCAAATTCGTCGTAGTGCTGACGTTCTCCCGTGGTCACTGCTTTTTGTAAGGTGCTAACAACATCTGGGTTATAGGCGTGATATTCACCATCGTGGACGTACTTCAACAAGCCGCCTTGGCCAAGCTTCTTGCGTGGGATCCAAGCGACGCGAGCGAGGTTCACCAAGTCTTGTTGGAAGTCGTCGAAATTCGAACCCTGAATACGGCTAGAAACGCCCTTAAAGCAGAGCTCTACCACGTCATCATGGATGCCGACTGCTTCAAACAGCTGCGAGCAGCGGTAGCTAGCAATGGTGCTAATGCCCATTTTTGACATGATTTTGTAAAGGCCTTTATTGATACCTTTACGGAAGTTAACCAGCGCCTGATGTTTAGCCACGGATAGCACGCCTTTCTCAGCGCGCTCAGCCAGTGTTTCGTATGCTAAGTACGGATAAACGGCAGTGGCACCGAAGCCTAGCAGCACAGCAAAGTGATGTGGATCGCGTGCGGTGCCGGTTTCGACCACAATATTGGTGTCACAGCGCAGGCTTTCATCGACTAAACGACGTTGCACTGCACCTGTTGCCATGGCCGCTGGAATTGGCAGTTGGCCTTTCTCGACATAACGGTCTGACAGAATAACCATCACGGTTCCGGCGCGCGCATGTTGCTCGGTTTCGTCGCAAACCCGCTCAATCGCTTGTTTTAAGTCTTCTTTTGCTGGATCAAAATTGAGGTTAACAATTTCATGGCTGTAATCGGCTTGATCCAGTTGCTTTAACTGCAACAAATCGCTGTACAGCAATACCGGTGATTCGAACAGCACACGGTTAGCATGGCCTAAGGTTTCGTTGAAGACGTTTTGCTCCGAGCCGATACAGGTTGCCAATGACATCACGTGATTCTCACGCAATGGGTCAATTGGCGGGTTGGTGACCTGAGCAAATTTCTGACGGAAGTAGTCAAACACACTGCGGCTTTTCGACGACAGCACGGCCATTGGCGTGTCGTCACCCATGGAGCCCACTGCCTCTTGGCCTTCTTCGCCAAGTACGCTGACAACCTGTTCGATTTCCTCGTTACTATATCCGAATAGTTTTTGGTGAACCGCCAAATCGCCATCATCGAGGCTACGACGATCCATTTCTTCGTCGTCAAAGTATTCAGGTGGCTGCAGACGTTTGACACTTTTGTCGAGCCAAGCGCGATAAGGCATCCGGCTTTTGAGGTCTTCATCAATTTCGTAGCTGCGCCATAGCTTGCCGGTTTGGGTATCGATAACCAGCAACTCGCCTGGGCCAACACGGCCTTTTTCAACCACTTCGTCAGGTTCGTAATCCCAGATCCCGACTTCTGACGCTAGGGTAATAAAGCCATTTTTAGTAATCACGTAACGGGCAGGGCGTAAGCCGTTGCGGTCAAGGTTACAGGCCGCATGACGACCATTGCTCATGACGATACCTGCAGGGCCATCCCAAGGTTCCATGTGCATGGAGTTAAAGTCGTAGAAGGCTTTCAGATCATCATCCATATTGGGATGAGCCTGCCAAGCAGGTGGCACTAATAAGCGCATGGCGCGGAATAAGTCCATGCCACCTGATAAGAACAATTCCAGCATGTTATCGAGGCTGGATGAGTCCGAACCGGATTCGTTAACGAATGGCGCAGCATCTTGCAGATCGGAAATGAGCGGCGACTTGAATTTGTAGCTCCGCGCCCGCGCCCATTGGCGGTTACCTTCAATGGTGTTGATTTCACCGTTGTGAGCAAGATAGCGGAATGGTTGTGCCAACGGCCAGCGTGGCGAGGTGTTGGTGGAGAAACGCTGGTGGAACAAACAGATTGAGCTTTGTAAACGCAGATCGGCCAAGTCCAAGTAAAAGTTAGGCAGATCGACTGGCATCATCAAGCCTTTATAGACAGTTACCAGATTCGACATGCTGCAAACGTAAAACTGGTCATCGTCGGCTAAACGTTTTTCAATACGGCGGCGGGCCATGTAGAGACGACGCTCCACATCTTCTTTGCGCCAGCCGGGGTTGGCATTGATAAACACTTGCTCAATGGCAGGTAAGGTCGACAGGGCAATTTCACCGAGAATGTCGACATCGGTTGGCACTTCGCGCCAGCCTGCTACTTCGAAGGTTTCTCGTTGCAACTCTTCAGCAATGACAGTGCGCGAGTGACTCGCTTTGACTGGATCGGTATTGAGGAACAGCATACCAATGCCGAAGCGGCGGCTTAGATTCCAGCCTTTTTCTTCAGCAACGGCTTTAAAGAAAGTTTCCGGTTTGGCCATTAGCAGGCCACAACCATCACCTGTTTTTCCATCTGCTGCAATCGCACCGCGATGCTGCATACGATCCAGCGCAGAAATGGCGGTCCGTACCAAGCGGTGGCTGGGTTGTCCTTCCATTTGGGCGATCAAACCAAAGCCACAGTTGTCTTTGGTTAGCATTGGGTCGTACAGACTCATCTAACTTCTCCTCGCTGGCTAAGCAAGCTTCTATTGTTCTGTTGGACAATTATTGCTCAAGTTGGTTTTATTACGGCTCACGAGCAAAAATAGACCTTGAGGGAACCTGACAAATTAATCTTAAAGTTGAGCTGGGTCAATAAAAATGTGATCAAAAGCACTTGTTGTTGTGAATAGATCAATGAAAAAAATAACTAAATATGCGATTTAGCTACAATATGATGAATAATTATTCGGGGTGGCAATTTTTGTCAAAATTTAGTCGGATATTAGATACAAAAAACGCCCAATGTTTAGCCAACTTACGTTGGTCCCATTGAGCGCTCTATGGAGTATAGGGGAATGTTTAGGCGGCGTAGCCGTTAGCCACACCTTTGACTGTTACCGCCGAAGCGTCATGAGCATGCAAGCTTTCGAGGTGATCAACCCGCAGCCAAAAGTCGGTGGCAGCAGCAAATTGGTTCAAATGATGTTTCAAGCGGCGAGCCGCATCTTCACAAAACATCAGGTTTTGGCCATTCAAACGAGCAAACTCTTGCTCATCTTCTCGTTTTACTGCGGCCTGCACCGGGGTTTTCAATGCATCTTCAATGCAATCGATGAGGCTGCATATTGGTAATTCGCTGGCATCGTCAGTTAGTTTCACTTTGACCTGCGCTAAACTGCGCTGGCTGTGAGGTGTTGCCACGATACCTTGCGTGGTGCCTAGCCATTGGTGCACTGTCTCGGCGTCAACATTGTCTTGGCTGCCAAACTGTTCGCTAAACGCCTGTTGGATAAGCTGCCGAGCCAGAGCTGCGGAGCATGGACAGGTTGACGAATATGGCACTGTGACTTGCAGCTCGATTTCAATACCGGTTTGACTCAGCCGACCTTCGACCGTGATCGGATAAGCTTTCCAGCCTTTTTTGCCGCTAATCAGGCTTGCACGCTGTAAGTGATAGTCGAACGCAAAGTGGACCCGGCCTTGATCACTCAAATCGTCGTGACTTTCAATAAAGTCGGTCAGCAGCTGACGCAGGGTTGCTGTCGTCAATGTCGATTCGTTAGATAATTGCTCCAGCAACAAGTAAAGGCGAGACATATGAATGCCCTTGGCTTTTGGCTGTACCAAATTGACCATGGCTTCAACTTTCGCGGCAACCTGACGCGGTGCTTCTCCATCCGCTTGCACCATCAAAGGTACTTCGATTTGACTCATTCCGACCCAATCTAACGTTCCTTCAAGACTGGCGTTTGTTTGGTGAGCAATGTCAGGCATTACTTTTGGCATTCAAGACTCCACTGAACCTATGTGCGGCTTGCCGCTCTAACGCAAAAAATCTTAATCGATTAAAAAAGGGCACACTTTATATCACGAACTGTGAGCGACTTCATGTGTTTTGCCATGTTAGTCTTGTTTCGGCCTGTTTCCTGACAAGTTCTACCATGCTTGCTTGGGTATACTTTTTGTTTTTCTGTTTCTAGGACAGCTGATGCCATTACTTGCCAATCGGGTGTTGGAATTGACTATGCGGCTGGGGGTCGTTCGCTTCGGCCTGTTGATCGCAGCATTCGAGATTTTGTTTTCCATGCTGGTTACTGTGGTGTTGCGAGGCATAGTAGTTGGCGAATTACACTGGATCGATTACCTGCGGCCGGTGTTATTCGGTCTTATTATTGCGCCCTGGCTGGCGCTATTTTTCACCTACTTGATTAAACAACTGGGCGTGTCTCGAGACAAGTTGGCTCAAGCCCACCGCAAACAACAAGCCTTGAATGCGGAACTAAAACGCAAAGTCGATGAGCTTAATCGAGAGATCGATGAACGCCACAATGCCGAAGCGCAAAAGCAACAAGCGATTCGTTATTTGCAACGTGAGGTGGCGGAACGTCGAGAAACCCAAATCAAATTGCGTGACAACGCGGTGCAGCTTCGCAGTCTCATTGATAGCTCGCCGGATTTGATTTACTACCGTAACACTGAGGGCGTGTATTCCGGTTGTAATGTCGCCTATGAGCAACTGGTCAACATGAAAGAAGCTGACTTGATTGGCCTCAAGCCGGAGGATGTGTACGAAGAGCAAATCGCCGAGCAAGTGCGGATCACTGATGGCAAGGTGCTCGACGACCATGAGTCACTCACCTATGAGCAGTGGATGACTTATCCCGATGGCCACAAAGCGCTGTTCGAATTTCGTAAAGTGCCATTTGCTGATGCCCGAGGAAACCTTCAAGGTTTGTTCGGCTTTGGCCGTGATATCACCGAGCGCAAGCATGCAGCAAATGCGTTGGAGCAAGCGGCAAGAGATAAAACCACCTTTATCTCGACTATTTCCCATGAACTTCGGACACCACTCAACGGTATTGTTGGTTTGAGTCGAATAATGCGCGATTCCGAGCTGTCAGAAGAGCAGCACGACTTTATCAACACCATTTACCTTAGCGCGGTCACTCTGGGGAACATCTTTAATGACATTATTGACCTCGATAAATTGGAGCGTCAGCAGCTAGAAGTCGCCCCAGTACCAATACACTTGCCTGAGTTGATAGCCGACATTCGGGCGTTGGCGACGCTCATGTGTCGGGATAAGAAGCTGACATTCGACTATCAACAGAACGGAGAGTTACCTGCTGTTGTCGAGATTGATGGCACGCGATTGCGACAAGTGCTGTGGAACCTGCTTGGTAATGCCATCAAGTTCACCACTACAGGTCAGGTGGCGTTGGCTATTGATATTCGCCCGGCTAAACATGGCAAAGTCGACGTTGACTTTTCGGTGCTGGATACCGGTGTCGGGATTGCCAGTGAAGAGCTCGATAAGATTTTTGCCATGTACTATCAAGTATCGGATCAAGGCAAGACTAAGGCCGTTGGCACCGGTATTGGCCTGTCGGTATCCCAACGCTTAACTCAAGCCATGGGTGGCGAAATTAAAGTGTCGAGTAAAGTCGGCAAAGGTTCGCGTTTTACCGTTAGTTTGAGTTTGCCTGTGTTGACGGAAGACCAATTGCCGGGAGCTGAAAACATTGAATTACCGGCATTGCATGCGTTGTTGGTTGAAGATATTGAACTCAATGTTGTGGTTGCTCGCTCGGTACTGGAGAACTTGGGCTGTACGGTTGATGTTGCCATGAATGGCACGGATGCGCTGCGAATGGCGCGTGAAGGCGACTATGATGTGTTGTTCTTGGACATTCAGCTGCCGGATATGACAGGTTTTGATATTGCCGAAGAGTTAATGAATGATCCGAACCCTCGCTTGCGTGATACCCCGCGTATTGCACTAACCGCCAATGTCATTCGCGACAAACAAGAATACATCAAGCGTGGTATGCAAGATGCAGTGAGTAAACCGATTGACGTCGGTTTGCTGACCCTAGCATTGGGCAAGGCGTTTGACTGCATTGAAGAGTCTGCGCAACAGGAAGTGAAGGTAGTAGAGCCCGTTGGTCATCAAGAAGAGCAGGTTCTGGAAATCGACTTTGTTACCCAGATGCACGATACCCTTGGCTCCGAGCTGTTTTTAAAGAGCGCGGATATGTTTGCTCAGCTGATGCCGGACTATGTTGAGTCGATGCGCAATCAATTGCTTGCCGGTGACGATAAAGCGGTCGCTGAGGTGGCTCACAAAGTGAAAGGGGCTGCGGGTTCTGTTGGACTGCGACGGGTACAAAAAATTGCTGCCCAAGCTCAAGATCTGGAACATCCGGCATGGAAGCAAAATATTGATGACTGGGTTGAAGGCATGGCGAGCTTTTATAGCAGTGATCTTGATGAGTTGCGGCAGCAACTGCTGGCGATGGATGAATCGTACTAGCGACAATGACAACCACAAAAAAACCACCGACGAAAGCGGTGGTTTTTTGTTATCGCGGCTTTGGTGCCGAAGATATCACTCCAGCTCACCTGTGAAGCGATAGCCTTCACCATGAATGGTTGAAATAATTTCAGCTGACGATGGCTCCGACTCAAAGTGCTTACGAATGCGGCGGATGGTCACGTCAACCGTACGGTCATTGGGGCGCAGCTCTCGGCCGGTCATACGCATTAGCAAATCGCCGCGTGACAAAATTTTGCCTGGATGCTGAATAAACATTTCCAACGCTCGGTATTCACTTCGTGGCAGTTTGTAGGAATCACCATTGGGGGAATTCAAACTGCGGCTGTTGACGTCTAAACGCCAGCCATTAAAGCGGTACTCAGAAACATCATCATCCGACGCGGGTTTGTCATCTGACATTGTTCGGGTCAGCAGATTGCGGGCACGAATTGTCAGCTCACGAGGGTTAAATGGCTTAGTGATGTAATCATCGGCACCGATTTCGAGGCCAAGTATCTTGTCTACTTCATTATCGCGGCCGGTGAGGAAGATCAGGGCAATGTCTTTCTCTTCACGCAGTTCGCGAGCCAGCAACAAACCATTTTTGCCTGGCAGGTTAATGTCCATGATCACCAGATCGACATCTTTGTTCGCCAGCAGTTTTTGGTGCATTTCTTCGCCATCGCTCGCTTCTTCCACTTGGTAGCCTTCTGCTTCAAACAAGTGGCGCAACGTTGTGCGAGTAACGGTTTCGTCTTCTACGATGAGAATGCTTGGAGTTTCCATATTGATACCTAGCTTATTGTATTCGTGTGGAGCCTTATGCGGCAAATCTGTCATCTTTGAGTCATGGAGATCGGCAAAGGTTCCGTAACTAGAGTTGTGAGTGGTGCTGATCCTAAAGTGGATTTAACACATGCCTCGTTGATTTTATTCAAGATTAGTCGAGTTATGTTGTCTTGCATGGGGAAATGTTAAAAAAACTCTCGCAAGCTGTTGGATGACTGTTGTTATTGCAGCCAAAGTGGACATGTAACGTTACAAGTTAAAATGTCGAATGATCGAAAAAAAATTAAAAAAATCTGGATGATGATGTGAAAACAACGTGGCAACTTTACTCTGATACTGTGTTTTGGGTTCTGCAAACACTGCCGGAACACGTTAGTGGTTTTATTGTTACGGCACACAACCCGCTAGGTCGGCTTTGTGAGCCTGCAGCCAATCGGCTGGCTGATAACTTGTTGTTAGCCGAACTCGAACAACGGCAACATCGCTTTCGACGCATCATTGGCTGTTCGCCTGACTTGACTCATCAAGAAGCTGGTTGGTTTGTGTTTGCCGACCTGAATGAAGGAATCAGGCTAGCTAAATGTTTTGAGCAGAATGCGGTTTACTGGGTCGAGCAGGGCGAGTTGAGTTTACATCCTTGTTTGCTGACCCAGCACCAGAACACAGCACTGGGTCAATTGAGTCACCGCCTGTGGCTGGCAACGTAAAGGCCTTAGGCGAGGAGCTTGTAGTACATCGCTAAGTACTTGTCGGTTGCCTCTTGCCACGAGAAACGGGTCGCCATGGCATTTTGTTGGATGGCGCGGAAATGCTCTGGTTCGTCGCGGTAAAGGTGTTCGGCTTTTTCTAGAGCCCAATACATGCCCTCACCATTCGGATCGATAAAAGTGATGCCGTTCGCATTGCTTTCATTGCCTGAGGTATAGCCGACAACCGTATCTTTCAGACCGCCGACTTCCCTTGCAATTGGCAGCGAGCCATAGGCTAGGCTGAACATTTGAGTGAGCCCACAAGGTTCAAAAATTGACGGCATCAGGAAGAAATCAGCACCAGCTTGAGCTTGATGGCTCAAAGCGTCACTATAACCAACGAACAGTCCCATTCGTTCTGGATGTTTGTCGGCTAGATGTTGAAGGGCATCGGTAATACCTTGTTCGCCACTGCCGACAATTGCCACTTGTGCTTCAGAGCTTTCCAAAAAGCGCTCCAGCGCGGGCACCAACAAACTGAAGCCTTTTTGATCAGTAAATCGGCTGACCATGGCAAACAATGGCGTCTCTGCTTCTTCCGGGAGGCCCATTTGACGCTGTAAATCGGCTTTACATGCTGCTTTACCGGTAAGATCGGAAGCGCTGTACGGTGCCGTAAGGTAAGGGTCGGTTTCACTGTTCCATTCGCCATAGTCGCAACCATTAAGAATACCGGTTAGGGCATCTTCTCGGCGCTGGAAAATGTGCGACATGTAATGACCGCCGAGTGGCGACAGTAGCTCTTTGGCATACGATGGGCTGACCGCATTAATGGCATCAGCATAGAGTACGCCGCACTTAAGAAAGTTAATAATGTTGTAGCTGTCGTACATACCTTCTTCAGTGAAGTGAGAAAAGGTATGAGCAAAATGTATGGTGTTGAGATCGAAATTGCCTTGGTAAGCACCGTTGTGAATGGTCAACACCGACCGAGTGTTGGCGAAAAACAAGTTGTCTTTGAGCACCGACTTGAGAAAGAAGGGAGCCAATGCGGTGTGCCAATCGTTGCAATGCAAGATGTCCGGCTGAAAATTAAGCATTTGCGCGGCTTGCATCGCCGCAAGTGAGAAAAATGCAAAGCGCTCACCGTTATCACCATAGGCATGATGACCGTCGTCATATGGTCTATCGCGATCAAAGTAGCCGGGGAAATCAATTGCGTAAACAGGTACGCCAAACGGCGACAGTTCGTGGACGTGGTAGACGTAGTGGGTCGAGCCCAGCTGCATGGTCATTTGCACAGGCGCTTCTTGGCCTGGATGCAGCATTGCTTTCACTTGCGGATAGCAAGGAATCATTATCGCGACATCGACATCTTTGTTTTGCAGCTCAATTGGTAACACTCGAGCTACATCGGCAAGGCCGCCAGTTTTAATTAATCCATCTACTTCACTTGCCAGAAACAGTACGCGCATTGCTGCCTCACTACGAAATACGTTAACTCTGCTTTAATTCCACTTCCATCCATTCAATGCAAGCGGGCTGGTTAACATGAGGGTTACGAGCTGCTAGCACCAAAGAAACATCGCCGAGCTTAACAGGATCTGCTTTGATATACGACAAACTTGCTGGTTTCAGATCGCCGACTAGTGGTTTTGAAGGCCTTTTCAAGCAAATCGGGATACTGCAAAAAGCGATTCGCAACCAACACTAACTGACCGGTTGCGGACAGCAGCCTAGGTGCTTTGGCAATTAGGTTTTCAGTGACGTGGTAGTGGGTTTTAACGCCTTGGTGAAAAGGCGGGTTGGTGACAATCGCGCTGAGCTGTTGCTGGCTGATGTCTTCGACACCGGTGACCGGATAAACCGTCGCAGTTAGTTGATTGGCAGCCAGCGTCCGTTGTGTTGCCAACAACGCAAAGGCATTAACATCGACGGAGTAAACTTGGCGCTGTCTATTTTGACTGGCAAGGATGGCGGATACGACACCACAGCCGCAGCCAAAATCGACAGTTTTGGTACCGAGATCATCGGGCAGATCAGCAATCAATAGCTCGGTACCGGCGTCAAGGTGTTCAGCACTAAACACACCGGGTAAGGTCACCAGTTCAATGGTTTGATCGCGCCATTCGATGGTAAAGCGCTTTTCATAGCTTGTTAGTGGCTTGCTAGTCGGTTTGTGTTGCAAGGACGCAACCGGTAGGGCGTAGAGGCTGCAATGTCTTGCCGCATCGAGTTTATTACTGCGCATGCCAATTTTTTTGGCGACCGATGCTGCGCTCTTGATGCCTTCTTTGTTACCCCCTACACAATAAATTACCGAGCTATCATGACAGCATTGCAATAGCTGCTCGAGCAACAAAGTCGCGAGCGGTTTCTCTTTTGGCCAATAAAGGATAACGGCATCAAACTGGCCCCATTGCTCGGGAACCTCTGTGCCATAGTGGCATTGGTTGGCGGGTAGCTGTTGGCTGTGCTGCTGATGGAAGCCGAAGTGGTAGCTGAAACTGTAGCTTGTGGCGCCCACTGATTGCAGTGCTGAGGCCAACTGATCGCCAGGATTATTAACCAACAGGCATTTGAGATCTTGAAAAACAGAAAGATTGCGCTCCAGCACTTGGCTGGCATCGACAAGAGAAAAGGACATGAAAACGCTCCGGCTAAGACCGGAGCGGATTGTAGCAGATTAGGCCGCTTGTCGTCTTTGCGCCTTTAGTTGCTCACGCCACTGACGTTTCAATTGTTCTTTGATGTATTCGGGACGGGCGGCCTTAAAGTAGCGGATGTCATCATCAGTCAATTCATTGACAGGTAGCCGAAGATTGTTGCTGGTAATAAATTGACGGGCACTGCTCGCGATAGCGTAACGCTGTAGTCCTTCTTGCAGGATTTCATTACTTTCAATGGCTTGTAAAATATGGGCATTGGTTAAGCGTTGAACGGCTTCCTGCTCTGTTGGCAAAATCAATGACGATTTACGCTGTAGAAAGAACTCCCGCAGAATGGCTCGTTCTTCATTATCAAACGCTAACGCTTTGGCTCGGGCAAGAGCTTGACTGTGATTCCAATGCCAGCGCTCGCTCACGGCCTCCCAAATCAATGAGATCGCTTGAACGGCGAAATAACTCAGAACACCCAAATAGACCAGTGACACGCCTGCGCCATAACTGTTCATAACGCCCGCGAGGTTGAGCTTGACCAACATAGGTTCGGGAATAAACAACAAGATTGCACTAATGACAAAGGCAACTAACAGTGCTCGGTGGATGCTTCCACGGCTAATCGAAGACTCGTAACTCAAAGCTTTCATGGGACATTCGCCATTCAATTGACAATATGCCGAGTAAAAAGCAAAGAGCGTGCCTGTTTTTAAGTTGGCCAGATTAGCTGCGGTTGAATGGCTCTAACTGCAGACTATTGCCTTGGTAGAATACCTTGCTAGGACCGTAATCGCGTGATGTTGATAGCGCCCACTGATCACCGAGAGAGAATTCGAGTCGGCTAAAGGCATTCTTGCTGACAATCACTTCGACCGATTCATTGGTTCTTGCAAGTTTGCTTTGTGCTACTTGCACATCGAATTCTCTGGCTTCGACCAGTTGTTTCTGGTCTTTGAAGAAGCTCTGACACATTTCAAGTTGCACTTGCATTTCAGCGCTTTGTTGTTGTTCTTTGATGTGTGCCATTTCTTTGGCAAGCTCGGCTAATGCTTCTTGCTCATCTGCCAGTTGCTGGCGCGCGTAGTCAAGCTCATTGAGTGAGACTTGATACTGATTGGATAAATCGACAATGGTAGGTACGCCTGCTGGCGCACCGAGTTCACCGCAAAAAAGACCTTTTCCGACTAATGTGCGGCCGCCAATTAAGGTGCCTTCCGGCGGATCTTGTAAGCCGATATGGGCACTCTCATTGCAATCTAGATGGCAATGCAATACTTGTTTTTTGACATGAATGTTCTTGCCCGCTTCGATGAGAACATTCTGCGCCATGGCGGCGACCACATCGCCTTTGGCTTTGATTTGGCAATTGTATTGATGATCGCTGCTAATATGGCCGTAAGCGCCGCCTTCAATGGTGATGTCACCTTCAGCTTCAATCACGCAGCCTTCAACATTCCCCATCACCAATACGTCACCACCAACGGTAATGCGCATGCTCTCTGCAACGTTGTGTTTGACCACAACGCTGCCACGATATTCGATATGGCCTGAGCGGTTATCGACTGCTTCAACTTCCAGTGTATCGACCACTTTCATGCCGGTGTCGGTCAATACCGGAATACCAAGCCGGTTGGCCACCAACATATTCTCGTCGCCCTCTTTGAGCTCAGAGCCTTCTTCGGCTTTTAATTCAATTTGTTTGACAGGCGGTGACGGCAAGATTGCACCGGTGACTGATATGCCGTCCTTACCAAGAATGGCAGGCACTCTTCGCATTAGCGGTGCTCCGGCATCGACAGAAATAATGGCGCCAAAATCTCTTGGGTCGACCTTGCCACTGCCAGCGGCTTGTGGCCGCAGAACGCGGTCTTTCAAGGTCGGTGTTAATTGCTCTAATCGGCCATCTTTGCCGTAAACAGGCATGGTTGCTTTGGCGATGGTGCAGCGAATTTTACGCGCGCCTTTGGTTTGCGGTTTAGAATGTTGGCTAAGGATATCAACGGCTTTTGGGTTGAGACCATGTTTAATGCCGGCTTTGGCTATGATTCGGACGACATCTTCGTGACTCAAACCCTTGCCACCTGCGGCAGGTTTAAGTTCGGCAACGGCTGAAAGGCCGCCGCCTTCGATTTCAATGGTCAGCTCAGCATCGGAAGATTGGCCTATGATGACAATGGCAGGATCGTTCGGTTTCTGTTGTGCTTTGGTCAGCAGCTGATGCAGGTGGGCAGGTTCGAATAAGCATGAAGCATACTTAGATTTACCGAGAGTAACGATGACTTCATCTAAATTTGCTTGCTGCAAACGAGACAATTGCATATGCAACTCAATGTTGTTGGTCTCTGTGTTACGGAGCAGCTTATCGTTCGACACGGTGAAAGAATTCCTATTATCGTCACAGCATTAGGCATATTGTCAGTGAAAATCTGCTTTAGCAAGAATTGGATATCTTTGTTAGTGACTTGGGTCATAATGCTGAAAATAAATTACAGGCGGATATAAAGTTATGAAGGTACTTGTCGTCGGCGCGTTCGGCACCATTGGTCGTAAACTAGTACCTGAGCTAATCCGTTCGGGTCATCAAGTCAGCGTTTCGTCGCGCGATGCGAATAAGCCGATACCTTGGCCAGAGTTGGGCTGCCGACGCTTTACCATTAATTTGCTAGAGCCCGAATCGCTTGCTGGCGCGCTCGATGATATCGAGCTCATTTATTATTTGATGCATGGCATGTCCGATGGCGAGCATCACAGTGAACGGGAAGTTAGAGCTGCTAAAAACCTGATCGCAGCGGCAGAAATCGCCGAGGTGAAACGGATTATTTATATGGGTAGCCTGGTTTCATCTCAGCCCGCTTCAGAACACATGCAGGCTCGAGTCGCCACTGGTCAGGTTCTGGCTTCTGCCAGTGTGCCAGTGACGGAAGTTCGGGCAGGGATTGTCATCGCTCCGGGTTCTGCGGCCTTTGAAGTGATGCGTGATATGGTTGGTCACTTACCGCTAGTGTTTGCCCCAGCCTCAATCGCAACCCAAGTGCCGCCTATTGCTATTCAAGATCTCATTGTTTATTTGGCTATGCTGGCGCAAAAGCCTGAGTCCGAGGGAAAGTGTTACGACGCTGCAGGCCCCGAGTGGATGAGTTATCGCGAGATGATGCAGCGAGTGGCGCATTGTTTGGGGCGACGTTGTAAAGTCGTCGGTATTCCGGGGTTACCGATTTGGCTGGCTGCTTCAGTGCTGGGTATTGTTACTTCGGTGCCAAAGTCGTTAGCTCGTGCGCTGGTGGCTGGCTTAGGTGAAAAGTTGCAAGCCAATCCTGAGCCGCTACGGGAACTCATCCCGCAGCAGCTGACATCGTTGGAGCGTGCTGTTGAGCAAGTCCTGCAAGACGAGCAAGTTGCGCATTACCCCGATCAGTGGCAAGACGGCGTCCCTACTTTTCGTAATTTTTCCCCTTTGCATGGCTTTTATGCCAAGAATGCCAATCATGCTATTGATGTCGATGCCAGCCCTGAATCCGTATGGCAAGTGATTAATCTGCTGGGCGGTAAGCATCGTTACTTTTACCTTGATGTTTTATGGGCCATGAGAGAGTGGATGGATTGGGCCATTGGGGGCCCTGGGCGTAATCATGGTCGCACTGATAGTAGTCAGCTGACCGTCGGAGAACGAGTTGATTCGTGGCGAATCCTGTCGGTGCAGCAGAATCGCCGCTTAGTGATGAAGTTTGGGATGAAGGCGCCAGGTGGCGGCGGTATGCAATTGACGGTGACGCCACTGTCAGATAATCGTTGCCGGCTGACGATTGAGCTGCTTTGGCACCCCGCAGGTTTTTGGGGCTTGGCCTACTGGTATTTCTATGCGCCTTGGCATCAATTGTTACTCAATGGCATGACTAAACGAATGGCTCAATTGGCCTGCCGTGTTGAGGCGGGAGAGCAAGCTGAGTCATTGGATTGATGCAGACTTTCGACAGAGTGTTATAGTGGCGGCGCTTAATAACTATCAGTTAGATCAAGGATAACAAAGGGACTGAACAATGGGGTTAGTTAAAACCGCACTGAAAATCGATGCCAAGCTGGGTGAGTGCCCGCGTTGGGATGAACTAACACAGACACTGTATTGGGTTGATATCGACAATTTTCGGTTGAATCAGTTTGATCCAGCAACGGGCTCAAACAACGTATTGCAGCTGGATGAAGAAATCGGTTGTTTTGCGTTAGCTCAATCGGGCGGTTTCGTTGCCGCTTTGCGTTCTGGCTTCGTCAAAATAGCTAGTATGGATGGTGGCATAGAAGCCATTGCGGATCCCGAGGCAGATAAACCTTGGCAGCGCTTCAATGATGGTCGATGTGACCCCGCAGGCCGCTTTATTGCCGGAACTCTAAACCCGAAAAAAGATGATTATAGCGGCCATTTCTATAGTTTAGACGGAGCTGAAGTTAAGCAACTGGTCGGCAATAATTGGACCTCCAACGGTGTCGCGTTTAGCCCCGATGGCACCACTTTGTATTATTCTGATACGCCCCGTCATACCGTGTTTGCCTGTGATTACGATGTCGCCACCGGAGCGGTCAGCAATGAACGAATTTTTGCTGAGTTTCCAAAAGGCTGGGGCCGGCCAGATGGCGCAGCAGTAGATAGTGAAGGCAATTATTGGTCGGCGCTATACGGTGGCGGCCGGGTGGTTCAAATTAACCCGCAGGGCCAGATTATCAACACCATTGCTGTGCCAGCGCAAAACCCAACCATGGTTGCTTTTGGTGGCAGCGATTTGAGAACACTTTATATCACCACCACTAAAGCAGGCTCTGAGGAAGAAGCTGAGCAGTACCCACTGTCCGGTTCAATTTTTTCCGTTGATGTTGATGTCGCAGGATTGGTTGAACCGCGATTTGCCGGTTAGCCGCTAAACTCCGGCGGCCGCCGACGTCGGCCCTAGGTGATAATTCACCACCGCTGCTGTCAGGCGCTGTTTCAGCGCCTGTTTTCGTTCGACAGGAGCAAAGCTAGCGTTAATGGCATTGGCGGTCAGCTGCAGCCATTGCGATTCGGTGAGGTTGAATGCGCGCTGTACGGCTAGCATGTTCGCCGTCATGTAGCCGCCAAAGTATGCCGGATCATCACTATTAATAGTAACGCACAAGCCTTTCTCTAATAACATCTTCAAGTTGTGCTGACGCAGATCGGAGTAAACCCCCAAGCGTACGTTGGATAGTGGGCATACGGTCAGCGGCACTTGGTACTGTTTGAGATAGCTCATCAGCTTAGTGTCATCACTGCAACGGACGCCATGGTCGACTCGGCGAACGTGGAGTTCGCGGATGGCCTCCCAAATATAACTTGCAGGACCTTCCTCACCAGCATGAGCAACGCGATGCCAGCCATAATCATCCGCAATATCAAATGCCTTGCGGAAACGTCCAGGGGGATTCCCTTTCTCGCTGGAATCAAGACCAATAGCAAGGATCTTGTGCTGCCATGGCTTTGCTTGTAGCAGTGCGTCGATACCATCTTGCTCAGGTAAGTGCCTGAGTAGCGACAGAATCAGGCCACTGCTAGCGCCGTATTTCCGTTGCGCATCCTCCATCGCACCGGTTAATCCTTCCATGATGGTATTCATTGCCACGCCGCGGCTGAGATGAGCCTGAGGATCAAACATGATCTCGTAATGCAGCACATGCTCTTGGTCGCAGCGGCTGAAATATGCCATCGCTAGATCATAAAAATCTTGGCTGGTCTTCAGTACTGAAGTGCCTTGGTAGTAGAGGTCAAGGAAGGATTGCAAATTATCGAACTGGTAGGCACGACGGAGTGCTTCCGGATCCGGATAAGACAGCTTCACGCCGTTGCGCTCAGCGAGAGCGAACATCATTTCTGGTTCGAGTGTACCCTCGATATGAAGGTGCAGTTCAACCTTGGGCAATTGCGCCAGAAATTGTTCCATTTCATCGATACTAATATTGGTCATATGGCCCAAGTATCGCTAATCCGGAGCAATGATCAATGGAGGCAGGTCAATAAATAGTCGGCAAAACGAAAAAGGCTCGTAACCCAATGGGTTACGAGCCTTCAAAATTTGGTGCAGAAGGGGAGACTTGAACTCCCACGACCGTTAGGTCACTAACACCTGAAGCTAGCGCGTCTACCAATTCCGCCACTCCTGCAAGTCACGCTCTTCAGCGCGGCGCGAATAGTACTTGATTTATTCAATAGCAAGCAAGCACTTTTTGCACAAATGTGCTAGAAAAACTTGATTGCGCCGTTTTTGTCGAAATGCGGTAAAGTGAGGGTGTTTGTTGTCAACGGTAGGTGGATTTATGTTAAGAACAAGTGCGGTTTGTTTGCTTATGCTGCATTCTTCAGCGTTTGCTTCCAGCTGGGAGCTGGTAAATCCGCCGTTAACGTCGCCGTTTTATGTTGGTGCGGGTGTTGGTTATGGTCAAATGGATGCCGATCATGTCGACCAAGAATGGCAAGCCAACTGGTACGTCTATGGTGGCTATCGTTTTGATACCGTTTGGGCGTTAGAATTGGCGTCGGGCAAATATGCTGATGTTGATGGCGTCAAAGACAGCACCCCGAGCGTTGCCATTGATCACAACTACAATGTCTCCGCGAGCTTGCTTGGATTTGCATACTATTCTGAATTTGCTGCCTTTTATCGTTTAGGAATTCAGTATGATGACTATGATAAAAGTAAAGTACAGCAGCAGGAAGATGATGCATGCACGCCGTGGGGTAACGGCTTGACCCTTTGTGCTGATGGCGAAAGCCAAATTAGTTATCTACTTGGCTTGGGTGCGGAATTTCCGATGTCCGATGCGCTGGTCACGCGCTTGGAATGGATCAGCCAACTGGGCGGCAGTGACTTTAATCAACACCAGGCCGTTGCCAGCCTGATGCTAAAGTTCTAACCACAACTTCATATCACACTGGTACGCAGGACTTCAGCGCGGTTGCTAAAGCGGCCATAACATCGGACCGGCTGACGACACCAATCACCCGATCATCTTCGACGACTGGATAGATTTTCGGCTTGGCCTTGACCATTTGCTGAGCCAGATCGACTAATCCCATTTCTGGGGTAACCGATAGCGGCTCGTGACTCATTACGTCTTCTACTTTTAGCGTTGTGTCGCAAAAGTATGACGCGCTGATTAGCATGCGAATACAGTCCTGCTCAGAAACAAAGCCTTTGAGCTGATGTCTGGCATTGACCACGGGGGTCCCCGTAATACCGAATTCGCGTAATAGGTCCACTGTGTTGGTTAGTGGCGATCCCACTTCAATGTGTGGATATTGCTTTTGCATGATGTCGCGAACTTGATGTTTATGAGGCATAGTTTTATCTCCCTGAGCAACATGATCCCAGTATGCGCATCATTTTGAAAAACGGCCAATTGATTTAGCGAAAGCAATACATAGGCCACATCTATTAGTATTTTGAGGCAACAAAGCCCTACTATATATGTGCCTAATATCGCTGCGCCGGTATTGTTGTTTAGCCGTTTTCTACTGCTTGCAAAGGCGGTGTTGGCGCATAGCCTTGGTTGGGGATTCTTCGGCGCGATATGAATAATGAGCTGGTGGCGCTGCGTTTGGCTTCTTTCTTCGCATCTGCCGCTAAGGCAGCAATTTCATGGTGAGAATGGCAGCCCAGCAAATCAGGTTGTACGGCGCCAATTGCTAAACCAAGGAGTGGAAAAAACTGCTCTTTACCGCTTCGCGTGCGGGCATAGACTCCACCTTGTTCAACATCGGCTTGCTCGTAATAGTGGCTGATGCGGGCATCAAAATCTTGCAGTATGAGTTCGCAACGTTGTTGCCAGTTATCAGTTGTCATAATAGCCACAAAGTCATCGCCGCCAACATGACCAACGAAATTACCAGGGCCTGCGGCGTGACTTTTCAGTAGCTCAGCAACAAGTTGGATGACCATATCGCCTCTGCCATAGCCATAAACATCGTTGTAGGGCTTAAAGTTGTTTAGATCGAGGTAAGCAAACGTGAATTCTTTTGGTTTGTGCAGCAATCGCTCTACTTCTCGATAAATTGGTACATTGCCTGGCAGCATAGTCAACGGGTTGGCATAGCGAGCGCTCTGCAGGCGTGATTCGGTAATTCGGCGCAACAAGCTGCGAACCGAGCCTAACCCTTTGTATTGCCCAGAAGCGGTGATAATGAAATGAGTACGGACGTCAAAACTCTCTTCATCGGTTACGGTTCGGCTGACTACTTCTAACGGTGTATCGGCCTCCACGACCACAGGGTTCAATTGCATCACTTGCGAAATTGGCCGGCGTTCGTTTAACGAACGGCCATAAGGGGTGGAGAATAGCTCTAACAACGTTGCGCGCTGAACGATCCCTGCTGGCACTTTACCTTCTGTTACCGCAATCGACTGTAAGCTTGGGTCGCGAAGGAAACGATCAACGACCTGACCTACCTGCACATCATGTGACACCGCTAGAGCGGGGGAGAGTAACTGGTTGGCGGTATCGCTGAGGTTTTGCAACGAGGCACTGCGTTCATTGCGAATCTTATAAACACCAACCGGCTCTAATCCTACTTCTGGCTGCGGATGACCCAGCAAGTAGCCTTGGCCATAATCAATACCCAGCTCTTGTACCTGGATCAGCTCTTCGTCAGTTTCGATGCCTTCTGCCACCACCTTCGAACCAGTCGTTTGAGCGAGAGAAACAATGCTTCGGACAAATTCTTTTTTCAGTGGGTCCGAGTGAATTTGGCTGACAAAATAGCGGTCGATTTTAATGATGTCGGGTCGCAATTCGGACCATAGTTTGAGCCCCGAAAAGCCGGCGCCAAGGTCATCAATCGCGATTAGAAAACCCAATTTTCTATAATGCTCAACGGCTTGTCTAAGGGTCTTCGGGCAGTCAACACGATGCTGTTCTGATAATTCGATAACCACTTGCTCTGGTCGTAAGCCATACTGATCGAGCAGTTCTAAAGTCCGGCCTCTGGGATGGTCTTCTGATAACAACGTGACTGGGCTGACATTGATGAACAGCAGCGCTTGAGTATCGAATTCAACAAACCGGCGAATAGCGCATAGACGACAAAGTAGATCTAGTTTTGATAGTCGTTGGGTTTGTTGAGCGACATCGAATAGTGCCGCGGGCGAATGAAGAGGACTATCAGATGGCCCGCGGCTCAGCGCTTCATAGCCAATTACAGAACCACGTCGAAGATGTACCAGAGGCTGAAACAGCGAGGTTATTTTTTGCTCGACAATGACACTGGTAAGTTCGTCATACAGCGGGTGACGTTGGCTCATGGGAAATGCTCTTGACTATTATCAAAGGGCGAAACATGACAGTAAAGTGTGACAGTTTGATTACTTGAGCTGGTTTTGAAATGACTATTTGGTTAAATATTCCAATAACTTGTTTAACCTCAATGGTGATTGGCACCAATCAATTGACGCATTGATCAATGATTGGTCACCGCGTCATCGATCGAGATCAGGGATATGTAATATTTTGTAATTATCAATGAGATGTAGTTGATATGGCGACTTATCTTTGTAGACTCCCTTAGATGATAAGCCGGTCGCTCGAATTGGCGTAAAATACACTACTTAGGACCATTACCATGACCCAAACGGATAAGTTTCACCCTGCGGTGAAAGCCATGCACGGTTTAATGGCTGTTGCCATCATTGCTGCTATTGCCATTATTTTGTATGCGGATCAAATGCCGCGCAGTCCTGAAAAGTTTGAATTGTATTTTTGGCACAAGTCGCTGGGATTACTGTTGGCGGGCTTGATTATCGCCAGATTCATTGTTGTGAAGAAATTCGGTAAACCGGCGCCACTTGGCAGTGAAATGCAGAAAACTATGGCGCAGTGGGGTCATCATCTGCTGTATTTGGCCATGGTTCTGATGCCGCTGAGTGGCCTGACCATGTCATACTCGGGTGGACACAGCATTCCATTTTTTGGCTTGTTTGAGATTCCTGGTGCCGCGGAGAAATTAGAGACCCTTGGTGGTATTGCTCATCAAGTCCATGAGATTGCTGGCAACCTATTGATCATCGCAATTGTGCTGCATATTTTGGCGGCATTGCATCATCAGTTCTTTCTTAAAGACGGCACCTTAAGCCGAATGTTTGGCCGTTAAGCGAATTGAAGAGCAATAAAAAAAGCTGGCTAAAGCCAGCTTTTTTATTGCCTGAAAATGGTTGCTACTTGAAGTAGGGGCTGTGGAAGTTGTGCAGGCTTTTCATGTACTGCACCCTGTCTTGAGCCGCACTATCGGCTTGTCGCTGTTCGCTGAGTAAACCAATGATGCTTGGAATGTCATCGCATTCATGATGCTCCATCCAGTCTTTCAGACCGCGATTCAAGGTTGTAATGTAGTCGATGCCATTGCGAATCAAACAAGAGGCTACTTGTACCGCATTAGCCCCAGACAACAGGTATTGCAGCACTTGTTCTGCGTGCTCAACGCCACTGTTACCTATGATGGAACCATTCATTTTGCCGTGCAGCAAGGATGCCCAGTGAATGCCCCAAGCACTGTCTTCTTTGTGCGATAAATGAACGTGGCGTGATAGCTCCATGCTGTCGGTATCGACCTGGGGGAGATAGAGGCGATTGAACATCACCAAGCCATCAATACCTGTTGAATCAAGCACCATTGCCAAATACCCAGGTGAGCTCAGTGTTGGCATCAACTTCATGGCCATCGGGCGCTGACAAATGGCTCGCATTTCGGTGGCAATTTCGACCAACTCATCTTCGATGTCACGGCCACTGCGCATTAGGTTAATCGGCAGGTGATACGGGTTGTATTCCACCGCATGGGCGCCGGCCTCCATCACTGCCATGGTCATCTGACTGAGGTGATCGAGGTTGGTGCCATTGAGACTGGCAATGATTGGAATATTAAGGTCGCTGGCTTGTTCGACTAACTTAAGGTAGCTGTCACGATCAACACGATATTGGGAATCGGGCTCACCATTGTTGATGCGAGATTCTTCGAATAATGAAAACAATACCACTGCGCCGGCACCAGCCTCTTGCATGGCTTCAATATTTTCAATTTTTGCAGATAACGGACAAGCGGCAACCACAATAGGGCTGGCGATGGAAAAGCCAAGATACTGGCTCGACAGTGGGTTCACAATCATTCAGCACAACCTTTGTTTTCAAGTAATTACATGTTGAGCATAGCGTGAAATAGACAGATTACATGTTGCGGCAAGCTGATTATTTCGGTTCGCTACGGTGGCGAACGCTATGCTCATTTATTATCGGTTTTGTGTTGACCTTAACTGATCTAAGTTCGAGATTGTAGATAGCTGCTGTAATCTGGAACTGTGGTCGGGTATTCCTGCTCCAACAGTGGCGATTCCATCAGGAAATCTGCTGATGCTGAATTACACGCGACAGGGATGTTCCATACCGCGGCCAAACGCAGTAAAGCTTTGACATCTGGGTCATGAGGTACCGCATCTAGCGGATCCCAGAAGAAAATCATCATGTCGACTTCGCCTTCTGCGATGAGGGCTCCGAGTTGTTGGTCACCACCCATTGGGCCACTAAGCATACATGTCACATCGATACCGGTGGCTTTCGCTACCAGAGTACCGGTGGTGCCGGTGCCAAATAATTGGTGTTTGATTAATTGTTCTTTTCTGCTGCTGACCCACTCAAGCAACGCCGCTTTCATGTGGTCATGAGCGACCAGAGCGATGCGTTTGCGAGCGGGGATAAGGCGGGTTGTTTTATCCATAATTTTCGCGCGTAGTAGTTGTGAATCTGGCGTTGAGACTACCGCTAGGTTGAACGCTTCGCAATCGCTTTTTCAATGCTTCACGCTTATCTATTGATTAGTGATAAGCTTGCCGCAGTTTATTTAAGAGGAACGTCACCGTGAGTGCCATTGATCAGGTAACTGGCTATTGGAAAACATTTTTTGCTGAGCAGCTAGAGCAAGACTACATGAAAGTCTTGAGTCAGTTTCTGCGTGAACAGAAGCAGCAAGGGCAGGTTATCTATCCCGCCAGCGACAATATCTTCAAGGCGTTTGAATGGACGCCGCTGGAGCAAGTCAAGGTCGTTATCATCGGTCAGGACCCTTATCACGGCCCGGGTCAGGCCCATGGCTTGTCCTTTTCGGTGCCTGCGGGAGTTGACCAGCCGCCATCGTTAAAGAATATCTTTAAAGAACTGAATCGTGATTTGGGGATCACTGCGCCCAACCACGGTTGCTTAGAAGCTTGGGCCAAGCGCGGTGTACTGTTATTAAACAGCGTCTTGACGGTACCCGATGGCGCCGCTGGAGGCCATCAGAAAAAGGGGTGGGAACAATTTACCAATGCCGCACTGCAAGCCATTAATGATCGTTGTGACCATGTTGTATTCCTGAGCTGGGGCCGTTTTGCTCATGGCGTCTGTGAACAGATTGATGTCAATAAGCATGCAGTGATCAAAACTTCTCACCCGAGTCCTTTGGGTGCAAATCGGGCCGGCAAAGACTTTGCCTCGTTTGTAGGTTCTGGCTGCTTTTCTCAAGCAAATCGGTGGCTTATGGAACAACAAATCGCTCCAGTGAACTGGCAGATCGATTGACATTAGCGGTGATTGACGTAATTTTATGCAAACTTGAGCTGGCTCATTCAGCATAGTTACTACCCTAAATATAATAACCACCAGACCTACAACTCATCGTCGTAGCCTGACTGCGCGTTGAAGCCAATGATTGGCGGGAGAGAAATGCATGATCTTAGATATCATCCACAAGGAGCACGTCAATATGACGATGCTGCTGAAGTTCCTCAATGCAAAACTGGAAGACTTGCGGCAAGAAAAAGATATTCGTTACGATCTGATTAAAGATATTGTCGAGTACCTCCACGAATACGCTGATAAGCATCATCACCCTTGTGAAGACATCATTTACAACTACTATCTTGAGCAGAAAAAAGGCGAGAAAGTGGCTGATGGGGTTCACAAGCTCGCCGAGCAACACATCAAAATTTCTGCGCTGACAGAGCAGTTATGTGACATGACGGAAATGATTTTGATGGATGCGGTGGTGCCACAACAGCAGTACATCGATATTCTGGCTGAGTTTTTAGACGTCCAGACCAGCCACCTCAATTACGAGGAAGACCATATTCTTCCAGCGTTGCGTGACGAGCTAACAGACAGCGACTGGCAAGCGATCCTCGCCTTATTACCATATGAGGGTATTGAAGACGTTGATTCCCTAAAAGAGTTGGCCCGCAAGTCCGATCCGCTATTTGGCGACAACGTCAAAGAGCGGTACCAATCGTTGCGAGACAACCTTGGCGCCTAATCGCAGGCAATAAAAAAGCCCCGTTTAGCGGCAATGCTGTTCACTTAAGAGGAGCGGCATTGCGGTTTACCGGATAACGGGTCTTGGATATTTTCACCGCCCTAGGCCTTGACGGCCTAGGGCGTTTCTCTATGAA
>NZ_NGNS01000028.1 GCF_002165625.1 Neiella marina
CTAACCTATCACTCTGCTTAACGACAGCGCGCCGCAGGCTCCCAGCGTCGCAGCTAAGCTGCTAGCGCTCCACAGGTGCACAAAGCGTTGCTTTGTGAACGCACCTGGTCGGCCTCCATGTGAGTCATATCTCTGTTGAGATGATTAATAGCCCTTAGGCTGGCACCCGAAGGGCGGAGGGCGCGATTACAGGACGTAGCAGGTAGCTCGCCGGGATTTCTCCGCTTGTTGGTTTACTAACAAAACTTACAAAAACAACAAGTTAATCATTTGTTAAATGACAGTATTTCAGTGGCTTATAAGTGGCCCATGGTTTGCTGCGTGTCACTACGGCTAACGTCACTATGTAGAGGGCACCTGTTGTGACACCACCAGATCAAACAACGGATCGTTACATTTCATTTTGCGGTATCGAATGTGACGCAAACGCAGATAAGCTCATCGAAATGCTGAAATTGAATTTGTCGCAAAAGAAAGGCGGAGGGACGTGGGGCCAGTACTTTGAAATGAAGTTCAAAGAGCAGCATTCAGTTGGCTCTGACAACCTGCACTTTATCGGTAACCAGCTCAATCCATTGTATGAATACTTCGAAGCGTGTGGCGATAGCGAGGCAGAAGCTTTGTTATATCAGATTGAGCAAGAGTGCTGCTGAGCATGGCGTTGCTCATGTTTTTGTCACAGCGACTTTGTTAAGGTGGTCGTTAACAGTTAAACCCTTGAGAATTTCCAATGCATATCTTACTGACCGGTGCTTCATCTGGCATCGGCCGAGCCCTTGCTGTGGCACTTGACGCCGCTGGCCATCAATTGAGCTTGTGTGGCCGTAATCCTGAAAAGCTGCAACAAACGTTGGATCAACTAGCGCACCCTGAGCGCCATCTTGTCCGTGCGTTTTGTTTGAGCGACTTCGATGCCATCGCTGAGTTTGCCAGCAGCGCCCAAGAACGCGGAGCGGTTGATGTATTGATTAACTGCGCTGGTTTAAATCATGCCAGAGGAGCGGGTCATGAATTGCCGAAGCAAGAATTAGACTGGATGCTGACCATTAACTGCCATGCGCCGATTGCGATGATGCGAGCTGTGGTGCCTGATATGCTCGCGCGCGCTAGTGGCATGATAGTCAATGTGTTGTCGACCGTGTGTTTATTCGCGAATCCCAATTTGGCCGGTTATACCGCTTCGAAAGCGGCGCTCGATGCTTATTGCAAGGTCATGCGCAAAGAGTTGCAGCCTCAGGGCGTTCAAATGTTGTCAGTTTACCCGGGTGGGGTGGATACCGATTTCCGTAGCCAGCAACGACCGGAGTACTTGTCGCCAGCACAAGTGGCAGAGGCCATTGTGCCGCATTTGAGTACTAAGGCACATGTTCATGAGCTGGTGTTGCGGCCACAGTGTGAATCGAATTACAGTTAACGGCAGCCTATTAGCAGGCCATAACTAGTTACTATTGGAACAGGATAGAGTTTCGTCTGAATGACCTTAATAACGAATCAGTCAGTCTATCTCGCAAACAGGATAGTTACGCTTTGAAGTACTTATTTTTTCTCGCCGTATTAGGGCTTGTCAGCGGCTGCGCCACTCCGATTAAGAGCACTCACATCAATGATCAACAGCCTTTGCTGGAGAATGAAGGCGTTGTTGCTGTGCAGGTCGTCAATAACGCCGGTCAGTTAGGTCAGTTTCACCGTAATTGGACGGAAGTCATTGCCGTGCGCTTAGATAACATGGCCGAGCTGAAAGCCGCTGCAGTTGAAAAAGCGCAAAAGCAACCAGGTGGCAAAGTTGTCGATGAGGACAAGGTTGATTGGGAGCCCGATGTGTTTTCATTGGCTCCTTCGTCGCAAGGCATGATTGATAGCCAAGTCTATCTCGGGCGGATGCCAGCCGGTCGCTACATGATTTCATCGTTATTTAGTTTTTTTACTAATGGTGACATGAGCTCTTGGATCTCCATGCCTGTGGGACATTCCGCCGGTACCTTTGAGGTCAAAGGCGGCCAAATGACGTACCTTGATACCTTGGTGTTTCAGCCGCTTCTTAGTATCAAGGAAAGCTCCTTTTGGAGCTCTCGCTCATCACAAAAGGCGTTCGTCACCCGAATTCCATCGCAGCAAGATATTGTTGGCTTTACCAAGGAGCTATATCCCAACTTAGTTGCCAAGCTCAGTAGCACCACGTTATTAGGTTGGAATGATGATCCGCTCAATCAGCTCCGCATCGATCTTGGCCAGCTGTCTCGGCAGAATGCCTTTGCTAACCGATTCTTACCATTGCAACTCCATGGCAAAGGCATCGTCGCCGCTCGTTTTGGTCAGCTACGTGTGTTGCCGCATCAAGGCGAGTGGATCCAAGTTGACTTACCAACCAATGCACAAATTTCCGCAGTACTGGAAGCGCCTGATTATGTAGCAGTGGGTGGCGAGCTAGGACAAGTATTTGTCGCGCCGAGCTTCGCAACAGAGTGGCGCCAGATAAGTCCTGTTTCCGCCGATGAGGCCATTGTTTGGTTTGGCCGCGATCAACATGCTGGCTATGCGATGAGTGCCTCGAACAATGAATTTCGGTTATATCGATTTGATCATGTCGAAGCGCCTTGGCAACAAATTCGTCAATTTGACAAAAAAAGCTATGGTACGTTTTTGAATGTTGACGGTAATGTCTTTGCGTTTGTCAAAAAGTCCGGTGGTTTAAAGGTGATTAATAATGACCTGCACTATGACTACGATGCCGAGGCAAATGCGTGGCAGGAAGCCAAAGGCGATCGTTTTAACCAGATTAGCCAGTTGGCATCGGGTAATTTGGTTGCCATTGAAACCAGTCAGTGGGATGGTATTGGCGATCAGCTGATGAGTACTGACGATGGCGCAAGCTGGCAAGTCATTCCTCGTAGCTTGAATTTGTTCGGCGACGCCAAAGCTGATGCGAGCTTACCGGCGATGCTGTCGGCACAAGATATCGTCACGGTTGGTCGGGTGCAAACAAGCAGCGAATCGAAGCGCGAGTTAAGATTGCTATTGAGCTCCAACCAAGGCCAAAGCTGGCTGGCTAAGGGGTTGGTCGACAAGAGTTGCGCAACCCTGATCCCTGAATTGAGCAACCAGCAGGCGATCTACTTGCTATGCGATCAAGGAACCATTGTCACCACGTCTGATTTAGGTGAATCATGGCATGATGCTGTTACTCTTGATCTTGGTAGTATTCAAGCTCAATTTGAAGCCTTGATCGAAGCGCTAAAAGAACCAACGTCATAATCAAACGACTTGCTAATGAAAGTCTCGTGAGTGTACCGCGAGCTGTTCAAGGGCGCTGGTACGATCAATCAGGCGCCCTGCAACAATATGAATCACTGATTCTTCTCGCTCAAGAATGCCGTGAACTTCCAGCAACTTGGCTTGCAAGAAAGGCTTACGTTGCTCTCTGGCAGTATTGAGCCAGACCACCACATTGATATTGCCAGTGTCATCTTCGAGCGTGACGAAGGTGACGCCACTGGCTGTCCCCGGTCGCTGGCGGCCAACCACAAGGCCGGCGACGCGAACCAACTCGCCATGACTAAATTGAGGCAGCTGGGCGGCATTGATGGTCCGCTTAAATAACTGTTGTTCTCGTAATAACGTCATTGGGTGACGCCCCAAACTCACTCCCAAGTGTCGGTAGTCTTGTAGTAAGTTATCCACTTCGCTGGGGATACTTAAATAGTTGGCGCTCTCTGGTTCGGCAACGGTTTGTTCGATGTTGGCAAACAATGGTGTGTCATTGGCTTGCGCGGCAACCTGCCAATGAGCCTGATAGCGGTCGCCAGTTAGCGGATTCAGTGCGCCTGCTGCTGCTAGTGCCTGTTGTTCATGACGAGGCATTGCGCAGCGCTGCTGCAGTTCAAGCAATGAGCTGAATCCTTGTGACGGCCGATGGTGACAAATTCGTTCGGCTAACTGTTTCGATAGCCCTTTGATCAAGCGCATGCCAAGACGAATGGCTGCTTGCTGGTTATCATCGGCAACCAATTGGTGGTCCCAGTCGCTTTGATTGATATCGACAGGCAGTACCGTCACGCCATGTCGGCGCACGTCCTGTAGCAACTGCGATGGTGAATAAAATCCCATTGGCTGACTGTTAAGTAGGGCACAGCAAAATGCCGCTGGATAATGACGCTTGAGCCAAGCAGAGACATAAGCCAATAACGCAAAACTGGCGGAATGGGACTCGGGGAAGCCGTATTCACCAAAGCCGAGAATTTGCTTGAAGATACGATCAGCAAAGCTGGTCGAATAGCCATTCGCAGCCATGCCCGTGCGCAGTTTATGCTCAAATTGCGCTAGCTTGCCATTGCGTTTCCAGCTTGCCATCGCCCGCCGTAACTGATCGGCTTCGCCAGCACTAAAGCCGGCTGCTACCATCGCTAATTTAATTACTTGCTCTTGAAAAATGGGTACCCCCATGGTTCGTTCGAGTACTGTTCTGACCGCGTCATTGGGATAACTAATAGGCTCTTTGCCATGGCGTCGGCGGAGATACGGGTGAACCATGTCGCCTTGAATTGGCCCGGGCCGGACAATGGCAATTTGCACCACCAGATCGTAGTAACAACGTGGCTTCAGGCGGGGCAGCATATTGGTCTGGGCGCGCGATTCGATTTGAAACACACCAATGCTATCGGCCTGGCATAGCATGTCGTAAACGGCGGGTTGCTCCCATTCAACCTGGCTCATATTTAATTGCTGACCGGTAAACTGATTGATTAAATCGAAACTGCGACGAATTGCCGTCAACATTCCCAGTGCTAGCACATCAACCTTTAATAACCCGAGCGCTTCCAAATCATCTTTATCCCACTGGATCACGGTGCGGTCTGCCATCGCGGCATTTTCGGTTGGTACCAGCTGATGAAGTGGCCCAGCAGAAATAACAAAACCGCCAACATGCTGAGATAGGTGGCGCGGAAAGCCGATGATTTGCTCGACCAGCTGGCGAAAATGCCGAATCAAATGATGATCTGGAGAGCCCAATAATCCCAGTTGTTGGCGCCAGTCTTGCTGCTTATCACGACGATCGACATTGGCCATGAACTGATCGAGTTGACTGTCAGCGAAACCCAGCGCTTTGCCAACATCTCTGACCGCGCTTTTGAAGCGATAGCTAATGACGGTTGCCGCTAAAGCGGCTCGGTCACGACCATATTTTTGATAGATGTATTGAATGACTTCTTCGCGTCGTTCGTGCTCGAAATCAACATCGATATCGGGTGGCTCACCGCGCTCTTTGGAGATAAAGCGTTCAAACAGGACCTGAATTTTGCGCGGATCGACTTCGGTAATTCCGAGGCAATAACACACCACCGAATTCGCCGCAGAGCCGCGCCCCTGATAGAGAATTTGCCGTTGTTTAGCAAACCGCACGATGTCTTCAATGGTTAAAAAGAAATGGGCGTATTCGAGCTCTTCTATGAGTGCCAGCTCCTTGGCGATGATTGCCTGAATCGCTAGTGGCACGCCATCGGCAAAGCGTCGCTGCTGACCTTGAGCAACCAACTGGCGGAGGTGACTCATCGGCGTATGACCGGGAGGAACCAGCTCCGCCGGATACTGGTAGCGCAGCTCATCCAAACTGAATTGGCATTGCTGTGCCAGCAGATAGGTTTGCTCAATGTGCTGTGGTTGAAATAATCGATAGATACTGGATTGAGGCCGCAAATGGCGCTCAGTGTTGGTACTGGCTTGTGCCAATGTTTGTTGTACCGACTGGTTCAGTCGAATGCTGGTGAGCGTATCGAGCAGTGGTTGACGCTTAGGATCGTGCATCAGTACGGCACCGCATGCAGCAATCGGAAGTTTGATAGCCTCAGCAAGGGCGCAAAGTTGTTGGTAGCGCAACTTATCATTGCCACACAGCGGTCGAGTGGCTAATAACCACAAGCGTCCTTGTGACCAAGACTGGAGCCAATCGAGGCTGGGCTGCCAGTCATTCGGATGGGGGTGAGGCAGCCAACCAATGCGCGCGGTTTGCAGTAGTTGTTCGACGTCATCTCGATGCAGTTGATAATGACCTTTCGGGCAGCGCATTCGGCCGCGGGCGATCAGCTGACTGAGTTCGCTATAGGCCTGTTTGTGTGGTGCCCATACCACTAATTGTTCGCCTTCCACTAAGCGGATATAGCTACCAATAATTAATGGTAAGCCAAGCGCTTTGGCGCAAACATGGGCTCGAACGACGCCCGCTAACGAACATTCGTCGGTGATTGCTAGCCCTTGATAGCCAAGTTCAAAGGCGCGCTCCACTAACTCCTCAGGGTGTGATGCGGCGTTGAGGAAGCTGAAATTGGATTGGCAAAACAGTTCGACATATTGAGTCATACTGCGCTACCCAAACCAGCCATGGAGAAACCATTGATTGGCTGGTGTTCTAAAGACCCAGCACAGCTGGCCATGCTGATCGACTGCAACAAAGTAGTCTCGCTGAATGGCACCATCATCCCACCAACCACAAGCAATGCGCTCGGGGGCAGACTTAAGCTCCCAGGGTTGATTGGGTAGCGGTACCGGCTTGGGCAGCAGCCAGACCGGTCGATTGGCACTATCTTGTATATGATCTCGACCATTATCTTGGACATCACCTCGGCCACCGTTTTGAGTGCCAGCAGTGATTGGCGTGTCGCTTTCTGTGACTAACTGAAAAGCGCGTTCGGGGCGAGGATCAGCAGCAAGAGCGAGGTGCTTGACGTCGCTTGGAGCGAGACGGCTACGAAGTCGGTTCAGTAATTGCCCGCCATCGAGGGCATGGCTATTGGTGGCGGCAAACAAATCGGTTGCTGGTTGTTGTTGTGAGACTAACTCGGCAGCAACCACCTGAATGCCGATCACTGGCTCAGGTAACGGCAGTTGCTGTAATCGCAGTCGGGCGAGCAGGAGGAATTCACTGGCTTGATGTTCAGGCTGAGCTAAGCGTAATGATATTTGGCTATCGGTTTGTTCCCGATGTTGCAAGATGAGTTCGACGGCACAGGCTGCCAGTTGCCGCCGACGTAAGTAGTGACTCAGCTCTTTGAGCATATGCTGCAAAGGAAATAATAAGCCGTTGCTATGGTTGATTTCATGCAAGCAGTGCCAGTTGCGGACAAACTGAGCGGGCGGTTCAAACCAGCAATGATCATCGACTTTGTCACCGTTTAACCGCTCCAACCAAGTTGCGATCTCGCCGCTAAAACGCCGCCGCCACTGAGCCATTGGAATGTTGGTTAAATCAGCCAATTGTTTGATGCCGACATCAGTCAGTGATTGTTGCTGCGAGGCCGATAGCGGTAATTGTTGTAGTGTCAGTTGTTGCAGTTGCTGGTTGAGCTGCTGGGTAGAGGCTAATGGTAAGTCATAGCCTGCTCGGGCTAACACGTAAGCGGCCATTGGTGTTGTACCAGCGGCGGCATGAAAGCGTAATTGCCGACTTTGCAGCGCCTGTTGTAATTGTTGCCAGTAGTTTGCTCGGCCACCAAATAAACGCCACATGGTGGCAACTTCGAGCAGCAACCCTTGCTCAAATGACAGCGCTATTCGGGCGCACCATTGGTAACAATAGTCAGCCATTTGCGCCAAGATCTGTTGTTGTTCATTGCTGCGCTGCGGCTGCAGCTGTAATTCTGGAGCAAGCTGCAGGGCCGTGGTAAATACCATGCCGGTTTGTATCCCGCTCGCTTGTGCTAGGCGGCAGTGCTGCCAAACTCGCTTGCTCTGATCCAATATCGCAATGGGAGCTTGTGGGTTCTGCAGTGATAACTGATCGGCCTGTAAATGTGGAAAGTGTAGATACAGCCACACTGGTAAATTGGGGCTCGCCATCGCAATGCCTCAAGCTTGTTGGGCAAGTGGCTTGCCTGACCAAGGCCCTTGAATAATCTGGCCGGTAGGCTGGTTGCTGTTGGTTATCTCGTCCGTTGATGGATAAACCGCAGTGACTTGAATCGGCATGGGTTGTGGCGCCCAGCCGCCACGGCGCTTGATGCAATGCACTTGTATTTGTTGCTCATCAATGGCGCTGAGTTTAAGGCGACAGGCTGCTGGTGATGATTGCGCTGCAACGTTGCTGGGTCGCATCAGCCAGAGCTGTGATTGACCTTGCTCGGCTGCCACTTGTAAGCGGCGAATATCTTTTGATGCCAGAGGCTGAGTGCTATCAAGCCATGCCATGACTGCGCTGCAACTACCACTTTGTAATGCTTGCTCGGCAGCCCATAGCTGTTGTTTAACATCGTTCGATTGCACTAGTAGTTGTTGCGATACATTCAGGCCGGCGTCATGGAGTGCTGGCGGATAGGGCACAAAGGGAGGAGCTAACCATAATTGCCATTGTGATGAGGCTATTTGTTGTTGGCTCAGTTGCGCAAGGGTAGGCAGTAGAAGTCGCAGCTCTCCTAGCCCCTGGCCATCATATAGTAGCTCGGTTGCCTGCCCTTTAGGCCAGCCTCCAAGGAGTAATTGATCAAGTGTGGCAATACCACTACTTAGGACTTGCTGAACCCGCTGATGATTGGTTGCCCGCCATAACCGGCCGGCATTCAGTAGTGATTGTAAACTCACCGTTTGCCTCCGAACGCAGAAAAATATAACTGTATATATATACAGTATCAGTGAGTTTGCCATTCGGCAAGTTTGTTATCACCGTTTAGTGATTGGCGTGATGGGCAATGCGTTCTTTAAAAGCTTGCCAGGCGAGACTGTCTTTACCTGAGCAGCCAGCACCGAAGTAAGGCAGCCACATGTTACCGCTGAGTTGTGGGTCAAGCTGCTGTTGATCTTGAACCAGTACACAAGCTCCTGATTTCATCCGCATCAATGTACTACCATCAGTGAGTCGAATTTCTTCCGATATGGGAGAGCTAGCTGCGTATCGAGTGCCGCCCCAGCTGTTGGTTGCGCGTTGGCGAGGTTGGGGGGCGGTATTTCGTAAATGCTCGGGTAAATCAGCAGTGCTGATGGATGGCGGTAATAGCTGTTGCCAAGTTGAACTCTCTTGCTCGGCAATTTCTGATGCGTGCTTTTGGGGTCTGCGAGGCTTGAGCAACTGGCTAATTTGTCGTTGTGTTTGAGCCGATAGGTTGGGCTTGTTGGTTACTTCTGGTTCAGCTATCACGGCCGTATTGCTTGGTGTCGGTTCGACAAGATCTGGTTGAACAATTTCCTGCTCTGGTTCGTGTTCCGGCTGGAGATTTGGTTTAGGCTCCGGCGGCTCTTCGGCTGGTGGTTTAGTTCTCGGTGCTGGCCGGATAATGAGTTTGGCTTGAATGGGCAGACGTTTAGTTGTCGCCGGTGGTTTTGCTGCTGACGTCACAGTTCGCTGCAACAAACCGATCAACAGTAAGTGCAGTAGCATAGAGATCACCAATAGGCTGGCAAACCGCATCCATCCTTGGGGCATGACGACAACCGTTATTTGTCATAGAGTTAGTTATCTATGACAACAAAAATCGTTATGTGTTAGATCATGACCTGTGAAATTTCACACTGTTACCATGCACAGCAAGACGATGGGGCGCCGGAAAAACGTCGGAGTCCAGCAAAACTGAGAGAAAACGAGTTGTGTTAACCGTTGCATTTGATCGCCAGATTGACCCTGTTATTGAGCTACTTGAGCTGCAACTGGGTCGTCTTCAGTGTCCGCAACAAGATAGCTTGGTCCAGCTAGCCGTTGCCATTAGCGAGATACCTGCGCTGGCATGGTTGCAGGCACAGCAAAGCTTTCCAAAAATTCACTGGCATTCACGCGATGGTAATCATGAAGTGTCTGCGGTGGGTAGTGTCGATCAATGGTGGCTAACCGAATCACAAGCTAAGCGTGGTAATTGGCAGCGCCTTTGCCTTGGTGAAGTGACCGCAGAATGGCGTTATTACGGCGGCCATGGCTTTAACCCTGATGATCCTTCGGTCACCGCACAAGGTGGCAATCGGCTGCATTTGCCGCAGTGGGAATATCGTCGCATCGGCGAGCAATCGTGCCTGATCTTCAATTTATTACTGCAACCAAGCTGTTATCAGCAGCAACTCTCGCAAGCAAAACAAGACCTACAACAACTGCGAGCGGTTGCACCACTACCGCCGCAACAACTGAATATTGCTAATCAACAACACACTCCGAATTTCCATGATTGGCAACAGCGCGTGCTAGAGCTGACTTCAGACGAGCAACAGGCGCGGACTTCAAAAGTCGTACTGTGCCGCGAAACTCGGCTCGATACCGAACAGCTGGCCAACCCTTGGAGCTTGCTGGATAGTTGGCAGGCGCAGCAGCATGGCTGTTATCGTTTCGGTATTCAAGTCGATGAGCAACAAGCCTTTTTTGGCTGCTCGCCGGAGCGGTTGTTTTTACGTAAGCAAGACAAGCTTTACACCGAAGCACTGGCTGGCACTTGTGCGCGTGGTCAGGATCAACAGCAAGACCATATCCTTGCTGGACAATTGCTGATGGATCGTAAAAACATCTATGAAAACCAGCTGGTCGCGGATGATATTGAGCAGCAGCTAACGCTGCTGGCAAGCCAGATTGATATTGAGCCTGAGCCCCACTTAGTGCCGCTGGCACAAGTCAGCCATCTATGTCGTATTATCAGTGCTCGACTGCGGCCAGATATTAGCGAACAAGCCTTGCTACAGGCATTGCATCCCACAGCTGCGGTTGGCGGTTTACCTCGACAAGCGGCGCAAGCCTACTTAGCCCAACATGAGGCAGTGAATCGCGGTTGGTATGCGGGTGTCTTTGGCATGATAGGTGAGCAGCGCAGTGAATTTTGTGTCACCATTCGTTCCATGGTCCAGCAAGGTCAGCAGTTGCAACTGTATACCGGTGCTGGCATTGTCGCTGGCTCGGAGCCAACTACCGAATGGCATGAGCTCAACAGTAAACTAAAAAGTGCCATGAGTGTTGTGCAACCTGCATGAGTTCGATCTTCCCCACTGCTTTTAGCCACCATAACCAGTTATGGGCCAGCTTATTGCTGGAAGAATTGGCCCGTTTGGGCGTCCGCCATGTTTGTCTGGCACCAGGCTCTCGTAGCACGCCACTGACCTTGGCTGCGGTCGCTAACCCTAAGTTACAGTGCCACAGCCATTTTGATGAACGTGGTTTAGGCTTTATGGCGTTAGGCTTATGCAAAGCCAGCGCTTCGCCAGTGGCGGTGATTGTTACCTCAGGTACCGCGGTGGCCAACCTTTATCCGGCGGTGGTTGAGGCCTTTCAAACCCAGCAACCATTGATTCTATTGACGGCCGACCGACCAGAAGAGCTGATTGATTGTGGCGCTAATCAGGCCATTGAGCAGGTTGGTATCTTTGCTCACTTTGTTGTGGCGCGACAAAACTTGCCAGCCCCCCATGCCAGTGAATCGGCCAGCGATTTACTGACCCGTATTGATGGCATTTACCAGCGTTGCTGTGTGCAGCCAGTACGCGGCCCCATTCATATTAATTGCCCCTATCGGGAGCCCTTGTATCCGACGGAGCAACAGCAAGACTTCGCTGCCGAATTAGCTGAATTGAATGAGTGGCGACAGCATCAACAGCCATTCGTTAGGGCTGAATTGAATGACCCTGAGCCGGTCGTCTTAGCTGTCCCGGCATTGCCTGGGGTGATTATTGCTGGTGCCTTGGGCCCGGATGAGCAAGCCGCGGCGTTGAAGCTACAACGTCAACTTGGCTGGCCTTTGTTGGCGGATGTCCAAAGTGGTTTGAGAGGGCAAGCGAACGTCATTAACCATCCCGAATTGGCGTTGGCGCAACAGCCTGATGCCCTGATGCAAGCAAGGCAATTTATCCTGTTAGGCGGTCGGCTGATCAGCAAATCGTTATTGCGCTGGTTGGAGCAGCACGAATGGCATCATTCGGTGCAAATCAGCGATCATCCAGGACCCTTCGATGCCGGTTTGGTGATCATGCAGCGGCTCAAGTGCCGTGTTGACCAGTTCGAGTTAAAAAATCCACCCGTTCACCCGCCAGCCGTTTGCGTGAGTGATGCCATTAACCAAGCGAGTCGATCATTGTGGCAAGCCGAGGCGTTATCGCTGAGTGAAGTGAATCTGGCCGCTCAGCTCCAGCTCAGTATGCCTGAGCAGGGGTTGTTGATGTTGGGGAATAGCCTGCCAGTGCGGCTGTTTGAGCAGCGCTTTAGCGGCTGCCAGCAGATCATTACCAGTCGTGGCGCCAGTGGTATCGATGGCCTTTTGGCGACTGCCGTGGGCCTTGGCAAACATGATGCGAGTCGGCCATTAACCTTGGTACTGGGCGATATTTCACTACTGCATGACTTGAATTCATTGGCTCTGTTGAGCCAATTGCAGCAGCCTTTGGTGGTGATTGTGTTGAACAATGATGGTGGCAATATCTTTGATTTGTTACCGGTGCCTGATGGCCGCACGCTCGATCAATATTACCGAATGCGGCATGGCTACCAGTTTGCAGCGGCCGCAGAGCAATTTAATCTCAATTACCAGCGGCCAGCCGATATGGCTGAATTCCATCAGGGCTATCAGCAGGCCCTCGCGTTGGCTCGGCCGACCTTAATTGAGCTGTTGACTGAACCCGGCGAAGCCGCCGCCGATCTGAAGCAGACCATCGCCGATGCCGCAGCACTTACACGCTGAGTTAATTGGTGCGCCTCTCTCCGCCGACCGACCTGTGGTGGTGATGCTCCATGGGTTCTTGGGCCAGCATCAGGACTGGCTTGCGGTGATTACGCCTTGGTTGCAGCAGTACAGCTTCTTGCTGGTGGATTTACCCAATCATGGCAATAGCCCCACGACAACCAGAAGTCATTCGGGCTTTCAACAGTGGTTGCAGTTGTTTGCCAATACCCTTGATCACCATGGCGTAGAACACTATTTATTGATGGGCTACTCCATGGGCGCCCGATTGGCAATGGCAACCGCAGCCGCGCAGCCGCCCGGGCTACGGGGGATACTACTGGAGTCGGGCCATCCCGGTGACATTCGCTGGAACAAACGTTTGGCGCGTCATCGCTGGCATCAGCGCTGGCAAGCTCGCTGGTTAAAGCAGCCGAAACTGCAAAGCTTGCAACAATGGTATCAACAAGGGGTATTTGCCGATTTAAGTCGGCCCCAGCGACAGCAGCAAATTCATCGTCGCTTGTTGACCATTAAGGCTTGGCGATTGGCAAGCACGTTGGCGCAGCTATCCCTCGATCAGCAAGACGATTATTGGTCGCTGCTGGCTCATGATCGCAATAAAGCCGACAGCCAGCAGGCAATGCCGATTCATTACCTTGCTGGTGGCCAAGACCGGAAATATGCCAAACTGGCTGAAAAGATGAAGCAAACCGGTTTGCCGGTTCGAGTTCATCTGCTAAAACATGCAGGCCATAACATTCATGCTCACCAGCCTCGGCAGTGGCAGCAGTGTTTTCAGTTATGGTTGCAAGATTGTTTACCACAAGGACTTATTCATGCTCGATGAACAAACCCTCTATGCGCCAATCGACTGGCAAGAGGTCAGCGAAAAATCGTATCAGGACATCCGTTATCAAAAAGCCGAAGGCATCGCCAAAATCACCATTAACCGGCCGCAGGTGCGAAATGCTTTCCGCCCGCAAACGGTAAAGGAAATGATCGATGCGTTAGCTGATGCTCGTTACGATGCGGCCATCGGCACGATTATCCTGACTGGTGAAGGTGAGCTGGCATTTTGCTCCGGTGGTGATCAAAAAGTTCGTGGTGACTACGGCGGCTACCAAGATGATCAGGGTACTCATCACCTTAATGTGTTGGATTTTCAGCGCCAGATCCGTACTTGTCCGAAACCCATCGTGGCGGCAGTTGCTGGTTATGCCATTGGTGGTGGTCATGTGTTGCATATGATGTGCGATTTAACCATTGCCGCTGACAATGCTCGCTTTGGCCAGACAGGCCCCAAAGTTGGCTCCTTTGACGGTGGCTGGGGTGCGAGCTATATGGCGCGTATTGTCGGACAAAAGAAGGCGCGTGAGATTTGGTTCTTGTGTCGTCAATATGATGCTCAGCAAGCGCTCGACATGGGCTTGGTCAATACCGTGGTGCCGGTGGCTGAGCTGGAGCGAGAAACAGTGCGTTGGTGCCGCGAAATGTTGCAAAACTCACCGATGGCACTGCGTTGTTTGAAAGCCGCGCTAAATGCCGACTGCGATGGACAGGCCGGTTTGCAGGAGTTAGCAGGTAACGCCACCATGCTGTTTTACATGACCGATGAGGGCCAAGAAGGTCGCAACGCCTTTAATGAAAAACGTGCGCCGGACTTCGACAAGTTCCCCCGTAATCCATAACGGTTATCGGTTAGTGGGGGTGTACTGCTATGACATCCCCTTAACACAACCGCTTCAGCTGGCCCACGGCAGATTGCAGCAGCGCCAAGGGCTATTGCTGAAATTTGCCGATCAATCTGGCTGTTACCATTGGGGCGAAGCTGCACCGCTGCCCGGTTTTAGTCGGGAAACACTCACCGGTGCCATTCATACGCTGTTGCAATGGCTTGACCGCCAGCTGTCGTTTGAGCAATTGCCGCCGAGTATTCAGTTTGCCATTGATATGGCGACTAGTACTGTCACCGAGAGCTTAGCCCAGACTGCCGAGGTTTCGATCCGGCCCGCAGCTTTGGCCGCTCAGTTGGTGACAGCAAATGAGACGCCTCAGCAACTGGCTTCTGTTGCTAAATTGAAAATCGGCAATGCTGATGTTGATGCCGACATCAGGCGCTTCAACCAGCTGCAACACCAATTCCCAGCAACGCGTTGGCGTCTTGATTGCAATCAGCAATGGTCGTTACAGCAAGCCGAGCAGTTTTGTCACAACGTCGATTTATCGGTTATCGATTTTATCGAAGAGCCTTGTCGCCACTTAGATGAAATCATGGCGCTGGCTGCTCAAGGTGTGCCGGTGGCGCTGGATGAAACCATTCAATCAAACCAAGTTGAATTAGCCATGTTTAGTGGCTTGCGGGCCTTGGTTTGCAAACCAACATTGGTAGGCGCCTTGACTCGGTGCCAGCAATGGCAGCAGTTCTGCCAGCAGCATGACTTGGCTTTTATCGTCAGCGCCTGTTTTGAAAGTAATTTGACCAATGATTACTTGGCTCGCTTGGCTAAACTGTGGGCGCCAGCGCAAATCCCAGGGCTTGATACGCTCAAGGCGCTGGGCGCAGACTTAATCCACCCGCGAAGCGCAGATTCTAGCTTGCCGCTGTTGAGCGAAGCCAAGCTGGACCTTGTTTGGAAATTGCCATCATGAGCCAAACAAGTTCGGTCACCTTACTTGCGCCATCGCCAAACGCAGCAATACAAGTGGGTGATATCACCCTAAGTGCGGCTGATTGGTGCCGTGCCAGTGAAGAGTTACGGAAACTACTCCCTCTATCAAGTCAGCCCAAGCGATTGGCGGTCTGCGCTGAATCATCCCTTGATTTACTGCTACTGGCATCAGCTTGTTTAGCGGCAGGCTGGACCTTTGTTCCCATCAGTCATCGTTGGCCGTTGCCACAACGGCTCGAACTGGCAAAGCGAGCTGGCGCCGATTATTGCTGGCCCGAGCATGGTTTTACCACTGATGATGGCTTGCCGCTGTTGGTTATCGAGCATCCACTTATTGGGTTGGCGTTGAATGGTGAGTTGAACACCGAGCGTTCTTCTGCCAGCCGAATCGCTCGTTGGCTGCAACCAGGCAGCCAGTTTGACGCTCATGCGCTGCCAGCGATAGCGGCACAACCGGCGCTGGAGGCGACTGTTTTAATGACCTCAGGTAGCAGTGGCATGCCCAAAGCAGTATTGCATCCGTTGTCATCTCACTTAAGTGCAGCGGCGTTTTGTAACCCGATCTTAGAATTATCTGCCGCCAACTGCTGGCTGCTGTCATTGCCGATGTTTCACGCCGCCGGTTACGGCTTATTTATCCGCTGTTTATCAAGTGGTGCGCGTTTGGCGATTGCTGAGCCGAAACTGCCATTGTTTGAGCAGCTGCAACAGAGCGCCGCGAGTCATTGCTCGCTGGTGGCGACGCAATTACAACGTTTGTTGGAGTTATCGACGTTTCATGCCGACTATTTGCCGCTACGCCACATCATGCTCGGTGGCGGCCCTGTTGCCGACACCTTGCTCCAACAGGCCTCGCAGCGCGGCTTTAAGCTTTACCTTGGGTTTGGCATGACCGAAACCGCTGCAGCGATTGCCTTATCACCAGTTACCGCTGATGGCGGTATTGATATCAGCAATAACAACCGCATATCGCTCGGTGATGATGGCCAAATTGGGGTCCGTGGCCCGCAGCTCGCCAACGCCTATGTTGAAGGTGACTATCGCAAAGCGCTGGTGGCGAAAGACGGTTGGTTTGCCACGGGTGATTTAGGGCGAGTCGAAAATGGCCGTTTGTTTGTTGTGGGTAGGGTGGATAATCGTTTTATCTCTGGCGGCGAGAACGTTCAGCCTGAAATGGTTGAGCAGGCTTTGAAGCAGTTACCAGAGATAGAACAAGTGCTGGTGGTACCTATCGCCGATGACGAGTTTGGCCAGCGGCCAGTTGCCTTTGTGCGTTGGTACCAGCAACTTGATGACTCAGCAATACAATTGTTTTTAGCGGCTCACTTACCCAAGCTTATGTGGCCCGTTCGCTGGCTCGACTGGCCGAGCGAAATGGATGCGGTGAAACCCAATCGAACTGCGCTGAAGCAATTAGCTGAAAGGTTGGTTGACTAACTTTCTTTGGCGTTTACCGCATCAAAGTCGGCTTTGATACTCGCAGTCGGCTCGGCGCTTAGTAGCGAGCCAATGACAATGGCAATAACTGCAAACAGTACGCCGGGAACCATTTCATACAAATCGAACAAGCCACCGCTGAGAGGTCGCCAGATCACGACCGTTAGCCCGCCAACGATCATGCCTGCCAAAGCGCCGATGCGCGTCATCCGGCGCCAGTAGAGCGACAGCAGTAAGACTGGGCCAAACGCCGAGCCAAAACCCGCCCAAGCATAGGCGACCAGATTCAGCACTGAAGTGTCGGGGTCCCAAGCCAATGCCGTTGCCAGCAAACACACGGCAACGACGGTCAGGCGCCCGGTCCAAACCAGTTCTTGTTGCGACGCTTGGGGTCGCAACCAACGCCGATACAAATCTTCGGTGAAGGCAGATGACGACACCAGTAGCTGGGAGTCGGCAGTACTCATTACCGCAGCTAGGATGGCTGCCAACAGCACGCCAGCAATCCACGGATGGAATAACAAACCCACCATCTCGATAAAGATGGTTTCAGAATCTTGTAACGCTGGCATTTGATGCTGGTGGAGGTAAATCAAACCACACATACCCACTAGCAAGGCGCCAATTTGGCAAAACAAGTTCCAGCTGACAGAGATTTTTCGCGCAGTGGCAATGGCATTGTCTGACTTGGTGGCGGCGAAGCGCGCCAAAATATGGGGCTGACCAAAATAGCCTAACCCCCAGGCCAGCAGAGAAATAATGGCAATGGTGGTCATCGGAAAACCATCGGCATCAGTGAGGGCATTGAGTAACTGCGGGTTAATTTTTGCGAGTGATTCAGAGGGGCTACCGTTGAGTTGCAGCAGAATGACCAGCGGCACTAGCAGTAGCGCCACCATCATCAGTAAACCTTGCACCACATCCGTCCAGGTCACTGCTAAAAAGCCGCCAAACAGGGTGTAGGAAACGATGCATATAGCGCCAACAACGACCGCAATGTGGTAATCCATGGCGAACACACTGGCAAACAGCTTGCCGCCAGCAACCAACCCTGAGCCGGTGTAAAACAAAAAGAACAGCAAAATCACCATGGCTGCTATTAACTGCAACACCCCAGACTGATCGGCGAACCGGCGCGAAAGATACTCAGGAACGGTGAGCGCGTCTTGACAGCGAATGGTATAGCGGCGCAATCGCCTCGCCATCAATCGCCAGTTCAACCAGAAACCAAGGAGCAGGCCAGCTGCGAGCCATAATGCTTCCATGCCCGCCAGATAGGCGTAACCGGGTAGCCCGAGTAGCAGCCAGCCGCTCATGTCGGATGCGCCGGCGCTCAGTGCAGACGGCACCGGCCCAAGCGAACGCCCGCCAAGGAAGTAATCCGATACGCCTTGAGTTTTACGATACGCCCATACCCCAATTGCCAGCATCATAACGAGGTAAGCGGCAAAAGTAAGTAGTACGGACATATCGGCAGCGGGCATTGGCAAGCATTCCTAAACAAAATGAGAATCGGTATCAAGCGTAAGACAACTTGGGCAGAAAAAGCCAGTAGCAAACAAAAATTGCCATTGAGCGTGATCTCGTTTGCATCTCGTTGATTTGTATAAGGCAGGTATCACAACCTGCGATAAAAGGGTTGGCGTGTTGTGAAATGCTCTTATATGCCTTAAACAACAGTCAAACAAGGTAGTTCAGCCATCCCTATGGAGTTAGAGATTTGCGCTATCAGCGCAGCCGATACATTAGCCGTTCGATTACCTGTACTGCGTCCCGGACGCCCGGCTGCCAGTGCAGTGTTTGATGGTGATCAAGAACCTTCAACCATTCATCTAGGAGCGGTTGTTGCCGATGAAATAGTGGCAGTGGTGAGCCTGATGAAAACACCCATGGTGGAACAAATCGATCAGGTGGCTTACCAGCTCAGAGGCATGGCAACTCAGCCCCAATGGCAAGGTCAGGGCTTGGGACGTCAATTGCTATCTGCCTGCACTGATGCCGTCGATCAAGTTAAAGGCGACATCATCTGGTGTAATGCCAGAGCCCATGTTGTTGGCTTTTATCGCGCGGCCGGCTATCAAGCTATTGGTGCACCCTTCCACATTGTTGATGTAGGTCAACATCAGAAAATGTTTTTACCCCTACCATAACTTCCTGAAAGCGCTAGATCTAATGCTCTTGATAATTGTTCGTATTTGCATTAAGCTTTGCGTCATACTTTTGAATCGAGGTTTCTTATGTACGTTTGTTTATGTCATGGCATCACTGACAAAGACATCCGCGAGGCAGTTGCTGGCGGAGCGACTCGCATGAGCGAAATAAAACGAAGCCTCAAAGCATCCACTCAATGTGGTAGCTGTGCCATGCAAACTGCTGCAGTATTGCGTGATGAGCTTGCTAAAACCGACACACCTTTCTACGACGCCGCGTAACTCTTTTCTATTGTTTAAATTCTTACGGATTTGAGCAACCTTATCTTGTGCTCTCCTAGTCAGCAGTGTAACGCTGCTCAAACCCACTATTGAACTTGGTCAACGGCGATTTTCAAGGGAAAAACTACTTTGCAGTTCGATGTAGGAACCCAGACACATTTGCTGTTCTCGCAAATGGCGTGGTTTTGCTAAATCGGCAATGTAATTGTGGCGCAGAACTGGGACTGAAGGTTGAGCAAATAGTGATTTCACACATTCGTTGATCCACTGGGTGCAATGTCTAATCATGGCGGGCTCTCTTGGTTGACTTGTGGCCCTCTGAGCCTATCTGGCAAACCTGAACCCATGCTTAATGCGACGCCGCTAATTCGCCGATTTTTATTTGGCTAATGCTCGAGATGCGCCCCCTCAATTGGAGGCAGTCGCAGACTTGTAGGTCTCTATCGGGAAGTGTTCGGTGATCAGCATCACTGGTTGGCCCGTCATCACAATGCGATAGCAGCGCCAAACTTCATTGCTTTGCTCATCAACCCCCCAATCAAGCACTTCGCGCAGGGTTTCACTTCTTGCTTGACGAAGCGCTTTGCCAATACCTGCTTCATGCTTTTCAATACAGGCAAGCGTTTGTGCAGGGACCCGATCGGCTAGAATTACCGCTGTGGCTCTGAGGTAGGTTGTCGAGCTGGATTTACCTACAATTTGGGTACTGCGGCAAATCACTTCATCGCCCGGCGAAGCATCGAGCATGAGTAAATCATGGTCAGAGACCGGTGCTGTGGTTTGGTCTACTTGGGCCACCACGGCTTCACTAAACCAAGCTTCGAGCATGTTCGAAATGGTGCCGTCTGCACTGATCAATACCTTGAGCAGTGGCGGCAGTCGGGCGTCGTCTGTCAAAGGTTGCTACCTGCTACTTTATTGCGCTCGCCAGTTTAGCAGCCACTAATTAAATAACAAAGGCAGCAACCAAACCGATGCCGCAGTGATCAGGGCGGTGGCGACAAAGTTCAGCATCAGTCCTTTGCGTGCCATTTGTTTTATTCGTAATTCACCGGATGCAAACACAATGGCGTTGGGTGGTGTCGCAACGGGCATCATGAAGGCACAACTGGCTGCCAGGGCCGCTGGAATAACGATACTTTGTGGCGCGTAACCTAGTGACACAGCTACTGGGCCCAACAGCGGCAGAAATCCGGCTGTGGTGGCCGTATTACTGGTGACTTCGGTGAGAAATACGATCGCGGCAGTGACGACAAAAATTAGTAGCCATAACTGACCGCTACCGGCTTGGCCAATGCTAGCGCCAATAAATTGTGCCAAGCCACTGGATTTGATCATTCCGGCCAATGCTAAGCCGCCGCCAAACAGCAATAACACGCCCCAAGGTAATTTTTGCGTCGTCGGCCAGTCCAGTAATCGCTCGGTTTGGCCGTCAGTGGTTTTTTTGCTGCTGGGGATAATGAACAGCAAGGTAGCAGCAACCATGGCAATGGTGGTATCTGATATCGGCAGGCCGGTCCAATTGGCCAGCGGTACTCGGAGTATCCAGCCGGTGGCGGCGCAAATGAAAATGATCAATACCCGTTTTTCATGGCGATGTAGCGGCCCCAATTGTTGTAGCTGTTGATGGAACAGCTCATGAGTTTGCTCAGAACCGCTGCCTTCTAGTCCAGATCGAGTGAGCCAATACCAAGCAGCGAGCAATAGCAAACAACACATCGGTAGGGCGAATAGCATCCATTGGCCAAAGCCTATTTCGATTTGATAAGTATCGCTCAGATAAGCGGCCAGCAAGGCATTAGGTGGTGTGCCGATCAGGGTGGCAACGCCCCCAATACTGGCACTGTAGGCAATCCCTAGCAGTAGTGCTGGTGATAGCTCTGATACATCATGATCTACTTTCAGCAATTCGATCACCGATAAGGCAATCGGCAGCATCATCACCGCCGTCGCGGTGTTGGACATCCACATGCTCAAAAATGCCGTCACTAGCATCAAGCCGCCGACTTGCAGGCGTGGATTTGAGCCCACTAAATTCATTGTTGTTAGGGCTATGCGGCGATGCAAGTTCGATCTCTCCATCGCCAAAGACAGTAAAAAGCCACCGAGAAACAAGAAGATCAAAGGATGAGTGTACAATGAGGCGACTTGTTTAATTGGCAATATATTCAGTAATGGTGCTGCCGTAAGTGGCACCAAAGCGGTGACGGCAACGGGCACTGTTTCCGTCACCCACCAAACGGCCATCATCACTGCCAACCCCGTGGTTACCCAGGCAGTGGCTGATAACGCCGCAGTTGGTGGTGGTAGCACTATGGTCACCAATAGACATGCGAGACCCAGCCATAAACCCCAGTAGTTTCCGGTTGTTTTGGTCATTGTAGATTCCGGTTATGCGGCGGTATTTGTAGCTTAGCTGAGCCGATCTACGACAGCGAAAAAGAGCTGATTAGTCGGGCAAATAATTGATAAAGCGCAAGCTTGGGGTCGAAATTAACGACCTTTAAGACGTTGGAAGTCGTTGAGTTTCTGTTCAATCTGCCCCACAATGTTGCGCTAATTAGTTTAATAACAAGCCTGAAAACACAGGGCGCGAAGCTATGGTACTGTCGAATCGACTCGAACAAGTATTCGCTGCAATTGATGCAGAGAATAAGGCGGATCCAAACATGGAGTTGCTGGAAGATATTGAGCTACCAGCCGCTCTACTTTACGGCACTCGAATGACCAGTATGCAAATGCGTTTTGCGCCAAAGGCAACGGAAGTGGTGCAAATTGCTGCTCGTGCACAGCATATCAAGCGTTGGGCAATTGCTCGCTCAGACTTTCCTGCGGGTAAGAAAGGGTACTACGACTGGCGTCAAACGCTAGGTAGAAAACACGCTGAGTGGACTGCTGAAATCCTGCAATCTTTTGATTTTGATGACAACACCATTGACCGTGTTGGTGCGTTGCTGCGCAAAGAGCGACTCAAAGCTGACCCAGAGTGTCAGCAACTCGAAGATATTATTTGTTTGGTTTTCTTAGCTTATTACGCCGAAGCATTTGCAGCTCAGCACACTGAAGAGAAGGTTATTGATATCTTGCAAAAAACTTGGCGTAAAATGTCTGCAGAAGGGCAGGCTTACGCGCTTGAGCAAAACTACCCTGCAGCGGTCCAGCAATTGATCGAAAAAGCTCTGGCTTAGGGCGTTTTCGGCGATTTATTGATGCATGAGCGATACAAATCCAAGTATTGCTCCCGCACAGAATGCTCGCAAAATTCCTCTTCAATTTGTTGTTGACCCGCCCGCGCCAGTTGTTGGCGCTTTTCTGCATTCTGTAGCAGCGCTAGCAATGATTCTTTGAGTTCTTCCTCGGTGTTATCCAACGACACAATCAGTCCTGTCTTGCCGTCTTCAATCAACTCATTGGCACCATCATTTGCTGTTGAAATGACCGCTTTACCAGCTGCCCAAGCCTCTAAAATAACATTGCCCAATGGTTCGTGACGCGAAGGGCAGACAAACAGTTCTGCTCGTTCAAACCAAGGCCAAACGTTGGTTTGCCACCCCGGCATCAGGATTCTTTCTTCGAGTTTAAGGTTGGCCACCAACTCAACAAGCGGCTGACGCCCCCAGCCATCGCCAAGTAACACCAGCTTTAGTGCTCGGTCATTAATTGTTTCCGGCAGTTTTGCAAAGGCATTGATCAAGCTATCAAAGCCCTTTTTCGGCACTTGCCGGCCTAAACCAAGCACCACTAAATCATCGGCAGAGAGTTCTGCAATTGCAGCAGGCTTGGCGACTTGCGGCGGCAATTGTCGCTGTCGACCAACAAAGTTGGGAATGTAGTGGCAGCAAGAAGCCGGTAGCTTGCAATCAATCAGGTATTGACGAAGTTGCTTGGTATTGCCGACCCAGCAATCGGCATGCTGATATCCCTCGAGTTTGTAGTAGCCGCCAATGCGAGCGATTAGTTTCGATTCAAGGCCTTTCGGTATTCGGGTCAAACGGGTCGCTCGACCCATATAGGTCTGCACCACTTCAGGTTTAATCGTTTTGATTAGCTGTTGGATCTGACGCTTTGAAAATGGGCAGAACACGCTACGCATGGATACCGGATGGAGGTTTACCTTGGACTCTTTCAGGGCATTGAATACGCCGCTGTTAGGTCGGCATATCACGTCTACAGGGTGACCAGCATTGCTTAAGGACGTCACTAAGCGGATGAAAAAACTCTCTGCACCACCGAGTTCTTTACTGCCGATGATATGTAGCGAGTGAATTGGCTGAGCGTCCATGTGAGATCGGTACCGATAATTGTTTCTATTAAAAAGTGGTCGAACCATACCTTGCAACGAGCAGAGGGGCAAGCCAGTGCAGGTATTTAGCAGTGCTCAAAATCGCGTAGCCACTGTTTGCGGCGTAAACCTCCAGCATAGCCGGTTAGTTTTCCGTTTCGAGCGATAACCCGATGGCAGGGAATGATAATCGCAATGGGATTTTGACCATTGGCGGCGCCGACCGCTCGGACCGCTTTGGGGTGACCAATTTGACTTGCCTGCTCGCTATAGCTTCGGCTGGTACCGTAACTGATGCTCCTTAACACTTGCCAAACAGATTGTTGAAATGGTGTGCCGATTGGCGCTAGGGGTAGGTCAAAATTTGTCCGCGTGGCAGCAAAGTACTCATTGACTTGGTTTTCGGTCTCAGTCAATACCGGATGATTGGCCGCCAGTGAAGCGGTTGACAAATCACCGCGAAAAGAATCTTCAAACTCAAGCCGGACTAGCGGCGAATGTGGCTGCAAAGCATCAGTAACGGCAATCATATCGCCAAGCGGTGTGGCAAATAGGTGATAATGCAACTGGCTCACAAGCGGCTCCAAAGCTGAAATGTGGCATAGCTTCCCCATGGACTGAGCTGAGCTGGCTCAAGTACTAACTGCTGCGCTTTCAAAGCATTCTTAACGCCCAGATCGGAGCTAAGAAAAATATCAGGATCAGATAAACCACGAAGCTTGGCGTAGTTAACCGTCCACGGGCCAATACCCTTGAGCGCTAGCCAGTCGTCAGGGTTATGATCTGATGCTTGTTGATAGTAGCGAGCGAATCGCTTGAGGCTTTGACGTCGGCTGTCGGGCATTCTCAGAAACATCAGCTCTGAGTCCGCAATAGCTTGCGCTGTCGGAAAGCAGCGATTCAGAGCCGCATCATGAGCTGTTGATGAATCGAGTGACTGGCCGAGTTCGTCGACCAGCTGTTGCACTAGATTACGCGCCGCTTTGATCGATACTTGCTGGCCGAGAATGGCTCTAACTCCGGCTTCAAACGTATCCCAAATGCCTGGCAAGCGCACGCCAGCAATAAATCCCCTCGCTAATCCTGCTTGCTGCAGGTGGCGATCAATTTCAAAACTGTCGGCATCAAGATCGAATAGGCGGCGAACATGCTGAATTAAGGCCGGTAACTGCGACAGCTTGGTTAGCTCTATTGTCAATTCCAAGGCATTTTGATTGTCGTGATGACGAACTTCAAACCAGCCAGATTGATCGTCAATGGTAAACGCTCTGCGATAGCGTTGATCATCAACCCATTCGAGACCACCGATAGCTCGGGCGCGATAAAAATCCAACATGCGTGACCAGTCAAATGGCGGCCGATAACTCTGGATCAGCCTTAAACCGGCAGCTGATTTGCTGCTTGACTGGCGGCGAATTTGACTCGGCTGCAACTGGAGGGTGTTGGCAAAGGCATCGTTGAAGCGACGAAGGCTGTTAAAGCCACTGGCCAAGGCTACCTGCATCATGGGTAATTGGGTTTCGTGCAGTAGTTGCTTAGCGAGCAGTAACCGTCTGTGATTGTCATACTGTTTTGGCGACATACCAACAAAGCGTTGAAATAACTGCCGTAAGTGGCGATCAGTAATGCCAAGTCGAGCACTTAATTGAGCCAAGTTATTGGCTTGTAATTCGCCCTGCTGAATAAGTTGGATGGCTCGTTGCACTGTGGTTTCGACACCGCGCCAGGCCCATGAGTTGGGGGCCGCATCGGGTCGACAGCGCAAGCACGGCCGGTAGCCTTGTTGGAGCGCCTGAGCCGCATCAGCGATGTAGCTGACATTGGCTTCTTGGGGCGGAGTTGCCGGGCAAATTGGCCGACAAAAAATGCCAGTAGTTTTCACCGCAACAAAAAACTGGCCATCAAAACGCGCATCTCGAGCAAGTCGAGCGGTGCGGCATTGTTCGGGGGACAAATTTAGTTCAGCCAACGCCATGATGATTCACTGTGGTTGTGTCTACGGATTGGTATTAAAGCTTAACGGTTTTGATGGGCAATACTCGCCATTTTCGGAACTGACGCAAAGGTTCCTTGGCGGACTACAGTTTCATTCTCAGCCGCTCGTTATTTACAACCACGGCTAACTTGCCTAACTTGACACTGCTAGCAACCCGAGGAGCGCCGCAGTGAGCAAGGATGTTGAGTACTACGCATTTCGCCAAGATCTGTATTTTTACGACTTGGTGTCCTCCTTTTCGGTCTCTTTATGTGGCTGCCCGGCGATCTTTGATACTCAAATTCCGTTTTTTTTGTCGCCACAGCAGAATCTCAGTTTTCCCGGTCAGTTCACGTCTGCCAAGCACATGAACCCATATTCACTGCGCCGACTGGCAGAACTTGAACAGATCGATAAAGGCGCTCATATTGCCTGGTGCTGCATTATGCTGGCCAACACCGCTTATGAGTCCGTTCGACGGTTTCATGATGGTTCGCCAGAATTTGAGTTTTTCCGTCATATTCGCAATGCTTCATCTCACCTCAATGTGTTTCAGTTTAATCACCGCGAGCCTGCTCATCCCGCTATGTGGCGCACCGCAGTCATTGATGATCGACTAAAAGGCGAGGACAACCCGCTATTTGGTCAGCAGTGTTTTGGTAGCTTTCTTGGCGTCGCCGATTTACTCGACTTGCTGATGGATATCGAACGAAAAATCATAATTCAGTTGCAACAATAACAATCCAATAAGGCTTGAGACTCGTTTCATTTAGGGTGTATATTGACCACCGCTTTGTCGGAGTGCCCAGAGTCTGAACTTAATCAGACCCGTTGGCTGAGATTGCAAAGCTTATTGCCTTTGGCAGTAAGCCGCGCAGAATCCGAGAACCTGATCAGGCTAACACCTGCGGAGGAAACAAGGCCGGCATTCGCCCGAATACGATCGTTGGAACAATCGTATGCAAGCGAAAACCACCTCGAATCTAGCGATTCGCCTCTGATCAGTGCTCTCATTTCAGCCACTTCTCGACATTGCCGCATCAATCGAACCAGTGCATTGAACGGAGAGCCAAATGTCGACTTCAAACCGCCGCGAATTGCGTCAACAGGCGCAGCAATTCTTAGATAATTTAAAAGCCCAGCCGTATCCAAATTCCACCCGTGTTTACGTTGCCGGAGAGCAAGCAGGCGTCAACGTGGCGATGCGCGAGATTAGCCTCAGCCCAACACTAGTGGGCGGCACCGAAGATGATCCGCAGTTTGAAGATAATGCCCCGGTTCGCGTGTATGACACGTCCGGCAGCTACTCCGATCCAGAAGCAGTCATTGATGTGCGCCAAGGCCTGCCAAAGCTTCGCGCCGAATGGATTGCCCAGCGCGGTGATACTGAAACGCTTGATTCAGTGACCTCGCAATATGCCCAGCAACGCCTTGCTGATGATGGCCTCGATCATATCCGCTTCGAACACTTACCCAAGCCTCGAATTGCTAAACAAGGTAAGTGCGTGACCCAAATGCACTACGCTCGGCAAGGCATTATTACCCCTGAAATGGAATACATCGCCATTCGCGAGAACATGGCGCGAGCGCAGCACAATGACAAAATTCAGCACGCCGGTGAGTCTTTTGGCGCTGAGTTAAAAGAGCAAATCACGCCCGAGTTTGTCCGCCAAGAAGTAGCGCGCGGCCGTGCCATTATCCCAGCCAACATCAACCACCCTGAATCAGAGCCGATGATTATCGGTCGTAACTTCCTCGTCAAAGTGAACGCCAATATTGGTAACTCGGCAGTCACTTCATCAATTGAAGAGGAAGTTGAAAAACTGGTGTGGTCGACCCGCTGGGGCGCTGATACCGTGATGGATTTATCGACTGGCCGCTACATCCATGAAACTCGTGAGTGGATTGTTCGCAACTCGCCTGTACCAATCGGTACCGTGCCAATTTATCAGGCGCTGGAAAAAGTAAACGGCGTAGCTGAGAACCTGAACTGGGAGATCTTCCGCGATACCTTGATCGAACAGTGTGAGCAAGGGGTGGATTACTTCACCATCCACGCCGGTGTCCTGCTTGCTTACGTTCCGATGACAGCTAAACGTCTGACCGGTATCGTTTCGCGCGGCGGCTCGATCATGGCCAAGTGGTGCTTGTCGCACCATACCGAGAGCTTCCTCTACACCAACTTCCGTGAGATCTGTGAAATTTGCGCCAAGTACGATGTGTCGCTGAGCTTGGGTGACGGGTTACGCCCTGGCTCAATTCAGGATGCCAACGATGAAGCTCAGTTGAGTGAGCTTTACACCTTGGGTGAGCTAACCAAAATTGCTTGGGAGTATGATGTTCAGGTGATTATCGAAGGCCCAGGTCATGTGCCAATGCAGTTGATCAAAGAGAACATGGACAAGCAGTTAGAAGCGTGCCACGAAGCACCATTCTACACCTTGGGCCCGTTGACCACGGATATTGCCCCAGGTTATGACCACTTCACCTCTGGCATTGGCGCGGCCCAAATTGGCTGGTACGGCTGTGCCATGCTGTGTTACGTGACGCCAAAAGAACACCTTGGCCTGCCAAACAAAGAAGATGTAAAAGAAGGTTTGATTACCTACAAGATTGCCGCTCACGCTGCTGATTTGGCCAAGGGACATCCGGGCGCGCAAGTGCGCGACAACGCGCTATCAAAAGCTCGTTTTGAATTTCGTTGGGAAGACCAGTTCAACTTGTCACTCGATCCAGAACGCGCGCGCTCTTATCACGATGAAACGATTCCACAGCAATCCGGCAAGGTCGCTCACTTCTGCTCAATGTGTGGACCGAAGTTCTGCTCAATGAAGATCACTCAAGAAGTGCGTGATTTTGCAGCGAAACAAGAAGCTATTGCAGTGAAATTGGTCGATATGGACGGTAACACAGAAGTTGCAGAAGCCGGTATGAAGCAAATGGCCGATGCCTTTAACGAAACTGGCGGCAAGCTGTATTCGTTGGAACATTCGGACAAAGAGCCAGTAGAGGCAAATTAATCGACCAATTCTATAGGTCAGGACTAACAGTGCTTTGTGAAAGCTTCTGCTGCAAGGATGCAGCAGTCGAGTCATCAAGGATGATTTCACGGCGTTTTGAGGCAAAGCGCTGTTAGTTCTGGCCTGTGAGCAATACTGGCTTTGAAATCCTGTTGAGGCGAGATTGAAAGGCAGGGCTAATGGCGTTTTGTGAAAGCTTCTGCTGCATGGATGCAGCAGCAGAGCCATCAGGGATGATTTTACGGCGTCTTGAAGCAAAACGCTGTTAGCTCTGACCTGTGAGCAATACTGGCTGTGAAATTCAGTTGCGACGAGATTGAAAGGCAGGACTAATAGCGCTTTGAGAAAGCTTCTGCTGCATGGATGCAGCAGCAGAGCCATCAGGGATGATTTCTCGGCGTCTTGAAGCAAAGCGCTGTTAGTCCTGACCGGAGTAGGGCAATGGTCGTTGAGAAGTTCAGCTGAGCCGCATGAGATAGCGGAAGACTATTTGCAGCGAGCTGGAACGTTACGACGAAATTGAAAGGCAGGGCTAATAGCGTTTTGTGAAAGCTTCTGCTGCAAGGATGCAGCAGCAGAGCCATCAGGGATGATTTTACGGCGTCTTGAAGCAAAGCGCTATTGGTCCGGCCGGAGCAGGGCAATGGTCGTTTAGCCAGGCTAGACACCAAATAGATATATAACGACATAAGGTAAACACAACTGATGAGCTGGCTTCCACATACCGTCATTCAACCCTATCAGGTGCTCACGCCCAAGCGAGCTATTGTCTGGGCGATTGGCGGCTCCGATAGTAGTGGTGGCGCAGGCATCCAAGCAGATATTCAAGCGATTAACGGCTTACGTGATGAGGATGCACTGGGCAACCAAACGGTTGCCCAAGCCTGCACCATAGTCACCACGGTCACCGCGCAGAATTCGGAGTCAGTTTCTGATTTGATGGCATTGCCCATCGACTTGCTGGAACAGCAATGGCTGCAGTTGCTCGCTGATATGCCGCCTGCGGTGATCAAAATATCCCTGTTGGCCAACCCTCAGCAGGTTGAATGGCTGGCCGAGCAGCTAGCCAACTGGCCCGCGGGTTTGCCAATGCCGCTGGTGATTTACGACCCGGTGGCTATCGCCAGTACCGGTGATGCACTGACCGCAGAGCCGATACTCGATGCAGTAAAACAACAACTACTGCGCCACGTTGATGTGCTGACACCAAATGCTACCGAAGTATTGGCCATCACAGGCATTGCGCTACTGTCCAGTCATGATTTGCAGCGCGCATTTGACGTGTTTCGCCAGCATGGCGTTAAAACCGTGCTGTTCAAAGGCGGTCACACCGGCTTGCTAATGGACGTGCCGATTTCAGATGACCACGTCATTGACGCTTGGACCAATGGCGACTGCTGGCGGTATTGCGCTAGCCCTCAGCTGACAACCAAGCATGGTCATGGCACCGGCTGTAGCTTCGCGTCCTCGCTGGCGAGTGGTTTGGCCCAGGGGTATGCCCTAGAAGATGCTTTTGCCATTGCTCATGCTTATGTCCAACAAGGACTCAAAGCCGCCGTTGGCCAAGGTAAAGGCCCCGGGCCTGTCGCTCACCTTGGCTGGCCCAAACGCTGGCAAGACTTTCCCAAAACGGCTAATGCACTAGCTGAACTGGATGCGGAGCGACAAGCTTGTGCTCCTTGTGAGCTTCGACTCGGCTTGTACCCGGTAGTGCCGACTGTCGAATGGCTCGAGCGATTACTGAAGTGTGGTGTCAAAACCATTCAGCTGCGCGCCAAAGACCTGCCTGAGGATCAAGCTGAACCTTTGGTCAAACAGGCGGTATTACTCGGGCAACAATACCAAGCTCGAGTGTTTATTAACGATTATTGGCAGCTGGCATTAAAACACAATGCATACGGGGTCCATTTGGGGCAAGAAGATGTCTCTGATGCCGATGTCGAAAAAATAGCCGGATCAGGCGTCAGGCTTGGCCTCTCGACCCATGGCTACTTTGAAATGCTGCGCGCAGCGGCGCTGCAACCGAGCTATCTGGCAATAGGCCACATTTTTGCCACCACAACCAAAGATATGCCGTCCACTCCGCAAGGGGTGCTAAAGCTATCGCAGCAAGCGTCATTACTGGCTTCGCGTGATACTGCAGGTGTGGAAAAAATGCCGACAGTAGCCATTGGTGGTATCGATTTTGAGCGCGCTCAACAGTTGGTTACCACGGATGTTGGCAGCATCGCTGTGGTCCGGGCTTTTACTCAGACTAGCGATCCTGAGTTGGCTGCCGAGCATTGGCTCCATTTGGTTGGGGCTGGTGATCGGCTGGGTGATTCAAGTGACGCCGAGTCTGCGCCACTAGCAAAGCAATAACAAGGAGGTTGGTAATGAAAATAGATGTAAACGGCGAGCCTGTTGAACTATCAGCGCAAGCGACATTAGCCCAGCTGATCGACGTGTTGAAGCAAGATGTGTCTGGTATTGCCATCGCGGTTAATCAAACGATCGTACCGCAGCATGAGTGGGACCAGTATTTGCTGCAAGATCGCGACAGTATCGCGTTATTTCGAGCTATTGCGGGTGGCTAAATCGCCAGTTTATTCATTTAAGTAACGGTTATTCACTATGCTAAAAATTGCCGATAAAACCTTTCACAGTCGCCTGTTCAGCGGTACTGGCAAATTTGCCAATCCAAGCTTAATGACCGACGCCATCCTCGCTAGCGGCACAGAATTGGTGACCATGGCAATGAAGCGGGTGGATTTGAATCGGGCTGATGACGATATTCTCAGGCCCTTGATCGACGCTGGCGTTAACCTACTGCCGAATACGTCCGGTGCTGGCACGGCTGAAGAAGCCGTATTTGCCGCCAAATTAGCGCGAGAGGCACTGGGTACCCATTGGATCAAGCTCGAAATACATCCAGATCCCAAGTATTTGCTACCCGATCCGATCGAGACGCTGAAGGCCGCTGAAGAGCTGGTGAAAGACGGCTTTGTGGTGTTGCCATACATCCATGCTGATCCTGTCCTCTGTAAGCGGTTGGAGCAAGTGGGTTGCCAAGCAGTGATGCCACTCGGTGCGCCGATTGGCTCCAATAAAGGGCTTAAAACCCGCGACTTTCTAGAAATCATTATCGAGCAGGCTAATGTCCCAGTCATTGTCGATGCGGGCATTGGCGCGCCTTCCCATGCCGCAGAAGCGATGGAGTTGGGCGCAGATGCGGTGTTAGTGAACACCGCGATTGCGGTATCGCCAAATCCAGTAGCGATGGCCGAGGCGTTCAAGCAAGCAGTTCGCGCCGGACGAATGGCCTATGAAGCAGGCTTGGGCGGCGTCAGTCACGCGGCAGTGGCATCGAGCCCGCTAACTGCATTTTTAGACGAGCCGGTTTGCTAGTCGACGTGCGCACAGTGGTGACAGCAAAGGAATTTGAGCGAGAGGTTTGGCCGAGTTGAATAAGCAAGCAGAGAGTTTCCAGCAGGTATTGGATAATCAGGATTGGGATCATGTCCGGTTGAGCATCGGTGCCAAAACAGCCGTTGATGTTGAGCGGGCCTTATCGCGCTCAACTGGCAATCAGCGCTTGAATCTCGATGACTTTATGGCGCTGATCTCGCCCGCTGCCGAGCCTTATCTGGAAGCAATGGCGCAACGCTCACTGGTCCTGACTCAACAGCGTTTTGGCAAAACCATCCAGTTGTATGTGCCGCTCTATTTATCGAATTTATGCTCCAATATTTGCACCTACTGCGGTTTCTCCATGCACAACGCTATCCGTCGCAAGACACTCGACATGGCCGAGCTCGATGCTGAAGTGGCGGCGATTAAAGCACTTGGGTTTGATCATATCTTGTTGGTGACCGGCGAATCTGAACGCAAGGTCGGCATGGACTATTTTCGCCAGGCTATCCCAAGGATCCGGCGTCACTTTTCGCACTTGTCGATGGAAGTTCAGCCGTTAGCTGTTGAAGAGTATGCTGAGCTGAAAGATCTCGGGGTTGACGCAGTGTTGGTGTATCAAGAAACCTATTCGCGCCGGACTTATGCTGAGCATCACCTCAAAGGTCAAAAAAGTGATTTTGATTGGCGCTTGGCAACACCAGAGCGACTCGGCCAAATCGGGATGAATAAAATCGGCATTGGCGCGTTAATTGGTCTCGAAGATTGGCGAACGGACTGCTTTATGGTGGCATCTCACCTGAATTTCTTACAAAAGCGCTACTGGCAAAGCCGCTTTTCGATTTCTTTTCCGCGTCTTCGCCCTTGTACCGGTGGTTTAGAGCCCAAATCTGTGATGACCGATCGCCAGTTGGTACAACTCATTTGCGCCTATCGTTTGTTTAATCCGGAACTTGAGTTGTCACTGTCGACGCGCGAATCGGCTGCCTTCAGGGACCAAGTGCTGCCACTTGGCATCACCACCATGAGCGCGTATTCTCAAACTCAACCCGGCGGTTATGCCAATGCGGAACCTGCTCTGGAACAGTTTTCCATTAGCGATGATCGCCATCCACAAGCGGTTGCTGAGGCGATTCGCCAGCGCGGCTACCAACCGGTTTGGACCGATTGGCAATCGGCCTACGGCCGCCAAATGGTGTAACACCGCGAGCTATACAAAGTTTCAAGGACCCCTATGCTGACCGATCATCAAACCCTGAGATACAGCCGCCACCTGTTGTTGCAACAAGTGGGCGAGGATGGTCAATTGAAGCTGCAACAGGCTAAAGTTTTGTTGATCGGCTTGGGCGGGTTGGGCAGCCCTGCGGGGTTATATCTGGCCGCCGCAGGTATTGGTGAGTTGCATTTGGTTGACCATGATCAGGTTGAATTAAGCAACTTGCAGCGCCAAATTCTCTACCGCGAATCGGATGTTGGCGAAGACAAAGTCGAAGCCGCTGAGCGTCAGCTTAGCGATTTGAATGATGATATTGAACTCGTCATTCATGCCGAGAAAGTCACTGCGAACAATGCCCCAGAGTTAGTCCAAGGTATCGATGTGGTGCTCGATTGCACCGATAATTTTGCCGTCCGCCATGTTATCAATGCAGCCTGCCAACAGGCCGGTGTTCCTTTAGTTTCCGGGGCTGCTATTCGTCTTGAAGGCCAGCTGAGCGTATTTGATTTTCGCGATTCGCAGTCACCTTGTTATGCCTGCCTTTATCCGCCGAGCGGCCAAGAGCCGAAACTCAATTGTGCCAATTCCGGTGTTATCGGGCCTGTATTGGGTGTTATTGCCAGCCTGCAAGCGCTTGCTGCTATAAAGTTACTTCTCGGTTTGCCGGTCGATACAGCGAAATTGCAGTTATTCGATGCCCTTCACGGCGACTGGCAACAATTTGCTATTACTCGCTCAGCGAACTGTCCGGTGTGCGCCGCTCGCTGAATTTCGCCCCACTAACCTTCTGCTTACACAAACAATTACAAATTGTCGATGGGATTATCCAAGCCCTGACGCTTAGACTGGATTAATCTGACCTTTAAGCCGTCGTTAGAGGACTCTTCATGTTCCAGCGCTTTAGCAAAGAAGCAAAATCATTGGTCATTTTCATGGTCGTCACTATCGGCTATGGCTGTTATCAATTGCTGCAGGCTGCAATTCAGCTTAACTGGACTAGCTTACCCGAAGCGGCAGGCTGGCTCGCTCTCGCTGGATTGGTGGTCGCCACCGTTGTCAGCGCCTTTGCTATGATTGACAAAAAATCACTGGCATTTTGGGTGGTTGCGGTTTTTTGGTTGCTACAAGCCTGCTATATCCACAGCTCGGTGTTTACCCTAGATCTGGGTGAGTCACCGATAGTTGGGTTTGGGCTCGATATGGCAGAAAACCAATTCACCATTCGGGTCATGCCACTGGTGATGTGTATTGCTACCATCGGCCTTTTTATTCGCTATAAATCTGCTCGTCGCAGCGCCTACTAAATTGCTTGAACGGAGAGCCTGATGGCCACTCACACACAAGACATATTGCAAGCTTGGTATCCCCATCGCGATAGTCATCAATGGGTGCTGGGAACAGTCGTTGGAACCATAGGGTCGAGCTATCGCAAAGCTGGCGCACTATTGTTAATCAATGATATGGCACAGCTGTTTGGCCTGATCAGCGGCGGCTGCCTGGAAGCTGACTTGATGCGGCGCAGCAAGCGCGTCATGACAACAGGTGGTGCTGAGTTAGTCAGTTATGATAGCCGCGATGAAGATGATGTGGCGTTTCAACTGGGACTTGGCTGTGGCGGAAAAATCGATATTCTGCTGCAACCTGTGACTGCCGAAAATCACTACTTGCAGTTGGTTCAGGTCTATCAATCCTTGATAGCCCACCAGCCAATTGTGTATTGCTCGCCGATGACACCGGCTATGCCTAATGAAGACGGTCATCAAATCGGTCTGGTCGCTTCGACCCTGACGCAATTGCCGTTTGCTATTGAGCTGGGCAATAAAGCGAAGTCTGTCACCTACTGTGATCAACACTGGTTGTGTCGCTGGATCCGGCCTCGACCGCATTTGGCGGTATTTGGAGGCGGCTTGGATGCCCAGCCGTTGGTTGCTATGGCTGCCAATTTGGGGTGGGAGGTGTCCGTGGTTGACCCTCGACCAAGCTATGGCCGAAGTGTTGATTTTCCCACAGCAAGTCGTTTGCTCAATAGCTCGGCAGCAGGCCTTGAGCAACAGCCGTGGCTTGAGTCGGTGGACGCTGTCGTCATCATGAATCATCACATTGATCTGGATGTCGAGGCGATTCAGCTATGGCACAACAAGCCGCTCAGTTACTGGGCTGTACTTGGTCCAGAGCATCGCAAGCAACGATTATTTGATACTGCCGGTATTCAACCTCAACAATGTCGCCAGCCGTTGGCTGGCCCCGCTGGTTTGTCGCTAGGCGGTGAATTGCCAGAGGGCGTGGCGCTATCGATACTGGCTGAATGTCACGCGGCGTTGCATGGCGCGTCGGCTCAATCAATCAGCGGCATATTGAATGACACCGCCAGGATTGCTCCGTGACACTGCAAGCCGCCATCTTGGCTGCGGGGCAAAGCCAACGTTTTGGCGAAGCCAACAAGTTATTAGCGCCACTGGGCGATAGTTTTGTTCTACAGCGCAGTGTTGATACCGTCTCTTCGGTATTACCTCGACAGCAAATTCGACTGATTCTCGGCCATCAGGCAGCAGCGCTCGTCGCGCGATTTCCGACATTAAGTCACGGCCACAATTTGAGCTACCAAGAAGGGTTGGCCAGTTCGCTGCGCTGCGCGGTAAAACAGGCTGAACAATCGCTAAGTTGCCAAGCTTTGTTGGTCCTATTGGCCGATCAGGTGTTGCTCAACACCGACGACTTATCTCACTTAATACAAGTTTGGCGTCAGCAACCGAATGACATCATCTGTGCCGACTATGGCGAGCGTCGCGGTGTGCCGGCAGTTTTTCCACGCTCAGTTTGGCCGCAATTGAATGAGCTGAAGGGCGACCAAGGTGGCAAAGCGTTATTGCGATCGAGTGATGTCGTTACCGTCGCCATGGCTAATGCCGCATTCGATATTGATACGCCCGATGATCTTAAACGAGCCCAAGACAGGTTATTAACCCAAGAATAGCCATACGCCAACACCAATCATCAGTGAGCCGGCAACACGATTCATGGTACGGACGTTACTTGGCTTGAGGAGTAGGTGTCGGAGGGTTTTGCCGCCACTGGCATACAGCAGCATGCAAATCGCTTCAAACAATAAAATTAGCGAGAGTAGAATTAGCAACTGCGGCGCCAAAGGTTGTGCTTCGTTGATGAATGGCGGCAACAAGGCAATATCAAATGCCCAACCTTTGGGGTTAGCAACGGCGGTCATAAAACCCTGCATCGCGAGACTCTTGGCGCTGATTTGAGGCGTGATGTCGAGTTGTTCTGGAATCGCCAGCTTGCCGCGAGAGCGCCACATCTGAATACCAATCCAAGCGAGATAACAAGCGCCTAAGGTTTTCATTACCACGAATGCTTGCGGGTACTTCAATACGACTGCAGCGACGCCAATCACCGCACTGGTTGCGACCAGGGCCACACCTAGTAGCTCGCCAAGCATCATCCATCCAGTGCGCTTGACGCCAATGGTCATGCCCAGCGTTAGAGCGAGCGTCATGCACATGCCTGGCGTGAGTGACACAAAGAAAAATGTTGGAATAAACAAGGCGAGTGCAGCTGAGTCGATCATCGGTTACGTCTGTCAGGCTAAATACCGGCGAATCTTATCATTTCGAGTCGAGTGGGTCTCACTTCTTGATTGTAACTGAGTCGTATTAAGAGGAACTCAGCTACCCTGTGTATTAATCTGCATCGAAAGGAATGTCATGCTGAAACTCAGCCATTGATGGCTTTTGATGTGGTGGGTTGATGGCCAACATTGCTGTAGTAAAGTCTGTTGTTATTTGGGCGGTGATCTCACTGCAACTGATCGCTGTTAGTGTTGCCAGCGAGGCGTCATCTTCAGCGGCCAACAAGCGCAACGATCCCATTCGTGTCACTTTCATCAACCCGTCCGTTCAAGGGGAGCCCTTCTGGGAGCCGCTGACAAACGTAATGAAGGCCGCCGCGCGGGACCTAAATATAGAGTTAAAAGTGGTATACACCGATGCCAATCGATTCACTTATACCGCTGCGGTGATGGAAGAAATCAACGCTGACATACCGCCCGATTTCCTCGTCTACATCTTTCTGCGTGGTCAAGGAGCAGCACTTTTAAGTGCCGCTGAGCAAAAGGGTCTCCGCTCTTTTTTGATTAATTCGAGCGTTCCTGTCGAAGAGCGAGAGGAGATCGGCCTGCCGAGGGAAAAATATCCTCACTGGCTGGGTCATATGTATGCCGATGATGTCAAAGTTGGCTACGATTTGGCTGAGCATTTATTCCAGTTAGCGCGGCGCAATGGTATTGCCAACCCGGAAATGATTGCCGTTGGCGGCGTCAAAGATTCCTCTGCAACGTTGGACCGAGATGAAGGGCTTTTAACCTACTTGCAGCAGCAACCTGCGCTTAACCTCAATCAGTTGGTGCATGCAAGTTGGACCGGGGCAACGACACCCCGAAAGGCCGGCGGTTTGCTCAAACGTTACGCTAATACTCATATCATCTGGGCTGCCAATGATAGCATTGCAATTCAAGCATCAATCACTGCAAACGAGCTGCGAGGAACTAGAGAAAACATCTGGGTTGGTGGTGTCGATTGGAGTGCCGCTGGCATTGCCGCAGTTAAAGATGGGCTCATCGATGTCACGTACGGCGGCCATTTTCTCGAAGGTGCCTCGGTCATGGTATTGCTGCATGACTTTTATCATGGTCATGATTTTGGTGACCAATCGCTGGTGTTCAAAACAACGCTGCAGGCTATTACGCTTGATAATTATCACCAATTTGAAGCCTTGCTGAGCGATCAGACTTGGTCCGGAGTCGATTTCGCTCAGTTCTCAAAAATCGGTAAGGACCTAGATGATGACCAAGACTACTCGTTTGATTGGCAGACCATATTGTCACAACGTTCGACGCCAGCGACCACCGATTAGTATTGATAGCGAAGCATCGATCCGGAGAGCTCAGCCTACGTAAACAATGAACTATGGACAATATTTGCCACCGAATAACATGAGGATGATATGACCGACTTTTATGCAATTGAAGCAACAACCAATAGCGGCGAATCAGTGACGATGGGGCAATTCAAAGGCCAGGCGTTGCTGATTGTCAATACCGCTAGTGCTTGCGGCTTCACCCCGCAATACCGAGGGCTACAGCAGCTTTACCAGAAATATGGTGATCAGGGTTTCAAGGTGTTGGCGTTTCCCTGCAATCAGTTTGGTAAACAGGAGTCGGGTAGTGACAGTGAAATCAAGCAATTCTGCGATTTGAACTTCAATATCAGCTTTCCGTTGTTCGAAAAAATTGAAGTGAATGGCGATGGTGCCCACCCGCTATACAAATACCTGACCGATGAAAAACGTGGCTTATTGGGTAGCAAAGCCATCAAGTGGAACTTTACCAAGTTTCTGGTCGACCGAAACGGCAGGGTAGTCAAACGCTATGCCCCCACCACCAAGCCTGCAGACCTAGTGGCGGATATCGAAGCCTTGTTGTAGAGACTGGTTAATCGTCTTTCAAAAGCGGCAGCCACAACTTGCGAAGCTTAGCCAGTTTAGGTGGGATCACTGCATTGCAATACACCTGTTGAGGATTACGGGCAAAGTAATCTTGGTGGTAGTTCTCAGCAGGGTAATAGTTATTTATTTCAGTTACTTCAGTAACAATCGCGTGGTCAAAATCAGCGCTATGTTGGTCAATATATGCTTGCGCCAGCTGTTGCTGCTCGGCGTTGTGATAGAACACTGCGGAACGGTACTGAGTGCCAACGTCGTTGCCCTGTCGATTGAGGGTAGTTGGGTCATGGCTAGTGAAGAATACATTCAGTAAATCGCTGTAGCCGATCAGTGACTCATCAAACTCAATCTGAATGACTTCGGCGTGGCCGGTATCGCCAGCACAAACCTGCTCATAGGTAGGATTCTCGGTCGCGCCGCCGGCATATCCAGAGGTGAGGCTATGGACTCCGCGTAAACGCTTAAAAACGGCCTCGACACACCAAAAGCAGCCGCCGGCAAAGGTAGCAGTTTGCATTGTTACTCCAGAACGCACCTTCGGCAGTGCGATCAATTATTGGTGATAAAAACGAATTGAAGATGCACTACCGAAGTTGAAGGGCTAACGTCTTTCCTGACAGTCGCTCAGTTCTTGGGTAATGCTCTGTAGCTTACGTAGGTGCTCAAGCAAACGTTCATGGCTTGGGTCATTTTGCGGCACACTGTTCACAATATCTTCAGCTTGCGCACATAATTGATTCAAATCTTTGCTTAAATCTAGTAGTTCCGTCACTGTCATGGCTTTGATTCTCAAATCGATATGTCGCTGTATTGAACGGAAATTAGCAGCTCCAGTCCAGTAACGTCAATTTTCAAACTAAAATCTTTTGGTAACAAATTGCACGGAGGCCAGTGTTGACCACATTAACCAATAAAAATACCGCAGCGGCAGACCATAAACATTCCACCAGCCTGTATGAATTCATGATGATGATGTTGTCCATCGTGTCGGTGGTGCTGGCGTTACTGCTGCTGATCAAAGACATGGACCCCGGTATTTATCGCTTGCTTAGAGTGTTCGATTTGATTGTTTGTGGGGTGTTTTTTATCGCCTTTTGGACTGGCTTCTGGCGTGCAGATCATAAATGGCAATACGCTAAATCCCACTGGTACGACTTAGTTGCCTCAATTCCATTTAGTGAATCGCTGCGTCTGTTACGAATCGTGCAGGTCTACCGCGTGGCAAAAATGCTCTATTTGACCAAGGGCCGTTTTGATTTTCATTTTGTCTCGCGTTTGGGTAATACCGTTGCCGGCTTACTGCTGTTGGAGTTGCTGATCATCTTCGGCGGTTCTTTCTTGGTGTTTTATCTCGAAACGGGTCTGCCACACGCGCCAATCACTGAACCTGAAGAAGCGATTTGGTGGGCTTTAGTGACGGTATCGACGGTGGGATATGGGGACTTTTATCCAATAACCGATGTTGGCAGATTGGCAGCGAGCGTGTTGATTGTTATCGGTGTTGGTAATTACGCCCTACTATCAGGCTATTTTGCCCAGCAATTTCTTGGCAGAGACGAGGAAGAAGAAGCCATAAAAACGGCCGTGAGAGACACCCACAGTGAAGTGAAGATGCTGCGCGAGGAACTGCGAGAGTTGCGCCAGCAACTCTCTGAACTAACCGATAAAGGCAAATGACGTTGGTTGCGTCAGACCGCAGTGAACTGGTTATGAATGGCATCGTAATGGTAGCCAATCATTGAGAGTCGTTGCTGCAGGCCGCCAGAATCAATGTCATAGCAGTCAGCCAGATCATCAACGCTTGAGCATTCGTGACGTAGCTTCATATTAATGATGCCGAGCAACATGCTAGGATCCATGGAGTGATAGTTAGACAAGTCCATGACGGTCTCCTCTTTTTGGGGAACCTATTAAGGCTAGCCATTGATGGCTAGTTTTGCATAAAAAATGACCACCACAACCTAACATGATGTGATCGAGGTTAAATCAGAACCAGTCATGCTCAATACCAAAGCAGGGAAACGCCAGGTAGCGGCCTATCGCTATCGCAATGCTCGCTATGTTTTGTTCGAACGCTGCCAAGGCGAAGTGGCGCGGTTTGCTCGCCATTTACAACAAAGTCATAGTTACGCGTCGGCCTATATTTCTGAAGCCCCGACCAAGCGCATTGGTGACAAAGTTGCGCGGATTATTGAGAAGACCTTTGATCTTGAAGTCGGTTGGCTCGACAGCGACCGCAGCCAACGCTGGGATCAGCGCCTACGCGATGCCATTGGAGGTGCCGTTCATCCGCTCGATGAAGAAGTGCAGCAACCCGAGGAAGTGGATCATCAACGCTGGCTGAACCAATTGGCCGTGTTGCCAGAATCAGGGCCTCAATTAATTCAAACCGGACTTGCTTGCCAACAACGCTTGAGTCAAATTCAGCAGCAAATTGAGCAATTGAGCCGCTTGCAGCGGGCGATCATTGGTAAATCAACGCAACTTTATGAGCGCGATTTGGAGGTCCAATTGCTCGCTCAGGGGTATGTGGTGCAGGCTCCATCGCAAGAACAGGGGTCGGTGTTTCGCATTTGGCATGGTGATCCGGCAGTTAAACTCTGTTTGCAGTTACGAATTTCTCTGGTGTTTGAGCCGGTGTTTCAGCTCACCCCTTTGCCGCCAGCGGTTCGAGAAATTGTCGCAATTCCCTTCGTTGAGCCACATTCGCAACAAGCATCATATGTCTTTATGGCTGCTGATGCGCGTAGTAGTCGTTTTGACGCCAGCCGATTGAAGTGGATCGACGGCGCGCTTTGGCTCGTGGGTATCGACGGCAATAAACAGCGGGACATGACTTCGGCATTGCGCCTTGACCCGCTATTCAAAACGTAACGGCGATGCGCTGAAGCTAATCGACCGTCAGGTAAATTGGGGCGCGTCGTAGTTGTTCGGCTCGTCACTGTATACCGTCACATTCCACGCTTCTGCTAGGCCACTCTCGTCGAGACATTGTTGCTGAAAAAACTGCTGAATTGCTGAGCGCTGGCAGTGGGCTCCGAAGGCATCGTGGTTGGCCCAAATTTCGTTAAAAACAATTGGGTACTCAGTGGTGCCATCGGCAAATTCACTGCTGGCAACTTGGGTGACGATGTATTGTAAGCAACCCTCCTCTCTTTGCGTGTCAGGCTCCAGCGATTGAAGTACCTTGAACAGGGCGTCGTGCTGATCAGGCTTAGCTCGAAATTGAGCGATGCAATAAACTTTTGATGACATGATTTCTCTCTAACGGCGTTGCTATGCCGCAGCGCCTTTTCCGTGTGATTAAACTGAGTGATTAGCCACTCGATAGTGGCAGTAGCAACCGCAATTCTTCCAAGCTATCCTTGGCGCTGTCAAAGTCATATTTATCCAAGTGTTGTTGGATGTCATTGATCTTCTCCTGAATATCAGGAGCAAAAGCGAGTTCCGCCCATTCAGCAACAATGTCTTGGGCGTCGACATCAAAGTCTTCCATCAACGCCAGCAAGTGATCAATATTGTTCTCAATAATGGTCGGTGAAGCATGTTGTTTTTGCTCGGCGACATCATCAGCAACGAACAACCCACTAATTTCACTGAGTACCAGTTGTAGCGCTTGATGGGTTAAATCGAGCTCTGTCTGAATACGCTCATGCGCCGCTTGTTTAGCTGAACTACGCTCAAGGTTATCAGCAAATGCCTGTAACTCGATGGCGCCAATATTACCGGCGTTACCTTTTAGGGTGTGAGCGATGCGAGTGGCATCGTCCCACTCTAGTTCTGCCCATGCATCGTTGTATCGAGCAAAGAAATCACTCTGACCTTCAACAAAACGACGCAGTAGCTTGCGGTATAACTTATCGTTACCGTTACAGGTTTTTAATCCGAGTTTGACGTCTATCGAATTGAATTCCAATACTTGTTCTTTGCCAATACTGTCTTGATTTTGAGTCGCGACGGTCGGCTGTTGGCTCTCAATAGGCTGTTGAGGATGAATCCATTTCGCCATGGTACTAAACATGTTGGAGACCTTAATCGGCTTCGAGATGTAGTCGTTCATACCCGTGGCCAACACTTTCTCCCGATCGCCCGACATGGCGTTGGCAGTCATAGCAATGATGATCTGTTGTTGGTCAAATTCGCGAATTTTCGCCGTCGCTGTGTAGCCATCCATGACCGGCATTTGAATATCCATCAGCACGCCGTCATAGTCGTTTTGACGAACTTTATCGATCGCAATTTCACCATTTTCGGCCAAGTCGACTTTTATCTTGGCATTTTGTAGCAGGTCCATTGCCAGCTCTTGGTTTAACTCGTTGTCCTCAACCAACAACACATAGGCACCAGCCAATTTATCTTGGCTGGCGGCATCTTCCTCTTGTCGCAGGGCGGCACGCTTAGTCACTCTGTAGTCGCGCCCCATGATGGTCATCATGGCATCGAATACCGACGACGAAGTCAGTGGTTTACGCAAGAACTGATCGATCCCCCGCTGCCGAGCTTTTTCCTTGTCGGCTTCCTTAGCGCTGGCCGACACCATGATAAATCCGCGTAACTTGTTGTCGGCTGCTTGCTTGAGTTGAATACAGGTTTCGATACCGTCGAGCTCCGGCATCTTCCAATCGATTAACGCTAAGTCAAAAGTGCGCTTGTCTTCTTCTATCAGCGAAATCGCTTTATTACCGGAACTGACTTTGGTGACATCACAACCCATCGACACCATGATATTGGACAGTACTTCGAGCGCCGATAAGTTGTCATCGACTAGCAGTACTCGTAGCCCCTCGAGGTCGAGCTTGTCCAACTCATCCTGTTCGCTGGTTTGAGCGCTGATGCCGAACCAACCAGTGAAAATAAACTTACTACCGTGGCCGGCAACGCTATGCAGCCAAATTTCACCACCCATCATTTCGACTAGGTTTTTACTAATGGTGAGACCGAGCCCTGTACCACCATATTTGCGGGTGGTCGACGTGTCGGCTTGTGAAAATGACTGGAACAGTCGGGCTTGCTGTTCGGGCGTCATGCCAATCCCAGTATCTTTGACTGAAAACTCCAATTTGACCTTCGACTGGTTGCGATCTGCCACCTTGACGCCTATCACAACCTCGCCTTCATCAGTGAACTTGACTGCGTTTGAGCCCAGATTCAGCAATATTTGGTGGAGTCTGAGTGGGTCGCCGAGCAGGTTCTTTGGCACGTCGGCATCAATATCGAATAGCAATTCAAGTTGCTTCTCTTCAACTTTGAACGTGAGTACGTTTGCTAAGCTTTCCATCGAATCATCGAGTCGGAAGTCAATCGCTTCCATTTCCAGCTTGCCCGCTTCAATCTTAGAAAAGTCGAGAATGTCATTAATGATGCCGAGCAGAGATTCGGCGGCATTGTGTGCTTTAGTGATGTAGTTTTTTGCCTTTGAGCTTAAGTCTGTTTGTAGCGCCAAACTCGACATGCCGATAATGGCATTCATTGGGGTCCGAATCTCATGACTCATATTGGCCAAAAAATCAGACTTTGCTTTGTTGGCATCGCGCAGCGCTTGCGAGGCTTCGTGGTCGGCAGAGACATCGCGTATAGAAATAATCGTTTCTGGTTGCTCGGCCAATTGAATTGGCGTCAATGAGGCTTCGACGTACTTCAGTTCGCCATGTAACAACTTGATTTGAAGGGTCTCATCGCTAAGTAAATCCTGTGGTTTAGGGTCCAGCAAATGATTGTCGATAGCCGCTCGCACTAAAGTGCGCTGTTGCTCAATGAAGAAATCTGCAAATTGGCGGGTTTTAAGCTTTTCTTCGGACATCGCGAACAGTCGACAGGCAGCCAGATTGACCTGCTGAATTTCGCCGGCAGCGTTTTGAGTAAACATCGCCGTCGGTGCTCGGCTGAGGATCTCTCGGGTGTCTCGCTCCGATTGTTTCAAGCGTTCTTGTTTGGCGTTGAGTTCGCGAGTGCGGTCCTCAACAAGGCCTTCTAATTCGGCTCTGGAGCGAGTCGATATCTCGTGGGCTTGGCGGCCTACTACCGAGGTAAATATGGTGATGGATATGATCGTTGATAAGGTTATCACCAAAGTAAAAATCAATAATTCGCGTGCACCTTCAAAATCGTATAGCACTTCGTCAAGGTCTATCTCTGCCACTGTGCCAAAACCAAACTGTGGCAGCCAACGCCATGAACCGAGTACCCGCTCACCGCGATAATCGAGATACTCATGGTGATTGGTATCGAGCGCTTTTCTGCCGTCATTGTTCCCCAACATCTGTTCGGCAAGCTTAGGGTCCACCTGCACCGACAAAATAGAGCTGAGGTTGTCGCCCAGTTCACCTCGCTCAAGCATGATGGTTTCAAAGCGGCTGCGGGTTAGCATCCAGCCATCGCGGTTAATGGCGTAAACCTCACCGGTAGAGCCAATGTCGGAGGAACGAAAATTCTTTGAAAAGCCTCGTGATGGATCAATCCGAAGGGCAAATACCGCAATGATTTTGCCAGTATTGTCAGGGATTGGACTGAGAATAAACATGGTTGGTGGCAACTGCTTATCCTGTAAATGGGCAGAGAAAAACACGTCCGATCGAACCGGCGGCACTAATACCGTCTCGCCGCGCCATGCTCGGGCCAGTAATTCGGGGGCGGCGCTGGTGAGCAGGTTGCGAGTGCCGATATTTTTTCCTCGCATCGAGGCGACATTGATGTTGTCCGGGCCAATGATAAAAAAGCCGGTCGTCGAGGTCATGGTGAAACGACTGGAGACATGTTGCCGTACTTTGGTTAACACTGGCGAGTCGAGCAGTAGTTGGCGATTATCGACTTGATCACTGTCGCTATCACCAACTGTAGCTAATTGATTAAGAATTTGAGCATAGATAGAAAAATCACTGTTCAACAGTAAATTGAGATTAATCTGCTTCTCGTTCATCCATTCGGTCAGAATTGTCTCGGCGCCGTCTTGGGCGATATCCATTTGCTCTTGATAAGTTTCATAAGCACTTAATCGCAAGTTGTGTAAGGCAAGCATGATCGATGCAACAAAAGCGATACAGATCAGTGCAATGACGGTAGCAAACGTTCTGCGATACTTAGTTTGACCAAAAAAATCGCCGACCTGGTTGGAACGGAAAAGCTGCAATACCATGATGCCGACAACGATGGCAATGACGCCAAACATCGACAGTACCCAAACTCGATTTTTGTAACGGCGCTCGCCTGATTGCGACTCCATCGCTCGGCTTTTCAGAGCTGCATCGGCAACATCTAGATCCTTCGAATACCACTGGCTGCGCAACTCTTCCATTCGTTGCTCGCCAATCTGATTGATACCCCAATCAATCAACCTTGCCAATTCCGGCAGCCCTTTGCGAACACACATGTTGTTGGGTTCTGGCGCTGCATTGGGGAACGGCACAAAGCGGACTGATTTTAAATCGCCGGTTTTGGCCCAATAATGGGCACTGGATTGATAAGTTAAGAACACATCCAGATCACTATTGGCGACTTGAATAATGCCGTGTTCATAATCTGCCGTAGTAATGATTTTGGCACCGAACTGATATTGATTGAGGTAGTCTCTTAGTGCGGTGCCATCAATGGCACCAATCACATGAGCTTTCGACCAGTTATCAATGTTTTCCAAATAAGGCGTTTTAGTATTGATGATAAAGCCAGCGACCTGGTGCATCACAGGCTGAGTGAATTCAAACAGTTTCTCTCTGGCTGGAGTGCGAGCGCAAATTGCCAGTACATCTTGCTCACCACTCATCAGCGCACTGAGCTGCTGATCCCAGCTTTTCGGGGGGAGCGGAATAAACCGAACAGGTAAAACCTCATTCAGAGCCTGATAAAGATCGCTGGCGTAGCCGGAGTGAGCGCCTTGTTCGGTAATAAAATCATCAGGCCGTAAACTGAGTGATGGACTGTAATGAATTGCCGGGTGTCGACTCGCCCAATCGCGTAAATCGTCAGGCAGCGGCTGCGATTCCTCGGACATCGTATTTGCCACCAAGCCGACAAACAAACTAAGGAGCAGAAACATCTGCCGAGCCCAGAGTGGTTGGAGTCGCAACGTCATCACTATTCCTTAGCTGATTTCAACGAGTTAAGAATAGTTCACCGGTGAAATTCGCTAGTCTTTCTGGCGCGCTATGGTGATTTTTTTGATCGAGCCGACGAATACTGGCATTTTGCCGCGGTTTGCTACACTTGAAAGTCAATGAACAACAAAAAATAGCAACGTTGTCGCTAAGTTAGCGACAGGTGCAAGTTGCTGGTGAAGACAACAGGGTGGGTAAAGCATGAATGGTGGGCTTATTCTCTGGCGTTGCGTTCTGATCATTATGCTTTGTTCTGCCGTGCCAGCGATTCGCGCCAATGCTGCCTCTGAAGAAAATGTCACCATCGTCAGGATGACGCCGAAGCAATCCGATGCTGATGCCTCCCATAGCTATTTGGTGCAGTTACTTGAAATTGCCTTAGCGGAAACTGAATCTGAGTTCGGACCGTCAGAAGTTGAGTTTATGCCGATTTCCCTCAACCAAGGGCTAATCCTTCATTTGATGGATATTGGCGACATTCTTGATGTCGTCGCATCGGCTCCGACCAATCAACGAGAAATCCAGTTTAGAGCTGCTCGTGTGCCTTTATTGATGGGGTTGTTGGGTTACCGGATGATGCTGATAAAGCCGCAGGATCAAGCCAAGTTTGCTGCCATTGAACGCCCCGAAGAGCTAAAACAATTGCGTGCTTGCCAGGGAACATTTTGGCCTGATGCCGACATTCTTGAGCAGCAGGGATACCGCGTTGTTCGAGCTGATGAATTTAGCGCCTTGTTTGAACTGCTTTTGACCGACCAATGTGATTACTTTCCTCGCGCCATTACTGAAGGGTACGGCGAGTTAGACGCGCACAATAAGGCCAACCCTGAACGGCAGGTCGTTGCTTTTGATGATATTTTGCTTCATTACGTGGTGCCATTTTACTTCTTCACTAGCCATAGAAACTATGAACTGGCAGCGCGACTTGAATTGGGCTTACAGCGCGGTATTAGCGATGGCACCATTCGTCGGCTAATGGAGCAACACCAAGTAACTCGGGTGGCATTTCCACTAGAAAAGTGGCAACAGACCGTGGTGTTTGAGGTGCCCAATCCCAGCCTGCCGAAATCAACACCGCTGTATCGCAGCGAATATTGGTTGGAATTACCGGTAAAAACTAGGTTGCAATGAGTCGCTACTGGTGCGTCAGTTGGTTAGCGTTTGGGGCGCTGTATTTTTGTGGTGCCGTTCAGGCAGACAACCGCTCTTCCGGTGACGAAGATGAAGAATTTTGGCTTGAATTGGCAGAGAAACATACGCTTGTCGGCCAGCTTGCCCATATGCAGCGCTACCGTCAACGTCGCGATGAATCCGGTCAAACCAGCAGCTATCAGGATGATTTGAACCATGGCACGTTGCAAACTGCCCTGAGCTTTAAGTCGGGCTGGTTGTTTGACTGGATTGGCTTTAACGCCTCAGCTTTTGCTGCCGCAGATATTACCTACGATGATGATTTACCGCGAAATATTGAAAATGAGTTTTCTTTTGCGGGCAATAAGTGGGGGCAAGAAAATGGTCAGTCTGCGGAAAATGGTGTTTCAATATCGCGAGCGGTATTGAAGGTTCGCGCCGATCACCGGTTAGCGCGTATCAAAATTGGTTATGCACCGATGCATGTGCCAGGAATCCTGGGGGTGAACTGGTCATTTCAGCCTGGCACGTATCGTGGTTTGCAGTTCAAGTACGTACCGAAACACTGGACAGTTACTTACGCTTGGGCCGACCAATACAAGGCGCCATGGTATAAACAAACTCAGTACTTCTCCAAGCTCAACGCTTGGGATACCAAACCCATTGGCGGTAGCAATCGCATTGACTACATCCATGGTTTGGGGGTGACATATCACCCCGACCATCAATCGTTTAACTTGCAATTAGGGATCGGTGAAGCCAAGGACTATATGCGCGCTTATCACCTAAAAGCGTCATGGCAACTTGATTGGCAAGATGGTTTATCACTGGCCTATTTGTTCTACGGTTCAGAGTCAGATAATGACCCCGGTTATCGAGTCTATAACGGCTTAGCGTGGCAGCAGGGAGTGCGGGCGCAGTTGCTATCTGGTCGTTGGCAGTTTCGCGCTGAGTTGTTGGCCACTAAGGCCGAAGGTTTGGGTACCTATCTGCCGCGGTTGACTCGCGGCTATGCCAACTCTCAGGGGTCTAATGAATATTGGTGGGATAGCCGCTCGGACTGGAACAACGATGGCGAAACAGCTCTGTTTACTGGCGCTTGGTATCGTTTGCCGACAGCCTCTGGTGAATGGCGTTTGGGCGCCTCCGCGGCTTATGGTTGGGGCTCAACACGCTGGGTCGATGGTGAACAAGACCAATCAGCATCGACGGGTGAAGAGAGTGCATGGAACTTGGACCTGGCATATTCAGTCAGCCAAGGTTGGCTCGCTGGTGGCAGCATCAATCTGCATTACACTGATTATCGGAACCATCAGGACCGACTCGGTAGTTTTTATTACGCCAACATGTTCACGTCGGAGAAAGATATAAAACTGACAGTGAGCAAGCCTTTGGCGTTTTAATCGTTTTATCGCTTCGGGTATTTGTTGCAATGAATTCAAGGCGCTAACATGATAGTCAGCGCATCTTACTAAGGGCCATCCATGCTTGCAGCGGCAACCAATCAGCCACAAACCTCGGTAGTAAAAAAAGCATCAGTGATGTGTCTGTTGGTGTTGCTCTGGGTGCCAATAGACGGCCTGGCGCTGCTGTCATTACACTCTTTAGAACGAGTGTTGTGGAGCGCCGAAATGGGCTACATGTTTGCCCTATGTTTATATTTTGGTTGGCGCGGTGCTATGTTGTGTTTAGTAGCGGCAGCCATAAGCAATGCTTTTTGGTTGATGATTGACATTGGTCCGGTCTCTCACTTATTAGCTCGATTGCCGATAGAAAGTTCCTTTGTGACGGCGTTATCTTCAGTCTCGGTGATCTTCTTAGTCACGCACATTTATTTGCTTTTTTATGGCCAGATCAACCAAGGCCGAGCCCATGTTCGACTGGTGCCAGCATTTGTGGCTGCGTTGCTCGCCTCATTTTTAGTTGCCTACATCAATCTACATGGAATTGCTTATTTCTATGACTTCGAGCTGGAGAAGCTAGGTTTGTCGCCATCCATGTTGGCGATGGCGTTTTTCTCTGGCATTGTCAGTTTGTCGGGTCTGTTTTGCTTGCTGTTTGATTGGCTCAAGCTGGGCAGCAAGTTAAATTGGCCGGTGAAGCTGGTGTTATCGCGCCAGTCACGGCCAAGAAACCGAGCCAACTACTTCCTTTTGCTAGTGCTCGCTGCAGCTGCAGTTTGCTTGCTATTTTATTTGGGAAATCGACTGCAGAGTGACGTCTGGCATATGCTGGCAGGCTTAGTCATTATCGCTGCTGTGATGCATGTTTCGATTCACTTTTCTGAGCTTCAGACCGCTGGTGCTGGCGCTATGTTGGTGAGCATGTTGGCGGCTTTGGAGCACTCTGTGCTGGGCAATTCGCTTAACGATTCGATCGAGATTTTTCTGCCACTGTTAGCCATCACTGTCTACGCCCAGCGACTGATCCCACAAATGTTGCTTGAACAAGGGCGGTTGCGACGCAAGGCAGATTCTGATTCCTTGACTCACCTATTGAACCGCCGAGGTTTCACAGCTGCCGCTCACATCGAGCTGGAGCGAGCTGTTCGATACCAACGACCACTTGCTGTGCTGATGCTGGATATTGATCATTTCAAACAAGTCAATGATACCCATGGTCACCAAAGCGGCGATGTCGTGCTCAAGTTGGTATCTCGAAGCTTAATGCGAGGGCTGCGTTCTGAGGCTATTTGCGGCCGTTGGGGCGGTGAAGAGTTTATTGCGGTGTTACCCGAATGCGATGCCAAGGCCGCTGAAATTTGTGCTGAGCGAATTCGTCGGTTGATTGGCAGTGAAAAGGCACGCTTTGCAACAGGTACAGTAGTGGTAACAGCTAGCGTTGGTATTGCGCTGATGCAACCAAATGAGGACTTGGAGCAAGTGGCTGCGCGAGCAGATAAAGCGCTATATCAAGCCAAACGACAAGGCCGTGATCAGGCAGTGCTGGCATCATAGAGCCATACAAAAAAGGCCCCGGCAAAGAGCCGAGGCCAAACGCGTTAACGTAGGGGGAGAATTCATAAAACCATGTTGATGGTGGTGTTACGCTGTGGCGCTCAACACCATATCCATCGAGATACCTTGCTTTTCAAAGACCACGCGCAGCTTGTTTAGCGCCTTGACCTGAGCCTGACGAATACTTTCACGCGTCACGCCCATCTCTTTGCCAATTTCTTTCAGTGTCGTTGGCTGGTGACCCAACAAACCAAAGCGGCGGGCGAGGATTTCGCGTTGTTTGGGCTCCAGTGTTTCAATTGCTGCTGCTAGTGAACCGTTTAGCTCATCTTGTTGAATGCGATCTTCGGTGCTGATGTGATTGTCATCGCGAATCATGTCCGCCATGGTGGCGTTTTGATTTTCACCGACCGGAATATCCAACGAGCTGGTTTTGCTATTGAGTTGCAACATACGGTGTACGTCTGCAACTGGTTTACCCATGTGAGCGGCTAACTCTTCGGCACTTGGCTCAGCACCCAGCGATTTGCTCATTTCTTTGGCAGTACGCAGGTAAACATTCATTTCTTTAATCAAATGCACCGGCAGGCGCACCGCGCGGCTTTGGTTCATTAGTGCGCGCTCGATGTTCTCGCGGATCCACCAAGTGGCGTAAGTCGAGAAGCGGAAACCGCGTTCTGGGTCGAACTTCTCAACGGCGCGGATTAAGCCGATGTTGCCTTCATCAATCAAATCGAGCAGTGGCAGACCGCGGTT
>NZ_NGNS01000029.1 GCF_002165625.1 Neiella marina
TTCAAATCGCTGCTCATCGTTATTTGAAGAGCCTGGTTGATTGAGTGCTTCGAGAAAGTTTGAAACTTTAGAAGTTTGCCGTTGCCCCGAAGCAGTGGAGGCGCATTTTAGAGATACAGCTCACAGAGTCAAGCACCAATCTATAACTTTTTTCTGACTGCCGATAATGTGGTCAATTCTGGGAGCTTTTTGTTACGTCGCTGTTGTTTATTTGTAAACTCGTGTTCCGTTAACGACTTCAGTAGCTCTCAGAGCCTTAATATTTCAAACCTGCAATTTAGGTGATAATAACAATGACCTCTTCAGTGCAAATGAGACGCACGCTAACTGCTGTTGGAACAGCTCTCATATTGGCGATCATCGCCAAGATTACGTTTCCGGCAATTAGCGCTTACCTCGCTCCAGATTGGACCACAGCCATCATTGCATTAGTTGCTGCGCTTATTACTGCGTTCGTAGCCAATGTAAGAAGTAATCAAAGTACCGCAGAACAAAGCATGCGAACCTTGTATGTCGGTAACTTGCCGTATCGTGCAAACGAAGCAGCCGTTCGCAATTTGTTTGCGCAACACGGTAAGGTATTTTCTGTTCGATTGATGAAAGACCGTCAGACTGGCAAGCGCCGGGGCTTCGGTTTTGTTGAAATGGCAGAAGGTGATGCCGATGCTGCGATTAAGGCTCTCAATGATGCCGACTTTCAGCAACGCAACCTAAAAGTCCGCGAAGCCAAAAACAAGAACGAACAAGAATAACAACTCTCTAGGGCAGATTAATCAATCTGCCCTGCTTTAAGCCAAATCCCTTCATTGCTTGTTGCAACAGATCCGGATCAGCAACCGCTGCGGTCGAATAGTAAAAGCCATCAACCGGCTCATACATTACTTCATCCAATTCGCGAGCTAACTGCCTGATCACTTGGCGAGCAACTGCATAACCTGAGTCTACCAATCGAATCCCCGGCAAGATCTCAGAGATGGGCGATGCTAACAACGGATAGTGGGTGCAGCCCAACACCAGCGTATCGATAGTTGATTGACTTCGGATTGGCTCAAGTAGTTGTGCCAGTCGCTTGATATCAATTTCACCATTGAGCAAGTAATGTTCTGCCATTTGTACCAAATCACCAATACCTAGCTTAGTGACTTGGCAGTCGGCGGCAAAATCAGCGACCAATTGGTCTGTATAATCTCGATTCACCGTTGCAGGTGTTGCCAGCAACGCCATGTGCTTGCTGTTACTGCTCGCCGCTGCAGGTTTAATCGCCGGTACGACACCGATGATGGGTACTTTAATTCTGTGCCGCAACTGAGCTAACACCGAGGTACTTGCGGTATTGCATGCAATCACGATGGCATCGGGCTTAATGGCCGTCAACTGACTGGCGAGAATAGTAGAGACTCTATGATTGAGTACGTCCTGCTCCAGTTCGCCGTAGGGAAACAGCGCATTATCAAAAACATAATGACACTCAAGATCAGGTGCTAAGGCGCGAATGTGCTGCCAAACAGTTAAGCCGCCAAGACCGGAATCAAAGACGATGATTTTTTGGTTGCGCAATGCGGTGAGCCTTCAGAAACATAATAAATCGGCGCAAAAACTGGACAGTTATAAACTAACCCCTACAATCGGCCCGTTTTCGCTTTCGGATCAAACTATGTCAGATCAACTCTCCTATCAGCAACAGCTTGATGAAAAAGTCGCTCGCTTGAGCGGACAATTTACCGAATTTGGTAATGTGCCGATGACAGTGTTCAAATCGCCGGCGCAACATTATCGGATGCGTGCCGAGTTCCGAGTCTGGCACGATGGTGATGAGTTGTACCACATCATGTTTGATCAGCAGAGCAAGCAGAAATACCGTGTTGATCAGTTCAACACCGCTTCTGCGCTAATTAACCAAGCGATGCCTTTGCTAATTGAACATCTTAAAGGCAACGACATCCTGCGCCGTAAGCTGTTTCAAATCGACTACCTGTCAAGCCAGCAAGGCGAGCTATTAATCAGCTTGCTTTATCACAAGCAGTTGGATGAATACTGGCTTGAGCAAGCCGAACAGTTGCAAACAGTACTGAGAGAACACTTTCCAGTGTTTCTTATTGGCCGTGCTCGCAAACAAAAACTGATTCTGGATCGCGACTTCGTCAATGAAACGCTGACCGTCAATGGTCGTGACTATCATTATCGCCATGTCGAAAACAGTTTCACGCAACCGAATGCGGCTGTTTGCGAACACATGTTGAGTTGGGCGCAAAACTGCACTCAAGGCATTAGCGGTGATTTGCTTGAGCTGTATTGCGGCAACGGTAACTTCTCGATTCCGCTGGCGGCCAATTTCCGTCAAGTACTGGCCACTGAAATAGCTAAGCCGTCGGTCGATTCTGCACAGCACAATATTTCAGCCAATAACATCAATAACCTCAATATCATTCGTCTATCGAGTGAAGAATTTACCCAAGCATGGCGTGGCGATCGCACCTTCCGTCGTTTGGAAGGGATTGATTTGAAAAGCTACCAACTCGACACATTGTTCGTCGACCCACCCCGAGCGGGGCTGGATGACGAAACGCGTGAGATGGCAATGAACTTTAAGCGGGTACTCTATATATCCTGTAATCCGGATACCTTGCATCGCGACTTGCTGCGCCTAACAGAAAAGTACCAAGTCGAGCAGCTTGCGTTGTTCGATCAGTTCCCATTTACCCATCACGCTGAAATGGGCGTTTGGCTTACCGAAAAGTAAAGCTATTCAGAAAATCGGCGGTCGTGCTTGAGCGCCGCCGCCCCTTTGGCAATTAGCCGTAATTGATTGATCACCCGCTCCGCCAGCGGCTTACGTGCCGCAGCGGGTAAGTCCAACGCCTCGGCGCCAGCATTGAAAACCAATGTCACCATTGCCTCAGCCTCCATCACTGCAAGCTCACGAGAGCACTTGCCATAGTCTTCCAGGTAATCAGCCAACTCGGCAATAAAGTGTTGGATCTCTCGATTCACCGCTGCTCGAAAAGCAGCCGAAGTGCCTGAGCGTTCTCGTAACAACAGACGAAAAACGTTGGAGTGATGTTGAACAAATTCCATAAACGTTTCGACCGAGGTACGAATAATGCTGCCACCATCAGCAATTCGTTGGCGAGCTTTGCGCATCAGCTGGCGCAGTGCCAAACCACCTTCGTCCACCATGGTCAGGCCAAGCTCGTCCATATCTTTGAAATGGCGATAAAAAGACGTTGGCGCAATGTTCGCCTCGCGAGACACTTCGCGCAAACTTAGACCAGAAAAGCTGCGCTCGGCACTTAATTGACTAAATGCCGCGTCGATAATCGCCCGACGCGTCTTTTCTTTTTGCTGTGCGCGAACACCTGACATTCACAGTTCCCATGCAAAGTTATGATTGCTCGGGCAATTCTACTATTTATCTGGGCTGGGAACAGCCATGGGGTCAAACAAAAGCAAATTTGTTACTTGATCCTACTGCCAAGCTCGGGTTTAATTTGCGTACACCTGTACGCTGAAAAAACAATACAATGTCTAAACCTAAACTAATTTGGTCGACTAACATCCTCTTTGCCAGCACCTTTATTGCGGCCCTAACGATCGTCCCCTGGTACGGCATAACCTACGGATATAGCTATGGATTATGGGTCGCAGCAGTGCTATGCCTAGGCTATTGCGGCATGTCGATTACAGTCGGTTATCACCGCCTATGGGCACACAAAACTTTCAACGCACACCCGTTTGTTCGTTTTGTTCTAGCTATCGGAGGTGCATTCGCATTACAGAACAGCGCATTGCATTGGAGCTCCGATCATCGTGTCCATCACCGCCATGTCGATGACGGCGACAAAGACCCATATGCGGCAACAAAAGGCTTTTGGTACAGCCATATCGGTTGGATGCTGCGTGAATACCAACCGATGCGCTATCACGACTACAGTAATTGTCGCGATCTTCAGAAAGACAAAATTGTCATGTGGCAGCATCGCAATTATTGGTTGCTAACATGGTCATTAAACCTAGGTATTCCAGTAGTCTTGGGATGGCTATTAGGTGACATCATCGGTGGCTTTTTGTTGATCGGCGTGTTGCGCCTTGTCGCCAGTCATCACTTTACCTTTTTTATCAACTCATTGGCCCATGTATGGGGCAAGCGGACCTACACCGAAAAAAACACCGCTCGCGACAATGGTTGGTTAGCACTGCTTACTTACGGTGAGGGATACCACAACTTCCATCACTTGTTTGAATACGACTACCGCAATGGCATTCGTTGGTACCAGTTCGATCCAAGTAAATGGTTTATCTGGACCATGGCGAAGCTGAAATTGGCGAGCAATCTTCGCACTGCGCCAGCAGAGCGGATCATGAAAGCCAAGCTGGATATGCAGAAACTCAAACTCGATAGCAAAATATCGCTTAGCATCCATGCCGAACGCTGGCGCGACGCGCTACAACACGAGTATGACCGTCTGCTGCAAGGCACTCAGGAGTACTATGCTGTACGCAAGCAACTGTTACAGCTAAAGAAAGACAAGCTGTCCAATAGCTACCAACAAGAACGCCAAGAACTACAACTAAGGCTCGATAAGCTCAAGCGCGCGGTTGCCGATCATCAACGCCGTTGGCAACTATTGATGGCAGAGGTGACCAATTTAGCACCTGCCTGATCACTCGGCTTTCAACTTCAGTCCTGCTAAACTGCCCATACTTCTGATGGATACGTCAACTAGCAGGGCTGAACGTGAGCAAACAACCAGACTCTTCAACCGCCAAACCAACCTCTTTTCACTACGACGCCATTGTTATTGGCACCGGCCCTGGAGGCGAAGGTGCGGCAATGAACTTGACCAAAAAAGGTCAGCATGTTGCCGTCATTGAGCGTCACAGTGATGTCGGCGGTGGTTGTACGCATTGGGGCACCATCCCCTCTAAAGCACTGCGCCACAGCGTTGAGCGCCTCACTGAGTTCAACAACAACCCGCTGTTTTCCAATCGCCAAGACAACCTCCATCTGACCTTTAAGGATATTTTGCAACATGCTCAAGGCGTCGTTGGCAAACAAATCCGTATGCGCCACGGCTTCTATGAACGCAATCGAGTCGATGTCATTCATGGTGAAGCCAATTTTGTTGATCGCTACACCATCAACGTCACGCGCGCCGATGGTAATGTTGATCAAATCACCGCCAAACAGTTTGTCATTGCGACGGGATCAAGACCCTATCGGCCTGCAGATATCGATTTCAATCACCCACGCATTTACGACAGCGATAGCATCCTCAATCTTGAGCATGATCCTCGTAACGTCATCATATACGGCGCAGGCGTCATTGGTTGCGAATATGCCTCTATTTTTCGCGGTTTGAATAACAAGGTAGAACTGATCAACAGCCGTGATGCCTTGCTGTCATTTCTCGATGCCGAGATCTCCGACGCTCTGAGTTATCACTTGCGAAATAACGGCGCCAACATTCGTCATTGCGAAGAATATGAGTCCGTGGTTGGTGATGAAACTGGCGTGGTGATGGAACTGAAATCGGGTAAGCGGATGCGTGCCGATTGCTTCTTGTTTGCCAATGGCCGCACCGGCAACACCGATAAGTTAAACTTGCAGGCTGTCGGCCTTGAAGCAAATTCCAGAGGCCAATTAGCGGTTAATACTCACTACTGCACCGATGTCGACAATATCTACGCCGTTGGCGACGTCATTGGCTATCCTAGTTTGGCCAGCGCCGCCTATGATCAGGGCCGGATTGCCGCCGATGCCATGACCAAGGGCCACAGCGACACTCATTTGATTGCCGACATTCCGACCGGTATTTACACCATTCCTGAGATCAGCTCAGTCGGTCAAACCGAGCAGCAGCTTACTGAAAGCAAAGTACCTTACGAAGTAGGCCGAGCTCACTTCAAACACTTAGCTCGCGCGCAAATTGCCGACCAACCGGTTGGTACCTTGAAGATCCTGTTTCATCGTGAAACCAAAGAAATCTTGGGGATTCACTGCTTTGGTGAGCGGGCAGCTGAAATTGTTCACATTGGCCAGGCCATCATGGAACAAAAAGGCAGTGGTAACACCATTGAATATTTTGCTCACACGACATTTAACTACCCAACCATGGCCGAAGCCTATCGGGTTGCTGCTCTCAATGGATTGAACCGCTTGTTTTAGCAAATGCGCATTAAAAAGGCCTGCAGTTGCAGGCCTTTTTTGTTGCTCAGCATTTTTATTAGAGCCTGTTGGTCTTTGGTGTGTGTTTTTGCAGCAAAGATCAACAGGCTCTAGTGGCTGCGAATGATGTCACCCCACCGATAATCAGGATCGGCCACCACCATAAAGTTGGGATTCTCAAAGCTCTCGCGTTGGTTATAGGTCAACGGCTCGAGCCCCATGGTCATCACCGCACCACCCGCTTGGCTAACAATGCATTGCGCCGCGCCCGTGTCCCACTCGCCTGTCGGGCCAATGCGCAGATAACAATCGGCGCTACCTTCGGCGACCATGCAACTTTTCAACGTACTGCTGCCAAATGGAATAAACTCAGCATTCACGCCGGCAGGTAAACATTGAGTGATTAAGTCGAGTTTTTGCCGACGACTAATGGCAAATCGTAGCTTTTCTTCTTTCGGTTTTAGCGAGCGAGAATGAATTGGTGTGTCGGTACCATCGGGGTCGCGACGGAAAACACACTGACCTCGAATCGCTGCATAGCTAACGCCACTCACAGGAGCATGAATAATCCCCATGATCGGCACGCCAGCTTCAATCAAGGCAATGTTGACAGCAAAGTCGCCGGAGCGCTGAATAAACTCTCCGGTGCCATCCAACGGATCAACCAACCAATAACGGTTCCAATGAGAGCGTTGGTTGTAAGGGATATGTTCGGATTCTTCCGACAGAATCGGGTAATCAACAGGAAGTTGGCTCAAACCTTTCAGAATCACATCGTTTGCTGCCAAGTCAGCAGTAGTGACTGGGGTTTGATCGCTTTTTTCTAAGGCCTCAAAATCGCCGGAATCATATATCTCAGAGATGGCTTGCCCCGCATCAACGGCGATGGTCATCACTGATTCCAACAATTGCTCCAACTTCATTTAATCATCCTTATGCTGTTTAGTTTAACTCCAAAGCCCCAAATGACGTGCCGCAAGCATCAATGCGGTAACACTCCGAGCTTCTTTAAATTCCGGCCAGTCAAGCAAGCTGCACCAATCGTCAATAGGCCACTTTACAATCACCAATGGTTCCGGCTCATCGCCCTCAAGTATCGAAGGTGATAAATCTTGAGCCAATAAAATATCCATCTTGGCCGCAAAATAACCCGGCGCTAAAGTGATCTGTTTGAGCGAAATCAACTCGTCGGCGGCAAAGCCAACCTCTTCTTGAAGTTCTCGGTTGGCTGCTTCAGTTGCCTGCTCTCCCGGATCAATCAATCCTTTTGGGAAGCCCAACTCATACTGCTCAGTACCGGCAGCATACTCACGAATCAGCAGAAATTCACGGGCATCGGTCACAGGCACAACCATCACAGCCCCGCGGCCACTGCCTCGCATACGCTCATACTGGCGGCGAGCACCATTGGAAAACTCAAGATCGATGGTTTCGATCTCAAACATACGGCTTTTGGCAACAACAGTTCGCTGATGGATTAGCGGTAGTTTTAACTGAGGTAAATCCTTTTCTGACATGCGTTGGTTTGCCGAGCTCGAAATGATAGGGTGCCCTCATTACAACCAATTCCTGAAAAAGATTCCAGTACTATGCCTAAGTGGTCATCAATCGATACCGTACTACTCGATATGGACGGCACCCTGCTCGACCTCTATTTCGACAATCATTTCTGGCTTGAGTTTTTACCCCGTTGCTATGCCAAGCACCGCAACATCTCTGAGGCTGAAGCAGTAACGTATCTCAAATCTGAATATCAAAAACTACAAGGGCAGCTGCAATGGTATTGCCTTGACTATTGGAATCAACATCTAGGTATCGACCTGATGCCATTGAAACGTCAGATAGCGCACTTGATTCAGATGCGCAGTGACGCAGAACCATTTTTGCGCGCACTCAAAGCCAGCGGCCGGCGGGTCATGCTACTGACCAATGCCCACCCTGACAGTCTAGCGCTTAAAGTTGAGCACACTCGCCTTGGCGAGCTCATTGACACCCTGCTATCGAGTCATCAATACGGCGCGCCAAAAGAGCATCAATCGCTTTGGCAACGCGTCATGGATGAACACTCGCTTGATCCGGCGCGGACCTTATTTGTTGATGACAGTTTGTCGGTGCTCCGCTCGGCCCAGCGCTTTGGCATCGGTCACTTGCTAGCAGTCACCAATCCGGATAGCAAACAGCCAGCACGAACCATTGATGAGTTTGAATCAGTGGGTGATTTCAACACCTTGCTAGCTGATATCAAATCGATTTGATTTGATTGGATAGTTTTCACGACTAACCGTCACAAAACAGTTTACGAGGCGAGGATAGCTGAGTGTTCGGTGGGATAGCATCTGCCGCAGGGATGCGGCAGTTGAGCCATCAAGGATGATTTCACGGCGTCTTGAGCAACGAACACTCAGCTATCCGCAGCATCAAGTTAAAAAGTTCACGAGACTACAAACTGCCATCGAGTTCGATTTGATAACTGTTGTTGCTAATTGGCGTCGCAACAAACATTAGTCCTTGCTCAAAACCCGGAGGGAACTGAGGACCTGGATTGATAGTGCCAGACACCGAATAACTAGTGGCCGCCAACGTTGCTGATACTTCCAACCCCATTACCTGCTTATCGTCATCAACCTTGGCAACGACTTCACCATTAACGCAGCTTAATTGGGCGCGGGTATTATCAAGCTTAAAGGGGTTACCCAACGCCGCAGCAATCACTTTTGGATTGCGCCAAGTAACGACGCCTTCAAGCTCCGAACACCAAGGAGAGCCCTGTGAAGCCACGGTGATCTGAGCATCAATCATGCCCTCCAACTCAACTTGCAGCGGCAATGGCGACAGTTCAGCGGCCACGCTTGCGGGCATCGCTAACTCGATATCATCGGCGTACCAGCCAGAAAAGCTCATCCCCGCCGTGCCAGTTATGGCGATATCGCTGGTCATGTCCTGACCAGCGACAATATCGGCTTCAATACGCCCGAGCAGTAATTGGCCGACATTGATATCCCAATGGACATCTTTGATGATCTTACCCTGCCAATGAACCACACCGATTTGGCCCTGCCAGATAGAGCCAGACACTTTTCCAACATGAAGATTGTTCGGTGCAGGCATTAACCATAAGCCGAATTGGGCAGGTAAGGTTGCAACAACAAAAACCAAATACATTACCAACGCAAAGGCTATTAACCACCAACGGCTCATTCAATAATTCTCAACTGTAATTTACGGACTTGTACCATGCCGACCTCATCTTCTCGGCTCAGATCGATAGACGTTACTTCCACGCGCTGACGTTGTAGCGTCTGCAGCCAAGCCAACAAGGCATTGAACTCGGCTTTATCAATGCGGACACTCAACTCATCTTTTTGTGGCTGAATGCGGCTTAACTTAATTTTATGCTGACTGGCGGTACGATTGACTCGTTGACTCAAACTACCAGACACCTTAGCACTCGATTTGGCGGTCGCCGAGCGCGACAACAACACCCGACTGACACTGGTACGCATCCATTCCAGTGTATTTTGCTGAGCTTGCAGGCGTTGCTGGCTGGCAGCGACAGAATTATGCAAAGGCTGCCAAATCAGTAAATAAAAAACCAACACAAAAATGGCGGCAGCCATAGCGATCAACAGACGCCGCTCTCGTTGCTGTAATTGATGCCATTTTTCAATCATGACACTCTCCGAATGGTCACAGTACCACTGACTTGTCCATTGGTTGAATTCAATGCTCCAACCTCAGCTTGATAGCCATTGGTCACAGCGGACTTAAACTGTTCAAACTGTTGAAAATCCTTGCCTGAGGCCTGAATTCTGAGTTCTTGTCGTTTGGCGTCAAAGCGTAATGAACGTATCTCCAAGCCGTTGACCGAGCGATAAGCTTCAGCAACATCATGCAAAGCACTCAAAAAACCTTCTGATGGGCCGCTGGCACCACCGATTTGCTTTATCTTCTGGCGCATTTGCGCTCTTGGATTGTTGACCCGCTTTTCATTGGGGAAAGCGATCTGATAGGTGCGCACCACTTCGGCTTGAACTAGATCGGCCTGATGATTCAGTTCGCTTACCCGGAGCGCAACATTAAACAGATACAACACCAGCGCAATAGCAGCCAATGAAGCAACGTGTAGCCATGGCCGCCAAGCGGTTTGAGCTCGCTTGATCCGAATCCGATAATCGCCATGGCGGAGATTGACCTTGCTGTTGATCGCGCCATTGACCAATGCCAACAGTGGCAGCTCGGCCAATTCAACATCAACATTTTCAGAGTCAAGTTCGGCCGGCCAAGGCGTATGACTTACCATCCCTGCTTCAGGCAATGTCACTTGGCGCCACCAACTCTGCAACCAATGATCATCATCCACCAGTACACCTTGATTTGGCGCTTGCCGAATCAACCACTGTGAACCCAACGAGACCGCTTGCCATTGCTCAGTGGCATCAGGTAACGCCAGTACGTCCGGTACGATTTTGCCAACGGCAAGCTCTGCTTGTTGCAGCCAGGATAACCACAAATCCATTTTCTGATGGGCGACATAGCAAACAGCCACTTGATCTGCTGCGCTTTGATCGGTGATGGTGACATGAATGTCATCAATGTCTTGGGCTATGTCATCTTCGAGCATGTATGGCAATGCAGCCATTGCTTGGCGACGATTTTTTTTCGGCATTGGCAGCTCCGCCAAGCCGCAATCGTGCATTGGCGCTAGCGCGATTATTTCGCGATCGGCTGACCAAGTCTGCAATTCATGCAGCTTGTCGGCACCTGCCAGCTCCCCTGAGGCGATGACTTCTTGTTCACGTTGCGACCAAACCAGCCATTGCATGGCCTGATCACTGTGACTCGCCAGCCTCACTATCAAGAACTCGTTCAACTCGTCCTCCAAACCGACGGCTGATCACCGTCCAGTTATTACTATCATGTTTTAACAGCGCTTCGGTGCGCAGTTTGGTACCGTCTTCTAATCGAGTTTCCGCTTTCAACAAAAACATATCCGACAATACCGTTAATCCAGCTTTCACTTGGGCTGGGATCTCGATTCCAGCAAAAGCTTGCGAGCTCATCATGTCATCAATGTCATCAAAGCCATCTCGAGGCCTATCGTCCATTAACTGCTGAGCTTGAGAAAGCGTCATATTGGGGCTAAACGCCGCGACAAATTGTTCGGGCTGCTCAACCGTATTGACGTTCAGCAACCACTGGTTGCTCGATGGAACAACACACACAAAAGGCGATATGCGATCGACAGCAGCCTGATTGAAACCATTGATTGCGCGCAGTTCACCCAAATCAACCAGCGCACTATTGGCGGCTAGGTAGGGCTTAATGCGGCTTTGATATTCGCTGTCTTCAGCGCCACTGCTTTGATTCACAAAGTCATCGGCATCAAGCCAATCGGTTAACGAATCAACCATAATTTCAGCTTGATAGCTGTCAATTTCCAGTTGTTCTAGCAGCGCTAAAAACTGCTTTGCTGCCAACGGCCGTTCACCGGTTTGCTGCAACTGAGCTAACTCAGCTTCTTGTGCACGGACACCGTTTAAGTTGAAACAACTGCGCATATCAGTCAGTTCACCGGTAAATATCGCACCAGTTTCTAATGGCGCAGTTACCTCGCCACTTGCCCAATACTGGCTAAGATGAGTTTTATCAGAACTATCATCAAAATCTTGTCGCAAAATCTTACGAGCAAAGCCTTCGGCACCAATATTGACCCACTTAGCTGCATCCAAGCTCATTAATGTGCTGGTGCGAGTTAATTGACGCCGTAACCGCTCACTCATATCAACAGCGATCATCGACACCAGAGCCACCACTAATAACACAGTGATCAGAGCGACACCGCGGTGGCTTGATAGCGAGCTTAAACCACCACTAGGTCGTTGTTGGTGCTTGTTCAAGCTTCGCTCCTGTCATCAGAAACACCCGTCTGATCGCGCCAAATGCTTTGCTGGTCACAGTCACTTCCACCGCTTTTGGAAGCGCCCGTTCTTTATTCCAGTTCTCTACCCAGCTATCCCCGACATAAAGACGAACCTTAAACGACTCAATGTCTTCAATCAGCACTCGAGTATGAGGCTCAATACCGGTTGCCTGATCAGGGTATAGCGTATGCAAGCGCTGCAGTTGGTTTTCCTCAACTCGGTAAACCACTCCTTGAACTTCACCTCGAGGTAACTGATTAAACGGATTCAACCAACCCGCCCGAGTAAACGCCACGGTATCACTATCGGTTTCACCGCGACCGCGAGTATGCGCAAACAATACCGTTGACGGCGCATCGCCATCAATCCGCACTTGCCTCACGGTGGCCTGCATGAAATCACGTTCCATTACCCACAAGGCGCGCTGCAAGCGTTCAAAATCATCGGCATACTGCTGCGAGCGGACATCAGCCTTTTGCACCGTGGTTAGGGTGCCATATGAAGCAATACCAATAATGCTAAAAATGGCAACGGCCACCAAAATCTCGAGTAAGCTAAAGCCGCGCTGGTTCATGGTTTTTCCACAAAGCCAGTAACCGATGCGATGACATACTCGCCATCTTCATCAAGACTGACGTCAACCTGGACGCCTCGAAGATAATCGCTACCGCCATCGTTGAGCGATATTTTGTAGTACCAATCGCGCTCCGACATGGTCACTTTGCCAGTCATTTTGCCCTGACTTTTAGTCGCAGGCTTATAGCGCAAAATAAACTCTGCCAACTGATTTTGGCCGACCCAGCTAGCAATATTCTTTTCCATTAACACAGACTGCGAACGAAGGCTTTGCGAACTAGCCCCCATCAAACTGACCGCTGCATAACTAAATATCGCCAGAGCAACCAACACTTCGATTAAGGTTAAGCCACGCTGACGCATTACTCGTCCTCTTCGATCTTTATCGTCACTGAATCGGCTTGTCCCCAAACAGTGACGGTTTCAGGTTGCTCGTCTTCCAGCGGCTTCCAGCTGAATGCCAAGCTAAAATCGCTAAACTCGCCATAGCTGTAGATAAACACTTGCGGAATTATTTCTTCTTCATCTTCCTCAGCGAACATGTCCTCAAACAGACCATCGCTTTCAAACAGTGTTTCTTGTTCCCATGGCAGTCCTTCGAGCTCAAGCTTCAAGCCAATATTGGCATCAACGACATGGGGTAACAGTGCTTTGTTGTTTGCAAGCGGTTGCCACTCGGTATCATTCCAGCGGACAAACTCATACCCTTCATCAGTGACCATCAAGCCCAGCTCTTCGCTGGTCAACATGGCCCTGTCAGTAGCCATTTGCATCGCCACTCGGAAGCGCTGCGCTTCACGCTCAAGCAGTGTGTCGGGACCGGCGCCAGATAGGGTTAAAATCATTCCGCCGGAGACAAATGCAATGATCATCACCACGATCAATACTTCGATCAGGGTGAAGCCCGATTGCGCAGCGGAACGATTTCTAAGCATCAGAATTACCGAAAATCTTGTAGATTCCAGTTGCCGATATCGGCATTGGCACCTTCACCGCCTTCTTCACCATCGGCACCTAGGGTATAGATATCTACTTCACTGTTCTCACCTGGACTGAGGTAGAGGTAATCATTGCCCCAGGGATCTTTTTCCAAACGGCGAACATAACCATTTTTTGGATAGTTCCGCGGCGCGGGGTCTACCGAAGGCTCAGAAATTAGCGCTTCTAACCCCTGCTCAGTGGTTGGATAACGATGGTTATCAAGTTTGTACATATCGAGAAGCTCTTCGAGCTTAGCGATATCAGAAACCGCCTTTTGAGTCGCAGCTTTTTCAGTGCTATCCAACAAGCGTGGCACCACCATACTTGCCATGATGCCGAGAATGACGATCACCACCATCACTTCAAGCAAGGTAAAACCTGCCTGCTTGAGGTGCTTGGCCTGAGAGTTATAACAACGCATATGTTCCTCCTGTTGGGTTAAAGCCCAACCAAATTCTGCATTTCTAAAATCGGCTGTAGGATAGCTACAACAATAAATAAAACCACGGCAGCCATCGCCACCAAAACTAAAGGCCCCAGCAGCCCAAGCGCAATTGTCATTGCACTATCAAATTCTCGATCCTGGTTATCAGCGGCACGCCCCAACATCTGCTCCAACTCACCGCTCTTCTCACCACTGGCGATCATATGCAGCATAATTGGCGGAAATAATTTGGTTTCTTGCAGCGACGCTCGCAGGCTACTACCTTCGCGGACTCGGTCGGATGCTTTGCGCAGCGCCTCTTTCATTTGCAAGTTAAGCAATACATCACCGGCAATCCGCATTGCATCCAGTAACGGCACAGCACTGGCGGTGAGAATACTCAGAGTGCGCGCAAATCGGGCGGTGTTCAAACCGCGCACTACCTTACCGGCAACAGGCAATTTCAACTGCACTTGATGCCAGCGAAAGCGCTGACGTTCAATACTTAGGATACGCTGAATAGCAACCGCCAGAAGCATGATGCCAACAAGCACAAAAATGCCGTAGTCACGAACGAAATCACTGGCGCCAATTAAAATCCGAGTAGCCAAAGGTAAGGTCTGGCCCATATGCAAAAATTGCTCAACAACTTTAGGCACGACCACGGCTAATAATAAGCTAATGACGCCAATGGCAATCACGGTCAGAACAATGGGATAAACCAGCGCTTGAATGACTTTGCCACGGGTGTCTTGGCGCTTTTCGTTGTAGTCGGCCAAGCGATTTAACACTTCATCCAAATGGCCTGATTTTTCGCCCGCAGCAACAGTGGCGCAGAACAATTCGTCAAAGATCTGTGGGAAGCCGCGTAAACTGTCAGCCAACGAGTGGCCTTCTAACACGCGTGCTCGCACCGCCATAATCATGCTGGCGATACGTTGTTTTTCACTCTGCTGGGCAACTGCATGCAAACTCTCTTCAATCGGTAAGCCGGATTGCACTAGCGTCGCCAGTTGACGTGTCATTAATGACAGGTCGGTAGTTGATATCTTGCCACGAAAACGGCTGCGGAATGATGGTTTGGCCTGATCACTTTTGGCGCTGCGATTGTCAGCAACTTCGGTCAGCTGAGTTGGCATCAAGCCGCGCTCTCGCAACTGCTGGCGCGCTTGTCTGGCACTTTCGGCCTCTTCAATGCCTTTGGTTTGCTTACCTTCTGCACTGATCGCTTTGTATTGGAAAACAGCCACGGATTATTCCTCGCGGGTCACGCGCATAACTTCTTCCAACGTCGTCTCACCGTTCAGCACTTTTTCGAAACCATCGCTGCGAATACTTGAGCTGTGCTCTCGAGCCAAACGCTCGATACGTTGCTCATTCTCGCCATTGTGAATCATTTCCCGCACTTCATCGGTAACCACCAGCAGTTCATGAATGCCGGTGCGACCTTTGTAGCCAGTATGGTTACATGCCTCACACCCTTTGGCGTGATACAAGGTAGCTGGCTCGGTCGGCGCTAAGTGCATCAACTCTCGCTCGGCGTCTGAAGGGCTATACGGGTCTCGACATTCATCACATAAGGTTCGAACCAGGCGCTGGGCGAGAACACCAAGCAAGCTCGAGGAAAGTAAGAACGGTTCAACGCCCATATCATGCAGTCGGGTGATCGCACCGACCGCGGTGTTGGTGTGTAACGTTGACAGTACCAAGTGACCCGTCAGCGATGCTTGCACCGCGATTTGAGCCGTTTCTAAGTCTCGAATCTCACCGACCATCACGACATCTGGATCCTGACGTAAAATCGCCCGCAAACCGCGCGCAAAGGTCATATCGACTTTGTTATTGACCTGAGTTTGGCCAATCCCTTCGATCGCATACTCAATCGGATCTTCAACGGTGAGGATATTACGCTCGCGACTGTTAATCTCAGTCAGCGCGGCATACAAGGTGGTACTCTTACCCGAACCGGTAGGGCCGGTCACCAAAATAATGCCATGGGGTTTGGCAATGGCCTCGGCAAACTGATCGCGCACTTGCGCCGTCATACCAAGGCTTTGTAAATCCAATCGAGCCTGATTCTTGTCGAGCAGTCGAAGTACCACACGCTCACCATGACTCGAAGGCATGGTCGACACCCGCACATCCACGGCTCGGCCGGCAATACGCAATGAAATACGACCATCTTGTGGCACTCGCTTCTCAGCAATATCCAAGCGCGCCATTACCTTGATCCGAGAAACTAGCAATGACGCCAATTTACGGTTCGGTTTGAGCATTTCACGCAGTACACCATCGACCCGGAAGCGGATCACCAAACTCTGCTCGTAGGTTTCAACGTGAACGTCAGAAGCACCATATTTAATCGCTTCACCCAACATGGCGTTAATGAGCTTAATGATCGGCGCATCGTCATCAGAATCGAGCAGATCTTCCGTCTCGGGTAGCTCTTCCGCTAGGGTGTAGAAATCAGCATCGTTGCCGATGTCTTCCATCAATTGTTTGGCTTCGCTGGAATCGCGCTGATATTCCTCAGTCAATGCCAATTCAAACTGATCATCGGCCAGCATTTCTAGCCGTAGCGGTTGATCGGCCACCCGCCGCGCCTCGGCTATATAGCGCCACTGGGCACTACTCTTGTGGCACAAGCGAGGGTCATCGTCATCAAGGATCAGTAAGACGCCAAATTCTCGCGCAAAAGCAAATGGTAGCTGAATCGGTGCTTTATGCTCTGGCGCGAGTTCTCCGGTAGTGTCAGCGAGTTGATCATGACTGACAGGTTCAACGCCAGCGCTCACATCCAGCTCTGCCGATACATTCTGTTGCGAATCATTCATCAGCAGATAGCCCAGCTTTCTTCGCTGCTTCCAGATGCTTCTCGTAAGCCGCTGCATCTGGTGTTGTGCCATATTCCGGCAACACAGGTACATTCTTACGAATAATCGGCAACTCTTTCTCGTCCTGCGACAATTGCAATGCGCGCATGAAGTTGTACTTACGCGAACTCACCGCATTCATGGTGGCCGCATCTCGGACAATAGTCGGGCGGATAAACACCAACAAATTACGCTTGGCTTTGGTGGTCGATGTTGAGGTAAACAATTTACCCAATACAGGAATATCACCCAGCAGCGGTACTTTCGACTCACTTTCTTGGGCATCTTCATCAATCAAACCACCCAACACCACGGTGTCGCCATTATCGGCCATGACAGTGGTTTTCAGCTCGCGCTTGTTAATGGTGATATCAACCGACGTGGTACCCGATACCGAAGACACTTCTTGCTCAATAACCAGCTGGACCGCATCACCTTCATTAATTTGCGGGGTAACTTTCAGTTTGACACCCACTTCTTGACGCTCAATGGTCTGGAAAGGATTGTCATTACCCGAGCTAGCGGTCGCGCCAGTTAAAATCGGCACGTCTTGACCGGCAATGAAGAAGGCTTCCTGGTTGTCCAGCGTGGTGACAGACGGCGTTGATAGGATATTGGAGTTCGAGCTGGTTTTGACCGCTTGCACAACCGCCGCCCAATCATCTTCAATGACACCTAACATCATGCCATTGATTTGTCCCAGCAAACTAGCCAGCAAGGTATAATCGCCTTGTTGATCTGGGTTCTCGGTACAGGTATCGCCGGTACAAACTGTAGATCCCGGCACATCTTCTGCCGCGCGTTGCGCCGCCCACAAACTGGAAACAGGCACCTGTGTACCAGTATTCCATTGCATCACCCCAGTATCTTCACTGAAGTATTGAATACCCAAATTGGCGCCATCACCTTCCATGATCTCAACAATAATGGCCTCGATGTGAACTTGGGCACGACGAATGTCCAACTGACGAATCACCGCCTCCAATGATTGCATCATTGATGGCTCAGCAGTGATCACCAGGGCGTTACTGTCTTCATGGGATTCGATATTGACGTCGCTGCGGCTACGACTTTTAGTTTTACTGCCGCCACTCTCTTCAGCAGTAATAGAATCACTGACGCCTTCGAGAACACTAACCAAGTCTTCGGCACTGGCGTATTTCAAGTAAAACACCCGCGTATTGCCGCTGGTCGCTAGTTCTTTGTCGAGGCGCTCAATCAAATTGACGATGCGAATACGGGCTTTCTCTTCACCGCTGACAATAACGCTATTGGTGCGTTCATCCGCTACCAATTTTGGTGTCAGAAAATCGGCTGCATTTTTACCACCAGTAGTGCGATTAAGGCTTTCAACAATGCGCACCATTTCGGCAGCGGACGCAAATTCCAAATCGACGATATCAACGTTCTGGTCACCCGCTTGGTCAACTCGGTCAACAATATCGACCAAACGGTTTACCACGGCCGCGCGACCCGTGATCATCAATACGTTTGACGGATCATAGTGAACCACGTTACCACCGCCAGCATTGTCATTGAGTTGACGCAGTAGCGGCGCTAACTCTCGTACCGACACATTGTGTACGGGTACAACGCGGGTAATGAACTCATCACCAAAGGCCGGGCCATCTTTGCCGATCACCGGGTTGGGCGCAAACTTGGCATCCTTGTCTTTGACGATCTTGATGATGCTGTTATCCATCTCAACGGCGGCATAACCGTAGACTTCCAACACATTTAAAAAGAACTGATAGTACTGATCATCATTTAACAAGTCGTAGGAGCGGACGTTGATTTTTCCGCGGACTGCTGGGTCAATGATGATGGTTTTATTGAGGTTCTTACCAACGATGTTAATGAACTCGTTGATTTCAGTTCCTTTGAAGCTAGCCGTGTATTCAGCAGCAGATGCAGTGAGCGCAGCGCTTCCAAGTAACGATGCCAACAACAATTGACGCAGCCATTTTGCGGCCGGACGAACGGTTTTATGATTCATAAGTAATTGATTAGTTAGCTTCACGGCGACGGTAATTCCAGTAAGAAGTCATAGAGTTGGCCGTCTCGTTCAACAGTCAAAGAGAGGTCGGTCATGGTCTTCAACTCTTCCATCACTTGGGCAGTCTGAGTGATGTCAGTAAGGTCATAACCATTGAGAGCTACGGCGAGGTCGTTGGCTTTTAAACCAACGGCTTGAAATAATTCACGGTCAATACCGGGGTTAATACGAAAACCCTTGAGCTCGGTACCATCACGCACAGGGGTAATTTTGACGTAGTCAGTCAGCTTGGCCAGTTTGTCGGCATTACTGGCCGACGGTGAGTGCATGGTTTCCAGCGCTTGCTGCAATTTGGGGCTGCGCGGTGCGGTGACCGCCTTGCGGGCAGTGGTTGGTTTGGCGGATGTTTTGGCAACAGGCTTGTTGCGTTCAAAGTTTGCTCTGGCGTATGCATCATCAAGTTGCAGCGTTTCCATCGCGCCGGCGTTACTGATAATCACGCGGTCAGGATAAATCTCTTTGATCACTGCTCGGGTGCCATCAATGCGGTCATCAACGCCGTAGGTGGCTTGTTTGCCTTTCGACTCAATAATGGCCGAACCTTTCTTTTGATCAGAACTCGCTACCACACCTGTGAGTTTGACCTGTAGTTTAGTTTTCGGCGCTTCGGTTGGTTTGTTATCAACCACAGGAGCTGCGGCGGCATCACCGAATAACTTCATTTCTTGCAGTACACCAACGTCGCGCTGTTTGCGCTCTTGCTGCTCTGCTTTGGGGGGTTGCCATTGACCTTTAGAATGAGAGCTGGGTAACAAGCGTTGGGTTAACGTCGCCAACAAATAAGCCACAACTAGACTCAACACGACCAGTGCGGCCAGTCGAATTTTGTCGACAGGCAATTTGCCGCTCGACAAGGCTGCAATCCAGCGTTTGGCTACTACTTCCAAATTCATTGCTACTCTTCTATGTCTTTTCCGATATTCAGTGCATCGCCAACCTTGGCAAATCTGAGCCATGTTAAACGAGGCAAAGGCTCGGCGACAAGGGAACAAGCCAGTGTTTGTGCTTAGTTATCGCAAATCTGATAACTTTCTGGCGTTACATCACTTATTTCACCATTAGAGAAATCGAATTTGATGTCTTCAGATACCAATATCCGTCTCGACAAATGGCTCTGGGCGGCGCGCTTTTATAAAACTCGTTCCATTGCCCAACAAATGGTTCAAGGCGGTAAAGTCCGTTATAACGGCCAACGCAGTAAGCCCAGTCGCACCGTCGAGCTCGGCGCAACAGTGCGCCTAACCCAAGGCTACGTTGAGAAAACAGTGGTTATCACCGGGCTTAGCGATATCCGTCGCAGTGCCACCGAAGCCCAGCAGCTATACCGAGAAACGGCAGAAAGCGAACAGCAACGCGAAAAGCTGGTCCAACAACGGCAACTCGCCAACGCCAGTAAAGCTGCGCCGCCAACTAAACCGGACAAAAAGCGACGTCGCGAATTGCTGCAACTGAAAAATCGCCAAGGCGACTTTTGAGCTTTAGCTGATCCCGTCGCAGCCAACTCTGAGCCGCGCAGTTTAACGAACTTGTCATGACAATATGATGACTGCGCCAATTGGATCGCTATAATGCCGACCGTTTGCGACTAGCTGTCGCCCCCTCAACGAACACTAATGATAATAATTTTTTATCAAAAACTTTTTTTCACCCATGCCGTGTTGCGCAACTTTTAGATACACTCAAGTTTTGCGATGACACAAATGGCTAAATAAGGATTTGCTCACGTGATTCAAACCAATGCTGATCAACTGCATCGATACCTTTTTGAACAGCGCAATTGCCGCGGCGAACTAGTGCAACTGCATAGCACTTACGCCCGAATCATTGAAGGCCATAACTACCCACCAGTGATCGCCGAACTACTTGGTGAGGCTCTGTCTGCGACCTGCCTACTCACTGCTACTATCAAATTTGAAGGTGAGATCACCTTGCAGATTCAAGGCTCTGGACCACTCTCCTTGCTGGTCATTAATGGCCGCAATGATCAGACTATGCGTGGTATCGCCCGTGTCCAAAGCCATGTTGGCAACGACATGACATTCAAGCAACTCATTGGCCAAGGTCAAATGGTGATCACCATTGCGCCAGATAAAGGCGAGCGCTATCAAGGCATCGTTGAGTTGAGTGAAGAAACATTTAGCGGCTGCCTCGAACAGTACTTCTTCCGTTCCGAGCAACTTGCCACCAGCCTAAATCTATTTGCCGATGTTGAGTCACAGCAATGCGGTGGCATCTTAATTCAAGCACTACCAAAGCAAGATAACGACGACGAAGACTTCAGCCATTTACAAGTTTTGGCTAGCACCTTGAAAGGCGAAGAGCTCTATCAATTGCCAGCCGAACAAGTGCTCCATCGCTTATTCCATGAAGAAAAAGTCACCCTGTATCAACCGCAAGATGTGGTGTTTCACTGCAGTTGTTCACGCGAGCGGAGTAAGAGTGCTTTGTTAAGCATGGGAAAAGATGAGCTTTCACAAATATTTAGCGAACAAGAACAAGTGGATATTCATTGTCAGTACTGCAATACCCACCATGTTTTTAGTGCCGAAGATTTCGATGAATTATTTGGTCTGACCAACAAAAAAATTCATTAGTTTTTTTAGGGGTCGAATTTGCCCCTAAATTTGTGACGTTGATCGGCTAGCACAGTTGATAACGTCTCATTTTTTGATCTGGCAACAGGAATGCCAGAGTGCCGAGCGACAACAATGTCTAACCAGAAAGATAAAAAACAATACCTATATACCTACACCTTAAAACTAGGAGAACGACATGACTGTGGACGCTCCAATCCAAACACTCGATCTTACTCGCTACGGCATCGAAGATACCGTTGAGATCATCCGCAATCCGTCATACGATCAGCTTTTCGAAGCTGAAACCGATCCATCACTCGAAGGCTTTGAAAGAGGCAGAGTGACCGCGAACGGTACCGTTGCAGTCGACACTGGCATTTTCACTGGCCGCTCACCGAAAGATAAGTGGATCGTCTGTGATGACACCACTCGTGAAAACATGTGGTGGACCTCTGAAAAAGCTAAAAATGATAACAAGCCAATTACCCAAGAAGTCTGGAACGACCTCAAGGCGTTGGTAACAAAACAACTCTCCGGCAAAAAACTTTACGTAGTAGACACTTTCTGTGGCACCAACCCAGATACTCGTCTGAAAGTTCGCTTCATTGTTGAAGTAGCATGGCAAGCCCACTTCGTGACCAACATGTTCTTGCGTCCTAGCGAAGCAGAACTGGAGGACTTCGAGCCAGATTTTGTGGTCATGAATGGCTCCAAAACGACCAATCCAAAATGGCGTGAACATGGTCTGAATTCTGAAAACTTCACTGTTTTCAACATGACTGAAAAAATGCAGGTCATCGGCGGCACCTGGTATGGTGGCGAAATGAAGAAAGGTATGTTCGCTATGATGAACTACTACCTGCCACTTCGCGGCATTGCTTCAATGCACGCATCAGCTAACGTCGGTAAAGACGGCGACACGGCTATCTTCTTTGGCCTTTCCGGCACCGGTAAAACCACCTTATCCACTGATCCGAAACGCGCTTTGATCGGTGATGATGAGCATGGTTGGGATGACGAAGGCGTCTTCAACTACGAAGGTGGTTGCTACGCCAAAACCATTAATCTGAGCCGCGAAGCAGAGCCAGATATTTATGATGCAATCAAACGCGATGCACTGCTTGAAAATGTTGTCGTACGCGACGATGGCACAGTTGATTTCGATGACACCTCAAAAACTGAGAATGGCCGGGTTTCCTATCCAATCCACCACATCGAAAACATCGTTAAGCCAATTTCCAAAGCAGGTCACGCCAACAAGGTGATCTTCCTGACGGCTGATGCATTTGGTGTTCTGCCTCCAGTATCTAAGCTGACTCCTGAGCAGTGTAAATATCACTTCTTGAGTGGCTTCACCGCGAAGTTAGCAGGTACTGAGCGCGGTATTACCGAGCCAACGCCAACCTTCTCGGCTTGCTTCGGCGCAGCGTTCTTGACCCTGCACCCAACCAAGTATGCTGAAGTTCTGGTTAAGCGAATGGAAGCAGCGGGCGCAGAAGCTTATCTAGTCAATACAGGCTGGAATGGCTCAGGCAAGCGTATTTCGATTCAAGATACCCGCGGTATCATTGATGCCATTCTTGATGATTCCATTGAGAAAGTTGAAACCAAGCAAGTGCCTATTTTTAACTTAGAAGTGCCAACTTCATTGCCAGGTGTTGATCCAGCCATTTTGGACCCACGTGACACCTACACTGATGTCGCTGATTGGCAAGCTAAGGCTGAAGATTTAGCAAGCCGCTTTATCAAGAACTTTGACAAGTATACTGATAATGACGCAGGCGCTGCCTTGGTTGCCGCAGGACCACAATTGAAGTAGTCCCAAACACCAATTAAAAAAACCCGCCTCGGCGGGTTTTTTATTGGCTTTTTTATGCCCTAGCGCGGACTAACGACTAACTCAGAGGTAACTCAATTCGCGCCATCAAACCTTTACCATCCATATTGGACAAGGTGACATTGCCACCATGGGATAATACCACCCGACGAATAATCGCTAGTCCGAGGCCACTGCCCTCAGTTCCTCGCGCCTTATCTCCCTGAGTGAATGGTTCAAAGACATTCTGCAATTGATCGTCAGGAATGCCTGCACCGTGATCGCGAACCGTTAACCAAATGTTTTGACCGTTGACATCAACCCCGGTCTGCAAATCGACCGGAGGCTCGCCATGCCGCAGAGCGTTCTCGACCAAGTTGGCGACAACACGTTTAATGGTCACTCGACGGAGCGGTATTTCCGGAAGTGCTTCATCGGGGTGAAAGTGAATGGCAACGTCGCGAACTTCTTCGGCTTGCACCACTTCTGAAACAATGTCGTTGAGTTGATAAGGTTCTAATGATTCGTCTTTGTGATGGCGAATGTACTCAATAAATTGGTCAATGATGGCATTCATATCATCGATATCCTGAACGATACCATCGCGTAGCCAATCATCTTCATCAGCCATCATCTCACTGGCTAGACGAATACGCGTGAGTGGCGTGCGTAAATCGTGGGATATGCCGGCCATCAGTAAGTTTCGGTCACTTTCGAGTCGTTTGATACCATTAGCCATGTGGTTGAACGCGCGTGTAACCTCGACCACGTCTTGGGTGCCAGATTCTTTGAGGGTCTCGGGCATATCACCACGAGCCACTTTCAACGCGGCCAAGCGCAATGCTTTCAGCGGCCGATTGAGTTGCCGGGCAAATAGCCACCCCCCCAACACACTCAAACCACCGATAATCGCCAAATACATAGGCAACGGCGAGAAGTCACTTTCTTCCAGCTGCTTCATCGGCACTCGAAGCCAAAGCTCTGGCGCTTGCGGCGCTTTAACCCAAACGATGTAGTTGGCACCCTGCTCAATGCGGATCTCGGCGTTACCACCAAGCTCGTCGCTCATCTGCTCCGATAGCAACGCGTAAGGCGTGGCATTATCCAGCCCAGATACCATCGCGACCGGTTCAATGTAGATTTCGATCCCAGTACTCGATAGCATTCGTGACTTGAGTGCTGGCTCCAACATCTTATGGCCGGGGTTGTGGTCATCAAGCACTAACCGGACCTGATTCGCTAGCAGGTGAACAATTTGCTCATAAGACGGCTTAATCACATATAGCGCGACCATGAAGTAAGACACCATTTGGGTCAACAATAGCAAACTGCCGATCAATAAAACGGTTTGCCCAAAGGCGCTACGGGGCCAAAAACGGATCATCGATGACTAGCCATTAGACACTAGTGCCATCGGGCACAAAGACATAGCCCAATCCCCAAACCGTTTGCAAATAGCGCGGATTGGACGGGTCTTGCTCTAACATTCGACGCAACCGCGATACCTGCACATCAATCGACCGCTCCAGTGCTGAGTAATCACGACCACGAGCCAAATTCATCAGCTTGTCGCGCGACAGCGGCTCGCGAGGATGGGTTACCAAAGCCTTAAGCACAGCAAACTCGCCACTGGTCAGGGTTAATGCCTCGCCATTCTGCGACATTTCGCGTGTTGCCAAGTTAAGCCTGAATTCACCGAACTCAACAATGGTTTCCTCGTGGGAAGGCGCACCTGGCACCTCTTGGGTTTTACGCCGCAACACCGCTCGAATACGGGCAAGCAACTCGCGTGGGTTAAATGGTTTGGCCAAGTAGTCGTCAGCGCCTAACTCCAAACCGATAATGCGGTCGACTTCGTCACCTTTGGCGGTCAGCATAATAATTGGTAGTTCATTTTCCTGTTGACGCATGCGGCGGCAAATCGATAAGCCGTCTTCGCCAGGCAGCATCAAATCGAGCACCATCAAATGGAAGTTCTCTCGCTCCAGTAAGCGATCCATCTGCTCTGCATTAGGTGCAACGCGAACCTGATAACCTTGTTCAACCAAATAGCGCTCTAACAGTGCTCGCAAGCGCATGTCATCATCGACGACCAGAATTTTGGTGCTTTCCTGATTCATTGCCAGTCTCCTTTTTTGACCACTATAGTGCCCTCAACGCAAATGAAGCAAAGCATTGAATGCAAATGAGATCAGCCTTTTGTTACAAATTATGTGAGCGACAACGCGGAGGCCAACCTTGGGTTTCTGCCAATCGCCCGCATATCTGTCACAACAATCACTGATGTACTCCAACAGAGTTAACCGACCTGCATGAAAACCAACCTGATCACCCGCGAAGGCTGGCATCGGCTTGATGACGAGCTGAAGTATCTATGGAAGGAAGAACGACCACGCGTGACTCAAGCGGTATCGGAAGCTGCGGCTTTAGGCGACAGAAGTGAAAATGCCGAGTACATATACGGCAAGAAACGTCTAAGAGAAATTGATCGGCGTTTACGCTTTTTGATGAAACGCCTCGAAGTGTTAGAAATTGTCGATTACTCACCGCAACAAGATGGCAAAGTGTTTTTCGGTGCTTATGTTGAAGTCGAAAACGACGATGGCGAAATGGCCCATTATCGCATCGTTGGCACCGATGAAATCGACGTCAAGAAAAAGCACATTACCATCAATTCACCGATGGCTCGGGCCCTCATCGGCAAGCAAATTGACGATGAAGTTCAAGTCCGCACGCCAGAGGGCGTGAAAGTCTGGTACATCAATCAAATTCAGTACACGCCATTTGACACACCGTCCGGCGACTCAACGTAAAGACTACCCATGCAAAACATATCTAACCAAATCGCCGCTGAGCTAAATGCCTCTTCAGCCCAAGTCAATGCCGCCGTCTCATTGCTTGATGAGGGAGCTACGGTTCCTTTCATCGCTCGTTATCGTAAAGAGGCCACCGGCGGCCTCGACGATAGCCAACTGCGCTTGCTCGAGCAACGCCTAGGCTATCTGCGTGAGTTGAACGAGCGCCGTGACACGATCCTCAAGTCGATTGACCAACAAGGCAAACTTACACCAGAGCTCCAACAAGCCATTGAAGGAGCTGACAGCAAATCGACCCTGGAAGATTTGTATTTGCCTTACAAACCAAAGCGTCGTACCAAGGGACAAATTGCCATCGAAGCAGGGCTTGAACCATTGGCAGACGAACTGCTCTCGGCCCACAGCGGTGAACCGGAGCAAATGGCACAGGCCTATATCAACGAACAACAAGGCATTGCCGATAGCAAAGCAGCCCTCGACGGAGCACGTTACATCCTCATGGAACGACTGGCAGAAGATGCTCAGCTAGTTGGTCAATCTCGGAATCATCTGCAACGTCACGGTCAGTTAAGTGCCACAGTCATGGTGGGACAGGAGCAAAACGGCCAGAAATTCAGTGACTACTTCGATCACAATGAACAACTGATCAAGGTTCCTTCGCACCGTGCTCTGGCGATGCTACGCGGCCGCAACGACGGGATTCTTCAGCTAAAAATCACCCTGCCAGATGATGTCGAGCCCGGAGAGCAACTGGTAGCCTCTCACCTCAAACTGTCCGCTGACAACTCTGCACTCAATCGCTGGCGCCAACAATTGGCGCAATGGACATGGCGCATTAAGTTGTTGTTGCAACTCGAAAATGAACTTTTGGGGCAACTCCGAGAACAAGCGGAACAAGAAGCAATTCAAGTTTTCGCCCGCAACCTCAATGACTTGCTAATGGCCGCACCAGCCGGGCACAAAGCGACCATGGGATTAGATCCAGGATTACGTACAGGCGTTAAAGTTGCCGTTGTCGATGGCACAGGTAAATTGCTCGATACCGCCACCATCTACCCCCATGTGCCACAGAAACAATGGCAACAATCACTCGCAACGTTAGCCGCGCTGGTAAAGAAGCATGCGGTTGAACTCATTGCCATTGGTAACGGCACAGCATCGCGCGAAACCGACAAGCTGGCAGCCGAATTAGTGAAAGCCTTGGCACTACCCAATCTACAGAAAATCATGGTCAGCGAGGCTGGCGCTTCTGTTTATTCAGCATCAGAGCTAGCAGCGCAAGAATTTCCGGATCTAGATGTCTCTCTGCGTGGTGCGGTATCGATCGCTCGACGACTGCAAGACCCGCTAGCTGAGCTGGTGAAGATCGATCCAAAGAGCATTGGCGTTGGTCAGTACCAACATGATGTCAATCAAACGCAACTGGGCACTAGCCTAACTAACGTGGTGGAGGACTGTGTGAATGCTGTGGGTGTTGATGTCAACACGGCTTCAGCGCCACTGTTAACTCGTGTCGCTGGCCTCAATCGTGTGCTGGCACAGAACATCGTTGATTATCGTGACACCAATGGCGCTTTTGGTGAACGCAAACAATTGCTTAAAGTCGCTCGTTTGGGCGCTAAAACCTACGAGCAGTGTGCCGGATTCTTAAAAATCAGCAATGGTAAAAACCCACTCGATGCCTCTTCGGTTCACCCAGAAGCCTACCCATTGGTGAAGCGAATCCTCGCTCACAATAGCTGGCAGTTAAGTGACATCATGGGTCAATCCGGCGCGCTAAAAAAACTCAATATCAACGACTACACGGATGATCAGTTCGGCGTACCAACAGTAACCGATATCTTTGCGGAGCTAGAAAAGCCGGGGCGCGATCCAAGACCAGAATTCACTACGGCTAGTTTTAAAGACGGCGTTGAAACCCTAGCCGATCTCAAGCCCAACATGATACTTGAAGGCGTTGTCACCAATGTCACTAACTTTGGCGCCTTTGTTGATATCGGTGTTCATCAGGATGGACTAGTGCACATCTCTGCACTGGCGGATCGCTATGTCAGTAATCCTGCAGACGTCGTCAAAGCCGGCCAAGTAGTCAAAGTGAAAGTGATGGAAGTGGATATTGCACGCAAACGCATTGGCTTGACCATGAGGATGGGCGATGTGGCTGATAGTCCGTCGAAAACAGCCAGTGAATCGCGTTCGCAACCGCAACGACGAGCCAATCGCAACGAACGAGGGCGCCAGCAAGGCCAAGCACAACCGGCCAATAACGCATTCGCCGAGGCATTCGCTAAGGCAAAGCGCAACTAATTTGGAGACAAAGGTGATTGGCAGCGCTTAAACGCTGCCGATTAGCAGTCCAAACGAGCTTTCAGAACTCTGCCGATAGGCTTGGGCGATAACCGAATTGCGTTGCACCATTTCGGCTATTGCTTCTTTGCTGTTTAACGGGCCGTCAAGCTCAGAGTCGTCATCTTCAAGCGTCTCTTGCTGTGATTGGCCGAGTTGTTGGCTGGCATCTGCCAAGCCCTCTTTGAAACTTCGTTTTTCGGCACGGTACGACTCACTCTCATCGCCCTCGCCAGCAGAAATTTGAGCCTGCGCTTCGATAATAATCTGAGCCGCTTCTTGGGCAACGCGGCGATCTTGCGCAGATGGCTCTGCTGGCGCTAGCGCAGCCGCTCGGACCTGACGCATCTTACGAATGGTAGCAACCGGATCGCCCGGCACTGGCGAGATATCAATCGAGACCTCACCGCTAACCGCATACATCTGGCCATCGGGCCCGCGCTGATAGTCGTAGCTAGGGGAACCGGCGTACTGACCACCGACGGCAGCATGAGCCTGCTCGTGAGCAATAACCTCGCGGTCCCTGGCTTCGAGCTGATCAACAACTTGCTGTTCTTGCGCCTGCTGCTCTTGCTCTCTGGCGTCTTGACGCTGCTGAGCTTGTTGCTCATCTGGATTTTGCTGATCGCCGCTTTGTTGCTGAGAAGAATCATCAGCCGCTTCAATCGATTGATCAGTTTCGCTTTCAACAACGTCAGTACCATCGATGGAGCCTTCCGATGCGACTAAACGTTGACGGGGATCTTTGGTTTGCGGGCGCACTTGCTCTTGATCTTTGGCAATGCCCGGCTCTCGGGGAAAGCCTTCCATTTGCGAAGGCTGACGAATCACTTCTCGAACTTTATTGTCATGCGCCAGCGCCTGAGTCTGCGGATTAACCGGACTCAGAGGTACATGCGCATAGTTCGAGACAATGTTCATTAATGATTAAACCTTGGTATCGATTAACGTACCAACAACTTCATCAGCTGTACGAATCACTTTAGCGCCAGCAAGAGACATAATTTCAGCTTTTTTTAAATCGACCACTGCCTCAGTCAAGCTGGTTGTGCCAGGTGCACTCATTGAGCTCTCAGACTCGGGCTCTACAACGGCTTCGGCAATTGCCTGAGAACTCTCAGCCGCAGTGTAAAAAGCTTGATTAACAATGTTTAAGCCAGATTGGTGAATGCTATTCATTCTGACCTCCTCCAAACATGAACTGTTTAATTATCGTACAAACAGTACTAAATGAAAAGGTTTTAAAAGCATAAATCCAATAGCTGAATCTAGCCTGAACGCCCGTCAGAATAACGTTTAGTGCTAAATTATTGACGCCTTGCTGACTTGATTCAGACTGACTTAAGAAGCTGTCGTAACAATGCTAAGAAGCCAATCTGTTGCTAGCTCTGGGTGACTGATAAAAGGAGCATGAGATGCTTTTGGTAAAACGGTAGCTGCTTCGCCAAGGTGTTTGGCTAACGCTATAGGTACCAACGAATCCAACCGCCCGAGTAACCAATACTGCGGCGTTGGCGATTTAATGTCTCTAAAGTCAACTTGTTGTAGCAGGTTTAGGCCTTGCTGTAACGCCTCTGCTTGGGGGGCAGGGTATTGCCCAAGACGCTGCTTGATTTGGCGGATATCCTGTTTAGCGGATTCGCTACCCATTGCCTGAATAGCAAGAAATCGCTCGATGGTTTTATTGGGGTCTAAATGCAACTGCTCGATAAATTGCGCCAACACCTGTGGCTGAATGCCACGCCATCGCTCAGCAGCAGGAAAATGTGGTGATGTAGCAACCAACAGCTGCGCTTTCACTCGCTCTGGGTGACGCTGCGCTAAGCGCTGAACCAACAATCCGCCCAGTGACCAACCCAACCAATATGCCTGCTCAGGTAGTTCGGGTAATACGGCATCGAGCCACTCATCAAGATCGGCATTGTCGCAAGCCGGGCGCCCGCCGAACCCTGGCAGATTGACCAAGTGACAGCGAAAATGAAGCTGCAGCTGCTCTACCCAGCTGTCAAAAATCCCTGCATTCATGCCCCAACCGTGAAAAAGCACCAAATCATCGCCCTGGCCAGTTCGCAAAACCGTCATTACCGCCCCATACTTTGAAAAATTACCACTATTACTGCCACAGGATGTGGCGCGACACCTAAGGACAGGTATGTTAAGAATTTCTGAGTATCCCGCCAAGCTTCACCGACAAATATCGCAACTGACTCGTCGACTACTGGCACAAACTTTAAGTCCTCGATGCGCTTTGTGTCAGTTACCGATGACAGGGAGTGAAGCGGCTTACTTTCATCATAGTGTTTGCAGCGCCTGTATCACTCAGCTTCCGCTATGCGCGGGCAATTGTCGGCGTTGTGCCCTGCCATTGGCGGTTGGCGATGCTGATATCGAGCCGGTTTGTGGTGAATGCCAACAGCAACAATCACCAATTAGTGAGATGATCGCAATGGGCTGGCACCAAAGTCATGTCCGGCACCTAATTCACCTGTTTAAGTATCACGGTCAATTAGCAGCCGGCAGAGCATTGAGCGCTGCTTGGTTGCACCACTGTCACATCGATGACATGCCACAAGCGCTGTTGCCAGTACCAAGCCATCGCAGCAAGATTCGTCAGCGAGGTTTTAATCCGGCGGCAATTCTCGCATCTGATCTCGGTGCTCATTTAGCTATACCAGTTGACCTTAATTGCTGTGTTAGATTGTACGCCGGTGACAGTCAAACCGGCAAAGATAAGACCGAGCGCTGGCGTCAGGTCCAAGCCATGTACCGGGTGGTCGGCTGCCCTTATGATCATGTCGCAATAGTGGACGATGTCGTGACGACACAAGCGACTGTGACGACAATCGCCACGCAGTTAAAACAGCACGGAGTGTCACGAGTCGATGTCTGGTGTATCGGCCGGACACCATGAGTGCTTGTTTAAGCTAGGAGATTAGCGTTACAATTACCCAAGTATTTTTGTCAAGTATTCTAATGAGCCCGATATGATTGATATTTCTGCAGATGCTCAAGCGCATTTCGTTAAACTGCTAAGTCAGCAGCCCGAGAACACCAGAATTCGCGTATTCGTAATTAATCCGGGTACTCCAAGCGCCGAATGTGGTGTTTCCTATTGCCCAGAAAACGCCGTCGAAGACAGCGATGAGACTTTCCCATACGACGGCTTCGAGGCTGTCGTCGATGCCGATAGCAAACCTTACCTTGACGATGCGGTAATTGATTATGTCACCGACAAACTGGGCGCTCAGCTCACGTTAAAAGCCCCCAATGCGCGGATGAAGAAAGTCGACCAAGATGCACCTTTGGTTGAGCGCATCAACTACTTGATTCAGAGCGAAATCAACCCTCAGCTCGCCAACCACGGTGGTAAGGTTGAAATTGTCGAGTTAACCGACGACGGTTATGTGGTGTTGCAATTCGGCGGCGGCTGTAATGGTTGTTCGATGGTCGATGTGACACTCAAAGAAGGCATTGAAAAACAGCTGTTGGAGCAGTTCCCGGACGAGCTAAACGGCGTTCGCGACATCACTGAGCACCAACACGGCGAGCATTCCTACTACTAATTTCAATAGTAAGTCACTGTAGCTCCACAAAGGCCCTCATCGGGCCTTTGTCATATCTACTCCTCATCACTGAGGGCGAGCTTGTTTTAGAATGGCGCAACTGGCGGCAACTTCGCCATTGCTAGCATAAAGATTGGTTGTCTCAGCGGCATCGCTGCTAAGGTCATAACACTCATCGATACCTTCGTTGTTAATGTATTTGGCCACGCCATCGGTGACAGCCCAGCGATCTGTATCGGTCTCATCGTAAAGTTCAGAGTAAAGTTGCTGATGCACCTGTGACGCAGGTGCCTGAGCATCGAGATGCCCCAACAAACTTAAACCATCGATATCATTGCTGGTTGTCGCATTGCCGATCGCCAACAAAGTTGGGTACAAATCTTGAATTTGCACCAAAGCATCAATTTCACCGGCATCTAAACCAATATTGTTGCCAGCAGCAATCACCAGCGGCACATTTACGCCTCCTTCATACATGGTTCCTTTGGCATGAGCAGCCGTGAATGGGTAGTCGCTATCTTCAATTACCGCAGCACCAGAAGTGCCGTTGTCGCCAACGAAAATAACCAAGGTATTCTCTCGAGTGGTTGTGTCCATGCTGTTCAGTAACTGACCGATAGCACTGTCCATCGCCTCTGCCATAGCGCGGTAACAAGCGGTCACTGGGTCATTACTGCTGTTGCGCGAGCACAGATCGCCCGGCTGACCAGCCAAACTGACAGCGTGATAGCTCCCCTCCGGTGGCACATGAAACGGAAAATGTGGGGCGTTAAATGCTAACTGGACGAACCATGGCTGTTGAGTTGACGCAATCCACTCGGCGGCCTCGCTAGCGACAGCATCGGTAGCATATGCCGTTTCAACCACAGGCTCAGATTGCTCTGCATCCGCGCCCACAAGGGTTGTTTTTTGCCAACTGAAGTAGTCATCGATATTTTCTAGGCTACCCGAGTAATAATCAAAGCCTTGCGAAGTTGGTAAACTTGCTTGCCTCGTACCCAAGTGCCACTTACCAAACAATGCTGTGGCGTAACCCGCATCTTTGAGCGCTTCAGCAATAGTGTATTCAGTTGCTGCCAACTCCCCCAACCGTCCGGGACTAAATACGCCATGGCGCAACGCGTGACGTCCGGTTAACAAGCTAGCTCTGGATGGCGAACACATAGGATTAGCCCAAACATTGCGAAACAACACGCCGCTGGAGGCAAGTTGGTCTATGTTGGGAGTTTGGGCACTATAGTCGCCGTGTTCGCCGTAACCACTAACGTTATCCACGCCAATGTCATCACCCACGATCAATAAAATGTTGACGCTTCCGTCAGTGGCAATCGCTCGCGATGCCTGCGTTTGTTGCTGCGATCGGACGCACCGAACCCAATGATTGGTTTTGACGATGTCGCCCTGTGGTCCGCGATAGTAAAAAGTGCCATTGCCCAGATCCTGCGATGGCACGCTGCCGCCATTGCTCGCATCATCTTTGTCGTCACTTCGTTGCGCACCAGCACCATGAACATCGAGCAATTGATTCATATAGCCAAGAGAGCGACCAAAATTGATGTATGCCGCTGCATGTCCGCGGCCACCATAGCTGATGTGAGTGGTTGAACTCCAATAGGCTCCCCAATCTATCTCGCCCTCTTCGTTGGCAAAACTGGTGGCATCAAAAATCGGGTCAATAGCTGCTGAAGCATGGGTGTCTGGCGAACGTGAGTAATCTACGAGGCTATGCAACTCTTTGACATTGGGCAGCCGCCAATCACTATAGCCAGCCGTTGATGCCTGCTCGCAGAGGCCAATGGCATCATCCCAGTCACTGGATTGCTGATCATTTTGCTGCCACATCAGGCCTGTAGCATTGTCACTAACGGTAGCGTCACCATTATCAACAAAGTCGTTGAGACCATATTCATCACCGGCGACACAACGAACATAATAAGACTTGTTATTCAGCGGGTAGCCTTTGATGCGACCATCAACAAAATTGACCCCAAACATAGTTTCTGAATTGTTCATGGTCCGTGAGACATATTCAGTGGTGGTGGCATATTGGCCATCGATGATTCGCTCACCAGCGGATTGGTCGCCAAACACCCAGTCAAATATTGGATTTATAAATGGCACTAGCTCAGAGGTATCGGTGCCATCATAGCCACTTGGATCTTCGCCGGTGAACGCAATAATGGAGTATGCTTCCTTTATTGACGGCAAACGCCAATCGTTGCGATCTGCAAACTCTAAGTTCTGGCAATAAGCGACAGCATTTGCCGGAGTCAGTTTATCGTCTGCATCAACTTGACCATTGCCGTCAACATCGGTGCTTTGCGTCCACCATAGTCCGGTAACATTATCGATTACCACACTACCCGCTGCAGATAGCGAGTAGCTCGGTGAATTGCCTGTGTAGTCAGCATCGTATCCTTGATCTGAGCAAGTTGTTTCAGTGCCGCCAACGGAATTAAAACAACGGGTTTGGCCAGTATCGACAATTGGCGAAAGGACCTTCGTAGTTGGCAGCTCAGCAACTATTTGTACGGTATCCAATGCGCTTTGCAACTCGCCATCACTGACGGTCAACTCAACTAGATAAATGCCAGCGATATCGACCGTGATAGCTGGTGAAACAGTCGAACTGCTATTTAGCTCCGCCTGACTACCTGCGGGCTGTTGCACCAAATGCCAAGAGTAGCTCAGCTGGTCGCCATCGGGATCACTACTTGCGGCGCCAGAGAGCATCACCACAGTATCTAGGGTAACCATCTGATCGGCGCCAGCATCTGCGATGGGTGCTTGATTGGGGGTGACAGGAGGAGACGGCGTCGAAGGGTTTGTCGACGAGGCGGAACCTCCACCACCACCGCAGCCCACCAGCACCATTAGTAGGAATAACAATTGACTCAGCTGAGTTGCTATTGGCGTTGTCGCAGTGCTCTGCATTTTCACTCTCCACGTCATTACAACAGTCACCACGGTGACAGATCTCAGTATGAAGAAGTGATTCAGTTAGGCAATAACCACAGAACGAAAGCTTGATTGTTAAAGCAAACCTACACTTGTTTACAAATGTCTACATTAGCCAACAATTGAGCGAATACTATTCATTGTGTCACTCTGCGCAACTGCTCTGGCAGACAGTAAGACAAGCCAACACCGCGAGCGAGCAGGAAGCAAAGAAAAGCGATCCACAAGGCGTGATTGCCCTGCTGTTGGAGCAACCACCACGTTGGGAAAAACACCCCGAATGCCGCCAATATCATGGTATTACGCATTTGTTTTGCCGCCGAAAAGCCAATAAAAATGCCGTCTAACAAGAAACAAGCCGCGCCCGCTAACGGCAGTAACACAATATAAACTAGGAAATTTTCAGCAGTACGGCGTACTTCGTCGAGATCCGTCAGCAAGGAGACGATAGCAGCACCAAACAGCCAAAACACAGCAGCAAATACCACAGCCAGAATCGCCGTCCAAAAGCCATTCAGTTGGATGGCTTGCACTGCATCGAAACGACGCTTAGCACCTTTGGCTTGAGCAACCATGGCTTCGGCAGCATACGCGATGCCATCGAGACCCAGAGCAATCAGCATAAGGAAATTCATCAATACCGCATTGGCGGCAATGGTGGCATCGCCGAGACGCGCGGCTTTTGCGGTCATAAAAGCAATGCATAACTGCAAACTCAGCGAGCGAATGAAAATATCTAGATTCATCGCAATGAGTGACTTCATGTGCTGCCAATGCAACCAGAGCCTGTGCTGCCGCATACGCGCAATGATTTCAGGCTGTATGCGACAGGCCAACCAAATTGCCAAGCCGGCAGCGCTAAAGTCAGCCATCACTGTCGCTAATGCTGCACCTTGTACGCCCCACTTGAATCCCAGCACGAACAGCAAGTCGAGCCCAATGTTCACAACATTGGTGATGATCAATAGTGCCATTGCGGTGCGGCTGCGTTGCAGGCCGATGAACCAGCCCATCATCACCAAGTTGGTTAAGGCCGCTGGCGCTGAGATGATGCGAATATCGAAGTAGAGTTGTGCCTGTTCAGCAACTAAAGCCGATGGCTTCATCAATGAGATAGCCGCTAGCCAAATCGCTGAGTTAGTGAGTAGTAACAACAACCCAAGGCCCAAAGCCAAGGTTAATCCTTGCAGCAGCACATGACTCTGACGAACTTGGTCACCGGCACCATAGGCCTGCCCAGCAAGCCCTGTAGTCGACATTCGGAGAAAACCCGCGAGCCAGTATATGAGCGTCACCACCATGCTGCCTACGGCAACGCCTCCAAGGTAGTAAACCTGATCCAAATGACCAATAACGGCGGTATCGACCAAACCAAGGAGTGGTACAGTGAGATTGGCAAGAATCATCGGCACCGCAATCTTGCCGATCCGACGATGCATCTCAACGTGCCTCAATGAGGCCCAAAAACTTGTCATGTCAAATTACATCGATATTAGCGTTGAGCGATTGCGCGCGGAAAATCAGCCAGTAACTGAGATGCTTTCACGGTCGGTATTTCACCCGGCACAGCGACAGGCTTGAACACGCCATGGATATGACCATCTGGGTTGATCAGCACAATCGATGCGGAATGATCGACTAGGTAATTGTCGTTATCGGCACCATCATACAAGGCGTATGCTAAGCCAAGGTTGCGCGTCAGGGGAAATAGATCAGGGTGCGGACCAGTGGCGGCAATAAATGCAGGATTAAAGTAGTTTAGGTAGGCATGCAGTTTTTCTGGGTTGTCACGCTGCGGATCGGCACTCACGAACACCACTTGCACCGGTAGTTTGCTGGCTTGCTGCAGCTTGGGATAAATGCCATTGAGCATGGCAAGTGTCATCGGACAGATATCGGGACAAAAGGTATAGCCAAGGAAAACTAAGCTCCAGCTGCCAATGAATCGCTGATTGTCGAATGGTTGTTGTAGATGGTCAGTTAAATGAAATGGTTCAAGTTGTCGCTGAGGTTGGTAAACAACCAAGGTATCCGACTGATACCCGTAACCTTTGGCAATCACGGCCGATTCTGTCGGTTGGCTCTGTTGATAAGCCCAAAATCCAACCACAGCGGCGAGCAACGCGGCCGCCAACATGAGCAACTTGTTATTCAAGTTATTCCCTTAGTGCATGTCACTGCAGTGGCCGAATTAAGCGATGAAATGGTCGGCCAGAATCACAATAAACAACAGCATAAGGTGGACGATTGAAAAACGGAAGGTTTTCATTGCCCACCTCTGTTCATCACCGAATTTCAGTCGGAGCGCATAGTAAATAAATGCCAAATTCAGGGCACTGGCGCCAATCGCATAGAGCCAGCCATTCATGGCAGCCAAAAATGGGATCAAACTGACAACGAACAATAACAGGGTGTATAGCAACACAGCTGTTTTAGTGAACTCAATACCATGAGTGACAGGCAACATCGGCACATTAACCCGAGCATAATCGTTGCGTCGATGGATTGCTAAAGCCCAAAAGTGTGGCGGCGTCCAGGTGAAGATGATCATCACTAACAACAAGGGATAACCATCGATTTGGCCGGTCACCGCCGTCCACCCCAACAATGGTGGAATAGCGCCAGCCAAGCCGCCAATGACAATGTTTTGTGGCGTCGCTCGCTTCAAGTACATGGTGTAAACACCAGCATATCCAACTAGGCCAAACAGTGTTAACACGGCCGTAAGGGGGTTAACCAGAAACCACAACACGACAGTGCCGATTAACCCGAGCAGCGCGGCAAAGACCAATGCACGGTGAGTTTCCATCACCCCGCGAGGTAAAGGTCGATGATGGGTTCTAGCCATTTGCTCATCAATTTTGCGATCAACAACATGGTTGAGTACTGCAGCTGCGCCAGACACAAAACCGATACCGAGCAAACCGAAGACAACGGGTTGCCATGGCAGCCATCCCTGACTAGCAACACACATCCCAACCAGAGCGGTGAGCAACAACAGCATCACGACATTGGGCTTGGTCAATTGATAATAATCTTGCCAGCTAGCGGAGCCCAACATGCGTTGAAGCACTCCAGGGGCCTTAAGCGTGAGAGTTCTAGCCATTAGATTGACCTCCAAAGATCAGTGGTTTGCTGCGTCGTGCCCACAACACCACCAAGGTTGCAAATAGCAAAGCAGCGCCGCCGTTATGAGCAACCGCAACGGCAATCGGTAGATGGGCAATCACGTTGACCAACCCCAAGGTAAGCTGCCCAGTCAACAACAGAGTCAACCAGATTGATGCGCCTGTTCGGCGGGCTTTGGCTAACTGAACGATCGCCAAACCGACAATGATGGTTGTCAGCACGGCGCCAAAACGATGAAACACGTGGATCGTCATGCGCTGTTGATAGTCATGCCGGCCATACTCATAACTACCATCGGCAGTTGCCGGCAGACTGAATGCTCCCTTGATATCGAGTCGTTGACTCCAACCCGATTCGCAAATCGGTAATTCAACGCAAGCGGTTGCGGCATAGTTAGCGGATGTCCAACCGCCGAGTAGAACTTGCAACATCACCACAATGAGCGCGACCAGCAGAATTCTCTTCGCTCCGGCCGGCGCTAATGAGTTGGCGTGGTGAGCCCGTTTACCAGCTTGGCGCAATCGAGTGGCCAGCAAACACAACAGGGCAAAAATGGAAAAACCACCGAGCAAATGTGCCAGCACCACCAAGGGATTCAGTTTCATTGTTACGGTCCACATACCGAGTAAGGACTGAAACACCACCAATGCCACTAAGCCAAGGGTTAAGCCGCGAACAAACCGACTATGGCGCCATCCACCAATGGCTAAGCCAACAATCAGTAACCCCAGTGAACCAGCAAGATAGCGATGAATCATTTCATTCCACGCCTTTTGCGATTCGACCTGGCGTTCGGGGAAGGCTTGATTGGCAGCTTCGATTTGTTCGCCTTGGGGCACGCTCAGTAAGCCGTAGCACCCGGGCCAATCGGGGCAGCCCAAGCCAGCATCGGTCAATCGGGTATACGCACCTAGCTGAATCACCAAAAAGCTCAACACCACGGCGACAATACTTGCAACGCGCATCATTACTCCACTTCTACAGTTGTCTCATTGCCCCAGTTAGCAACGAGATGTCCCTTTTCTACTCCGGTATAGCTAGTTAGCCGATCCGTGAAAGCTTCAGCATCTTGTACAAATCAGCTTTCACTCCTTTTCCTTGCTCGGCAATTTGCTCCAATTGAGCATCTCCTTGCAGTGGCGGATAGGTCAGCATGACATGGCCCAGAGGATCCATAATCAGAATAGTGCCGGCTGCCGCCCATTGCTCAGGTAAGTTGCTGAGTTGTGAGCGCCAAAACAATTGTTGACCAAGTTGCGCAGGAGCGTGCTCGCCCACCGACAACACCACGACCCGCTGTTGATACTGCCCCAAGGTAGTTTTGATCCGTTGCAGGTAACCTTGGGTGTCGTCACACTGACGCTGACAAATGCCAATCAACGCCCAGTTGTTTTGCCATTCTTGTTGGCGCCACTCGGCTCGCTGCAACGGCGGGGTTACCATCTGGCCATGTGACGTCACTCCTGCGGTGAACCAGCCCTGTTTCAGGATCAGCCAAGCGACAAACACCGGTGCGGCAAAAGCAAGCAACACCAGCAGAAAACTGCGCCTGGAACGCGTCTGATTTGTTGTCATGATTCCTTCTCACTGTTATTTCGGTAATGACGCAACAAGAACACCATCATTAAAATAAGCACAGCAGCCGCCATTGAGTACCATTGCAACGCATAGCCGTAGTGTTTTTCTGGTCCCATATTGAACCATTGCCATTGTCGTGGCAGGCCCCACTGTTCGCTTTCATCAAGCAACACCAACCACGGCTGCAAGGGTATATCTAATTGCTTGGCGATCAGTTCAGGCTGCGCTGTTTGGCTACGAATCACCGCTCCTCGTTGCTCGAACAAATATCGCTGATCGAGCAACGGCGGTTGTTCGCCAGCCAGTTTAATGTGGCCTCGCAGAATCACCTCTTCGGGTATTTCCGGCATTTGCGGCCATTGCTGGCGTGACAGTGGTGCCGCTAGCCAACCGAGATTGACCAAAAACCGCAGCTGATGATGTATGACTGGCACCAGCACCTGATATCCAACCTTGCCGTTGTGGACTTTGTTGTCGAGTAGCACCCGCCAGCTCGGATCGATGGCCACCTTCAATTGAACCGGCAGGCCATGCAGTTGATCGTGAGGTGTGGCCAAAATGTGTGACAAATCCGCCGGAGTCGCTAAGCGCTGCTGAGCCAGCTGTTCCACCAATTGCTGCTTATGTGTGCCACGCTCTGTTTGCCACATGCCAAGCTTGACCAGACCGGCAAACACCAGCATGGTAAAGACTGAAAAGCTCACCAGTCGCCAACGAATCTGCATATACCAACGCCTTTACTCAACCATTAGGAGACAACATGCATTGGTCCCTTAAAGCCCTTATCGTGGTTCTCCTCATTACCGTGATTGTTAATTTAGCGCTGGCGCTAAAACAAATGCTGGCCAACTCTAAGTCCGGCGACCACACTGAAAAATCTATGTCGAGTTATATCGGTCGTCGGCTTATATTCTCTGCTTCGATTCTGCTCCTGTTATTGCTGCTGGCTGCCAGTGGCCACATTGGCTTTAATCCTCGCCCTTACTAAAGGACGTAAACAAAGACAAACAGGCAGAGCCACACCACATCGACAAAGTGCCAGTACCAACTCCCTGCCATGAAAGCAAACTGCTGATCATTGCTGAAGTGGCCTTTCACCACACGACCGAACAACACAATGAGAATGATGGTTCCGAGTGTCACGTGCATGCCGTGAAAACCGGTTAACAAGAAGAATGTGTTGCCGTAAATACCGGCGTCGAGTGTTAATCCCATCTCAACATAAGCATGGATGTATTCCACGACCTGCAAGTACAAGAAGCCGAGCCCCAATATAATGGTAAGCAATAGCCAAGCAGTTAAGGCGGTGCGTTTACCTTTTTCCAAGCTGACATGGGCGATATGCAAGGTAATCGACGAAATAAGCAAAATGATGGTGTTGTAAAGTGGCAGACCGGACCACCCCATGGCTTGAGTTTCGCCACCATCAGGGGTTTTGATAAGTGGCCAATGAGCGGTGAACTCTGGCCACAGTACCGCATTTGTCATTTCGTTGTTGCCAGCGCCGCCTAACCATGGCACGGCAATCATCCGAGCATAGAATAAGGCGCCAAAGAACGCGGCAAAGAACATCACTTCCGAGAAGATAAACCAGCTCATTCCCTGTCGGAACGAGCGATCCATTTGCTCACTGTACATACCCGACATGGATTCGTGTATGACATTTCCAAACCAACCAATCAGCATAATGATGAGCAGCGTTGAACCCGCTAGCAATATCCAATGGCCACTGCCTCCTTGCTGGTTCATTTGCTGCACAGTAGTACCGGCACCAACAGCAATGAGAAATAGGGCAATGGCGCCAACAATCGGCCAAGGACTTTGGGCAGGCACATAGTATTTCTGGTATTGCTGACTCATTGCATTGTCCTCTTACTTGGCCATCGCTACTTCGGCGCTTGGATTGTTGTCATGTTCGGTGATGTCATAGAGCGTGTAAGCTAAGGTCAAGGTGCCTATCTCTTTTGGCATATCGGGGGCAATGTAAAACTGCATCGGCATGACCTTCCGCTCTCCCGGCTTTAACGGCTGTTGATTGAAACAAAAGCATTCGAGTTTTCTTAAGTACTGCGCACCGAGGCCGGGCGACACCGAAGGAATGGCCTGCGCAACCACGGGTTTGTTAGTGGTGTTTTCAACAACAAAATCGACTTGGGTCATCACCCCAGGGTTAACTTTGATGGTCGATAGCTGCGATTCAAACGGCCAACTTACCCCCTTGGCATTGCGTGTCATGAACTGGACTCGCACTTGCCGGTCAAGATCGGCTTCAATAGCCACTACTTGTACTGCTTCGTCATTGGTCTTGCCGTTTAATCCGGTGATCTCACAAAACACGTCGTAAAGAGGCACCAGCGCAAAACCAAAACCAAACATACCGACGACCACCAGTACCAGCCGACTAACCAGCCTTGCGTTTGCTTTGTCGTTCGGTTGACTTGTACTACTCATTTGATAGCCGGCGGCGTTTCAAAGGTGTGATAAGGCGCAGGCGAAGGTACGGTCCACTCGAGTCCCTCGGCACCTTCCCATGGCTTTGCCGCAGCTTTCTCTCCACCCCGTGCGGCTTTAACCACAACGGCTAAGAAAATTAGTTGCGACAAGCCGAAGGCGAATCCGCCAATGGAAACAATTTGGTTCACATCGGCAAATTGCAAAGCGTAATCGGGGATACGTCTGGGCATGCCCGCCAATCCCAAAAAGTGCATCGGGAAAAACAAAATGTTGACAGAGACAAGTGAGCACCAGAAATGCGCTTTGGCGAGAAACTCGTCAAACATGTAGCCAGTCCACTTCGGTAACCAGTAGTAGGCCGCTGCATAGATAGAAAAAATTGCACCGCTGACTAGAACGTAGTGGAAATGGGCGACAACGAAATAGGTGTCGTGATACTGAAAATCAACCGGGGTAATGGCCAACATTAAGCCACTAAATCCACCGATAGTGAACAGGATGACAAAGGCCAAGGCAAACAGCATCGGCACTTCAAAAGTCATAGCTCCGCGCCACATCGTTGCCACCCAATTGAATACCTTCACCCCGGTCGGCACCGCAATGAGCATGGTGCAGTACATGAAGAACAGTTCACCAAACAACGGCATGCCAGTGGTAAACATATGGTGGGCCCAGACAATAAAACTCAAGCCAGCAATTGAGGCCGTGGCGTAGACCATCGATGCGTAACCAAATAACGGCTTACGAGCAAAGGCTGGAATGATCGCGGAAACAATACCAAAAGACGGCAAAATCATAATGTAAACTTCGGGATGACCGAAGAACCAGAAAATATGCTGGAACAATACCGGATCACCACCACCAGCAGCGTCAAAGAAGCTGGTGCCGAAATACTTATCGGTTAGTACCATAGTGACAACGCCAGCCAATACAGGCATCACGGCGATTAATAAAAACGCGGTGATTAACCAGGTCCAAACAAATAGCGGCAACTTCATCCATGTCATGCCCGGCGCACGCAAGTTGACAATGGTAACGATGACATTAATGGCACCCATGATTGAAGAGATACCCATAATGTGGACCGCGAAGACAAATAGCGCAGTGCTGTCGTTTGAATAAGTCGTTGATAACGGAGCGTAGAAAGTCCAACCAAAGGCTGGCCCTCCGCCTTCCATAAACAGTGAGGCGAGCAAAATGGCAAAGGCAAACGGTAGAATCCAAAATGACCAGTTGTTCATTCTCGGTAACGCCATATCTGGCGCACCAATCATCATTGGGATCATCCAGTTTGCAAGTCCAGTGAACGCTGGCATTACTGCACCGAACACCATGATCAAGCCATGAACCGTCGTCATTTGGTTGAAGAAATTTGGCTCAACAAGCTGTAACCCAGGTTGAAAGAGCTCGGCTCTGATCACCATGGCCATCGCGCCACCAACCAAAAACATCGAAAACGCAAAAATTAAGTACAGGGTGCCAATATCTTTGTGATTGGTCGTCAGTAACCAGCGCATAATTCCCTTGGGCGCGTGATGATGATCATGATGACTTTCGTTGTCGAGCGTTTGTTCCGTCACAGATGACATAATTGCAATTCCTTACTCCGCTGCATTCTTGCGCGCTTGTACATCGGCGGCCTGAATTAATTCACCAGTATCATTTCCCCACGCATTTCGCTCATAGGTCACCACAGCCGCCAATTCTTTTAGCGATAGTTGTTTGCCGTAACCGGCCATTGCCGTACCCGTCTTACCGTAAAGCACAATATCAATGTGACCGTCAGCATCTTTGGTGACCATTTCACTACCAGCTAACGCCGGGAACATACCGGGAAGGCCCTGGCCGTTAGGTTGGTGGCAAGCCGCGCAGAATTGGTCGTAAGTTCGCTTACCCAATTCCATCAACTCCTGCTCGGGTAACTGCATTGCCAACAGTCGCTGCTCTTCCTCTTGTTTCGCTTTTTGTTTGGCCACTTGCTCAGCAAGCCACGCATCGAAATCCGCTTGTTCTTTGGCAATAACGACGACTGGCATAAAGCCATGGTCCTTACCACACAACTCAGCGCACTGACCGCGGTAGATCCCTGCTTTGGGAACATTGGTCCATGCTTCGTTGATAAAGCCAGGGTTCGCGTCTTTCTTTACCGCAAATTCAGGGACCCACCACGAGTGGATAACATCATCTGAAGTCATCAAAAAGCGCACCTTGGTGTTAGTCGGGATAACTAGAGGGCGATCGACCTCGAGCAAATAGTTGTCGCCTTTAGCTAACTTGTTCTCAATTTGCTTCTTAGGCGTCGCTAAAACGCTATAAAACTCCAAATCGTGCTCAAAATATTTGTAATGCCATTTCCACTGACTACCGGTGACCTGAATGGTCAGCTCAGCATCGTCGGAATTTTCCATCGCAATAAGGGTTTTAGTAGCGGGAATTGCCATACCGATGAGAATTAGAAAAGGAATGGCGGTCCAAAGAATCTCTACTTTGGTGCTTTCGTGGAAGTTTGCAGGTTTAACCCCGCGAGATTTGCGGTGCCTGACGATGGAGTAAAACATCGCTCCAAAAACGATGAATCCGATAATGCAACAGATGTAGAAGATGGTCATGTGCAGGTCATATACCTGCTCACTGATGTTGGTGACACCCTGACTTAGATTGAGTGGCATGTCTTTGGCGTCACTGGGAAATGTCGCTACAGCAGCCAGCCATGGCAATCCGATGTTTTTCAAATCCACCTAACGTCCTCCAATTCCATACCAAATCGGTATAGCGGTGAAAACGCAGACGGCATAACGAATATTCGTTACCGCGTTTTTTATCGCGATGCTTTTTAGAATTAATGCAAGTATCCAGATCAGTCCAGCGATCCAGACCGCAGATTGTTAAATTTTAATTTATGATTCAATTGGATAGAGCATAAGCACTAATCGAATTGACGTGCCAACACACTGAATTTGAGATGTTTTTAATTTTTTTTGATTTAAAACAATGTAATTAACATTATTTAAAAAATTGTTAGAAAGGTGATCTAGTTCTCTTGCCCGACTACTCTCTGGGCAAGTCGCCGCTTCAGATCAATGCAAGCAATGCTGGTAGTTAGCTAACTGATTGTTTTCTTTAACAGGAATGTCAATTTGAGTCACGTTAGCCGAGTACTGATGCGCCATAATGTTGGGCCAACGGAGCGGTTGATGTGATGCTTCGCCTTTGGGAAATACGAAACTAAGCGCTTTCGTACCCCGAGCCGCCAACTTTAATCGCTTAACATCGCGGTTAGAGAGCTCATCTGTCCAAGTCAAAATGCATGCTGCGTTGTTTTTAACCAGCGCTTGCTCTGCTGCCCACAAGCTATCGAAATCGTCATTACCATGAACCACCAGCAACCGGCTTGGATCAACATCGGCCATTTTGGCAATAGTATCTAACGCAGTTTTTGGCGGCTTTAACAGGATTAGCCAACCGGTTTGATGACTTAAAGTACTTAGCGCTGGCTCCAGTGACTGGAGCAATTGTTGTTGACCATGAGCAGACATTTCATAGATGACCTCACTCTGCCAACCACCAGCAGGTAACTGCTGATTCAGCGCATCATGGCCGGTGGCAATACACGATCTGGGGTTGCCAGCTGCCGAAACCTGCCAGACGCCTGGGTGCTTGACCCGCTGCTGAGCGAATTGCTTCATAACCATTCTCCATTGCGAATGACGCCAACAGCCAAACCTTCAATTGAGAAATGTTGATGACGAAGGTCGACTTCAATTGGATCGAATTCAGGATTCTCTGCCAGCAATAGCACTTTATGGCCATTTTGCTGTAGCCGTTTAACAGTGACATCTTCTTCCACTCTGGCGACTACTACCTGTCCATTTCGCGCGACTTGGGTACTGTGCACGGCTAACAAGTCGCCATCGAGGATACCAATATCCTTCATACTCTCACCGTTCACACGGAGCAAAAAATCAGCTTGTGGACGAAACAAGTTGGGGTCTACCGCATAATGTGATTCAACATGTTCCTGCGCCAAAATTGGCTCTCCGGCTGCAACCTGACCAATTAATGGCAGGCCTTGCTCATCATTGGCGGCTTCCTCAAGCAGAAGTCGAATTCCACGGGAAGTGCCAGGTAAGATCTCGATGACGCCCTTACGAGCGAGAGCCTTGAGGTGTTCTTCTGCAGCATTGGGACTCTTGAATCCTAACTGACGCGCGATTTCCGCTCGCGTTGGAGGCATTCCCGTTGCTTCAATCGTGTCTTTGATTAACTGGTAAATCTCAGCCTGTCGAGGCGTTAGAGGTCGCATTGAAGTTGCCATATTTATGCCTGTTTATCTATACAGTACCACTGTACAGTAATACAGTATTTTTTGATTGGCAAGCAAAAAGCTTTCATCCATTTGCATTTAGCCTTTGTTATACTCCGCAACTAGCCTTTATCAGTCAGTTCCAATAATCATGATCCAACACTCAAAGTTGCTATCCCACTTGATCAAGTGGTCGCTCAAGCTATTTGTCAGAACCCGAGCAATTAGCTCCGAAGCTGTCGCCTCTGCGGCTGATCACCCAATTGTCTATGTGTTGGAGCATGATAGCGCTGTCGATACATTGACGCTGGCTAAAACTGCCAAAGAATTGGGTTTACCTTGCCCATTTGAAGCAGATACGCGTGTGCTTTATATCCATGGCCACCGGTTTCAGCGGGGCCACGGCAGTCGTTTGCAAGCCACCATTCAACAGTTGCTATCGGCGCACCAACGCAATCCAGAACTCAATACGCAACTTCTGCCAATTACTCACTTCTGGGGCCGTAGCCCGGAAAAGACCAAAGGCACGATCAGCAGTTGGTTCGCCGATCACCCAACGCCGGGCTGGCTGCGTAAGGTTTGGATGGTTATTTTTCTTGGTCGCGACCACTTTATTCGTTTTGCCCCGCCAGTTTCCATTCGCGAGTTTGTCGAACGATACGGCGATGACCAAACCAGTGTGCAACGCATCACTCGAGTAGCGCGTGCTCACTTTTTCCGTCAGCGCTTAGCCGCGACGGGCCCGCGCCTACCGAATAAAGAACGTATGTTCAAAGAGTTGACCCGCAACGATGCGATTCGACAAATCACCGACGCCGATCCGAGCAAACAAGAAGCAATGCGCGCTAACGCTCGCTCCTACCTGCAGGAAATCGCCGCTACCTATTCCAACTCGTTGGTGGTGGTCCTTGATCGCTTTATGACTTGGCTTTGGAACCGACTCTATCGGGGAATCAACGTCAACAATATTGAGCAAGTAAGACAACTTGCCGAGTCCGGCAAGGAAATTGTTTATGTACCTTGTCACCGCAGCCATATGGACTACTTACTGCTCAGCTATGTCATCTATCAACAAGGGCTGGTACCGCCGCATATTGCTGCTGGCATTAATCTTAACTTCTGGCCGGCGGGGCCAATCTTTCGCCGCGGTGGTGCGTTCTTCATTCGCCGCTCATTTCGCGGCAATAAACTGTATTCCACCGTATTTCGAGAGTATTTGAGTTGGCTAATCAAAGAAGGCTTCCCAGTCGAGTATTTCAGTGAGGGCGGTCGTAGTCGCACCGGCCGTTTACTAACACCGAAAACCGGCATGCTGGCAATGACAGTTCAAAGTCAGTTGAGCTCACAAAGTCGTCCTATTGTGCTGGTACCTATCTACCTCGGCTATGAGCATGTCATGGAAGTGACCACTTACCTGAAAGAGTTAAAGGGCAAAAACAAAGAAAAAGAGAATTTCTTTGGCACCCTTAAAATCCTTCGCAAACTGCGAAACTATGGTCAAGGCTACGTCAATTTCGGTACCCCAATATCACTTGATGAACACTTGTCTAGCTTCGATTCAGAGTGGCGCAATAACAACCCAGATGAACGCCCATCGTGGTTATCAGAAGCGGTATCTACTCTGGCTGAACGCTCAATGACCGAGGTCAACAACGCAGCGGCAATCAATGGACTGACACTTGCAGCGATGGCGATTCTCAGCAATGACAACCGTGCTATGAGTGAGCGCTCTTTGGCACTGTTCCTGAATAGTTGCTTGGACTTATCTCGCTTGGCGCCTTACCACGATAATACAACTGTACCGATAGAAGATGGTCACACATTGCTGAAACAAACATTGGAGCTAGATAAGTTTCAAGTTAACGAAGATAAGCTTGGCAATGTCATTAGTTTGGATGCTTTCGGTCAGATCGTGATGACCTATTATCGCAACAATATTATTCATCTCTTTGTTTTGCCGAGTTTAATGGCAGCAGTCATCGTCGAACGTGGTCACGTCAACAAGCAACAATTGTTTGACGATATCAATGCGCTGTTCCCACTGTTGCAAGTCGAGCTGTTTCTCAACCCATGCCAGTCATGGCGTCAACAATACCTCGACAATATATTGATGGCCTTTGAATCGCTCCAGTGGATATCGAATGAAGAGGGTGTGGTAGCGATTAGTGGCAAGCGCAGCGCGCAACATTTGCAACTAAGCCAACTGGCCAATGTCGTCAGTGAAACGCTACAACGATACAGCATTGTTCTGGAGTTATTGGATTTCCGCCAGGATATTGCCCGCAGTGCGCTGGAGTCAGAATCGCGAGCAGTAGCAGAACAACTCGGAAAATTGCATGGCATCAACGCACCAGAGTTTTTCGATAAACAACTATTCGCCACTTTGACGACGCAACTCAAGTCAATGGGCTTACTCGACGGTGATGACTCAGCCAAGCATTCATTGCAACAGTATCGCCAATTAGTATCAGGGTTAGTCTCAAGTGATATCCACAAGAGCATCGAGCAGCTCGTTCAACAACCGAGATAACCTTTGCCTAGTTGCAAGCAAAGGCCCGCAAATGCGGCAATGCTGATCAGTTAAGGATCGGTTGACCGATCTTCTGAACATAGGACAATCCGGTTTCCCCTTATGGAGCCGGATTTTTTTATGTCTATTACTGCCGTCCTC
>NZ_NGNS01000003.1 GCF_002165625.1 Neiella marina
TTTACTGCTTGGGTTTTAAATTCATCGGTAAAACGTTGGGACATGTTTCCTCCTCAGGACATTCAATTGTAATGCAATTGAGTGTCTAGAGAAGGCTGGTCGATTCATGTCGCCTATAGTCGAGCAATTTCACTGCATCGCGAAATAAGCCGGCACATTGAAACTCTGCGTACATTGGCAGCTATATATGAAACACAACCCAACGTCAGCTGGGAACAGTTCCAACAAGTGTCGACCCCAATACTCGAAAGTTACGTGCACACCCAAGCACTTCAATGGCTTCCAAAAGTTGCTCACTCTGAGCGCAAACTTTATGAGCAAGCGATGAAAAAGCGCTTTCCAGAATTTCGGTTCACGCATCAACAAAACAACAAGATGGTAAATGCCGCCAAAAGAGAAGTGTATTACCCTATTTACTATCTAAATCCGTTAAAGGGCAATAATGAGGCTTTAGGTTACGATGTCGCTTCTAGTAGCGTACGGAGAGCTGGTTTGATGGAAGCCGCCTCCTCGGGAACGCCACAGTTAATCGCTGGCCTGAAACTGGTTCAACAAAAAGACGATGCTCCGCTTTTTTTTGCAGTAGTACCGATCTATAAGCAGCCATCATCCACCCCGCAGGAACGCCTCCATAACTTAAAAGGGTTTGTACTTGGTGTATTTAAGCTCCGAGAGTTGTTTGATGCTTCGGCATTATCTAAGCGCCCTTTGGGAATTAAAATGACGCTGATTGACGAAAGTGATCCATCTCAACAACGCGTACTTTATGTACACGAGTCGAGAACGAGTACACCGATCGTTGAAGGTACAGAAATTCGCCAACCTATGCCTCATTTCTGGGGTAAAACTTGGAGCATTTTGGCTACTCCCACAACATCATTTATGAACCATCACAGTAGTTTTTCGACTTGGGTAATTGCCTTGGTAGGAGGGGGAAGCTCATTTCTTTTAGCTTTCTTTACTCGCTCAATACTCTCTAGGGTGAATCAGATTCAAGCGCTAAATCGACAACTTAAAACTTTAGCCCAGGAAGATGGGCTAACAGGGTTAGCGAACAGAAGGCGCTTTGATGAAGTACTTAGCATGGAACTGTCCCGATCGCATAGGCAAAAAACAAGTCTAAGCCTCGCCCTAATCGATATTGATTACTTTAAGCAATACAACGATGTTTATGGACATATGCAAGGGGATCACTGCTTGCAAAGTTTTGCTGAATGCCTGCGGAAAGCCATCAGAAGGCCCACTGACCTAGCGGTTCGCTATGGTGGAGAAGAGTTTGCCTTATTATTACCTGATACGGGTTCCCCTGAGGGCGTCATTTTAACGCTACAACAGTTACTCAAAAGAGCGGGGATTCCGCATGAGGCATCGAATGTAGCAAGCTTTTTAACAGCAAGTATCGGAGTTGTAACAGTGACAAGTGGTATAGCTAGCGTTTCTCCAAGTGAGCTAATTGAGCATGCCGACCAAGCTCTTTATCGCGCAAAGAATGCTGGACGAAATACTGTGGAATACATACGAATCAGTCATGAAAAAGAGGAAGGCACAAGAGCTTTATTGCGTGCTATATCATAGAACAATAGCCTTGGAGCCAGTGTACATAAGAGTAACGATAAGCAAGATGACTTTCAGAATGCCAAATCATCCGGCTAGATGTATAGCTGAAAAGAATTTAGCTCAAATCTAAACTGCCAGCCACCGCCTCAGAATCGGATATATCTCAGCTCAAGTCTGAGCGCACGTTATCATTTTGTAGATACGTGGATTCCATTTACGTTTTGGGGCAAAAAATAAGTTTGAATGGAGTTAGCCCATTCTGAACTAGCCGAGAATGGGTGCTTCTAGCCATTCTGAAGTATGGCTGCAACCTTTTGATTTACATCGAGCGCTGTTCTGATTCTCAGTGCGAATAACCATGTTGTGGTGTGGAGATTCTACGTAGAACTCAGAACGGCCTTCCGTTCTGAGTTACGTGCTCTATTCTGAGACTTTAACGAACGCCAATATCACTAGGCTGAATAGTCTCGAACGAGTAGTCTGAAAACAACAAGTCACTGAGGTCATGCATTACCTTGCACAGAACTGCCAACGTTGCTTTGGCCTAACATGGCTACGCCAAGCCACAAGAACCAAATAATCTGAGTGATGCCAAAGATCTCTGTCAGTGTTTCATCTGGGTATACGGTGGCAATACCGGAGATACCAACAATGAAACCAAGGTAATTTAACCCTCGAGGGAATACCTTGGCTTTTAGTGCCGCGATACTAATCAGCAGCACCCAAAGCCCACCAACTAATTCGTTTCCTCCACCTAGGCTTTCGATTAGCACAGAGATCATTCTCCACATATCAAACGCTTTCTCGGCGGATACATCCATTAAGCTGACTGCATATGACAGCCCGACATTTGCGAGCATTCCACTTGCAATGACCAGAACAACCCAAACAACACCGAACACGGATCCCACCTTAGCCAGGGGATCATCATTTAGTTTTAGCTTCTCATATAAGCCAACCACCAGAACGGCTAGGAAAACGCCAAAGACGGCGTACATTAAAAAGTAAATCATTGAAAAAATGAGTTGATTGTCAGCCAAATAGGTCATTTTCTCTAATGCGGTGCCGTCTGCGGGATAGGCCCAAAATGCGCCAAAATAGACGAAGGCAGCAATATAGATTAATGCCTCAGAAATAGCTGAAACACCGGCAAATTTTTGTAGCTTATTCATTCATTACTATCCATTTTATGCGCACCACGAGCGGTGAGTTTTATAAGCGTCGTTCGAGGCCATTCTATGCTTTGCCGAGATTAGTTCTCGCTATTTGTTGTAACAATATATTCAAATGTCGAATGAGCAATGAATGAACTAGACGCGCCCTGCTCTGTTTGCGCTAGCTGATTTGCTCAATAGTCGGAATATCCATTCCTTGCATTGGCGCTTCATGAGGGCGTTCAATGGCGTGGATCAGCGCGCGTGCGAGAAAATTGCCAGCCTTGCCGACATCCTCATTGGCGAGCAACAAGTTCTTTCGCAACAATTTAAGAAATGGTGCCGCCTCACGCCCCAGTACATCAATGTCCGCTCCCAGTTCACGTCCGAGCGACTCCAGCACAGAAACAGAAACCATAGCTGCGGTTGAAGAGCTGGCAATGATGGCATCGATATCTGGCATTGCTGACAACATTACCGTCACCTCTTTCTCGATATCTGCTGAGGGCGAATCGGAATGAATCGCTGAGCAGGATACTAATTCCACACCGGTCTGCTGTTGGCCTAAGAGTATGCCTCGCTGCAAATGTTCGGCGTAACTCAACTCTGGCGGCGGCAGAATGACCATGACTTTTCGGCGCCCTTTCAAGCTGAGCTTGTTCACTGACAAACGGGCAAATTCTTGGTTGTCGAAATCAAAGTATGAATGGCGATCGTCCGCACTTGTCCGCCCATGAGTGACGAACGGAAATTGTTGCTCCATTAGGTATCGGACTCTGGGGTCGTCCGGCGTCGTATAGTTGAGGATCAAACCGTCTGCTGAGCGAGTCTCAACAATCTGTTTGACCAGCGCTAGCGGATCGTCGTCTTCAAACCAATAGCTGGTATTTAGGTTATAGCTCGAGCCTTTTAACACCTCAGCGATGGATACCGTCAGGCGAGTCACCACATTCGACATATTAGGTTCTACTGGAAGCACCAAACTAATGACGTTGGTTTTACCGGTGCGAAGACGGACGCCAGCTCGGTCCGGCACATAGCCGAGTTCCCTAGCCTTGGCTTGAATCACTCGCCTTGTCTGCAGCTTGATTGCCGGATCATCTTTGAGTGCTCGCGATACTGTGGTAACGGCGAAACCAAGTGCATCCGCAATGGTCTTTAGCGTGACTTTTGCCATTCTTTTACTGCTCCAATCAATTGTTACTAGCCACATAAACACGCAACGACAATACTTCGGAAAAACGTGATTCAACATGTGGATTTAAACATTTTAAATCGTTACAAATCGAATTTACAACGTTGCAAATGCAGTAAATTAGGAGCAATACAACATGCCACATGACAAACACGTTGACCCTTTGGTTGACCAAATGAGCCTGGAAGAACAAGTGTCTCTACTGTCAGGCGAAGACTTATGGTCATTACCAGCCATTCCGCGTCTAGCAATCAACAAACTTCGGGTAACCGATGGCCCTAACGGCGCACGAGGAAGCGGTACATACGTCGACGCCACCACTGCAGCGGCTTTTCCGGCGGCGATTAGTTTAGGCGCAACGTGGAATACCGACTTAATCGAACAAGTAGGTCAAGCCATTGCGCAAGAAGTGAAATCTAAATGCGCTCACGTGTCATTGGCGCCAACGGTAAATATTCACCGTAGTGTCACCAACGGCCGCAACTTTGAATGTTTTTCTGAAGATCCCGAGCTTACCGCCGCTTTAGCGACATCTTATATTCAAGGACAACAGAGCGAGGGCGTCGCCTCCACCATCAAACACTTTGCAGGCAACGAGAGTGAGTTTGAGCGCACCACGATAAACTCAGTGATTGACGAGCGTACCTTGCGCGAACTCTACCTCCGCCCCTTTGAAGATGCCGTTAAAAAGGCGGGCGTTTGGGCCGTTATGTCTTCCTACAATAAACTCAATGGTACCTACACCGCAGAGAACCAATGGCTACTCACCGATACGCTGCGCAACGATTGGGGTTTTGACGGCGTAGTCATGTCCGATTGGTATGGGTCGCGTTCTACTGCTCCGACAATTAACGCTGGACTGGATCTTGAAATGCCCGGCCCGACACGTGATCGCGGCGACAAGCTGTTAGCGGCGGTGGAAGCCGGTGAAGTCAGTCGAGATACCATTCGCGCCCGCGCAATGGCCATCGTTAAGCTAATGTGCCGCGTAGGTTCTATTGATGACGACCAGCCATTTGTTGAACGCAGTGATGACCAACCAAGCCATCGGGCGCTGATCCGTAAAGCTGGCGCCGAGGGCACGGTACTGCTTAAAAACCAACACAAGATATTGCCGCTCAATACGACAAGCTGCGGCACAATCGCGGTTATCGGGCCCAATGCCAAAACCGCCCAAATCATGGGTGGCGGCTCAGCACAATTGACGCCTCACTATCGTATTTCGCCTTGGGACGGACTGGTGGCTAAACTCGGCGAACAAGGTTTAGTGTATGCCCAAGGTTGCAGTAATTACCGTTGGGAGCCGCTGCATCAAGGCAAAACTACGGTTGCCTTTTATGACAATCAACACTGGGCTGGCGAGCCGGTTTATCAAGAGATACTTGATAAAGCCATCGCATTTTGGGATACCGACTTTGCTGATAACAAGGTCTCAAAGTTCAATTTTTCGGCACTCATCAATACCACCTTTGATGCACCTGAGACTGGGCTGTATAACCTCGGTTTTCATTGTGCCGGCTATGCCAAGGTTTACCTCGATGGCGAATTAGTGCTTGATGCCACAACGCAGTGGCAAAAAGGGCGTACTTTCTTTGAAGAAGGTTGCGATGAAATTGTTGTACCGCTGCAACTCGAAGCAGGCAAATCCTATGACATTGAGATTCGCTTTTGTAACCGCCAACCCGACAACATTATGGTGTCAGGCTGGCGCCTTGGTATTTCCCAACCATTAGGGAACGAAGGGATCCAGCAAGCAGTTCAAGCCGCTGCCAGCGCCGACACGGCAATTGTCTTTGTGGGCCGTTCAGGTGAATGGGATACCGAAGGCAGTGATCTAGAAAACATAAGCCTCCCCGGTTCGCAAAACCAATTGGTCGAAGCTGTGTTAAAGGCCAACCCTAACACCATTGTGGTGTTACAAACTGGCGGGCCAGTAGAAATGCCTTGGCTCGAATCGGTACCGGCACTTTTGCAGGCTTGGTATCCGGGGCAAGAATGTGGCAACGCCATTGCCGATGTCATTTTTGGTGATCAGGAACCGAGCGGGCGATTGCCGCAAACGTTTCCGCGCAGATGGTCTGATAATCCAACCCACACCAATTCTCCGCTCAACTACCCCGGCCAAGATGGCAACGTGGCATATGGCGAAGGTTTGAATATCGGCTACCGTCATTATGATCAGCATGATATTGCGCCGCTGTTTCCGTTTGGCTTTGGTTTGAGTTACACCAATTTTGAATTGTCCGATTTGGTGGTTAACGTCAATGGCCAAAATCGAGTCGCGGTAACCGTCACCGTTGAAAATACAGGTGAGCGTGCGGGCGCCGCAGTACTGCAACTCTATACCTCCGAGTTGTCTCCAACACTCCAGCGACCGAACAAAGAGCTAAAAAGGTTTGCTAAACCAGTCATTGAACCTGGCGAGCGGGCAAGCCTGAGCTTCACGTTAACGTTAAGAGACTTCGCCTATTGCGATGTTGAAAGCAAAGGTTGGCGGGTCAATGCTGGTCAGTTTATGGTGTCAGTCGGCTTTAATGCCGCCCAGATCGATGCCAGCGCTGTCATTACTTTAGAGGATGACTACCAAGGCTACTAACAGCAAACGCCCGCGGCTTATAGTGGCTCGCGGGCCTTAACTGCGCTCCCGCCATACGCGGAACTGCTTACCTTTGAGTTTACCGTTAGTCAGTTTGGTAAAAGCAGTTTTCGCCACAGAGCGTTTTATCGCCACGTAAGCGACAAAAGTAAACACATCAATTTTACCAATGTCGTTGCCATCAATACCGTTATTGCCGGTTAACGCACCAACAATATCGCCTGGACGAATTTTTTGTTTTTTGCCGCCATCAATACACAAGGTCACCATGGGTGGTTTCATTGGCGATTGGTACACCGATGCGTCGTTCGGCAGCGATGAGGGATCGGTGCTGATCTTTATGTAGTCCCCAATCATGGCCAACTTATAGCCTTCTTTGTCGTTAAATAAGGTCAATGCCAGACCTTTGCTACCTGCACGGCCAGTGCGGCCAACGCGGTGAACATGAACTTCTGGATCATGAGCAACATGGTAGTTAACTACCGCATCGAGCGAATCGATATCTAAGCCACGCGCGGCGACGTCCGTTGCCACAAGTATTGAGGTGCTTTTGTTGGCGAAACGAACAAGGGTTTTATCGCGCTGTTTCTGCTCCAAGTCACCATGAAGCGCAGCTGCACTAAAGCCGTCTTCACACAGATAATCAGCAACATCTTGGGTCTCTTGCTTGGTATTGCAAAACACCACGGTTGATTCTGGTTGATGACTGAGCAACAACTGACGTAGCGCTTGGTAACGACTTTCGACATCCGATACTTTGTAGAAGCGCTGAACGATGCTGTTGCTATCGTGAGCTTGTTCTACTTTGACCATGGTCGGATTGCTCAAGACACGTTCCGCAATTGATTTGATCTTGGGCGGAAAGGTTGCGCTAAACAACAAGGATTGGCGCGTCGCAGGTGCATACTGAATGATGGCATCAATGGCATCTTGAAATCCCATTTCAAGCATTCGGTCAGCCTCATCGAGCACCAATATGTCCAGTTCGCTTAAGTCGAGTCGATCTTTTGATAAATGGTCATACACCCTGCCCGGCGTGCCCACAATAATGTGAGCACCATGCTCTAATGAGCCGATTTGTGGCCCCATTGGCACACCGCCGCACAAAGTTAACACTTTGATGTTGTGTATTTGCCGCGCTAGTCGACGGACTTCTTTGGCAACCTGATCGGCCAGCTCCCTGGTTGGGCAAAGAATTAATGACTGAACTCGAAAACGCTTGACGTTAAGCCGTTGTAAAACACCCAAGGCGAATGCCGCCGTTTTACCGGAGCCGGTTTTCGCTTGAGCAATGACGTCCTTGCCTTCAATAATGGGCGGTAGACTTTGAGCTTGAATCGGCGTCATTGATTGATAGCCCAAGGATTCAAGATTGTTGGTCAAAGCCGGCTTTAGGTTTAGTTGGTTGAAATTATGATCGGTCAAGGAAGTCACTCTAGTTGAGGATGATGGCTGCTATGTATAATCGTTGCCAGATAGCTGCACATGATAACAATTACCAAGGAAAATTTTGCGCTTAACCAGCTTTAAATACAAAACGCGTAAAGGTCCTGATTACCGTCATGGCGAACAAGTGTCGTTCATCGACATCCGTGATACCTTTGGCATCGGCAATATTCGTATCGGCCGATGGGTCACTGAAGAAGAAAAAGCGCTAGCAGCAAACTTAATCTTCGATTCGCTGGCGGACCTTGCTTACGTGTTGGCATTACCCCCCAAAACAATTGGCTTGCGTGGCAATCTAAATTTGGCGTTTGGTAGCGGCGGCCGCAAAGGTGTGCAGGCCCATTACGCCCCCAATCAACGTGAGTTGGCATTAGCCAAAAATTTCGGTGCTGGCGCCCTTGCTCATGAGTTCTGGCATGCATTTGATCATTACATTGCCGAAAAAGCCTTTGATATTGGTGATCGGTCAGGCCCTCAATCGCGCATTATCTTTGCAAGTGACTGTTGGTTGAAATCAGCCAATCATATCCCGCACCCTTTAAATACCAAGCTGTTACAGATTTTTGATGCTGTACTGCTGACAGAAGACGGCCAAGACAAGCACGACTATGTTTGTCGAAGTGTTAAAGCTGACAGGTCACTCGCGGCAAATTATTTTTCCCAGCCGACCGAGATGATGGCAAGGGCCTTTGAGGCCGTCGTTGAGTCCTGCTCAGGTATTGACAACTCCTACCTTGTTTCTGGAACAACAAATGCTGAGCACTTTGCGTTATATCCGGACTTGAATCACCGAGCCGTTATTCATCATGCATTACTATCTTATTTTAAGCCTCTAGGCGAAGCATTAAATCGATAAAGGTACTGAGGCAATTCATAGCGCAGATAATAAATAAACTTAAATTTTCATTAACACAAAAGCAAAGGAATTAAACATTAAATAACATGCGACTCGCTAGAAATTGATTTAATTTACTCCACTCAATGAAGTAATCACCATTATTTTACGTAAATTTAGTTTCTATCATTATCGTTATTGATGACAAAAAATTAGCCCTTGAAAATATAAATAAACAATATCAACAACATACACATTATTGACGTCATACTTCTCGCGTTCTCCACTTTAGTTCCCCAATCAGATTTACGCACTATTTTTAGGTTTAACAAGTATATTTCAGTCACAAGTAGCAACCAAAACAATGGTAGTATTGGAGTATCAGTCATTGACAGTCACATTACTGATAATAAGATTGCAAAATAGTCACGCATGTTTGAATGATATTAATTAAAATGAACAAGTTACGGGAACTTTTACACCTAGGAATTGCCGAATTGTTTGTAATTAATTTCCAGCAGTAGAAATTTATAGGGCGCCAGAATCAATATTCGATTTTGACCAAAATCCCTAACTACGATGTAATTTCTGAGGTAACACAATTGAGCACGCTATCTAAGATACGCAAACGAGATGTTGATCGACAGGAAGTCGTGTTCTGTGACTACAAAGGATTCACTGTTTCACTCACTAATCGCAATACGGAAGGCCGGATTATGGTGCATGTTAGTCTGCGCCATAACAGCGAAACCAACGCCTCAATTTTCGTCGCAGAATCGTTGTGTGAGAGCATTTGTTATGCCAAGGACTTTGCAACTTTGGCTGTCAATACCTTACTGGAGCATATGGACATGACGCCGAAAACCGCATCGGTAAGCCTTGCTAAACTAGCCGATGCATTCGACGGCTGGAACGAGTGCTCCGCCCAGCAACTGCTCGAACTCTATTACAATAGCAATGACGAAAACGAGCAATACACCTTGGCATCGCACCTGAAAGACCAAGCCTGCCGTCTGACCGACAAGTCAGTGCAGCCCAGCCCCATTCTGCAAGCGGAGGCAGAACTTCGGGAAATATTAAAAACCGAGTTGGATGAAGCATCGATTACTTCAATTATTCACTCTGTGGGTACCGAAATGTCGGCATTATCCGAAGCGTTGGTTGCCAAAAAAGATGAGATTGAGGCGTTATCATCAAGTTTAAACAGTGAATACAACGCTTACGTTATGGCGGTCATTCAAGACGTTCTTACTGAGTATGAAGGGCTCAGTACAAGAGCGGAGGCTAAACTAACCCGGGCGACGCTTATCCAAGACACCATCGCCAGTCGAGTACAGCAAAATCAATAAATACCCAGGGCACTGTTGAGTCAGCTGCCCTTAGTATTTGTCAGTAATAGTTGAAACTGTCAGTGTGCAGCTGAGGGTCAAGTGATAGCTGTTCACATTGAGCTTGAGTTCGTTCATAACTGCTGCAATTTCGCACCGCAGCTAGACCCGTATCAGCGTCAACGGCTAACACTTCAACGGCTTGGTTTTTGAAGTCGACGATCATTCCACTGCACAATTCATTGGCGTTCATAAGCACCTCCACAGACACACATTGTTATAGGTGAAGAGCTTTAAGATAGATCAATCGGCCACGCCCGCGAGTTGGGTCGCCATTAAAATTTTGATGGTGCTGGCGGCACTGTGAGTGGTTTTTTAGGGTTCTCATTGAGCTCGTTGAGCAACTCAGCAACAGCACGCTCAAGTGATGGATCATTGCCCTGGAAAACAAGTTCTGGCCGGTCAACAACCTCAATGTCAGGTGTAACCCCTTCATTTTCAATAATCCAGTTGCCGTCGTTATCGAGAATACGGAAGGTTGCCGCAATCACTTGTCCACCATCAACTAAGCTCGGGTTACCAGAAATACCAATCAAGCCACCCCAAGTGCGGGTGCCGATTAGTTTACCCAGGCCAGCTTGACGGAAATAGTATGGCAATGCGTCACCACCAGAGCTTGAGTAACCATTGATCAACATCGCTTTCGGGCCGTCGTGAGCAAACTGTGGCGTTTTGGTTGGCTCAACGCCTCGACGTTTCCAATAATTGAGTGGTTTACGTGCCAACCAAGTGATCATGTGCTCTGGAATGAAGCCGCCGCCGTTGTAACGATCATCGATGATCAAAGCATCTTTGGTAGTTTGTGGCATGAAGGTTTTGAACATCTCACGGTTACCGTCAAATGCTGTATTTGGCAAATGAACGTAGCCAATGCGGCCATTTGACAGTTTATCGACGTAGGCGATGCGCGATCTTACCCAGTCGAGATAACGCAACCCTAGCTCGCTGGCCACAGGTTTAACTGTTACCTTCCAAGTCCGTTTGGTGCTTGGCGTTTCACTCAGTAATAGCTCAATGGCTTGGCCTTGGGTGTTCTCAAGCAATTCATAGAAATTGCTAACACTATCGGTGCGTTGGCCCTGAACAGCGACGATAAAGTCTCCTGCTGCTGCTTTAACACCGGGCTCACTCAATGGCGCTCTAAAGTTTTCGTGCCAATTCTCGCCCTGATAGATCGAACTTATTTGTGCAAAGCCGCTCTTGTGCTTGATGATTTCAGCTCCGAGTAAACCATGTTTCTTGCGCTCAGCTTTTGGCATGTCACCCGACTGCACGTAAATATGACCAGCATTGATTTCGCCAGCAATTTCACTGAACACATAATCCAGATCCGAGCGGTGTGCGACTGCATTGGCCATGGGCTGATAGCGTTTTAGGATCGCATCCCAGTCTTGGCCATGATGATTTTCATCGTAGAACCAGTCTCTCAGTGTGCGCCAACCCTCAACATACATTTGTTGCCATTCAATGGCAGGATCGATTTTCAACATCATTTGGTCGAGATTCAGCTGGCTCTTAGCCAGATCTTGCTTCTCTTTTGGTTCAACAATGCTGAAATTATCGCCATGCTTCACCAACAGATGCTTGCCGTTAGTAGACACCGTGAAGGAGTCGACTTTATCGGCCACTGTTTTGACTTTGCCATCCCGACCCGTCTCGATCAGTTTCAATTCACTATCAGACATTGCCAATACAGCATCTTTCACTGCATGTAGCGAACGGTAATTACCAGCTTTGGCCGTTAATACCTCGACGCGCTGCATAAAGTTGCGCGGATCTAGTTCTGTTGGAACATCATCGTTGTCTTCATCGTCATCGCCAAACGCAACTTCATCGCTAGAGAAACGATTCAGTGCTGCAACTTCGTTATTAACGGCCACGCCATAGATGCGTGTTGCTTCGTTAAACAAGTAATCGAACTCGAAGCTTGAGAACGTCAGATTAAAATCGCGCTGCGAACTGAAATACAGGTACTGGCCATCGGGTGAAAATGTTGGCTCCTGTTCGGACGTCATGTCGTCAGTCAAACGAGTCACTTTGCGTCTCTTGAGGTTGTAATGCCACAACGAGCTGTAGCGATTTTCATTGTTCTTAACGAACACGATATCTTCGCTGTTTGGTGACCAAACGTACGTTCTGAGACTATTTTCGTTGTACTTAGCAACATCGATTTTGGTCTGCTTACCGCTTTTGGCGTTAAGTAGCCATAAGGTATGGTTCTTGTCCGCATACATTAGATATTTGCTATCGGCAGACCACACAGGAGTAAAACGCCAAATGCTGCCATCTGATGTTAACTGTTTGACTTTATTATTGTTGGAACGATCTTTTAAGTAGATCTCATACTCGCCCGTAGCATCGCTCATGTAGGCAATGTAACGGCCATTGGGCGACCAGCTCGCATCAATTTCACGAGCACTAGGGGTTAGCGATAAGTTACGAGTGACACCGTCTTTTTTTGGTACTGAGAAGATTTCACCACGAGCAGTAAACAGCGCTCGATTGCCGCCATTATCGACACTCATGGTGTCGATAAATTTACTCACATTTTTACTATATGGTTCGGCGTATTGACGCAGCCCAGCAATGTTAATGGTCAGCTTGCTTGACTGTTTGGTGCTCGGGTCAAAGCGATACAGGTAACCACCATTCTCATAGACAATGGCATCTGGTCCAGCTGATGGCCACAGCACATCAAATTCTTGATGATCGGTCAGTTTTATCGGCGCACCACCTTGCTGATACTGATATAAGTTAAGGGTGTACTCTCGATCCGAGACAAAATAGATCGTGTCGCCAACCACGGTTGGCTGATGGTCAGTAGCACGGTGGCTGGTCAGTTGTTCGGATGTGTTGTTCTCTAAATCATAAACCCACACATCTTGCGCTCGGCCGCCGCGGGTCCTCTTCCAGGTGCGAAACTCTCGATCAATCGGTGTATAAACATATTTACTGCCATCGGCAGTTAGCATGCCGCCGCCCGTTTCCGGCACAGCTAAAGGCTGCTCCATGCCACCATCGATCGATACGGTGTATGGCCGCCCCATCCGCTCGCCCCATGGCAAGCGATTTGCGCGGAACAATACTTTTTTACCATCTGGCGTCCAGTCCAGAACGCGGTAATCGTAGCCACCGCGCGGCGGCATAGGGCCAACATCGTTGTAATACGTGAGCTGTTTTAGCGCCGAACCGTCGGTATTCATCACGTACACCTGACGGCTACCATTAAATTCGGCAGAGAACGCGATCTTACTGCCATCTGGCGAGAATTTAGGAAAGGCTTCATAGCCGATATGATCAGTGAGACGTTGGCTTTCGCCTGTCTTGTGATTGGCAATGTAAATGTCACCAGCATAAACAAAGGTCACCTGATCCTTGTGAATGTCGGCAAAGCGTAACAAACGAGTATTGTCAGTTGAATATGCGTGCGCCATACCAGTTGCCAGCATGGTTATTGCAGCAGCTATGTTTTTAATTTTCATGTTGTTCCCTGCTTCTGTCGGTTCGCATATTGTATGCCACTTTATTGCTTGGTGGATTGGTCATCACTGCAATAAAGTTTTACAAAACGTAAAGAACAGCTGTCAGTTAACAACCAGTCAAGTGAACGCCAGTTATTTGCGTCGATCTCACACTCTGACCATTTTCGCTTGTTCCATTCACCCAAAACCGGTACAACAATATGACACTATGAAAACGTTATCATGAGTAGGAGTTCGTTTTGGTCAAGATGGAAAAGCTTAAGCTTAGCGAAAAAGTGGGTTATGGCTTGGGCGATGCGGCCTTTAACTTCGTGTGGATGACATTTATCTATTTCCAAATCTATTTTTACACCGATGTGTTTGGAATTTCAGCAGCAGCAATTGGCACTATGTTGCTACTTACCCGAGTATGGGACACCATCAATGATCCAATCATGGGCATCATTGCCGATCGTACCGAGACACGCTGGGGAAAGTTTCGTCCCTACCTGTTGTTTGGGTCGGTGCCTTTAGCAATCGTTGCCACCCTCGCCTTCACCACACCGGATCTTAGTACCGATGGCAAACTCATGTATGCCTATGGCACCTATTTTCTGGTGGGGATGATTTACACGGCTATCAATATCCCTTACTCGTCGCTAATGAGTGCCATCACCAATGATCCGAAAGAGCGCGCGTCTTTGTCGTCTTGGCGATTCATGGGTGCCTATGGCGCCGGCATCTTGGTGCTTCACTTTACCTTTGATTTGGTTGAACGTTTAGGCGGCGGCGATCAAGCGCTCGGTTTTCAGCGCACCATGGCTGTATATGGTGTTGTATTGGCGATTTTATTGGTGCTGTCGTTTGCTCTGACCAAAGAACGCATTCAGCCAGAGAAAAGCAAACACAATGTCAAAGTTGAGATTGCCAAGTTACTGCAAAGCCCGCCATTCATTCTGTTATTTATCGTCGGCATATTTTCACTCGGCTTTGTAGCGATTCGAAATGGCATTACCATGCACTACTTCAAGTACTTCCTCGAGGATGAGAGTGCGGCAAAGTGGTTTCTAGTTGGCGGTTCAATCGCCAATTTAGTTGGTGCAGGTGCGACGCAATGGTTCATCCGTTGGGCCGATAAAAAGTACATCTATATGGTGTTAATGGTGTGCAACGCAGTGATGATGGCGGCCATTTACCTCTGTGGAAACACCAATCTAACCGGTATCTACCTGCTTCATTTCATTAGTTCGTTTTTGTCTGGTCCAACCGTCCCTATCGTATTTGCCATGTATGCCGATATTGTCGATTACCAAGAAGTGAAAACTGGTAGTCGCGCTTCTGGCTTGGTGTTTGCCGGCGCGTCATTTGGCCAGAAGATGGGATGGACCATTGGCGGTGCAGCAACGGGGTTCTTGTTGGCCGGCTTCGGTTTTGAGGCCAACACAACACTATCAGATTCAACCGTACATGGTATTCAAATGATGTTCACGCTAATTCCTGGTGGTATTGCCCTGCTAGGCGCCATTGCTATGTATTGGTACCAGTTGACTGACAATGAAATGAACCATATCCAAACTGCATTAGGGCGGAGTTAAACCAGCTTTTTGGTTAAACAATTAATGGTTTAGTTGACCGACTGCTTTGGTTGCCGGTCAATTGTTCAAAAATTAACCTTGCCAAAAGTGTGAACTAGATCAACAATCAAGCCGTTGATTGATTGTGAGTGCCACCACTCAAAATCAATGTTTGTCGTACGTTTATTGCATTTTTTATTCTGCGGAGGTTGATCATGAAACCACTAGTTGCCCTTACTGGCGCATTAGTCGTTATCGCTAGTCCAGCATTTGGCTCAACATCTATGAAGTTCGTTGCGGCCAACCAAAGTATTGAAAGCCAAGTTTGTGTGGTTGCTGCCCAGCAGGGAGTTGAAGCGGCCACAGCAACTGGTTCGGAATTGGGTTTAAGCAAAAGCGAAGTTCGAAATTTGGTCTGCAATGGTCGCTTGCTAACATCGTTCTCTCGCAAGTACCAACGTTTACAGGCAGCCCAGGTGAGCGACAAAGCCGATGACTCCGGCTCTTGATAAATAGTCTCTGGTAAAAAAGCCGGCTTTAACGCCGGCTTTCTTGTTTATTGCTTCAGGTGACGCTCAAAGAAATTCATGATGGTGTGATTCAGGTGCACTTTGGTCGCCTTACCACGCATCGAATGCTTTGCACCCGGGTAAGTCATCATATCGAACGATTTGTTTTGTTTTTGCAACTCACTGAAAACCTTGGTGGCATTGGTAAACAGTACGTTGTCATCTGCCATTCCATGATAAATCAATAGCGGTTTTGCTAAATCGTTGACATAAGGAAACACTGCAGATGCCTGATAGCCTTCGGCATTGGTTGCCGGGTGACCCAAGTAACGCTCGGTGTAATGGGTGTCATACAGCAACCAGTCGGTAACAGGGGCTCCAGAGATCCCCGCAGCAAATTGCTCACCGGCTTTAAACATCAGCATTTGCGCCATGTACCCGCCGTAGCTGTGGCCAAACACGCCTATTCTGTCGCTGTCGACATAAGGCAATGATTTCAAGAACGCCACCCCTTTCAGTTGGTCGGCGACTTCAACAACGCCTAGGTGTTTGTAAATCGGGGACTCAAATGCTTTACCCCGGTGGTAGCTACCCCGGTTATCAAGCGAGAACACCACATAACCTTGCTGTACCCAATACTGAGTAAGAAATTGGTTACGGCTCCAGCTATTGGTCACCTGCTGACCTACCTTTGGTCCGCCATAGACGTAAAGAATCACCGGTAGTTTTTGACCCTTGTCGATGGTAGCTGGTTTATACAGCTCGTACAGCAAGGTCTGTCCATCATCGGCCTTTAACTCGCCATACTCTGGCGCCACCATACCAGAACGATATGGCTGATAAGGGTGAGTGGCGTCGACTTTGTTTTGCTCCAACCAAGTCAGGTGCTTGCCATCGGCATTATGAACACTGACTTGCGGTAAAGTTGACGTTGATGAAAAGTTGTCGACGTAGGTGCCACCCTTTTTGGCAAAAGTCACTTTATGCATGCCGGCACGAGTCGAGACTTTGTCAATGCTGCCGCCTGCTAGAGGTACTCGATAGAGGTGTTGTTCGCGTGGCGTATCTTTACGGCCGGTAAAATACACCACACCCGCTTTTTCATCGACACGCTTGAGCTCGTTGACGACCCAGTCACCCTTAGTGAGCTGACGCACTAATTGACCATTAGTTTTAAAAAGATAGAGGTGTTTAAAACCATCGCGTTCCGACGCCCAAACAAAGTGCTGTTTGTCTTTTAAAAAGTACAAGTCGCTATGCAGGTTGACCCAAGAATCTGATGTTTCAGTGATTAGTGTCGATTGCTGTTTCGTTTGCAGATCATAAGCGCGTAGCTGGAGGTTTTGCTGATCGCGACTTTGGTATTGGAAAGACAGGGCTTTACTGTCCGCAAACCACTTCACTCGTGGCAAATAAAAGTCGGTGTTATCACCTAAATCAATCCAAGTCTGGTTGCCGGTAGCAAGGTTCGATACTGCCAGCTCAATTACCGCATTAGGCGTGCCAGCAGCAGGATAGCGTTGTTCGAACAACTTAATTTGATCTGCGTAAATCTCATTGCGAACTTGAATCTCAACACCAGTTTCATCCGTGCGGGTATAAGCAATATGGCTTTCATCTGGTGACCACCAATAGCCAGTCATCCGCTCCATTTCTTCCTGAGCGACAAACTCAGCCATACCAAACTTTATCGCGCCACCACCCTTGGTAGTGATTGCAATTTCTCGACCGCTAGCGATTTCCTTAACGTACAGGTTTTGCTCGCGGATATAAGAAACGTAATTCCCTTTGGGAGAAAATTGTACGTCAGTCTCAAATTCAGGCGTACTGGTTAGCTGATTGCCTTTACCGGATTGCAACTGATAGTGGAACACGTCACCACCGAGGGGAAACAATAACGCCGAACTGTCCGCCGCCCAGTGGTACTCCATGATGCCCTTACCATAGATGCGCTGGCGTTCTCTTCTTGCCTTCTCTTCATCAGATAGCTGTTCGGGTCCCTGATGGAATTTATCGGAGTTGACCAACATTCGGGTTTCGCCACTCGCGATGTGGTATTCCCACAAGTCATAGTGGTTGTAATCAGAATCACGGCCCTGCAAGAAGGTTACTCTGGAACCATCGGGCGCAACTTTAACGCCTCTGACGCTTTTACCGAGAAGCGTCGGACTTGAGAAGATACGTTCGATCGTCAATTGTTGCGCATTTGCGCTAACAGCAACAATAGATGGAATAACGAGCGCGAGGCGCAACCAGTTTTTCATAGCCGAATTCGTTTCATTGTGGGGATTACCGAGCCACACCTTACCGAGTTAAACCAATAACTCAAGGCTGAAGCGATAAATTGTATACAATATTTTTGATGCCCGATCAGAGCAATACAACGGCAAAATCCAACAATGGCTAATCCATTCAAACGCAAACACAACGTCATCAAATGTAAAGTTTGTGTAAAGGCCAGGCCGTTTACTTGACGATCTGGGGTATTGGACGTAGCGTTAAATGAACGTTTTTGTAGTTTTATGATTGGTTTAGCCGCAAAATAACGGGATTATCGAAATGTCTAAACAGTTACTCGCTGCCATCATGATCGCCTTACCTTGCTCAGTGTCGGCAGCTGACGTCTTGAAAGCAGATCGCCTGTATAAAGAAAGTAATTATCCGCAGGCTCTGGTTGAGTATGAAAAAGCGGCCGATTTGGGGCTTGGCCATGCTCATTATCAATTAGCGGTGATGCACAATTTTGGCAAAGGCACCGAGCAGGATAGCCTTAATGCGCTGATCTACTTCTCGATGGCCGCCGATAAAAATTATCATGATGCAGCCAACATGGTCGATAAAATGCTGGCCAAGTTACCTGCTGACAACAGAGCTGAAATTAATGCAATGCTGGCTAAGGTCAAAGCTCAGCTGCAGCAAAACAATAACGCCACCACATACAACCCCGCGATTAATCCACAACACATTGGCAAGCGAGTCACCTTTGGCGGTAAACAAGAATTGCAACAGCGATTCCACCCTGATGATTGGGAGACCGACAGCTTGTATGAGTTTCTCGAGGAAAGCGCGGAGTACAGCGGTGAAACGGCATTCATGATGTCGACGCCAAGTAAACCCTTTCTGATCGTCGACAATGACATCAGCGAAGATGGCACAGTGCGAAACCTTTCCGAGATTCAGCGCTTTGGCTGGACGAAAACGCTGGTCGACAATTATGCCCTGTTCCCTGGTGATAAACCGGAATTTGACGGCGAGCCGGTGGAGTTTGTTAATCGCGCCTATTTGGGGGCCGCCGCCTTTAACCGAGATGCTTTGAGAAATGATAACGAAAAGCTCTATGAGGGCATTCGTCGCCACGTTTACAAACTAAAAGAAGGCACTACCCTTAGCGAGCGCTACGAGTATGCCATTGCCCTGCTGAACTTCAGTTGGATAAGCCGCGAGGAAGGCGAAGTAGAACAGCGCTTGTTGGCGTTGGCGAACGAAGGCCATCCATCTGCCATGTATGAATATGGTATGAAGCTGTATCGCGAACAAAGAGACATTGAAGTGGCGGTCCATTGGATCACTCAGGCTAGCAAATATGGTTTGGCGCGCGCCGAATATCGCTTGGGCAAATTGTTGCAAACCAGCCCTTGGGTCATTCATGACGATAAAAAAGCGCTGTTCTGGTATCAATCGGCGATAACCAAAGACCACCTTGCGTCCACGCTCCGAGCCATTGATATCAAGCTGAATTCTAGCGACAACTCGCTGCGTGATCTTGATGGTGCTATTGCTTATTTAGAACAAATTAAAGAAAGCCATAACCGCCATCCGGAATATTTCTACTTACTTGCAGTGTCGCACATCAATCGCGAAGGAAGGGATTTCACGCAGGTGGTGAAGAATATGCGTCAGGCGATTAGTGAAGGCCAGCGCAAAAATTGGGATGTCAGTGCTTGGCAATATCACCTTGACCAATTGACCGAAGGCAACGTGTACATCATCGAAGAAAGCTAATCATAAAAATGGGCACCAATCGGTGCCCTTTCTTTTGCCACAAGGCGTTGTTCAACTAGTCGCGAAAGTTATTGAATTGCAGCGGCTGATCGGTATCAGAACCTTTTAGTAGCGCGATCACCTGTTGCAGATCATCACGCTTCTTGCCAGTGACACGCAGTTTGTCACCTTGAATACTGGCTTGAACTTTGATTTTGCTATCTTTGATTTGTTTCACCAGCTTTTTAGCACAACCCTGCTCCAAGCCTTGCTTGAATTTGATCGGCTGGATAAACATTTTACCGGTGCGGTCCAATTTACCCAATTCCATCGAATTAGGATCGACATTCCGCTTGGCCAGATTCTTTCGCAAAATATCTTCCAACTGCTGCAGTTGAAAGTCCGACTCAGTTTTTAATGTGACTACCATGTCAGCAAGGTTAAAGCTTGCATCAACACCACGAAAATCAAAACGTGTGTCAAGTTCGCGAGTTGAGTTACTCACAGCATTATTCAGTTCTACTTCATCGACTTCAGAAACAATGTCGAACGAGGGCATATCTTACTCCGTATGTGTCATTAAAAAAGGCCAATGGGCTTGGACAACCTGACCGTCTGCTAATTCTACATCAAGCTCCAGCTGCCACACCATATCAGGACGGGTACATGCGATAACTAATAACTCGCCATCCACAAAACCTTTTGGTGATGGAGGCGACAACGCGATTGGGATCTGGCCCATGTACATGTTTTTACCGACCAAACGCGCGGCTGTTTTGGTAACAGACCAACTGCTCGGCCAACTGATCTGAAAACTGATGGGTTGTTCAATTTTTAAAGGTTGACTGAGAACTATTTTTACTGCGCTTTGATCTAGCGCAAAACAACTGCGGTTTGTGTTTAGGCAGTATTGATTTTGCGTGGGAGCTGGTTCTTGTGAACACGCTGATAACAAAAGCATGCATAAAAGTAAGCTAACTATTCTGTTGATGTGGGGGGGCTGCTGACGGTGATTCATGGCATTCGCAAATTTGAATTGCTCCGTTGGTTCGCTATCTTTTTAATGAGTTCTAACGTAGAATCGCGACGCTTTTACTGAAAGGTAACAAAATCTTTCAGTTTTTGGCGTTGGGTCTTCATACGTTAGCAAAGTACTCGTATAAATTCTCCTATCGTCAGGCGGTTAGCCGCTATATATAACCCTAACTAATAACGAATCACAGCAGCGGAAGCAGAGCTATGAGTGAGACACAGGCAACAGCCGTAGATTATAACTACAAGGTCGTTCGCCAATTTACAGTGATGACTGTAATTTGGGGCATTGTAGGTATGGCCGTCGGCGTATTAATTGCAGCACAGCTGTATTGGCCAGCACTGAACTTTGATGTGCCATGGCTAACTTACAGTCGAATCCGACCCCTACACACCAACGCGGTAATTTTTGCGTTCGGTGGATGCGCATTATTTGCAACTTCTTATTACGTGGTACAACGTACTTGTCAGGCTAAGCTGTTCGGCGGCTGGCTGATCCCATTTACCTTCTGGGGCTGGCAATTAGTCATTCTGAGTGCCGCAATAACCCTACCCTTGGGTATCTCGACAGCGAAAGAATATGCTGAACTCGAATGGCCAATCGACATTTTGATTGCGCTAGTCTGGGTCTCTTACGGCATCGTCTTCTTCGGTACCATTATCAAACGCCAAACGTCTCACATTTACGTAGCCAACTGGTTCTACGGTGCTTTTATTATCACCGTTGCTGTGCTGCACATTGTTAACTCGATGGCGATTCCTGTTTCACTGTGGAAGTCTTATTCGATTTACCCTGGCGCTGTTGATGCCATGGTGCAGTGGTGGTACGGCCACAACGCGGTGGGCTTCTTCTTGACCGCTGGTTTCCTCGGCATGATGTACTACTTCGTACCGAAGCAAGCCGGTCGCCCTGTTTACTCGTACCGCTTGTCAATTATCCACTTCTGGGCATTGGTATCGATTTACATCTGGGCTGGTCCGCACCACTTGCACTACACCGCATTGCCAGATTGGACTCAATCACTCGGTATGGTGATGTCTTTGATCCTGTTTGCGCCAAGCTGGGGTGGCATGATCAACGGCATTATGACGCTATCAGGCGCATGGCATAAACTTCGCCATGACCCAGTGCTGCGCTTCTTGATCGTCTCCCTGTCGTTCTACGGCATGTCGACCTTCGAAGGTCCAATGATGTCTATTAAGACCGTTAACGCGCTGTCTCACTACACGGACTGGACTGTCGGTCACGTTCACTCAGGTGCGCTAGGCTGGGTTGCAATGGTATCGATTGGTGCAATGTACCACTTGATTCCTGTACTGTTTGGCCACAAACGCATGTACAGCACGCAATTGATTAATACTCACTTCTGGCTCGCTACTATCGGTGTTGTTTTGTACATCGTTGCGATGTGGATCGCTGGTGTAATGCAAGGTCTGATGTGGAGCGCGGTGAATGCCGATGGTACCCTGACCTACTCCTTCGTTGAAGCCTTAGAAGCAACGAAACCTTACTACTTGGTTCGCTTTATTGGTGGTGTATTCTTCGTCGCCGGTATGTTGCTGATGGCATACAACATGTTCAAAACCATCTTCGCGCCAAAAGGCACGCTCGATGACGTTCATGAAGAGCCAGAGATGGCTGCGCAACCAGCGTAAGGAGTACGAAGATGAAATTTAATCACGAGTTTTTGGAAAAAAACATTGGCCTGATGGCGGTGTTCATTGTGATCGCTATCTCTTGGGGTGGCCTGGCGCAAATTACGCCATTGCTGTTCTCCAAGGAAGTGGTAACGCCAGTGCAAGGTTTGAAACCTTACACGGCGTTAGAAATGGAAGGCCGTGACGTTTACATCCGCGAAGGTTGTAACTCTTGTCATAGCCAAATGATCCGTCCATTCCGCGCTGAGACCGAACGTTATGGTCACTACTCTGTTGCTGGCGAAAGCGTTTGGGAACATCCATTCCTATGGGGTTCCAAGCGTACCGGCCCTGATCTCGCTCGAGTTGGTGGCCGTTATAGTGATGAGTGGCATCGTATTCACTTAATCGATCCGCGTGCAGTGGTACCGGAATCCAACATGCCTGGTTTCCCTTGGTTGAGTGATGCAGAACTCGATGGCAAAGAAACAGCGAAGAAAATGGCTGTGTTCAAAAACATGTTCGGCGTGCCTTATACGGACGAAGACATTGCCAACGCTGAAGCTGAGGTTGCCGGTAAGACTGAAATGGATGCGCTAATCGCATATCTGCAGTCTTTGGGTACTGCCCTCAAGTGAGGTGATTTATGAGTTACGGTGATTTCCAAGGCATTATCACATTGGTTTTAATGGTTATATTCATTGGTATCGTACTGTGGGCTTATAGCTCACGGCGCAAAAAAGCCTTTGAAGAAGCCGCAAATCTAGTGTTTGCCGACGAACAAACGGAACAAAAACAAACAAATAAGAAGCGGGAGCCAGGCACACATGACTAGTTTCTGGAGCGTTGTTGTAACGCTGATTACATTAGGAAGTATTGGCGCATTTGCCTATTTGCTATGGGTCTGTGCGACGGATCGCATGGGTAAGCCTGAAGGCGAATCCATGGGTCACGAGTTTGATGGCATTGAAGAGCTGAACAATGATCTACCAAAATGGTGGACCTACATGTTCGTTGTCACCATCGTGTTCGGATTGGGCTACCTTGCCCTGTTCCCAGGCCTTGGTAACTTTTCTGGGCTATTGAATTGGACCAGTGCCAACAAGCAAGTGACTTCGTTAGAAGAGTCTCGTGCGGCATCAGCTAATTCGCAAGGACTTGTTCAGTATGACCAGCAAGTAAAAGACGCCAACGAGCAGTATGCACCCATCTTTGAAGCCTTTGCGGCAACACCCGTTGCAGAATTGGCTTACAACGAAGATGCAATGAAAGTCGGTAAACGTCTGTTCTTGCAAAACTGTTCACAATGTCACGGCTCTGATGCCAAAGGCGGTACTGGGTTCCCTAACCTGACCGACGACAAGTGGAATTGGGGCGGTGAGCCAGAGCAAATCGTTCACACCCTGCTCTACGGTCGCGTTGCTGCGATGGCACCTTGGGGTGACGTATTGGGCGACGATGGCGTTGACGCTGTGGTTGAATACGTACTGTCACTGTCTGGTCGCCGCGGCTTGGACGTCAAATTGGTTGAGCAAGGCAAAGCCAAGTTCGGCTTGTGTGCCGCTTGCCATGGCCCAGACGGCACTGGTAACCAAGCATTGGGCGCGCCAAACTTAACGGACCAAACTTGGCTGTACGGCGGTTCGCGCTTGGCCATTGAAGAATCTGTTCGCAATGGTCGTGCTGGTGTGATGCCGGCGTGGAAAGAAATCTTAGGTGAAGATAAGGTCCATGTCCTATCTGCCTACGTATATCGATTGTCGAATCCACACAAATAATTACCATTAAAAGTGCTAAACGCCCCTATGATGGGGCGTTTTTTTTAGCAGAAAATGCGTACACTACGCCTTGAACAAAACATATTAAAAAAACTGGAGAGAAGTTTTCCGTGCAAACTAAACGTTGGTATCAGCAGTTTTGGCCATGGTTTCTGCTGGCGTTCCCTCTTTCAGCGGTCATCGCTAGTTTCGTCACTTTGTTTATCTTTCTTGGTGCTCAGCCTGACATGGTGGTTGACGACTACTACAAGAAAGGCAAAGCGATTAATTTTCAAAAAGAAAAGCAAAGCAAAGCGTTGGAGCTTGGCTTAGCCGCTCAAGTCAGCTTCGGCGATGGCCAAGTTGTGGTTGAATTCACTAGTGGTAATGAGACGCTTGATGGTAGCGCGCTGCACCTCGACTTCTACCATACAACGCAAGCAAAACGTGATTTTTCAGTTCTAGCGGCAAAAAACGGCTTGGGTCAATATGTCGCCACGCTGCCAAAAGAAATCGTTCATAAATGGCAACTATCGATTATGCCGTTTGACCAATCATGGCGTTTGCGTCGCACAATCACTCTGCCGCATCCCGGAGCACTTGAATTCGACCCATATAGTCATTGATAAGAGCTAGTAAACCATGACGCAAGGTTCTTGCTTTCATTGTCACGAGCCTATTCCTGATGGGCTCGACTTAACGGTCGAAATATTTAACAAGCCACGTGCGATGTGCTGTCTTGGCTGTCACGCTGTTGCAGAGTCCATCGTTAGTGCTGGTTTAACGGACTACTACAAACATCGCACCGATGTCGCCGGTAAAGTCGAGGGCGATTTGGTACCTGAAGCGTTGAAATTACAGTTTCAACGCCTCGACATGGAAGAAATTCAGGATGAATTTTGTACCAATGAGGGAGACTTCAAAGAAGCGCTCCTGTCGCTAGATGGTGTCCGCTGTGCTGCATGCGCTTGGCTGATTGAAAAACACTTGTCTAGGCAAGTTGGTGTTGTGCGAGCGACCGTCAATTCATCAACTCATCGCCTGCTGTTGCGTTGGGATCCTGCCAAGGCGGCACTCAGCCAACTACTAAGTTCGCTTGCGAACTTGGGTTATCAAGCTTTGCCTTACGATAAAGAAGTCGAGGATAAGAGCTACCAAGATAGAAAACAGAGCTTTTTGATTCGCATCGGTGTTGCGGCACTCGCGAGTATGCAAGTCATGATGTTTGCCGTGGCTTTGTATTTTGGCGTTTTCGACATGGAGCCTCATCAACAAAGTTACCTTCGATGGGTATCATTGCTGATGGCAACACCAGTGATTTGCTACGCCGCTTGGCCTTTTTATCGTTCAGCTGTTACCAGCCTAAAAGCGGGTCATCCCAATATGGATGTGCCGGTTTCCATTGCCTTGATATTAGCCTTTGTTGCCAGCAGCTACGCCACTATATACCAAACCGGCGAAGTCTATTTCGAATCAATTTCGATGTTCACCTTCTTTCTGCTTCTGGGCCGCTACGCTGAGCTTGTTGCCCGCCATCGCGGCAACGCAAGAAGTGCTAATGCAGTGAAGTTACTGCCAGCTGTAGTCCATCGTTTGACCAATGCCGGCGTCGAGACCGTACCAGTTAAGCAAGTGTTGGCTGGTGAGCTGTTGTTGCTGAAGCCAGGCGAAACCTTGGCGGTCGATGGCATTATTAGAAGTGGTCACAGTCATGTTGATTTATCGGTGCTAACTGGCGAACACGAACCCATTGCCAAATCCGTTGGTGACACTGTGTTTGCTGGTGTGATCAATCAAGAGCAACCGCTTGAGATTGAAGTAACGGAAGTTAAAGACACCATGGTTGCATCCATCGTCCGGATGCAAGAACAAGCACTAGCAAGTCGCGCTCGCCCCGTTCAATTTGCCGATAAGGTTGCCAGATACTTCGTTGTCGCGTTATTAATCGTGGCCAGCGCAACAGCAACCTTTTGGTACTTTAACCGCCCCGAGGATGCACTTTGGATCACCCTAGCCGTGCTAGTGGCAACATGCCCCTGCGCATTGTCGCTTGCCACTCCAACAGCAATTACTGCCGGTATTAGCCGACTAGGTGCTAGTGGCGTTATCGCTAAAACGGCAGATTTGCTCGACCAGCTGGCTGCAATTGACCGCATTGCTTTTGATAAGACTGGTACCCTCACCCACGGCACTCTGTCTGTGAGTAATGTTAAAACCTACACCGGCCAATTCGATCAACAGCAAGTCTTGGCCATCGCAGCAAGCCTTGAGTCGGGCGCTAACCATCCGCTGGCCGACGCCATCTTGGTTGCCGCCAATGCCGACAAGCAAACCATTACAGTAGCGAATAACATTGAGTTAGCTCCCGGATTTGGCGTCAGTGGCGATGTCGACGGCATGGCAGTTTATTTAGGCAGTCCGCAATATATCGCCCAGCACACCTCTCATTCTGTGCCGAGTCATCGGGTTGTACTTGCCAGCAACGACGCGGTGTTGGCAGGCCTAGACTTTATTGACCCGCCTCGAGATGATGCCCAACAGCTGGTCGAGCAATTGACCGAACTTGGGGTGTCGGCTGCTATTGTCAGCGGTGATCAACAGAGCCACACGGCACAATTGGCCAACACACTTGCTATTGACGATGCTATTGGCAACTGTACACCTGAAGATAAGCTTGCTTGGGTCAAACAAAAGCAATGCCGCGGCGACAATGTGCTGATGGTTGGTGATGGTATTAATGATGGTCCGGTGCTGTCACAAGCCAATGCATCAATTGCCATTTCGACCGGCACTGACATCGCTAAACGTAGTGCTGATGCGGTACTGCTGGGTTCAAAACTAATGCCAATCGCCACCGCTGTTCGCGTTGGCCAACAAACCAAGCGTATTATCCGCCAGAATCTTGGCTGGGCGCTGGGCTACAATCTGGTGGTTTTACCGCTCGCTGTGTCAGGTATGCTACCGCCTTATATTGCTGTCATTGGCATGTCCGCTTCGAGTTTGATTGTGGTGGTCAACGCCATGCGTATCGAGAGTATGAAAGGATAGTTATGGCGATTATTTATGTCCTGATCCCAATTGCAATACTGTTTATTTGCGTTGCCATCGGGGTCTTTATCTGGGCGGTTAAGTCGAATCAATTTGACGATTTAGAGCGTCACGGCACTAGCGTGCTGTTTGACGATGACCAGCCTGATGACAAGGACAAACCATCACAATGATCGACTGGGGCTTTGTTTCCAGCTTATTCATCATTGGCCTGTTTGGTTCAGGCCACTGTTTGGGAATGTGTGGCGGGTTGTCAGTTGCGCTTGGGATGGGCATCGAGGGCAACCGCAGCAAAAAGTTCATGCTGCTGACAGTGGCGCAAGTTGGTCGCATTACTAGCTATGCCATCATTGGCGCCCTATTTGGGTGGTCATTGAGTCAACTGCAATTGCTCTTTGGTGCCAAAGACGTGTTACTGATGTTTCGGGTCTTAGCCAATGTCATGATCATGTTGATGGCGCTGTATATCGCCCGATGGTGGTTTGGTCTAGCTCGCTTGGAGAAGCTCGCTGCACCGCTGTGGCAACGCATCAAACCCATCCAGCAATCATTCTTACCAATTAACAACTACCCCAGCGCTGCGATCGTCGGCGCCTGTTGGGGCTGGCTGCCTTGTGGCTTAGTTTATTCAGCAACGGTGACAGCAATGGCAAAAGGTGAAGCTTTGACCAGTGCTTTGGCCATGCTAGCGTTCGGTGTAGGGACAATTCCTGCGGTATTACTAGTGAGTACGGGGAGCTCAACCTTGGGTCAATGGATTCAAAAACCTTGGTGTCGCTGGCTTGTCGCGTGCGTGTTGATGGTATTTGCCAGTATACAACTCATTGAGTTGTTGATCAGAGATTGACTAAGATGCGAGAAAACATGTTAAAATGGTGAAGTTAGGCCGTCGAAATTTTTTGGAAACCTTTTATGACTTCAACTAAGCGCCCTTTTACTGGCGGATGCGGAGCAATTCACTGCCAGAACTGCAGTATCAGTCAATTGTGCATTCCATTCTCGCTTAATTCCAATGAGTTAGATCAACTCGATGACATTATTGAGCGAAAAAAACCTATCCATAAAGGGGACGAGCTATTCAAAGCTGGTGATAACCTCAAAAGCCTTTATGCGATTCGCTCTGGTTCGGTAAAATCCTACACCATCACTGAAAATGGTGAAGAGCAGATTACTGGTTTCCATTTAGCCGGTGATTTAGTTGGTTTCGACGCCATCTCCCGCGACCATCACCCGAGCTTTGCTGAGGCTCTTGAAACGTCAATGGTATGTGAAATTCCATTTGAGACACTTGATGATCTGTGCGGCAAGATGCCGAAACTACGCCAGCAAATTATGCGCTTGATGAGTACTGAAATCGGCTCTGACCAGAACATGCTGCTGCTACTGAGCAAGAAGAGTGCTGAAGAGCGCTTAGCCTCTTTCATCTACGAACTATCACGCCGCTTCGGTGAACGCGGTTTCTCTTCTCGTGAGTTCCGCCTAACCATGACTCGCGGCGACATCGGTAACTATTTAGGTCTAACTGTAGAGACCATTAGCCGTCTGCTTGGGCGCTTCCAGAAAAGCGGCATGATCGCGGTACAAGGCAAATACATCACCGTACTTGATACCGAAAGTTTGGCTTTGGCTGCCGGTCAACAGCCCGCCGATCAGGCACAAGTCAGCTAACGGTCGACGAACTGTTTAGCAGCTCACAAAGGCGCGATCTTGTTCGCGCCTTTTTTGATCCTTCTCAACTCTGAGCACTACCTCAACCGCCAAATATTGCTATGGTTAAATCGATCGGATCCCTGTTTCACAGGAGTTTAGCCATGAACAATTATAAGAAATTTTTGGTTGTCATCGATCCCGCTTCCGATAAGCAACCAGCGCTATCTCGAGCTTTTCATCTTGCCGATAAAACCGGCGCATCGGTTCACGTCTTTTTGTCGATTTATGATTTCTCGTACGAAATGACCACCATGCTGTCGGTCCAAGAGCGCGAAGCAATGCGAGAAACCGTCATTGCTTCACAGCGCGATTGGTTAGCGGATGTGCTCGCCCAGTACCCTACCCAAGTCAAAACTGAAATCCATGTGATTTGGCATAACCGGCCATTCGAGGCAGTCATACATCATGCACTGCGTTGCGGCATTGATCTGATTATCAAAGCGACTCGTTCTCACGACACCTTGAAATCAGTCATTTTCACGCCAACTGATTGGCATTTGCTTCGTAAGTCGCCTGTACCAGTGTTGTTGGTGAAAGAACATGACTGGCCAGAAAATGGCAAAGTCATTGCGGCGATTGATGCAGGTAATGACGACGATTCACATGCAGGGTTGAATCAGGCCATCATCAGCCAAGCAGTGAAGTTGACCCAGCTAGTTGGTGCGGATGCCTATTTAGTGAACTCCTATCCCGGAGCACCGCTGAATATCTCGGTTGAAATCCCCGATTTTGATCCCGAGTCCTATAACAATGCAGTGAAGAAACATCATCAAGCTGAAGTGAAGAAATTGGCTGAAGGCTTTGATATTGATGATAATCACTGGCATGTCGGTGAAGGACTGCCGGAGGATGTGATCCCAGCTTATGCCAGGCAGCTCGATGCTGAGCTCGTTGTGATGGGCACCGTCGGTCGCACCGGTATTTCCGCAGCACTAATCGGCAATACTGCTGAGCATGTCATTGACCAGCTCAACTGTGATGTCTTAGCAATTAAACCCGAAGGCTTTGAAAGCCCGGTTAAATTGGATTAATCAACACCTCACAATGGGGTCATGAGTTTACTTGGTATCGACGATCCGTATAATACCGTCGATTTTTCCATCAGGTAGGCCACATGACCCCGAAATCAAAATACAACGCCAACAAGCTTGAAAAGCGCTTGTGCCGCAATGTTGGTAAAGCCATCGAAGACTTCAATATGATCGAAGATGGTGACCGCGTCATGGTGTGCCTGTCTGGCGGCAAAGACAGCTATGCCCTTTTAGACATTCTGCTCAAACTGCGTTCGCGAGCACCGATTCACTTTGATATTTTCGCCGTTAACTTGGATCAGAAGCAGCCAGGATTCCCAGAGCACATCTTGCCGCAATATTTAGACTCGCTAGATATCGAATACAAGATCGTTGAGGAAGATACCTACAGCATTGTCAAAGATAAGATCCCGGAAGGTAAAACCACCTGTTCGCTATGCTCTCGTCTGCGCCGGGGCATTCTGTATCGTACGGCAAAAGAATTGGGCGCCACTAAAATCGCCTTGGGTCATCATCGTGATGACATGCTCGAGACGTTGTTCTTGAATATGTTCTATGGTGGGCGACTCAAGTCGATGCCAGCGAAACTAGTATCCGACGATGGTCAACACACAGTGATTAGGCCTTTGGCATACTGCAAGGAAGCGGATCTGATCCGCTATGGCGATATTCAGCAATTCCCAATTATTCCTTGTAACCTCTGTGGTTCACAAGACAACCTGCAACGGCAAGCGGTCAAAGCAATGCTCCACGAGTGGGACCGCCGTTATCCGGGGCGCTCAGAGACAATATTTAAAGCGATGCAAAACGTTGTGCCAAGCCACTTAGCGGATCGCGAACTGTTTGACTTTCTGTCGATGCAACCGACTGGCGAAGCCAATGCCGATGGTGACACGGCGTTTGATCGACCAAGCTTTAGCGAAGTTAAGCCGGAGTATGCCAACGACGTGCAAATCGTTGAGCTCAAGTAGTACGAGTTAAACCACTAGGCGGCTAGTCAGCCGCCATGCTCAACCGCACGTGATCGACATCTGCGGCTAATTCAATCATCTGCGGAAACTGATCGCGATCGTATTGCAGTTGTGTACCGTCACTTAAGTGCAGCACCACCGCGCGCCAATCGGGCATAAAATAGCTAACTGAACCGGCATAATTTTCCATCAATGCATAGATTTGCTCTGCTAGTTGATGCAATTCTTGCCCTGCGAATCGTCGTTTATACATCCGTCCAACAGCGGCCACTTGCAGTTTGCAAGTATTCGGAGCTTGGAACACCAAGGCCCCGCGACCATCTTTGATCCGTTTATCAAAGGGCACAAAGAACTCACCATTATCGACATTCGCCACCAGCGGATATCGGATTTCGCCAACGACTATTTCGGCATCAGCCACACAACTACGCTCAGGATGTTCTGGATTATTGAGAAAGAACGCCGGTTTGACTCGATTATACTTTGCGGAATTGGCACTTTTGAGATAGTCATAAAAACCAGCGTATTCAAGTCGCAACTCTTCAGCCTGACAACTAAAACCAGTTAAGCCTAGCCCAGTAATTAGAGCTGCAGAATAACGATTCAACCATTTCATACCGTCACCTCGGTCACTAGTGTCCAGACGATTCGGGCCGCAATTAAAATCAGCAAACTACTCATAATGATATTGACCAACTGATAGCTGTCTTGCATACGCTGCTGAAGCTTTGGATGCCCAACAACACAAGACAACAAGGCAAACCAGGCAAATGTTGCGAAAACCAAGTAAATGCCATAACCGGCTTTGTCTAACATTGGTGTCGAGTCAGACACCACGGCGGTAAATAGGGCAATGAAAAACAAGGTTGCTTTAGGGTTTAAGCCGTTGGTGATGAGGCCGTTGATAAATGGTCGTGCAGTGGCTTTACGGTCTACCGAGTCACCAAAATCTGCATCTCCTGAGGCGGCTCGGCTGAGCAAGCCATTGACGCCAATGTAACCAAGGTACAAAGCCGCGAGTATCATCATTACCTGCTGCAACCAGGGGTAATGATGCAACAAATAACCAACCCCAGCGACCGAATACAACACATGGACAATAATGCCACAGCCAACTCCTGCTGCGGTTAATACCCCAGCCCGACGGCCAAACTTAATGGCATTGTTGAGCACAATCGCTGTGTCGGGCCCTGGACTCATCACCGCTAGCAAATGGACGCCAGCGATGGTGACAAATTCACTCCAAACCATAACAACCAACCAAAACAAAAGACGCGCTATTGTTTCATTAAATCATCCACGTAGGTAGTCACAATTTGCGATGCTGGACCGTAATGACATTCATTAAAGTTGTGGTTGACGCTCGAAGGTTCAAGGTTTAGTTCAACCGTATGGGCGCCAAACTGAGCTGCTTGTTGCACGAATCCGGCGGCAGGATAAACATTGCCCGAGGTACCAATTGAAATGAACAAGTCGCATTCGGCAAGAGCATCATATATTGCATCCATCTGTTTGGGCATTTCGCCGAACCACACAATGTCTGGTCGCAAGCCACCGACAGCCGCGCATTGCGGGCATGAATCGGCTTCTGAGGTGGCTTCCGTTGTGCGAAATTCATGGCCACAGTGCTGACAAACAATGGCTAACAACTCGCCGTGCATATGAACGACGTGATCGCTATGAGCTCGTTCATGCAAGTTATCGACGTTTTGGGTGACAAGCATTAGTTCATCAGCCCATTGTTCTAATTGCGCTAGCGCATAGTGCGCCGGGTTAGGGGCAATTTCAGGATCAAGAAGCTGTTGACGTCGCTCGTTGTAGAAACGATGAACCAAAGCTGGATTACGGTGAAACCCCTCCGGCGTAGCCACATCCTCGATCGAATGCCCTTCCCACAAGCCGTCAGCTCCGCGAAAGGTTTGAATACCTGACTCGGCAGAGATCCCTGCGCCGGTTAAAACCACTATTTTCATCACTATTCCTTAAGATGGATAAGCGCATTCGACCTTAGCTCGACTTGATTGATGACGCAAGAAAGGCCATAAAGGTGTTATGTTCCGATCGGTTACGAATAATATGGCAAATCAAGTTCCTGATCCCCAATGCCGAATTCTGATAGCAGGCTTTGGTGCGATTGGTAAAACCATGTGCCGACAAGCACCTCAATCATCGCTCATCAGCTTAAGCCGGGCACAAAACTCGCTGGCGAAGCAGCACATACAAGCCGATTTACTGCACCCCGAGACACTGTTGCAAATTCCCGCTATCGATTATGTGGTGTTTACCGCAACGCCTGATTGTCGCACAGAGTCAGCCTATGAGGCCACGTATAACAGGGCATTAGCCAACCTACTGGCCAGCTTGTCTAGACATCAAGTTAAGCGGATTTTCTTCGTCTCAAGTACCAGTGTCTACGGCCAACACAATGGCGAACGAGTTGATGAAGACAGCGAAACGGAAGCCACTAGTTTTAGCGGCAAGATCATTCGCCAAGGTGAACAAATTTTGGCCCACCACCCTATTCCTTCAACTATCGTGCGGTTTGGTGGTATCTATGGCAATGGTCGTTCTATGCTGATTCGTCACGTTAAAGCAGGAGTAGACGTCGCCAATAAGCCCGCTCCGTTGACTAATCGCATCCATGAAGAAGACTGTGCCGGATTGTTGCTCCATTTAATTGCCATGGACTACAGCGGCAAATCACTGGAACCTTGCTATGTTGCAGTCGACAACAACGGTGCAGATAAAGCTGCGGTGTATCAATTCATTGCCGAGCAAATGAATCAACCGGAGTTGGTGAACTTGTTGCCAACAGCTCCGTCTAATCTCGGTAAGCGCTGTGACAACAGTAAAATGCTGAGCACCGGCTACCAGCTGAGCTATCCGGATTATCGATCTGGCTACCAGCAGATGGTCGAAGCAATGGCGCAGGAGTAAATAATCTTATGCTAAATAAAATTTCGCAGTTTTTTGATCAACTAACAACGACGCAATCCAACGAAACACAAACGATTGATCAAGAGTTGGCAATTGCTGCACTGCTAATTGAAATGGCTAATAGTGATGGCACCAGCAGTGATAGAGAGTTATCTGTCATTAGCCAATTGCTGACCAAATTGTTTGGTGTTGCTAAAACTGATGTTGACGCATTAATCAGCAAAGCCAAGCAGTCAAGTGAAGATGCCGTGTGTTTGTATCGTTATACATCTGTGGTGAAGGAAGCATCGATTGACTTGCGCAATCAAGTCGTATTGGCGCTGTGGAAGGTATCCTATGCCGATGGTGTGCTTGATCCACACGAAGAAGCAACGATAAGAAAAGTGGCTGACCTGCTTTATGTCAGCCACAGTGATTTTGTGCGCAACAAGTTAGAAGCCCAAACCATTATGGGCATCGCTTAGCGGCACTTATTCTTTGCCAAATACTTGGTTTTCTTGCTCTTGCACACGAATGAAGGTTGTGCGCTTAGACAGCTCTTTAAGCTGACGGGCGCCAACATAAGTGCAAGCAGAGCGAATACCACCGAGGAAATCCAGCACAGTGGCGTTGACAGGGCCACGATACGGCACTTCAACTGTTTTACCTTCTGAAGCACGATACTCGGCAACACCACCCGCGTGTTTGTCCATTGCCGTCGCGCTGCTCATGCCATAGAAACGTTTGTACTGTTTGCCATCGCGTTCAATCAATTCACCGGCAGCTTCATCGTGACCAGCTAGCATGCCACCGAGCATGATAAAGTCCGCGCCACCACCAAAGGCTTTCGACAAGTCGCCAGCAATTGCGCAACCACCATCCGAAATGATTTGACCGCCAAGACCGTGGGCCGCATCGGCACACTCAATGACTGCGGACAATTGTGGGTAGCCAACACCAGTTTTAACCCGGGTCGTACAAACAGATCCTGGACCGATGCCAACCTTGATAACATCGGCGCCAGCAAGAATAAGCTCTTCAACCATTTCGCCAGTAACAACATTGCCAGCAATAAGCGTTATCTCAGGATATTGCTCTCGAACACTACGTACAAAATTAACGAAAGCTTCGGAATATCCATTGGCGACATCAACACAAATAAACTGCAATTGCGGATGTGTCGACATCAGGGTATTGAGCTTGGCCATGTCTTGCGTCGATGTGCCTGTACTCACCATGATGTGATTAAAAATGCTTTCATCCTGAGCCGCGAGAAATTCACTCCACTGCTCTACCGAGTAGTGCTTATGAACCGCGGTGATCATCTTATGCTCTGCAAGCGCAATGGCCATCTCGAATGAGCCAACCGTATCCATGTTGGCGGCGATAATCGGAACGCCAGTCCAAGTTTTACCGCTATTCACAAAAGTGAAGGTGCGATTGAGTTCAACTTGGGAGCGAGAGCTCAGCGTCGAGCGTTTGGGGCGGATGAGTACATCTTTAAAGCCCAATTTGATATCCGATTCGATCCGCATGTGGAAAACCTCTGAATGTTTAATTTACTTGCCTATTATGGGGCTGAACAAGGCAGACCCAAGGGCAACGACAGCTATTAAGTGTATGGGAATTTAATGAAACTGCCTGCCCAGGTTTTGATACCGAACATTAAATTGCCGGTTAGCACCGCTTTCCTACCATTCTAGTGACGCTTTGTTAGTATTGCTGCAACAACAATTACATGTAGGTGTTTCATGGCGGATTGCTATTCAAATGGATTAATGCCCTTAGCTGAGGGAATTCGAATTTTGCTCGACAAGGTCATGGCGGTGAGCGGCAATGAGCTCGTGCCTCTTGCTAAGGCCACCGGTCGGATCGTCGCTCAAGCCATCGACTGCCCAATTAATGTGCCGCCAGCAAACAATTCAGCAATGGATGGTTATGGCGTTAGATCAAATGATTGTAACGCTGCAGTGACGCTAACATGCGTTGGAGAAGCCCTTGCCGGACAACCATATGTTGGCGCAATTGAAGCTGGCCAATGCATACGTATCATGACCGGAGCGATTATTCCTGATGGTATTGATGCCGTAGTGATGCAGGAAAATGTGACGCGCGATCAGCAACAAGTAACGCTCAATGCAGGCGTCAAATCAGGCCAAAACATTCGCCTAGCCGGCGAAGATCTGACATCAGGGCAACTACTATTTGAGCCTGGACATCGGATTAAACCCGCCGATATTGGCCTGCTCGCATCGTTGGGTATTGCAACCGTGACGGTAAAGCGAAAACCTAAAGTGGCTTTGCTATCCAACGGTGATGAATTGGTCGAGCCAGGTCAGCCGCTGGCTTCTGGGCAAATCTATGAAAGTAATCGCTATGCCCTCGCAGCGATGCTCAAGCGTTTACCTTTAGATGTCGATGAGTTTGGGATTATCCCTGATCAACCGCAATCGATTCGGCAAGCATTTAGCACCGCGAGCGAATACGATGCGGTGATCAGCAGTGGCGGTGTCAGCGTCGGTGACGCTGATTACATCAAACAGATCCTCGAGGAAATGGGCCAAATCGATTTTTGGAAATTGGCAATTAAGCCGGGCAAACCATTCGCTTACGGCCGTCTTGGCAACGCCCATTATTTCGGCCTACCAGGCAATCCAGTGTCGGCAATGGTAACTTGCCACCAGCTCGCAGTACCCGCGCTTCGTCAGTTAACTGGTGAGCACAGTGAGCCGCCGTTAACCATCACTGCTACAACCACCGAGGCGATTCGCAAGCGCCCAGGACGATTAGATTTTCAACGTGGCGTTGCCCAACGATCAGAAGATGGTCGCTTGCTGGTAACAACCACTGGGCGACAAGGCTCTGGCATTATGTCATCGCTCAGCAACGCCAATTGTTTCTTGGTACTAGAGCAAGAGCGCGGCAACATTGAAGCCGGTGAACAGGTTGAAGTGTTATTGTTTGATCAACTACTAAGTTAATCCCAGCTTGCCGATGCGTCAGAGTCGCAGGCTCTGGCATCAAGCCAACGATCACCTTGTTTCGTGGTTTCTTTCTTCCAGAATGGCGCTTGAGTTTTTAGTTTATCCATTAAAAACCGAGCGCCTTCAAAAGCGGCATCTCGATGAGCGGAGCTTACGCCAACAAAAACGATCGGATCGCCAGGAATGAGCGCACCAACGCGATGAAACACACTCACTCGCAGTAACGGCCAACGTTCACTGGCTTGCTCAATTAACGCCATTAGACTCTTTTCCGTCATCGCAGGGTAGTGCTCAAGTACTAAGCCAGTGACTTCATCATCGAGATTTTGTTGGCGTACCTGACCGATGAAGTTGACCATGGCGCCGGCATGATGATCCGCCGTTAGCCACGCCAAGTGCTCACCTACATCTATCCAATTGTCGTTAACCGCTAAGCGAATGTCAGTCACCTCAACCTCCGGTTACTGGCGGGAACAGCGCGATTTCATCACCATCATTGATGACCACCTCATCTGCTGCCATTTGCTGATTGACGGCAACAAGTAACGCATCATTTTGTATTGCTGTTTTAATCACTGGGTATTGGTCTGCTAACTGATTTTTTAGCATTTTGACTTCACAAGGCAGCGTCAACGCAGCGCTGATTTGGCCTTGTCCGATTGCCTCGCGTAAACTGGCAAATACTAAGATTGACGTCGTCATGCTTGCCAGTGCCCCGTCTTACCGCCTTCTTTACTCAAAACACGAATACCGTCAATTCGCATTGCCGGATCAGCAGCTTTACACATGTCAAATAGGGTCAGCGCGGCAACTGAGCAAGCCGTTAATGCTTCCATTTCCACGCCCGTTTTGCCTGCCAACTTGCACAAAGCTTCAATCCGAATACGGCTTTGCTCGGCCTCAATAGCAAAATCGACGGACACTTTGGTAAGCGCCAGCGGGTGGCACAAAGGGATTAACTGTGAGGTTTGCTTCGCCGCTTGAATACCTGCGATTCGAGCAGTAGCTAACACGTCACCTTTAGCATTGGTTTGTTCAATCACTGCCGATAGAGCGGCGGCCGACATGTAAATATACCCCTCTGCAATCGCGCTTCGTTGGGTGACTTGCTTATCGGAGACATCCACCATATTGGCTTCGCCAGCCGCGTTAATGTGGCTTAACGGATTACTCATGTTATTCAACCGGGCTGACGTGCGGAGCAAAGTTACAAGGACGATGACGACTGTCTAATTGCTCTTGTAAAATTCCGGTCCAAGCTGTTTTGCAAGCGTTTGTCGAACCAGGCATACAGAAAATAGCGGTGCCGTTTGCAAAGCCAGCAAAGGCGCGAGACTGAACAGTTGAGGTGCCAATTTCACCATATGAAATGTGGCGAAACAGCTCGCCAAACCCTTCAATCTGGCGATCAAACAATGGCGCGAATGCCTCTGGAGTGGTATCGCGAGCGGTAAAGCCGGTGCCGCCAGTAGACAACACGACTTGGATTGATGGGTCGGCAATCCATTGTGATAACTGGGCACGGAGTTGATATTTGTCATCAATACAAATGGCCTTGGCTACAACGTTGTGACCACTGGCTTTTGCTTGCTCAACCAGATAATTGCCAGATGTGTCAGTGGATTCATCGCGAGTATCAGAGACTGTTAAAACTGCGATTTGAAGGGGTGTTAGGGTATCACTAGCAAGATGTGCCATGACTATTCCTTGTGTATTTTATAGGGTTTTATTGGCCAAAAACTGCTGCCATTGCTCGGGTGTATTAATGTTACCCAACACTGCCCCAGCGGGGTCAGCAACAGCTCGACATTGCTCGCTGGCAAGCCAGTGTCGAATTGACCAGTGTTTGTGATTATTACTTTTGAGGCAAGCTCTAATATTGGCTAAGCATTCATCGCCTGAAGCAATATAAAGCGGTAGTACTGACCTCGCAAAATGAGCACAAGTATGAGCCATTTCGCCATGTTGGATCAATTGCCGCAGCACGGCTTCATCCAACAGCGGCATGTCGACAGGCACAACCAGCCAACGGGCATTCGGCTTAGCACTCAATACCGCTTCAATGCCGGCCAACGGCCCCTGCTCGATGAATTGATCTGCAACGTCAACACCACTGACGACGACGTTATCTATGCCAGCTGAGTGCAGCAACTGCGTCATATACTGCTGTAACGTCATATCGGCGACCACTAAATCGCCCTTGGCAGTTCCCATACGCGACGACTTGCCACCATTTAAGATCAGACCATAAAGAGGAAACTGCACAACAACCTCGTTAGCTTCATGATGTGTTCCAGATTATTAGTAATCAATGCCAATGCCAACCACCATGCGATAATCGTCTTTCTCAGGGATCACACCATCTTCATCGGCTCGAGGGTTGTCAGTGCGGTCCCAAACGACCGATACGTCGAGATCGATATACTTGGTAATCTCAGCAGAGATAGTAGACACCAGGTGGTGGGTGTAGCGACCAGAGGCTTCATTGACAATCATCATCTGCATACTGGTTTTCCAGTCAAGCCAATGAGTGAGCTCGGTATCGTAGACCGATGATGCGGTTAGTGCAGGAGTGCGTTCATCGCCGTCTTGCCCTACTTCGACAGATTCAAACCGAGTTACTTGATAGCCTAAAGTGGTGGACACGTCCCACTCGGTACTATCGTCCTCGATGAGCCGATAACCAAAGCCACTACCAGCAGTAGTTCGGCGCTCAATGTTTTGAAATTTGTCAATAAACAGTTCGCCTTGAAAGGTACGCCAAAAAAACTTACGACTAACAAAACGGTCGTATACGCCCTTTAAGCGATGATTGTTTGCGGTCTGAGAGTCGTCCTTTACCGAGATATAGCCTAGGTAATCAATTGTCGCTCTGGTATTCGCTGTCCGACGCTGCACATCCGCACTGGCATTAAATTCACTTTCGTCATTGTTACCTTGTCTAACGGAGTAGCCCAACGATACCTTTGCCGACCATTGAGAAAAAGCTCGTTCTTCGCGCGGCGCAATCGAAACAATGTCGTAGGCATCAAAAATCTGCTGCTGTTGCGCTGTTGCAATCACTACCTTGTCACCAATTCGATCCAGTTGACCAATGATCTTGCCACCGGATTCGGTGAAAATACCAAACTCACCGCTAGCATGAATGGTGACAATGTCGCTCCAGTCAATGGTCAGTAAGCCAAGCTTGTCACTATCAAACTTGACGCTGTCTTGGTACATAGAGATGACATCACCTTTGACCCATTCTCCGGACACCAGTTGAATCCAAGTAGCTTCAACACTTTTGGGTGGCGGTGGCGTCCAGTTATTTGCGCAAACAGGACCAGCTGAGGCCACAAATCCGATTGTGGCAAGCATTATCCATAGCCGGCGGCGGCCGATTTGCTTTGAGAACTTCATCCAGTAAGCCGTTACTTATTTAATAATCAAGCTGATGCAATGACATTGTCATGCCATAAACATTATATGAAACTACTTATTTTACCGAGTAAAATATGATCTGTAACAGCGGTGAGCTGCGGAGACCACACAAACCAAAAATCAACCACTAACAGAGCAATATCAGAAGCTTACCAGAGCAATTAAAAAAATTAATGAAAAAAATGTGAGCAAACTCACTCGTTTCTGCTAACTTACGAGGGGTCGCAATGAACGTTTGCCGCTGTTTATCGGTTGACGGTCCCCTTGCAACTTGATGACGCACTCAGCGCACAATGCACTCTAAGACATGGAGATGACTCATGGAGTCTTTAGGAGTTTTGGATTCGGAATCTCGAGGCTGCCCGAGAGTTTCCCTCGCTCAAGGAATTGTCCAAGCCCGCCTACCGATGCCAAATAATTGGAATTGGTTCACTAACGTCAGTACTGTCGACGTAATCAATGTTTCTCAGACCGGCTTAGGAGTCGCCTGCCGACTGCCTTTAACTGGCTGTATCGACCTGTTATTTAAGCTAAAAAACGAATCAAGCTTGAAACTAAAATGTATCGTAAAACATCAGCAAGTGACGTTAGATGGCGTTTATCTCGGCATTGAAATTATCGAAGGCAACACCTGCAATCCGTCATTGTTTGAACGTTGCGTGTCAAACGAATTGCACCCCGAACTACAGCTCGTCAGCCATTAATCATTCGTTTCTTTAGGCCATCTTCCATTGGAAGGCCTATTTCTTACACGCTAATGAAAACGTTTACCAAGGCACCTTGATCTTTCAATGAAAACGTTTTCCTTACTTACTAGTCAATGGTCGTTAACAGGTATGTGGGAAGGCACTAGGTGCCTTTGCCCAATCAAGCAGCTAAACGACGCTGGCGCAATTCATCCTCAACTTGCTCCATCGTTGCTTCACTAAAAGGATAGAAAATGATCATTAGGCCAGAGAGCAAGGCAAAGGATGCCGGAATGACACTAACAAGCATGACGATGGTTTCGAGTGCTTGCTGGTTTTGAGGCTGATTCGCGACATAGCCTGACAACCCAAGTAAGTACCCTGCTAGCGCACCACCAACAACCAAACCGGCTTTAACGCCAATCAGCATGGTTGAGTAAATTAATGCCATGACCTTTCGACCAGTTTTCCACTCGGTGTAATCGGCTAAATCCGCATACAGCACATACAACAGCACAGGAATCGGGCCAGCGACAAAGGACGCACAGCAGTTAAATACCAGCATCAAGCCATAGGCATCAGGCGGCAATAGATAAAACGCAAAGAGCATGACGCTAGTACAGCATGTCAAGGTCACCAGTAAATGTTTCTTGGCAAACTTTTTGACCAGGAAATTAGCCAACAAGATACCCAGCAGAAATGAGACGCTGCCAACACTAAAAAACAATGCTGCTTTCGATTGGTCACCGACATAATAATCAAAGTAAAACAGCAAGGCGCCATTGCGAACCGCGACATGAATCAAATTGAATAATGCGGAGACAAAAAGCACGCCCCACCCTAGGTTGGTCAACAAGGCTTTTAGATCACCTTTAATATCAGAACTTGGCTGGCTCGAATCTAGCGTTTTGCCGTCATTGACTCGTTCTTTGGTGCTGATAAAAGTGAACGCATAAAGTAGCGTTGCCAAGATCATAAACAATGCAATCGTCGTTCGGTAGCCCGACGACAAGTCCCCTTCAGCGCCACCAAAAGAATCAATCAAGTACAAGGTGATCGCGCCAGTTAATAGTTGCGCGCTGAACGCACCAAAAAACCTAAAACTCGACAATTGGGTGCGTTGCGCTGCATCTGGGGTCATTACTCCCATCAGCGCCGAATAAGGAATTTGCACCACTGTATACAGCAACATTGCTAGCGAGTATGAAATCCACGCATAGATAAGCTTACCGTCAGGGCCCAAATCCGGTGTAATGAACATGAGGTAACCACAAAGCCCTAAGGGTACCGAACCAAACAATATCCAAGGTCGATACTTGCCCCATTTGCTGCGAGTCCTGTCCGCCCAAATTCCAACCATAGGGTCGGTGACAATATCCAGTAATCGAGTAATGGCAAACATGGTGGCTGCAGCCGTCGCTGAGATGCCGAACACATCAACGTAGAACTTGAGTAAAAACAAATTCCATGTATGAAACAGCAGATTGGCGGCGAAATCGCCGCTGCCATAGCCCAGCTTTTCTACTAACGATAGTTTTTCGTTCTGCATGTTACTTCTCGCAGTCAATGATTAAGACAACCACCGGCCATTCGGTTAACGGTGAGATAATTCCTTGTATTCAAACCAATCGAAGTCAGCATGAACGCCCTGGCCTGATAAATCCTGACATGCCATACCAACAAAGGCGCCAGTGAACGCAGCATGAAAACGCTCCTTGAAGTTAGCGGCATGCTCATCAGAGAGAATACTGCCATCTAGCACGGGGCCAATTTTGTGCCATTGATGTTCATTGATACCGTAATAAAACTGCAAATCTGCGCCGTTGAAGTCCGCTTTCAAATAAACGCGCTCGGCACCGGTAATATCAACAGGCTCGGTCAATGGATAGTCGTAATGCACCCGATCGGCGCTGATGATTGAGAGAAATTTTTTGTTGGCGTCACCGCCAAAATCATCACCGTGAATGTGCAGATAATGGAAGTAATAGGTGTTGTAGTAACACACCAATCCCGCCATTTGCTGAAAGTTGCTAGGGGCAAATTCTACACACGTGGCAGTTTCTGTGTGATGCTCCTGCACGCGGCGCGCCACTAAGCTTTGGTTAAAACAAGACGCCAATGACTCACGACCGTATAAACGCAAGTAACCTGGCCGGTCGCTTTGATTGACCCAAACTGGCGACATTGGCACTCGCGGTGATTGAAAGTGCAAATCTATCTGTTCACCATCAAAATCCTGCCGCTCAGGTGGCGGTGGAAATGGATGTTCCAGTAAACGCGGCGCTTCAACTTCTGGGCGAGGCTGACAACCGCCACAACCCAAATACAGCCAGTCATCATCACGCCACTCAACTCGTTCTATGGCAGTTTCGCGCCCAGTAATACAGCGACCCCGTTCGGTCAATGGACGACCGGTGAGAAACACCGCGTACCACTCTCCATTTTGAGTTTCTACTAGATCGCCATGTCCGGTGCGCTGCAAATAAGCACTCGGATCTTCTAATGCAGAGACAATCGGATTATGTGGGTGCACTTCATACGGGCCAGTGATCGACTTCGCGCGAGCCAACGTCATGGCATGTTCATAACCCGTGCCGCCTTCGGCGGTGAGCAAATAGTAATAGCCGTTACGCTTATAGAGGTGCGGTCCCTCGGTACGCCCCCGCTCTGTGCCTTCAAAGATGTAGTGAATATCACCAACTAATTTCTTTTGTCGCTTACTGTATTGCTGTAATACGATGCCACCAAAGAACTTGTCGTTTCGGTGATCGACCACCATATTGACCATCCAAGTTTTGCCATCATCATCATGGAAAAACGATGAGTCAAAACCACTGGAATTGAGATAAATTGGCTCCGACCAAGGCCCCTCAATGTCGGTCGCGGTAACGACATAATTGGGGGTATCTTTCCACGGGCCATCAAAACGTTTGACGTTGGTGTACAACAAATAGAACACGCCATCATGATGCGATAAGCATGGCGCCCAAACGCCGCATGAATCGGGTATTCCAGCCATATCTAATTGCGAAACACGATCAAGTGGGCGGCCGATCAAGCGCCAATTTTTGAGATCTTTTGAATGATGCAGTTGGTAGCCAGGAAACCACTCAAATGTCGAAGTAACAATATAGTAGTCGTCTCCAACACGAAGAATACTAGGGTCAGGGTTAAAGCCACGAATAATTGGATTAGTTATTGTTGTCATGGGTTTTGCTCACGTTCTCAGGTGTTACGTCAATCGATTGCTGCGGTTGTTAGCTCATTATTCAATCGGCGATTAATTGCCAGTGGATTGGAATTCTTCAACGCAGCGGGCAGCAACTCGTCAGGTGCGTCTTGGAAGCTGACAAAGCGAGCGAACCTTGTGATCGCATCGGCGCCAACACTAGTTGTTGATGGTGCCGATGACGCCGGATACGGGCCACCATGTTGCTGCGAAGGACAGACTTCGACACCAGTCGGAAAGCCATTGCTAATCACTCGACCAACGCGTTGGCTCAACGCCTCGAATAGCCGTTTTGCAATGCTGCTCTCGTCAGGTTGATGGTGAATGGTTGCAGTTAAATTACCGTGGCATGCATCAGCCACCAGATACATTTGTTCCAACGAGGAGCACTCTACGACTAGCGTTGAAGGACCAAAAACTTCTTGTTGCAATGTATCATCGGCTAGAAATGCCTCCGCGCTGGTGACCAATAGCTGGCTTTGAGGCGTCATTGCGGATTGATTCGGTTGGTAAACTGTCAGCAACTCAACCGCCGGTTTTGCTGCCAGCTGCTTCATGCCTGTCTGGAACGCTTCAGCGATTTGTTGATTAAGCAGTTGGCCCGCCGGCATTTGTTCGAACGCCGCGAGTAATTGATCAATAAACTGTGGCTCCCGCAACACAACAGCAATTCCTGGAGAGGTACAGAACTGACCACAGCCCAAAGCAACCGATTGAGCAAATTGTATGGCAATTTGTTCTCCGCGCCGGGCAATTGCACCAGGCGTTATAAATACCGGATTGACACTGCCCATTTCGGCAAACACCGGAATCGGCCGCGACCGAGCTGCGGCTAAATTCATTAACGCTCGCCCCCCGCGCAATGAGCCGGTAAAGCCAACTGCCTCAATCGCTGGATGAGTGACCAAAACTCGTCCCAACTCATGCGTGACGCCTTGCAGCATTGAGAACACGCCGTTGGGCAACTTGCATTGTTTGATCGCACGATCAATTGCCACCGCAAACAGCTCATTGGTTGCCGGGTGACTCGGGTGACCTTTGACGATCACGGGATTACCGGCTGCCAGTGCCGAAGCGGTATCGCCACCAAGCGTGCCAAAAGCAAATGGAAAGTTTGAAGCGCCAAACACGGCTACTGGGCCTATCGGTCGTAACATCCGCCGCAAATCGGGTTTTGGCAAAGGTTGGCGCTCGGCATCCGCAGTATCGATTGAGGCTTGCACCCACTCGCCAGTTGCAACAATGGCGGCAAATGCGCGCAGCTGGCCACATGTGCGGCCACGCTCTCCGGTTAGGCGGGCTAAACCTAGGCCAGTTTCTGCATCTGCAACTTCAAGTAGTTGATCCCCCAGCGCTTCAATTTGATCTGCGATCGTGGATAGAAAGTTGGCGATGTGATCATTACTCAATTGACTGTATTGGTGGTAGGCGTACTGAGCGCTCTCGAGCGCTTCGGCAACATTCATCTCAGTACAGCTTTGATACATCGCCATGGTTTGCTGCGCCACCGGATCCATACCATAGAAGCTGGTTCCCAAAGGCAGCAGCCATTGTCCCGCGATATATGACTGTTGGGTAAGTTGAATCATGACAGCAATCCTCGTTGCGCTAGATTTTCCATTAATGCACTGATACCGAACGTCCAAGGCGGTGCTTGGTTAGACCAAGTGACAGTGTTTTCCAACGCCCCTAACTTTGGGGATGCAATGCGGACTGTATCGCCCTGCTTATGGGTAAAACCGTTGCCTTCGCCATCACGATCTTGAGTGGGCGCAAATAAGGTGCCGGTAAACAAAGCAAAACCGTCTGGATATTGATGATTTTCCGAGTAAGTTTGGGCAACCAAATCCAACACATCACGGCTTATTTTGCTCATGTCGCTACCGTCTTTCAGTGTGTATCGATCTGACTCGCCGGTAATGGTCAGATCAACAGCCGCGCATCGAACATCGTCGATACTAAAAGAGCTATCAAATAGGCGAATAAACGGCCCCATCGCGCAAGACGCATTATTGTCTTTCGCTTTGCCCAACAGCAAAGCACTGCGCCCTTCGACATCACGTAAGTTCACATCATTTCCCAATGTCGCCCCCACCACTTGACCGCTACCATTGACCGCTAGCACCACCTCAGGCTCGGGGTTATTCCAACTTGAAATCGGGTTCAAACCAACAGCAGCACCAGTACCCACTGATGACATTGGCTGTGATTTAGTGAAAACCTCGGCATAGGGGCCAATACCAACTTCAAGATATTGCGACCATAATCCTTCGGTTTGCAGAATTTGTTTTAAGGTCTGTGCTTGCGACGAACCTGGCACAATCGCGTTAATGTCATTGCCTATTCGATCAGCAATCTTTGCTCGCACAATTGCGGCTTTAGCGGCATCACCTTCCGCGCGTTCTTCAATCACTCTCTCAAGCATTGAGCAAATAAAGGTCACCCCGCAGGCCTTAATCGCCTGTAAATCGAAAGGCGACAGGAAGTGTGGCAGTTCTAAATCCCCGTGATGGTTCATGGTGTTGGCCATGATGTCATCAAACTTGCCAATATTGACTAGGACATTGACCTGTAGATTGACTAAATCGATGTCACTGTTTAACAGCTGAGCACAAGTCGGCGCTAACGGCGACAAGTCAAAAACACCTTGTTCAGTAATTAACACTGGCGCAGGACCAGCGATTGAACCAGTAGTCGATGCCGGTAGCCATGCTCGTCCAAGCAAGGTGCCAGCATAACCATCGACCGGTAGATAATTTGCTAATTGATTCATAATGAAACCTGTGTGGGAGCTCTTAGCCGCGGAATAAATTGCTGGGCAGACCTTGCGGACCCGGCTGACAAACAAATAGGCTGCCAGCCAGAGGAAAGTCGATAAGCTGCTGATCGGACATCAATAAGCGGGCCGTCGTAATGTACAAGTCGCGATAGTCTGCGCCGCCAAAACAAACGCTTGTCACATTTGGCGCCGGAACAGTGATTTGTTCCACTAGCTGACCATCTGGCGCAAATCGACTGACCTTGCCACCACCGAAATGAGCAAGCCAAAGATGATCATCGGCATCCACGGTGATGCCGTCCGGGCAACCGTCTTCGAGGTCTAATTGGACAAACAATCGTTTATTGGAAAGATTAAAGTCAGCATCAACGTCAATGGCATAAACATGACGCTTGATGGTGTCATTGTGATACATAGTGCGGCCATCTGAGCTGAACGCGGGGCCATTACTAATGATGTAACCGCTATCGGCCTTGAGCAATTCGTGCTGTGCGGACAACCGGTAAAGCGCGCCGGATTCATTCGTTTCGGTCTCATCCATCGAGCCGGCCCACAAATTTCCAGCGCCATCAACTTTAGCGTCATTAAAACGATTGTCTGGCATGTGCGCCTCAGGAAGCACTATTGGTTTGACCAGACCAATGTTCAGATCGATGGCAACGAAACCATTGCGATTAGTAGCAATAAACTCGCCTTTATTGCTGCGCGCGAGGGAAGTAATTTCTTCATCAAACTGCCAGACCTTTTGTTCGTCTGTTGCGGGAATATAACGTAGGATTTGATGTTGTTTAATGTCCAGCCAGTAGAGTGCTTGCTCTTGCTGATCCCAACAAGGCCCCTCTCCCAGTTTTGCTTGGTAACGCCATGCGAGTTTTAAATCGGTCATGGATGCCACCTAATCTCTACCCGGAAATTCAGAGCTTTCGCCAATACCTTCACCACCAAGCCCTAAATAGCCACCATCAACAGGCAAGTCGGTACCGGTGATAAAACTAGCCTCTTGGCTGAGCAGAAACATCACCGCGCTGGCCACTTCCTCGGGATATCCGCAACGGCGAAGCATGTGATAGCTGCCCCATATCGGGCCGTACTTCTCTCGGTTGTAACCTGCGGCTTTGTCTACCTCACGGGTCCATATCCAGCCCGGAGAGATGCTATTGACGCGAATATTCTTAGGAGCCAAATCAAGCGCAGAACACTTGGTTAGCTGACCGACGGCGCCTTTCGCTGAGTTATAGGTCCAGCGTCCTGGTTGAGCGATATGGGCAGAGATACTGCTAATGTTGACGATAGCGCCACCGCCGGCCTTGGTCATGTACGGCGCAACGAATTGGGTCATCGCGGCAAAGGCCATCGGCCCAACTGTCAACGAGCGCAACCATTGCTCGCGAGTCGCTTCCAATCCTCCAGCAGTAAATGCAAACGCATTGTTGACCAGAAAATCGACGCCACCCATTTTGTTGCAAGCGTATTCAACCAACTGCCGACAGAACTTATCATCCCCCATATCGCCATGGAGAAAGTGAACATCACCACCTTGACCACGCAACTCATCAACAGCATCAAGGCCAGATTGTTGCTCAATATCACTGATGGTGATTTGGCACCCATGAGCAAGCAGTGACTCGACGCATGCCCTGCCAATACCTTGGGCACCTCCGGTGACAATGGCTCTTTTGCCGGCTAGTCCTCTCATCGTTCTCCCCTCTCCAGTCGCCCTATCGTTATTATTAGCTGCAGTTCTTTGCCTGCGACTTGTTACCGCAACAATATATGATTGCGTTAACAATGATATTAAAAACAGCGCTCTCTAAAGTCATGCGCACGCACACACGCATGTCGCTTTTAAACCACACTTAAATTAATAAATGCACCGTTTCGGGGGGGCGAAAACTAATTAATTTGAGAGCGCCGGAATAAACTGTTACCGTTAACAACTGTTAGTCAGCATAACGTTAAACCAACAATTTGTTAAAGCGCTAACGCTGGTTTTATCGAAATGAAAATCAATATTGAGATCTGGACCAAATATTCATCAACTAACCGCTTTAGTCTCCAGAGAGACAAATAATTCCAACAATACCGCGCTGTTGAGGGCCCATATATGAAAGTAGTTGTGACAGACTGCACCTTTGAGTCATTTGCACATGAACAAGCAATGTGCGATCGCAATGGTTACGAACTGGCAATACATCAATGCCTTGGCGAACAGGAGTTAATAGACGCTGCTGCCGATGCCGATGCGCTCTTTGTTCAGTACGCCCAAATAACCGATAAGGTCATGGCCAACTTAAAACGCTGTAAGGTTATTGTTCGCTATGGGATTGGTGTCGATTCAATTGATTTGGATTCAGCTCAAAAGCATGGCATTGCCGTGTGCAATGTGCCCGATTATGGAATATCTGAAGTGGCAGAACATGCCGCATCACTAGCATTGTCGCTGGGGCGACATCTGCCTTGGTGGGATCAACAAATCCGAGCCGGTAACTGGCCAGCGAGCACTGCAACCGCTCTGCATTCCTATTCTCAAATGACTGTTGCAATTGTAGGGGCTGGGCGAATCGGTAAGGCCTTGATTGAGCGCTTGCGGCCCTTCGGTTTTTCCTTCATTGCTTATGATCCCTTTATCGAGGCGGCAGAGTTAGCGGCACTCGGAATCAGTAAAGTGACCTTAGATGAAGCCTTTGTGCAAGGAGACATTGTCAGTCTCCATCTGCCTTTGACGCCAGACACAGAACATTTGGTTAATCTTCAACGGCTACAACAAATGAAATCAAGCGCAGTGTTGATCAATACATCTCGTGGCGCTCTGGTGGATACTCATGCGCTTGCACAAGCTCTTAAACACGGCAGCATTGCCTTCGCCGGCATCGACGTTTTTGAGCAAGAACCACTGGCCGAAAATCACCCCCTTTATGCTTGTGACCGGGCATTTCTTTCGCCCCACATCGCATATTACAGCTTAGAAAGTGTTGCGCGGCTGCAGCAATATGCAGCCGAAGAAGTCGAACGAGCACTAAGCAATTACCCGCTTCGCTGTCCAGTTTAATATCGCGACAAAAAAGCCCGCATCGGCGGGCTTGATTCGTCGGAACTCAGTTATTGTCGTTTCGCCATATCGATGAGTTGCTGCACTGCTGCTTTCGGCTGGTTGTCACGGTCAAACAACAACGGATAATCAGTCCGCCCCTGCATCGGCCAGTAATTGCGCCAGGATTGACCATCATTAACTCCCCAGAAAGTTACTCGGCTGATAGCGTCACGGTGACGCAAGAACATGGCAAACAGTTCAACATAGTAATCATTCAGCTGTTTCAATTCAGCCTCAGGCATACCGTCGACGTATGGGTTTAGCTTTTCTTGTAGTGCTAAATCAATGCTGACGTCAGCACCCTGCTCTTGTTCTTCTGGGAATGGCAATACCGAGATATCTAATTCGGTGAACATAACCTTCACACCCAAAGCGGCAAAGGCTTTAACTGATGCTTCAAGCTCATTGAGATCCGGATAGCCAAGTCCATAGTGGCCCTGAATACCGACGCCATCAATACGGATACCGCGGCTCTGTAAATCTTTTACCATGTTTACTACGGCTTGGCGCTTAGCCGGCTTAAACAAGTTGTAGTCGTTGTAGTAAAGCTCAGCATGTGGCGCTACTTTATCGGCTAATTTGAACGTTTCCGCAACGTAATCATTGCCCAACGTTTGATACCATTTAGAGTCACGCCACGTACCATCATCATTAAACACTTCGTTAGCAACATCCCAACCTTGCACACGCTCGCCAAAGTGTTTGCCTATTGTGGTCATATGGGTTTCTAGTCGTTGCAGTACTAGCTCCCTTGGGGCAAGCTCGCCTGCTTCGTCAGTAAACACCCAGTCAGGAGTTTGTTGATGCCAGAGCATGGTGTGACCAACAACGAAAATATCATTTGCTTGTGCCAGTGCGATCATTTGATCGGCAACATCGAAAGTGAACCTACCTTCCTCAGGCTGCAGCGACTCCCACTTCATTTCATTTTCAGCAGTGATCGTGTTGAAATGCTTATTCACTACAGCTAGGGCGCCTGGCTCGTAACCCAAAGCTTGAGGCTTGTTTAACGCCCCACCGATCATAAAGTGGTTTTTATAGGCATCTTTGAGCCCTTCATCGCTAACGCTCGGTTGAATCGACTCACTGCAGCCCGACAACATCATTATCAAGCTCAAAGCGCTCATTGCGGCAACTTTCATACGAACTGATCTCCATTAATTGTGTAAGCGTTACCTAGGTAGCAATCAATATTGCCGGTGGCGCTAAGTAACGATGCCTATTTAACTTATCAAGTTGTAGTCATTATGACTATATAAAAATTAAATGAACAAACACTGTAAGAAAATAATGTGATGTGACGCAGGCAAAGCATTAAGCGCAAGCACGACATCGCATAAAGGGATTAAAAGATTGGTAAAGAGAGTTCGACTAGGCGGTTAAATGCCGCCTACCCGTTGAAACAAAAAACTTCGGCTAGCGTTGCACTTGCCAATTGAGTGTTTGGCCTGCATAAAACGGCACCATGTCGTCACTGCCTACCTTGACTGATTCAGGCATTTGCCAAGGGTCTCGGACCAAAGTAACAGTTTTGTCGTTAACCGGCAGGCCGTAAAACTTGGGGCCATGAAGGCTAGCAAAGCCTTCCAGCTTGTCTAAACAACCAATATCATCGAAAATGTGGGCATAAAGTTCTAGCGCAGCTGGCGCGCTGTAGCAACCAGCGCAGCCGCAGCTGCTCTCTTTTGCGTGTTTCAAATGAGGCGCTGAATCCGTACCCAAAAAGAACTTGTCGGAGCCCGTTGCAACCACTTCACGCAGGGCTTGTTGGTGGGTATTGCGTTTTAACACTGGTAAACAGTAGTTGTGCGGTTTCACGCCACCAACCAACAAATCATTACGGTTGTACATTAAATGCTGCGGTGTAATTGTCGCCCCCACATTGGCAGAGGTAGAGGCGACGAACTCTGCAGCATCGGCGGTGGTAATGTGTTCAAACACCACTTTCAGATTTGGGTTGTCAGCAACAATTTTGGTCATATGACGATCAATGAATTCTTTCTCACGATCAAATACATCAATATGAGATTCGGTGACTTCGCCATGAACAAGCAGCAATATGCCCTGTTCTTCCATCGTTGCGAATGTCTCTTTTAGTAGTCCGAGATCAGTGACACCGTGAGCAGAATTTGTTGTCGCATTGGCAGGATATAGTTTACAGGCTTTAACCACACCTGCTTGCTTAGCCTCAACAATCATTTCTGGAGTGGTATGGTCAGTCAGATAAAGTGTCATCAAAGGTTCAAATGAATTACCTGCAGGCACACAGGATTTAATGCGCTGATAATAACTAATTGCTTCTTGAGCAGATACCACGGGCGGTTGCAGGTTTGGCATTGCAATGGCGCGAGCAAAAACTGCTGCTGTTGCAGGTACCGCAGTTTGCATAATGGCATTATCACGCAGGTGAATGTGCCAATCATCGGGTTGGCGAATTGTCAGAGTTTGAGTCACGTATCGAAGTTCCTGTGATCGATAAAACTTGGAAGTGTTTGATGCCGCATAGTTTATAACAAACGGCAACGGTTGGCAGCTTCAGCGCAGACAGAACCACCTTTAGCCAAGCCAATAACCTAAAACAGCGTGCGATCAAAACGTAATAGTTCGTGATACTAATGTGATAAACATGTGACTCGGTCGGGATTTTCCTTTCATAGCTTTATAGCTAACCCAAACGGCAACAAAGAAAGGAAACCACTCATGTTGAAATCAACCTCAACAATCGCTGCGCTGCTCATGTCTGCTACTCCATTAATGGCATCTGCGCAGGTTATCGACGTCAAAATCACCAATCTAACCCAAGGGATCTACTTCACCCCTATTCTTGCCACAGCCCATAGCCCAGAGTACAGCTTGTTCCAAGCCGGTCAAATGGCTAGCCCTGAATTACAAGCGATGGCTGAGGGAGGCGACATTGCCGGCCTTGTGTCGATTGCAGATTCTATTGGCGCAAGCTCACAAGCCAATCCGGCTGGCGGCTTACTAGCCCCCGCGAGCTACACCATGGTGACGGATTGGGATACTGGCACTAATACTGCGCTGACAGTCGTTGCCATGCTATTGCCCACCAACGATGGTTTTGTCGGTCTAAACAGCTGGACCATTCCTGAGCAAGCCGGAACCTACACTGTGTATTTAAACGGCTACGACGCCGGCACCGAAGCTAATGATGAGATTGTTAACGGCGGCGGCATGCCTGGCGCACCTGGTATCCCAGCAAATCCTGGTGGCAATGGCGGTATGGGCGCAACTGGTGTGATTGCCGAGGAAGTCAACACCATGATCCATATCCACCCCGGTAATGTTGGCGATAGCGATCCAGAAGGTGGCATGAGTGATTTGGATAGCCGTATTCATCGTTGGCTTAACCCGGTTGCCAAACTAACCGTAACCGTCAAGTAACGGGAGGCGACGATGAACAATTACCTGGTAAGCGGTTTAGCAATCGCGACGTCTTTAGCCTTGGCTGGTTGTGGTGGTAGTAGCAATAACTCCGCTAGCACCCAAGACACCGATATGGACATGACGCCCGTTTATGAATACCAAGTCACGGTGGTAAATCTCACGGCAGCGCAACCCTTTTCACCTTTAGCCGTGGTTTTACACGGCAGCGACCAGATGCTGTGGCGCATTGGTGAAGCCGCCTCAGATGGTATTGAGATGATGGCGGAAAGTGGCGACAACAGCGTATTGCTTGATGCCGTCGCTGGTCTCCCGGTCAGCGCTGGCGCCGGAATCATCATGCCCGGAACGAGTGAAACGGTGATGATCAGCACCGAAGATATGGCCATGATGCGTCTGACAGCAACCACCATGTTGGTTAACACCAATGATGCTTTCGCGGGCGTAAACTCAGTCGATATTAGCGCCCTTGCAAATAATGAAAGCATGACTTGGTACCTCAATACCTATGATGCAGGCACCGAATTCAACAGCGAAACAGCGGCGTCAATTCCCGGACCTGCTGGTGGTGGTGAAGGTTTTTCTGCAATTCGTGACGACGTGATGAATAAAATCAGCCGCCACCCCGGTCTGGTTACTCAAGCAGATGATTCTATGTCGGCTCTGTCGCCATGGCATCGCTTCGATTCAATCGTTGGCAAAGTCACTGTCACCCGAATGAACTGATGCCTGACCGTGCCATGCGTGAACTAACGCATGGCACCATCGTCTGCTTAGCGACCACAGCAACAGGGAGCAGCGGCGATGAACGCTCGTATTCTGGTAATAGAAGATGACCATGACATTAATCAGCTGATCAGCATGAACCTGCAAGACTTAAATCATCAGGTAGATAGCTGTTCAGATGGCTCAAGCGGCTGGCGCCGCGCCCAGCAAGATGCTTACGATTTGATCGTATTGGATTTAATGTTGCCGGAAAAAGATGGCCTAGAGATCTGTCGTGATCTCCGTGCTCAGCAAAATGCCACACCAATCTTGATGGTCACCGCTCGGGATAGCGAGGCTGACCGTGTGGTAGGCCTTGAGATGGGTGCGGATGACTATCTGACTAAGCCATTTAGTGTTCGGGAATTGCAAGCCCGAGTAAAGGCAATGCTGCGACGAATGGCAATGAATCAAGCAGCGCAACAAACGCCTGCTGCTGCCAAATTGACGTTTGGCGCACTGAGCATTGATAGCGCCAAACGAATTGTCTGTTGCCATGGCAAAGTCATTGAGTTGACCTCGACAGAATTTGATTTGTTGTATCACATGGCGAGCAGCCCCGGCATGGTGTTTAGCCGCACTCAATTACTCGATCAAATATGGGGTTACAAACATTCAGGTTATGAGCACACAGTGAACTCTCATATTAACCGTCTTCGGACCAAACTTGAGGCCAATCCATCGCAACCGCAATATGTGATCACGGTGTGGGGCGTGGGCTACAAATTCAATGATGAGTAAATTTTTATCTTCTTTTTACAGCAAGCTAGCCATTGCCGTACTGATTTGCTTTGTCGTCATCGGTGCTTTGCTATTATTGCTTGCGCACAATGTATCAGGCCGTTATCAACAAGAGGTTGAACAAAAGCTCCATGCCCAGCTGGCAGAGCACTTAGTTCATGACACTGAGTTGTTTGTGCAAGGCGACTTAAACCAGAAAGCCATTAAACAAGCATTCCACACCATGATGATTTTAGGGCCTCGCTTTGAGTTCTACATTATTGACCCAGCAGGCAAAGTACTGACCTACTCAGCCGAGCCTGGCAAGGTCAAACGAGAACACATTGATTTGACCCAAGTCGAGCAGTTCATCGCCCAACAATCGCCCATGCCGATTCTCGGCGACGACCCACGTAACCCACTCAAACAGAAAATATTTTCTGCTGCCCCAATCTACGAAAACGAACAACTCAAAGGCTACCTGTACATCATTATTGGTGGTGAAATATACGACAATATTGCCGATGTTATCCGCAACAGCAAAATCATGACCTTGGGCGTTTGGGGGATTGCGTTGACGCTGACTTTTAGTCTGTTGTTGGTGTTATTGATTTTTGCCTTGTTAACTCGACCGTTGCGCCGTTTAGCCAACGACATGATGGCATTACAGCGCCATGGTTTCGAACGCGGTATGACGGCAGTCAATAAATGGCAACAGGACTCTAACGATGAGATCCAGAAACTTGGCACTGCCTTTAACACCATGGCAGCGACACTCGATCGCCAATATCGTAAGGTCCAAAGCACCGACCAATTGCGGCGCGAGATGGTTTCCTACGTCTCTCATGATTTACGAACGCCGCTCGCCGCTTTACAGGGCTATCTTGAAACTTGGCAACTAAAGCGCCAACAACTGACTGACGAGCAAAGCCAACAGCTGATTCAAATTGCCTTGGATAATGCACGTAAAACCAGCCAGTTGGTGGAGCAACTTTTTGAGCTGGCCCACCTCGATGGCGATAACGTCACCCTGAACTTAGAGCCGGTGGCAATCGCTGAACTGATTCAGGATGTGATTCAAAAACTGCACTTGCAGGCGCTCGAAAAACAAGTGTCGATTAGTGTGTCGCCACAAGATCCATCACTGATGGTCACGGCCGACATCCAGCGCTTAGAACGGGTGTTTACCAATCTTATCGATAATGCTATTCGTCACTGCGACCATGGCGATACTATTTCGGTCCAACTCAGTGCCCGCGGCGACAAGCTTGAAGTTGCCGTCATTGATACTGGTTGTGGCATCCCCAAAAGCGAGTTAGCCCATATTTTTGAGCCTCATTTTCGCGCCAGCAATAGTGCCAATGGCAAGCGGATTCATAGTGGCTTAGGCCTAGCTATTACCAAGCGAATATTGCAACTTCACCAAGCCAGCATTGAGGTTATTTCAGAACAAAACGTTGGCTCTGAGTTTCGTTTTTCGTTGCTCGCTTCGGCCAGCTAATGGCATTTTTTGGCTAATCAGGGTATAAGCAGGGCCGTATTGGAGAAAACCTCACCAATACCAATCAAACAACAATAACCCTCACCCTGAATTAGCAAGGAGCAGTTTTGTGAGCCAATTTGATAATGTTTCAATCATCAAAAAAGCCAATATCTATTTCGACGGCAAGGTATCGAGTCGCACCGTTTTGTTTGCTGACGGCAGTAAAAAGACTTTGGGGCTGATGGCTCCTGGTGAGTACACTTTTGGTACCGAAGCCGCAGAGCTAATGGAAATCCTCGCCGGTACAGTGCAGGTTAAATTGCCCGGTGCTACCTCATGGTTAACGGTTGCTGCAGGCCAGTCATTTGATGTTCCAGCCAACTCGTCGTTTGATATTCAGGTTGAATCTCTCACCGATTACTGTTGCTCTTATCTGTAACGAGCAGTAATGATTATCGAGGGCTAGCTAGTACCAGCCCTCTCCTTCACTGACTTACTGAGCAAAAACATGCAAGCAATCATTTTTGACATGGACGGCGTCATCATCGACTCTGAGCCGTTTTGGCAACAGGCGGAAGTTGAAGTTTTCCAGCGCTACGGTGTTCCGGTTAGCGCAGACATGACGCTTCAAACCATGGGATTGAGAATCGATCTGGTGGTCGATTATTGGTTTAAGCAATATCGCTGTGACACTCCAAAACAAGTCCTAGTCGACGAAATGTTGGCGCGAGTAAATCAACTAGTTAGTCAACAGGGCCAGGCGCTGCCCGGTTTCCACGCCCTCCTTCAGTTGATCAAAGAACAAGGGATAACCGTTGGCTTAGCCACCAGTTCACCGCTCAGCATGGCAGACAATGTGATTGAGCGACTTGGTATCGAAGGTCAATTTGATGCCGTTAATAGTGCGGAGATCTTGCCTTACGGCAAACCACATCCGCAGGTCTATCTCGATTGTGCCGCAGCATTGGGAGTCGACCCGCTCGACTGCTTGGCCATCGAAGATTCAGTCACCGGCTTAACGGCAGCCAAAGCAGCTCGCATGACAGCCATCGCAGTACCTCCGCAGATCAGTTTTGAAAAGCCACAATATGGTATCGCCGATACCAAGGTAACGAGCTTAGAGCAGGTTAATCAGACGTTGCTGTCGCAGTTAGGCTTTGATTTCTAACCATGACACAAACGCAACCAGTTGTTGTTATTACCGGCGCCGCCAAACGCATTGGTAAAGCAATAGCGCTGCTTTTTCATCAGCAGCAGTATCATGTCGTTATACACTACAACCGCGCTGAAACCGACGCGTTCGCATTAGTCCATTCGCTCAACCAACAACGGGCAAATAGCGCGTCTTTGATCGGCGGAGATTTGTCGTTACCCGACACTTATCAACAACTAGCTGACTTTGTCAGCAACAAGCTCGGCCGTTTAGATGTGCTGGTCAATAACGCATCGAACTTCTATCCAACTACAGTTGGCCAATGTGACCTCAACAATTTTCACGATCTGATGGCGATCAATGCCCAAGCGCCATTGTTACTCAGCCAGCAGCTTGTTCCATTGCTCAACCAAAGTCAGGGCTCGATCGTCAACCTGATTGATATCCACGCCACCAAACCCTATCGCAACCACGCGGTCTATTGCATGGCTAAGGCTGCACTAGCCAGTTTAACGAAGAGTTTAGCGTTGGAGCTGGCACCGAACATACGGGTTAATGGCATCGCTCCAGGAGCCATTTTGTGGCCGCAAACAATGACGCCCGAGCAACAGCAGCAGCGTGTGAAGGAAATACCACTGCAACAACTCGGCGCACCGAATGACATCGCCAATGCTGTGATGTTTTTAACCACGGCGAACTACATTACTGGCCAGATCTTAGCGGTGGATGGTGGCGCTAGTTTGGTCTAGTTTTTAATAGGCAATAGTTATTTCCTCTCGCTCAACATGCTGACAAGCTCAGGAGTTCGGTATGGACTTAACCAGACGCGGTATCAGTTGCCCTACCTGTGGCCACTCCTTTGTGATCGATCTCGATTACTCGCGCGGCAGCCAAGATTATTACGATGATTGCCCCAACTGCTGTACCTGCTATCATGTCCGATTGGATTATGATGATATCGAGCAACAAGCTCGTGTGACCATCGATGCAGATGATGAACAGTACTATTAATTGCGCTATCGGCCACTATTGCGTTGTGCCGCTAGGATTCGCTCAACTGTATCGACAACGGCTTGGGTCTGACTGTCTATTTCGATGTTGAACAAACTGCCGACAGGCTTGTCCCCAATAGTGGTGATTGTCCTTGTTTCAGGAATTAGGTGGAGGCTAAATTGGCCTTGGTCGACTTGCTCACCAATGGTTAAGCTGATGCCATCAACGGCGATGTAGCCTTTGCTCAGAATATACTTCTGATGTTTGGTGGCGACTTTTAATTGCAGCGCTAAATTGCCTGCACTCTCCTCGCGCCCGATCAGCTCGGCTTGGCAATGAATGTGACCAGATAACAAATGACCACCAATTTCATCGCCAAATTTCGCCGCTCGCTCAAGGTTGACCGCATCCCCAGAATTAAGCGCCGCTAAATTGGTCAGCCTCAGCGTCTCATCAATGACATCAAAACGAACCACATTGTGGTCAAATGATACAACGGTCAAACAAACGCCATTAACGGCGATGCTGGCACCGCAAGCCAAGCCGGATAGCATATCGGCCGAAGGCCATTGGATTTCAAGTTGCATCACTTGATCAATGACATCAGCTCGCAATACTGTCCCTTTTGTTTGCACAATTCCGGTAAACATAGCGCCCCCTTCTGATAAACTTGGCGCCAAGCTTATCATATTCATCTGGCCTGCCCTCAGGCCCGCTTTCGTTTGGATTCAAGGTAGTATGCAATCAAGCAAAATCTATTCACGGCGCGCTGAAGTCAGCCATCTCGTGCGTCTCGCTGCGCCCATTGTCGCCGCGCAAGTAGCCGCTACTTTGATGGGCTTTATCGATGCAATGATGGCAGGTCAAGTCAGTGCCACTGATTTGGCGGCGGTCGCTGTCGCTAACAGTATTTGGTTTCCTGCCATATTGTTGGTGATGGGCGTATTGATGGCATTGCCGCCGATTATTTCTCGTCATTTAGGGGCACAACAGCCTGATAAAGTACCAAACGATATGTGGCAGTCCGGCTGGCTGGCGCTGATATGTGCCATAGGTGCCATGCTATTGGTGCAATTGGCACCAATGATCTTGGCTCAGATGACGGTAGAAGCCGACCTGGAGTCGTTGGTTTATGGCTATCTCGATGCAGTGATTTGGGGGGCTCCAGGTTTCGCTGGCTACTTGGTGCTTCGCAATACCTCAGAGGGCTTATCCTTTACCAAGCCGAGCATGTGGATTGGCGTACTCGGCTTGCTACTCAATATCCCGCTGAATTACGCCTTTATCTATGGCGCTTGGGGCGCTCCGGCAATGGGAGGTGCTGGCTGTGGTGTTGCAACTGCAATTGTTCAATGGCTGATGTTTGCAGGCATGTTGCTATGCGTACGGTACCATCACTTTTATCGGCCTTACCATTTGTTGTCGGCGATTCAAGGACCCAATTGGTCTGCGATGTTGGCATTATTCAAAATTGGCTTTCCGATGGCGTTGGCATTTTTCTTTGAAGTGACCTTATTTGCCGTCGTTGCAGTGCTGCTAGCACCGATGGGAGCGACCGTCGTTGCCGGTCATCAGGTCGCACTTAACTTCAGCTCGATTATTTTCATGTTACCGATGTCACTTGGCATGGCGATCTCCATTCGCATGGGCTATCGATTGGGGCAGCGCGATCCAACTGGCTGCTTTTTCTCGTACAAAACAGGGCTTGGAGTCGGTTTGGCACTAGTCGCCTGCACGGCTTCGTTTACATTAATTTTTAGGCATCTGATTGCTGATGTATACACCAATGATGCGGCAGTCATTGAGCTTGCCACTAGCCTTTTGGTGTTGGCGACTGTGTATCAGTTGTCCGATACCATCCAAGTAATTGGAGTGAGTGCGTTGCGAGCATTTAAGGATTCAAAAGGTATTTTGTACATCACATTGTTTGCATACTGGTGTTGTGGCTTGGTGGTAGGCGTCGTACTGGCTATGACAGACATCATTGTGCCAGCGATGGGCCCATATGGTTTTTGGATCGGCTTCTGTGTTGGTCTCACCGCAGCCGCTGTGTTGCTATCGCTGCGTCTGCGTTATTGCCGTCGCAAGTTGTTCGCAAACCCAGAATGGCAACTAAGCTAACTTCTGCAGCAGTCAAAGCCATGGTCCTGTTGGCATTATTTGCGGCAGGCGTCTGGCTCGTACTAACTATATATCGTGCATCGGACTCAGATTATCTGCTGCAAGATTATCCCAACCGACTGGCTCGTGTACTGTCTACCGAGCCGGTTGCATTCACACCATTAGAACTGGAATTAACCCCGCTCTCTGGCCGCGCTACCGCGAGCGCGATGCAGGCCTACCAGTTATCTGTGCGCCAATGGTGGCAACTTAAGCCATGTCAGCTCAATGATCGTCTCGCCGAACGCAACAGTAACTTAGGGCGGGTGCAATCGCCGTCGGTCCGACTCAGTTACGAAATCGATATGCTACAAGCTCTGATGCGATGTGCGTCTGACACGCAGCCAACAGAGACACGAGATTTGTTATTAGAGCTACTCAGTCACAAACGTCAACAGCTACGTCAAGTTTGGCAACATATGTGGTTAAAGGAGCCTGCACTCACCAAATTGGTGACACCTGCTCACTCTCATTTCGATTTTGGTCAACAAGGTGACTCCGAAATCACCGCGGTGGAGCAAGCATTGCAATACCTGATCACGGTATCAGAAGCCATTGCTGTGTTGGCCAACCCGCAATCAGATAACAACCAGTTGTCGGCGCTTAACTGGGATTCAGACTTGTTTGAGCAACACCTCAAAGTGTTGTTTCATTCTGATGTGGTGCCGCAAATACTTCACAGTCAACACCAAGCCATAGCCAGTTTGTCAATGTCCAGTGCGCTTTTGCAGGCCAATCAGCAGCTGTGCAATGACGGTCAACACAACCGGTCGAGCAAACTAACCAAAGCCTTCTTTGGCCAATATTACCTCGGCACTATTCAACCTTTGCTGGGCGAAGTCAAACGAGCCAGCGACCGTTTAACGCCGCTGATGTTAAAGCTACTTACCAACACCCCAAGTCACTATCAAGTGCGCTTTCACCAAATACATCAACAGCAACGCTTTGTTGAAGTGATCAAAGCTCATAGCAAGCAATGGCAACAACTTTTTGCCCATTGTGGCGTCACCTCCGGAGAACAACTGAAATCTCGTTGATTGTCAGTACCGGATTTAGTTAGCATGCCGTCTACTATCCAACGCAAAGGAACGACGCGTGAAACTGATTTTAAAGAGTCTCATCGGCCTGTGGGTCATCATTATGGTCACAGGGCTATTTTTACCTAAAGACTATCGAATAGAACGATTTACTATCGTCGATGCAGATTTAGCCACCCTACACGCTTATGTTCAAGATTTAGAGCAATGGCAAGTGTGGTCACCTTGGCTTGAGGCTGATCCTACGATGGCCGTCACCTTGGGCTCAATTACCGCTGGTCCGGGAGCTTTTCAAAGCTGGCAGGGAGAAAGCGGCAACGGCGAACTACTGTTCACCCAGGTCAATGAGCAAACAGGGGTCAGCTACGACATTTGGTTTAACCAGAAAGCAGACAAAGCTCAGGGAGCCATTCAATATGAGCCACTTGACGGCGGCCAAATTAAAGTAATTTGGACCATGCAAGGCGAAGTGAGCACGCCTATTTTTGGTCCTTACTTGGCACTCTTTATGGATGGGATGGTAGGACCATCATTTGATTTAGGCTTGTACAAGCTCAAATCACTGGTAGAAACCGGCACTATTCACTGATGAAAGCCACATGACTCTGCTGCAATGATTTCGGCAGAGTCATGTCAATAGGTTAAGAGCTCGCGATCATTTTTTGCTGCAGTTGTTGGATTTGGTCTCGGACCGCAGCAGCCTTTTCAAACTCAAGCGCCTTGGCGTGCTCGAACATTTGTCCTTCGAGCTTAGTGATTTCCGCCATAATCGCCTCAGGGCTCATTAATGCCTTGTAATCTGCCTCTGGCTCTGCTGCTCTCGCCAGCTTCTTACTCTTTGACTTCTGATATGGCTGACCGATATCCATAATATCTGTGACACTCTTGTTGAGTGCCTGCGGGACGATACCGTTCGCTTCATTGTGAGCAATCTGCTTGGCCCGGCGGCGTTCAGTCTCATCAATCGCCTGTTTCATCGCTGCAGTTACTCTATCCGCATATAGAATGGCCTTGCCGTTGAGGTTTCGAGCCGCCCGACCAATAGTCTGGATAAGCGAGCGAGTGGAGCGCAAAAAGCCCTCTTTGTCAGCATCGAGTATCGCTACTAGCGATACTTCCGGCATATCCAGCCCTTCCCGCAACAGGTTGATGCCAACCAGTACATCAAACTCTCCCAAGCGCAGATCACGAATGATCTCCATGCGTTCAACGGCATCAATATCGGAATGCAAGTAGCGCACCCGGTAACCATGCTCGGTGAGGTATTCACTCAAGTCCTCTGCCATTCGCTTGGTGAGGGTGGTTACCAGCACCCGTTCCTGCTTATCGATTCGAAGCTGCACTTCAGACATTAAGTCGTCAACTTGAGTCGCGACCGGTCTGATTTCGATTTCTGGATCGACAAGCCCCGTCGGCCTAACAACCTGCTCAACCACCTCGCCCTCTGACTTATCCAGCTCATATTGACCCGGTGTAGCCGAGACATAAATGGTTTGCGGCGAAATGCTCTCAAACTCATCGAATTTCAGTGGTCGGTTGTCCAACGCCGATGGTAATCGGAAGCCGTAAGTCACGAGGTTTTCTTTGCGTGCCCGGTCGCCTTTGTACATGGCGCCGACCTGCGACACGGTGACATGGGATTCATCGATAATCAGCAAGGCGTTATCAGGCAAGTAATCCATTAAGGTCGGAGGCGGCTCGCCCGGTGCTCTGCCGGACAAATAGCGCGAGTAGTTTTCAATACCGGAGCAATAGCCCAACTCCTGCATCATTTCAATATCATACTGAGTGCGTTGACTTAACCGTTGTTCCTCAACCAACTTGCTAGCGGAGAGAAGCTCTTCCTTTCGCGACTTCAGCTCAACCTTGATATCGTCAATGGCCTGCAGAATCCGTTCACGTGGGGTGACATAGTGGGTTTTGGGGTAGACGGTAAAGCGGGCCAAATCTCGTTCAACGGCCCCAGTCAATGGATCAAACTCACTCAGCCGTTCAATTTCGTCGTCAAATAGTTCAACTCGAATGGCATAGGTGTCCGATTCTGCTGGAAAGATATCAATGACTTCACCGCGAACACGATAACAGCCGCGTTGAAAATCGATGTCATTGCGAGTGTACTGCAACTCGGCAAGGCGGCGCAGAATCGCCCGCTGATCGATAATATCGCCGCGCCGTAGGTGCAACATCATTTTCAGGTAGGCATCAGGATCACCAAGGCCGTAAATTGCCGATACCGAAGCGACCAGAATCACGTCTGGGCGCTCGAGCAACGCTTTGGTAGCCGACAGACGCATTTGTTCAATGTGTTCGTTTATCGATGCATCTTTGTCAATAAAGGTATCAGTCGACGGCACATAAGCTTCGGGTTGATAGTAATCGTAATAAGAAACAAAGTATTCAACAGCGTTGTTGGGAAAAAACTCTTTCATCTCACCATACAACTGCGCCGCCAAGGTCTTGTTGTGGGCCAGAATGATCGCTGGCCGATTGGTATTCGCGATGACGTTGGCCATTGTGAAAGTCTTACCTGAGCCGGTCACCCCAAGTAATGTTTGGCATGCTAAACCCGATTCCAAGCCATCAATTAACTCCGCAATTGCTTGCGGCTGATCACCGGCTGGTTGGTATTTCGAAACTAGCTCAAACGCCTTAGTCATAATTGTGGCTCACCCATTACGTTTGAATGTTGCTCAAAGCGACTAAATGTACCATTTATCCACCGCCACGCAATGAACGCCGTGACAATGTTGCCAATGACACTACCAATGAATAACCCATACACCCCCATTAGCATGCCACCGATGTAAGCGAGCGGAATGTAACAAACGAAGAAGCGAATGATGCTTAACAACAGCGCATTATTCGGTTTGTGCAATGCGTTAAAGGACGAGTTTGCCAAGATCACAATACCTTGCAGGCCATACCCTATTGGCATAATCACGACGTACCAGCGCAATACCTGCTGGACTTCCGGGTCAGACGAGAATACTTGTGCTAACCAATATGCAGTGATAGCAAGCGCGAGCGCCATGACAAGCTGCCAAACAATGACAAATTTTGCTGCAATTCGATATGCGTCATGGGCTCGTTGAATTTGTCGCGCCCCAAAATTTTGACTAATCACCGGCGGCAAAGTCATCGACAGCGCGAGTATGACGATACTTGCTATTGACTCTATTCTGCTCCCCACCCCCAGAGCCGCAACCACAGGCTCACCGTAACTGGCAGCAATAGCCGTCATCACAGCCATGGCCAGCGGAGTTAACATGTTAGCACCGGCAGCGGGAAGGCCTATGGCGAGGATTTGTCGACTGGCGGCAAGGGTTGCAATCAAATCACGAGGCCAAAAGTAAATTCTTTTTTGTCGCGCCCCTAAAACGTAGAAAATTAGCAAGCATGCACAAGACCAGGAGATCACACTGGCCAGCGCTGCACCTTGAATCCCCAACGCCGGTATTGGGCCCAAACCAAAGATAAGAATCGGGTCTAAGATGGCGTTCAATAGGCCCGCGCCAGCCATACCATAACTGGGTAACTTGGTCTCACCGTTGGCACGAAAGATGGCGTTGCATATCATCGGTAATATCAGCAACACACAGCCCCAGAGCCAAACCGTCATGTACTCCATCAATAAATCATAAGAGCTCTGCGTTGCTCCCATGGCAAAAAATACTTGCTTGCTAAAAGCGAAGAAAGCCAATGCAATACAAGCAACCAGTATGGCCGACAAATAGAGTGCTGCAGTGGCATACGTGCGCGCTTGTTGCTGATCGCCCTGGCCGATGATTTTGGCGATCACTGCTGATGTGCCAATCGACAAACCAATCGACAAGCTGATCACTGCAAAAGTGACGGGAAAAGTGAAGCTCACCGCCGCCAGTGGTTGGGTACCCAATAGACCAATAAAAAAGGTATCGACCAAGTTAAACGTCATCATGGTGATCATGCCAATGATAACCGGAGCAGTCATTTTTTTGAGGGTAATGGTCAAGTCACCATTAAGCAGATCATTGGCAGATGAAGAGGTCGACATTTTGTGAGCTAATCCAAGCTTTTTGGGGCTAGCATTCTATGAAAAACAGCCGCTACCACCAAACAATAATCGTAATTAAATTTGTCTAACGCACTAAAGATAAGGGCTGCGTGGCGACAAAGTCGTATGAGGTCAAATCTAGTCAAGAAAGTACCCCATTTTCATTCTGTTAGCGCATTCGCCCCAAAAGAATGCACAGGCTGGATTTGTCAAACCAATTGCTGTTCACTTTTTGTTCAATTTAAGTAATGTTAAATTACCAACAAGGCTAAGATTATGTTTTTTATGAAATAAAAAAATTATTTCGAACTATTTCAAAAAACATATTGACACGATTCCATGCGGCATTGAGCTTAACTCTTCATGACAATTCACATAGTTATCCACAAACTTGGTGGATAACTGAAATATCAACGTCAAATAAGTAACTTAACGTTCTGATGCTTATTTGACCAAGTTTTCCTAGTGCCGATCCATTCACAACCCGAGCCGCAACGAAAGCCCTATTTTAGTGCTAAAACCAACACCTCGTTCAATCACCTCAAGTTGCTCAGACAAGACATAAAAAGATGGGAAAACCGATATCTGAAATTGTGATTGCACCACTTCGTTACCCAGGTAAACCGGTAGAGAAAGTCCTAAATCGGCGACAAAATTTCTCACTTCACTATCGTTTTGATAAGACAATGCGATAGCTACAATGTCAACATCGGGATGCTCTTGGGCCAAGGCATCAACCGCAGGCATTGATAGGCGGCATACACCGCACCAAGGCGCAAAAAAATACAGTAGCTTTTTGTTCTGGTTTAGGGCCAATGGCGATTGCGCCAGTTGAGCACCTGTTGTAGTCAATATCGGCAGAGGTCCAGAAGGGGCTAATTGCTGGCCTTGCACCAGCATAGGTTGTTCTCGATACCATTGGATAGCGACGAACACCAACAAAACAACAGCCACGGATCCCAATGTTTCTTTAATCTTTTTCATCTCGCCTCTTTGCAGTAAACAACAAAACAAATATCGTCACAAACAACAGACCGTAAAGCTTGACATTTTATTACCCAAATCTGTCATACTTCGGGCCTTTAGGAACATTTATCGAAGGATTTCGATCGCTTATGATTCGCGGCAAGCAGAGCCTCTTTGTAGTTTCGATGCTGTTGGCATTTCCACTGCTCATTGTCGGATGCGACACTCAACCCAGCATTAAGCGTATTTGTAAACGCAACCCAGATATTTGCCAAGGTTTAAACCGTGACGGCTGGTGTCAAGAACAACGCGATGTGGTTATTAAAGCCGACTATCAAGTAGAGAGCACCAATCGTTCTGAACCTGCGCTATACAACGCACTGATAGGTTGGGAAGACTACCGAGCATGCATCGAGTTAGCTGCTCAGGTGGAAATGAAACGACTTAAAATCCGTCAGTCACAACGCGTTGAAGGTTACATCAAAGCCGAACAGATGCTGCTTGATTTGAACGAAGAAACCCGCAATGCCAAAATGCCAGAACTACTTTGGTATCACTGGACTCGAAACCAAGATAAAGAAGCTTATAAAACCTACATTTCTTATCAAGATACCGATCTGCTCAACAAGCCAGAGTTGCAGTTAAATCTTGCTGCCCACTACGCGCAACGGGATCAAGAAAAAGCAATAGAGGTGCTGCTTAAGGCGTTATCGCTTTATCCCAATACGGATTCGATGGATCAGAGTATTTTTACTCAGCTGGCAACCCTCACCTATCAGCTGGAAGATTATCGACATAGCTATATTTGGACTTTGGTGACACAGAAATTAGAAATTGCACCAGTAAACTTGCAGCAATTTGAAGAAGACAATGTGCTCACCATTCGCGACAAACAAACAGCAGAGAAAATTGCCGAACAATTGGCCCAGGATTTAGCCGAAGGTAATTTTGTTGCTAAGCGCAGTTATACGTTTTAAGTGCTAGTTAACTGTTGTCGTCAAACTCCAACGACACTGAATTGATACAATAGCGATCACCAGTCGGAGCTGGGCCGTCCGGAAATACGTGGCCCAAATGACTATCACAATTAGCGCAACGAACTTCGGTCCTACGCATACCATGACTATTATCTTCAAGGTATCGAATCGAGCCCTCGATCGATTGATAAAAGCTTGGCCAGCCACACCCTGAATCAAACTTAGCATCGCTATCGAACAGCGGATTGCCGCAACACAAGCAGGTATATTGGCCTGCTTCATTATGGTGTAAAAAGGCACCGGTAAACGGCGCTTCTGTGCCACGTTGCCAACATACGCGATACTGCTCGTCAGTTAATTCGCTTTTGTCTTTGACAGCCATCTGTCTACCAACCTCTATTGCAATTATTCAACAATGTGACAGCATGCCAAATCAGTCAATGCTGTGGTCTGCCAAAGTTCTGGCCACTTGTATTTGCTGGCTAGAAATTGAATTGCCTTCATTTTTCTTCGCGGTTCTCGTCTGTTACTAGAAAAGGTAAATGCCTCTGGCGCTTGCTCACAATAACGCCACATAGTGGCAACGACGCGTTCTAAGTATTCGACTTGTACCGGCCTTCTGATCACTTCTGTGACTTCTCGTTGCACTTCAATCAATTTCAAACGGCCACTTTGATTTTCCCGCTGTAGATACTTATACAACGAAGGCTCCCTGGCCATAATCGACAGCGCATTTTGTTGCAACAACTCATCTGGCTTTGTCGGGCTCTTGAGCCGCGCATCTTCGCTGGTGGCAGCAAGTTGCTCAAACTGAATGCCAACGCCAATATCACTGCTCATCGCAGGCCATTGAATAGCTGAGCCATTAGTTGTCACAGGGCTTTTATGCTCAATATCCAGTAAACGCATTTCTTCGACTAATTGTTCATGCCGAGCAGCAATTGCGTGAGGATGTTCTAGCCAACTGGCGATGTATGGATCAGCGGATTGATTGACCGTTTGGCCACGCTCAACAATCTGTAATAAGCCGTGAAGTTCACGATGCTCAGCAACCAGCATCGACTGGCAAAGGTATGCAGGATAACAATCCCAAATTTTCATCGGTGGATCGCGTTGTTAACGGGAATGATTAAAATATTACGCAACAAAACAAGGCCATGCCACCACGGCATGGCCAATTGGCGAGTTACTTCACGCGAACTTGTTGGCGCTCGGGCTGGCTCCATTCAATGTGATAAAACTCTCCGGCCGGTTGATCGACTCGCTCAAAGGTGTGAGCACCGAAAAAGTCTCGCTGCGCCTGTAATAAATTGGCAGGTACCACAGCATTTCGGTAGGTATCGTAATAAGCCAAAGATGCGCTAAACACTGGCGTTGGAATACCATTGATAATGGCGTTAGCAATTGATTTACGCCAGTTCGTTTGACGCTCTTCAATCTGCTCAACGAAAAATGGATCAACCAACAAGTTGGCCAACTCACCGTTGCGCTCAAAAGCTTCGGTGATTGATTGCAAGAAGATAGCCCGGATGATACAGCCAGCACGGAAGATTTTAGCAATTGAGGCAAAATCGAGATCCCAACCTTGTTGTTCACCAGCAAGCTTCATTAAGTGGAAGCCTTGGGCGTAAACACACAACTTGGAACAATAAAGGGCGTCGTGCAATTGCGCAATCAACTGCGCTTTTTGTTCCTCGTTTAGCGCTTCAGGTTGTGGCCCTTTGAGCACCTTACTGGCCGCAACGCGCTCTTGTTTCATTGAGCTAAGGGCTCGAGCGAACACAGACTGGGCAATCGATGGATTGGGAGAACCAACTTCCAATGAGCTGATCGCAGTCCACAAACCAGTGCCCTTCTGACCAGCTGTATCTTGAATCACATCAACCACAGGTTTACCGGTAGCCGGATCTTTTTGCTTTAGGATATCGGCGCTAATTTCAATCAGGTAGCTATTGAGCGGTCCTTGATTCCACTCGGCGAACACATCACCAATCTCATCACAGCTCATACCTGCAACATCGCGCATGACTTGGTATGCTTCGCAGATTTGCTGCATATCAGCATACTCAATACCGTTGTGAACCATTTTGACGTAGTGACCGGCACCGGCAGGGCCTATGTAGGCAGCACATGGCTCACCTTCGGTGACAGGCTGGCCAGGAACAAATGATTCCAGTGGCTTGCCGGTTTTAGCATCAACTTTTGCAGCAATCGCTTCCCAAACCGGAGCGAGGCGTTGCCACTGCTCCGCATCGCCACTAGGCATTAGCGCTGGACCAAAACGAGCGCCGACCTCACCACCGGATACGGCTGTTGAGAATAAGGTAAACTGGCCTTCATATTTTGCCGTACGTTCGACTGTATCGGTCCACAAGGTGTTGCCGGTATCAACCACTACAGCGTCAGTTTTCAACCCAGCCTTCATCAAATTTTCACAAACGATATCAACTGGTTTGCCAGCTGGAACCGACAAGATGATTAAATGGGGTTGAGCAGAGTGAGCCAGCAACTCTTCCAACGTATGACAACCAACAATTCGCGGCGCCTTGTCGCCACGCTCTAATTCATCTTGTTTTAACACACCTTCAATTTTGTCTTGGTCAAGATCGAAAGCAGCAATGGTGTAACCGTGGTCTGCCAAGTTCATTACCAGGTTTTTACCCATTACACCGAGGCCAATAAAGCCAATGTCACATTGTTGAGTCATAGCGTTTTTGTTCCAGCAATAATAATGCGCCGAATAGCAGTATTCGGCGAAGTGTTGGTAGGCACTCTGCGTTGCCTAACTAATTGGCCGACCGCCAAGCACTACCGTTGAGCGCGCTTTGGCTAGGTAGCGATTGGAGCGGATTCGACCATTTTTAATTCCATCTTCAGCATCAGTATCGATCAATACTTTCCAGCGACAACTTGCAGGCAAAGTAAATTCCTGGGTTGACTGACTGGCGTTGAAAATCAGTAGCAGGTGTTGTTCTTCTGCGTCAGCTTGGTCGGGCTTAAGCCAAGTTGCAACTGCTTGTGTTGCCGGGTCATGCCATTCGGCATGGGTCATCGCCCGTCCGGTAGCTGCCAACCAGTCGACGTTGACTCGGTTGTTGCCTTGATAGAATGGATCATCCTGCACACAATGACGATTGAGGATGGCGTGGGATTTTCTCAGATTTATAAGCTGTTTGACAAATTTAAGTTGGTCTAACTGCTCATTGCTCAATTGCCAATCGATCCAGCTAATATCTGAGTCTTGGCAATAGGCATTGTTGTTACCCTTCTGGGTACGAGAAATTTCGTCCCCGGCGAGTAAGTGCGGGACGCCGCGAGACAACATCATTGAAGCAATAAAATTACGTTGTTGCCGACGCCTGATCTTATTGATCGCGCGGTCAGGAGTCTCACCCTCGACGCCATAATTAGCGGAAATGTTGTGACCATGACCATCTCGCGAATTTTCTTGGTTGGCTTCATTATGGCGTTGCTCATAAGTCACCAAGTCATGCAGCGTAAAACCGTCATGGTAAGTAATAAAGTTGACGCTGGCATGAGGATGCCGACGATGACCATGGAAAATATCGCGAGAGCCCATTAAACGAGTGGCAAAGTCTGCCAAATAGCCAGCATCACCGCGCCAGAACGAGCGCATCGAATCGCGATAACGATCGTTGCACTCAAGCCAGTTGTTGGGGAATTGACCGAGTTGATAGCCGCCAAGTCCAACATCCCAAGGCTCGGCAATGAACTTGCAATGTCTCAGAACCGGATCTTGGTAAACAGCTTTCAAAAATGCACCGTTGGACTTGAATCCATCTGGTTCTCTGCCCAAAGTAACGGCCAAGTCAAAACGAAAGCCATCGACTTGCATCTCTACTGCCCAATGACGCAATGCATCTAGAACTAACGCAAGGGTGTCTGGGTTATCGAGGTTCACTGCATTACCACAGCCACTATGGTTCAGGTAGTGGTTGTAATCAGCCTTGTGTTCGTGCTGTGCAAACCAATACGATGATCGATTATCCAATCCTCGAAAACTCAATATTGGTCCATCGCCACCAGATTCTGCAGTGTGGTTGAACACGACATCAAGGATCACTTCGATGCCTGCTTTATGCAGCTCACGGACCATGACTTTGAATTCGTCGTAGGCATTTTCCACCGCGTAACGGGGATCTGGGGCGAAAAAGTTGATGGGGTTGTAGCCCCAAAAATTACTTAGTTTTCGGTCGACTAACCAAGCCTCTGACATAAAGGTGCTAACCGGCAACAGCTGAACACTGGTGACACCGAGTTCCTTGAGGTAATTCACTGCACCAGGATGCGCCAAGCCCAAGTAGGTACCGCGAATGTCTTGTGGCATCTCATCCAGTAGGTAGGTCATGCCTTTGACATGAGCTTCGTAAAGAATCATGTCGGCATCTGGGATATTCGGTTTTTCGGCACCTTGCCAGTCAAAAGCATCCGGATGCACCGGGATAGCTTTAGGAATCATGGTCTGGCTATCGCCTTCATATTGACGATTCGACCAATTGAGTGCACGGTTCAGCGATTTTGCATAGGGATCAATCAGCAGTTTGTTGGCATCGAAATACAAGCCTTCTTCCGGCTTATATTCACCTTTGGTGCGAATACCGTACATCATTCCAGCTTTGAAGCCATCGATATGACCGTGCCAAACGTCACCACTGCGATGCTCCAACGGCACACAGCAAATTTCTTGCTCGTTTTGGTCGTAAAGACAAATCGCCAATTGCGCCGCATCGGGCGCTCGTACAGCAAAGTTACAGCCAGTTTCAGTTAATGTAGCGCCAAGCGGGAAGACATTGCCCTTGCCAACACTAAAACTAGCCTTAAGAGAGTTAGCCTTTTTCACAGATTAAGGTACCTGTAAGACAAAGAATGCCGCATATAGCGGCATTCTTATTGTGTTATTTGCTTTTAAACGGAGGTTAATACGATCAACCTACCCGCTTCAAGAAAATTGTTGCAAGTGGCGGTAAATTAATCGCAATTGACTGCTCTCGACCATGCCATTCTTGCGGCTCAGCCTCGATCCGTTGTGCAACGTCATAGCCAGAGCCCCAAAATTCTTCTTGGTCAGTGTTGAGAACCACTTCATAAACACCCGGTTCATTAACACCTAAGCGATAGTTATCGCGTGGTACCGGCGTAAAGTTGGACACGACAACAACTTGGTCTTGGGTGCTTTTTGCTTTGCGGACGAAGGCCATGGTGCTGTATTCAGCGTCTTCGTGCGATATCCATTCAAAGCCCTCACCTGAGACGTCAAGCTCAAACAGCGCGTTCTCCGCTTGGTAAAGCTTGTTCAGTGCCCGAGTGAGATTTTGTTGACCTTGATGGCGCGGGAAATCAAGCAAGTGCCAAGACAAGGATGCAGAATGATTCCACTCAGCGCCTTGGGCAATTTCGTTGCCCATAAAGTTTAGCTTTTTGCCCGGATGGCCCCACATAAACGCGGTGTAACAGCGTAAGTTTGCCGCTTGTTGCCATTCATCGCCCGGCATTTTATAGAGCAACGAGTTCTTACCATGGACCACTTCGTCATGGGACAACGGCAAGATGAAGTTTTCATCATAGGCGTAAATCATTGAGAAGGTCATTTCACCATGATGATACTTGCGGTAAGCCGGATCCTTTTCCATGTATGACAACGAATCATGCATCCAACCCATGTTCCACTTGAAACCAAAGCCCAAGCCACCACTAAATGTTGGTCGACTGACGCCTGGGAATGCAGTTGATTCTTCGGCAATGGTCATCGCATGAGGGAATCGCTTGTAGACTTCTTCGTTGCACCAACGAAGTAAGCTAATGGCTTCATAGTTTTGATTGCCACCATCGACGTTAGGTATCCACTCGCCATCCTTACGAGAGTAATCCAGATACAGCATTGATGCCACGGCATCAACGCGCAAGCCATCAACGTGGAAGTGATCGAGCCAGAATAAAGCGTTAGCTACCAGAAACTGGCGGACATGGTCTCGACCGAAGTCGTAAATGCAGCTGTTCCAATCAGGGTGCCAGCCTTTACGAGGGTCAGAGTATTCGTACAGATGGGTACCATCAAAACGAGCGAGGCCATGGCTATCGTCAGGGAAGTGAGCCGGTACCCAATCAATAATGACACCGATACCGTTTTGGTGGCACTGGTCAACGAAATACTTGAAATCATCTGGTGTACCGAAGCGGCTCGTCGGTGCAAACATGCCAACAGGCTGATAACCCCAAGAGCCATCAAATGGATGTTCAGAAACCGGCATCAATTCGATGTGGGTGTATGCCAAGTCTTTAACGTAAGGAATCAACTCATCAACTAGTTCACGATAAGTCAGCGGCCGCTCGGTACCATCTTCTTCAATGACCCGGCGCCATGAACCTAAGTGCACTTCATAAATCGACATTGCGCGGAAACGTTTATCGTCGAGGTTATTGCGCTGCCAATCGCTATCATTCCACTGATAGTTTGAGTGATCATATAGGATAGAGGCATGAGATGGATACTGATCAGCATGGTAACCGTATGGGTCGGCCTTATGCGGTAATCGATTGCCGAGCGGATCTTTCATTTCGTACTTGTATTTTTCACCAGCTTGCAATCCTGGGATAAACAAGCCCCAACAGCCGTTATCCAGTTTTTGCATCGGATGGAAACGGCCATCCCAGCCATTAAAGTCGCCAACAATGCTTATCGATTGGGCATTGGGTGCATAAACAGCAAACCGCACACCTTCGATACTAACGCCATCAACCTCAGCGGTTTGGAACTGCGCTCCCATGTGATCATAAGCATCTGCGACATCTTGATACATGTGATGAACGTGATACATGGCTTGGTGATGAATTTGGTATGGGTCGACAATTTCATACTCGTGTTCCCCAGCTTCAACCACCAACTTGTATGCAAAAGGCTTGGTCAGTTTTGGCAACTCTGCCTCAAACAAACCATCTTCATCGACACATTCCAGTTCAACAGGCGCCCTTTTGCCCTTGAGAGCCACTGCTGTGACCTTGGTTGCGCGTGGTTGCCATACCCTAAGGACATAGCCAGGACCTTCTTCCACAGGAAGAAGCCCCAACTGACCGAATGGATTGGCACACTGTGCCTGTTGTAGCTGGTTTAATAGCATCTAAATCACCTGATATCCGTGTTCGTGACAACTACCGAACAGACTCCCTGCCCGGCTATTGCCACTAATATTAGCGTGTTGACGGAGAAAAGCCCGTACTTTATTGATAACTATGGTAATTAACCATTGATATCACAAAATCATAGGGCTCACTTGAGCCCTACACCATTCGCGCTCTCGCGCGTTGTTGTTAGTTCTGCGAGTAAACTTTCGATATCGGTATCGGCGAAAATCTCTTCGAGGTTACGAGACAATTTGCGACGCCAATTTGGATACTCACTGCTGGTGCCTGGCACGTTGACGGGTTTATCCATCTCAATCCAGTCTTCAAGTTGCAACGCCAACAATGCGCTACTACCCGCCGCTAAATGCAGTTGCATGCCGTAGTTCAACTCTTTTGTCATCGCGACCCAGTTGACATCGGTAGAGACACTCTGAGGAATCGTTCCCATGCCATGCAGACTATCGAGAATACGCTGCTTGGACTCGTGGCGGTCAGCATACAAACTACGCAATACTTCTTCATCGCGATAGAGTCCCAGCTCTTTACCGAGCAACAAGTCATCGCATTGCCAGAAACCTTTGAGCGTTGGCATATCGTGAGTGGTTAACGTCGCCATAGCCTGCACGGGATAATGTTGCGGTGAATAGAAACCACCGTCCTCTTTCGAGCGCTCAAAGAAGAACACGCGATACGAGTAAACACCATTTTCTTGCAATGTTTCGAAAATACCATCAGGCACTGTTCCGAGATCTTCACCAATGATCAAGCATTCGTTGCGGACACTTTCCAGCGCCAGAATGGCCAACAAGTCATCGATTGGGTAGTAAACATAAGCTCCCTTATCGGCGGTTTCGCCTGCTGGAATCCACCACAAGCGTAGCAATGCCATCACGTGGTCAATGCGAAGCGCACCACAGTGACGCATGTTGGAGCGGAATAGATCGATAAACGGCTGATAAGCTTGCTGACGAGCTGTTTCTGGTTCAATGGGTGGTAATCCCCAATTTTGTCCAAGTGGCCCCAAAATATCTGGTGGCGCGCCCACAGAGGCACCCTGTAGATAGAGTGATTTATTGGCCCAAAGTTCCGTGCTGCCTTCACTGACACCGACCGCTAGATCTCGGTAAATACCTAACTTCATGCCTGCATCAACTGCGACTTTATTTGCCGCTTGCAACTGCTCATCGGCAACAAATTGCAAGTAGGCAAAATAATCTACTTTGCTCTTCTCTTTTTTGATGAATTTGGCGACCGCTTCATTACTGAAATCTTGGTACTCTTCTGGCCACGCAGGCCAGCCCCAAGCATTCATACCTTGGCTGATAAATTGACGTTGTAAGGCGTCAAAACTAGCTTGCTCTAACAAGCTCTCTCCGCCAGCTTTAACAAACTCACGGAACGCCCGAGCGCGCTTCGTGTTACGGCGCAACTCTTGCTCTTTGAAGGTCTCGAACACCAAATCAAGCGCTTCGAGTTTAGCTTCCATGACGCCTGTATAGTCAACCCATTGGGCTTCGCGAAGTAATTCAAGGCGATGTTTAAACGCATCGCTATCGACCAATTGTTTGGCGGCATCGCAGGCCGTGTATTCTGGAATTGCAGTCACATCGATGTAGACAATGTTTAACCAGCGGCGGCTCGAAGGTGAATATGGACTAGCGCTCTCAGGGTTCGATGGGTAAAGCGCATGAATTGGGTTCAAACCAACAAAATCACCGCCTTTGTCACCAATTTGTTGGATTAGAAACTCCAAATCAGTGAAATCACCAACACCCCAGTTACGAGTTGAACGCAAGCAATACAACTGTACGCTTGGCCCCCAGAGCTTAGCCCCTTGTTTCACTGTATCTGGTGTAAAACAAGCCCGTGGCGCGACGATCACAGATGTTTCTGCTATCACCTCGTCAATGGCATTGCTCAACGTTAGCGTGTGGTAGCCCAGTGGCAATTGCTGGTGAATAGAAACGCCGTAACGCTGATACAGGACGCCATCGACTTCCGACTCAGCGACTTTTTCACCTTCAATCGGCGTCAGCGTGCCTTGATGAGTGGCACCATCTTCTTGCGTAATAGTCCATTTGAGGAGAGCAGAAACTTGTTGTTGAGCAACGCTCACTTCAAAATGGAGTTGATGCAAGTCGCGACTGACAATAACCGGAGCCAACGGGTCCTGCCACTTACGAATTTGCATTTGATGAATTTGTTCTCCGAGTGCTTCGGCGTCATCAACAGCGTAGCCCATCGCAGCTAATAGTTTCTCCTTGCTCTCTGGAACAACAGTAGCGGGATTTCCCCACGCATCGACATAATTTGATTCTATACCGTGCTCTTCACACAGCAATTGTATTTGCTTATCGACCATGACATTACCTAACCTATAAATCTTTATTTTTATTCGAACAATGCAATTTTAAGAATGCCTTTAACAGGTTAAAAGGTAGCACTAAAAAAGAAACCGGTACCTTTTTTACCAGGTTAAAAATATGCAGATTGAGTCACACTTTACTTGAGTCAATAAAGCATAGTTTTGTATACAAAACAGGCATAAAAAAAGTCCGCATGAAAGCGGACTTTTTGAAACAAAATTGATCGACTTAGGCGATGTGAGCAACCAAGTCCAATACTTTGTTTGAGTAGCCGATTTCGTTGTCGTACCAAGATACAACTTTAACGAAAGTATCAGTCAGTGCGATACCAGCGTCAGCATCGAATACTGAAGTGTTGATTTCGCCAACGAAGTCGTTAGAAACAACTGCGTCTTCGGTGTAACCCAAAACGCCAGCCATTGCGCCTTCAGAAGCCGCTTTCATTGCCGCACAAATTTCTTCGTAGCTAGCAGGCTTCTCTAGGTTAACAGTCAAGTCAACAACAGACACGTCTGGAGTTGGAACGCGGAATGCCATACCAGTCAGTTTGCCATTCAACTCAGGAATTACTACGCCTACAGCTTTAGCAGCACCAGTTGAAGATGGGATGATGTTCTGACCAGCGCCACGACCACCGCGCCAGTCTTTCGCAGAAGGACCGTCAACAGTTTTCTGAGTCGCAGTAGTAGCGTGAACAGTAGTCATCAAACCGTCTTTGATGCCCCAGTTGTCGTTCAGTACTTTAGCGATAGGAGCCAAACAGTTAGTAGTACAAGACGCGTTAGATACGATGTCTTGACCAGCATAAGTGTCGTGGTTAACGCCCATTACGAACATTGGAGTTGCGTCTTTAGAAGGAGCAGACAGAACAACTTTCTTAGCACCAGCTTCGATGTGCTTACGTGCAGTTTCGTCAGTCAGGAACAGACCAGTTGATTCAACAACAACTTCAGCGCCTACTGCGTCCCATGCCAGAGCAGCTGGATCGCGCTCAGCAGTAACACGTACAGTTTTGCCATTTACAACCAAGTTGCCGTCTACGACTTCAACAGTACCGTTAAAACGACCGTGAGTTGAATCGTACTTCAGCATGTATGCCATGTACTCAACGTCGATCAAATCGTTGATACCTACAACTTCGATGTCAGCACGCTCAACAGAAGCGCGGAATACAAAGCGACCGATACGGCCGAAACCGTTGATGCCTACTTTAATAGCCATTTTCGTTCCTTAAGTTGGATTAATTCATCATCTTACGGGGGTGCATTATAATAGCACCGAATGAAATAATGTTGATATTAATCAATCAAAAAAACCCTTCAGAAAAAGGGTTGCTGGCATGACCAGCTTCACATTTACATGCTCAAATGTTCGTAATAGTACGAACATTTGAGCGAATTCGTTAATTTTAGCCTGAAAGACTTACAGTTTTGTAGTCAGCTAAATTGCTGAACAACTATAGTCCAAAAAAGGGAAAGGAAAAGTAACATAGCGTTACATCCAATCTCTCCCTTTGCTGGTCATTAGTTGAAGCCTTCTTGCATTAAATAAGCGGCAGCACCAAGCAAACCTGGTTGCTCTTCGGTAATCAAGAACGTTGGTACTCGGCGGACGTAATCAGTAAAGCGCCCTTTCGCTTCAAAGCGGGCACGGAATTCACTCCGCTCAACAAAATCAGTGAAACGCGGAACGATACCGCCAGCGACATAGACACCACCAAAGGCGCCTAGGTTCATTGCCAGGTTACCGGCATGGCTGCCCAACACTTTACAGAATTGCTCAACTGCAGCTTGGCAAAGCTCGCACTCGCCGGCCACGCCCAACGTGGTGATATCTGCCGGAGTGCGCTCAATGACAGTGACGCCACGCATTTCGCATAGTGCCTCATAGATCTGAATCAAGCCTAAACCGGATAGTAGTTGCTCATAAGAGACGTGCGGGTAACGTTTGTTGAGATACTTCCAGATGTAGTTGTCAACGTCATCGATAGGGGCAAAATCAACATGGCCGCCCTCTCCCGGCAAGCTATGCCAATGACCTTCAACACTGACCAAGTGAGCAACGCCCAACCCAGTACCCGGACCAAGTACAGCTTTCGGCGCTGCGGGCTCGATCATCCCCGGCCCGACTTGCACCATCTGATCGTCTTTGAGGAAAGGTAATGACATAGAGATGGCGGTGTAATCATTGATGATGTAGAGCGCGTCCAAGCCTAGCTCTTCTTGCACCTCGCGACGAGAGAATGCCCAACTATTGTTAGTCATATCAATCCAGTCACTATTGGTTGGACAAGCAATGGCAATACAGGCGTGGCGTACGGAAGCATTTACCTCTTCAAGATAATGCCGAATGACATCAGTAATAGTTGGATACTGAGCGCAAAGGTATTTGCGCAATTCGGTATACTCAACGCCTTGTTCGTCAACAAGTGCAAGGCGAATATTGGTGCCGCCTACGTCGGCAATTAGGCCAAGTTGCTGAGTCATGAAATTACTCCGCTAAAAATTGTTGTGTGGTTTGTTTGTTATATAGTCGCGCGACATTACAACATTTTTTTGAGTCAAAAAAAATAAGCTATGCACGCTGCTCAGTCATATTTTTTTGAAACCGCGATAATTATTGACCAAACACAAAAAAAGGCACGAAGTTTTTCCTCGCGCCTTTCAAGAGCCGGTTTATCCGTTGGCATCACTCGTGCCAGCTGCGATCATCTTTGGCTAATAGAGCAACGGACGACACAGGTCCCCAAGTGCCAGCTTGGTAAGGTTTAGCTCTCACGCCACAATGCTGCCAAGCTTCAATAATTGAATCGGCCCAAGTCCATGCTTGCTCCACTTCTGGGCGGCTGACAAACAGAGTTTGATTACCGACCATGGCCTCGTACAACAAACGCTCATAGGCATCTGCAATTCGTTCGTTAGCAAAGGTTTCAGAAAAACTCAGATCCAATTTAGCCTGTTGCAACTTCATTGGCTCATCAAGACCCGGTACCTTATTAAGGAACTGGAACTCAACACCTTCGTTGGGTTGCAAGCGGATAGTTAACTTGTTTGGCGGTAGGTTACGGTAAGCATGAGCAAAAATATTATGGGGCTGCTGCTTAAAGTAAACGACAATTTCACTCAACTTGCTTGGCAGTCGTTTGCCGGTGCGCAGATAGAAAGGAACGCCAGCCCAACGCCAGTTGTCAATATCAACGCGAATGGAGACAAACGTTTCCGTTTCGCTACGCTGATTTGCACCCTCTTCTTCCAGATAGCCAGGTACTGCATGACCTTTCAAAAATCCGGAGGAGTACTGACCACGAACCGTTTTAGCATCGATATTGGTATGAGTAATAGGTCGCAAGGCCTTGAGTACTTTAAGCTTCTCATTGCGGACACTGTCAGCATCTAAATCAACCGGCGGCTCCATGGCAATAATGGTCAACAACTGCAGCAAATGGTTTTGTACCATATCGCGCATCTGTCCAGCCTTGTCGAAGTAACCCCAACGACCTTCAATACCCACTTCTTCGGCGACTGTTATCTGCACATGATCAATGTTGTTGTGATCCCAGTTATTGGTAAACAACGCATTGGCAAACCGTAAGGCAAACAAGTTGAGAACCGTATCCTTACCTAAGTAGTGATCGATTCGATAGATTTGGCCTTCGTCAAAAAACTCTGCGACTTGGTCATTAATCACCTTGGATGATTCAAGGTCTTTGCCGATTGGCTTTTCCAACACCACTCGGCACTGGTCATTCACTAGCCCAGCTTGGTTCAGACCTTTACAAATGGTGCCATAGGTTGCAGGTGGCATGGCAAAGTAATAGACGCTTGGCAACTGAGAATCACCAACAAACGCTTTAACGGCGTCGTAGGTCGCCTGATCATCAACATCAAGACGGAAAAAGAACAGACGCTGGACAAATCGCTGCCAGGTTTCTTCACAAATTTCATCTGACATAAAAGATGTAGTGTTTTCTAACACAACATCACGATACTGCTCGTGATCATAATCGCGACGAGCAGCACCAATAATACGTGTATCTGGGTGCAACAACCCTGCTTTATCGAGTTGATATAAAGAAGGCAATAATTTACGACGGGCTAGATCGCCCTGCGCACCAATTAAAACAAAATCGCACTGCGCGGTATATTCACCCTGCGACATAGCTTCTCCAAACCTATTTAAGAATGTGGTCGCTGCGGTTAGTGACCTTAGTGAGCTTAGCTATAGTTGTTATCTAGATCTCACTGAACCACAAAAATTCCAGAAAATTACAATTAATTGATCAAGATTGTGTATTTACTACAAAAACCTGCCCTAGAATCTCGTAAATTCATGACTTCACGCTTACTTTTACGTAAATTTTTTACAAAACGTGAGCCAGATCTGAATAGTTACTACTAATCAGTGTCAGTATTGAACGTTTATTACGGAGTCATTTTACAAGGAACCCATATGAGCTTCATTGCATCATGTTGGGGTCGGACAGGCCAGGCATAATGAATACCCTTGATAAAATATCAAAACACTTAAACAGTTTCAGCAAATCTGAGCGAAAAGTTGCGGAAGTTATTCTTGCCGCGCCACAGACTGCCATTCATTCGAGCATCGCAACGTTGGCAAAAATGGCAGACGTCAGTGAACCAACTGTTAATAGATTCTGCCGTCGACTCGACACCAAAGGTTTTCCGGACTTCAAGTTGCACTTAGCGCAAAGCCTCGCCAATGGCACGCCTTATGTGAACCGTCATGTCGAAGAACAAGACGGTCCAGACGCTTACACATCAAAGATTTTTGAATCGACAATGGCCTGCTTAGATACAGCCAGACAATCTGTCGATACGGCACTGATCAATCGAGCCGTTGATATCCTTACCCAAGCCAATCAAATCTCATTTTTTGGCCTTGGCGCCAGTTCTGCGGTCGCTCACGACGCGCAAAACAAATTCTTCCGCTTCAACGTGCCAGTAATTTGTTTTGACGACGTGGTCATGATGCGGATGAGCGCAATAAATTCAACTGACGGTAATGTTGTTGTTTTATTCTCTCACACTGGCCGCACCAAGCACTTAGTAGACATCGCCCGATTAGCACGTGAGAACGATGCAACCGTGATTGGCATTACAGCAGCCGATTCACCATTAGCAAAAGAATGTCATTTGGTGTTATCCATGGATGTACCAGAAGATACCGATATTTATATGCCGATGGCTTCTCGCATCGCTCAGTTGGTGCTTGTTGATGTGCTTTCTACTGGTTTTACCTTGCGCCGAGGGAATAAATTCAGAGAGAACCTAAAACGCGTTAAAGATAGCCTCAAGGACTCTCGGCTAAATAAGGATGGCTTTAAAGCTGTCTTGTAATTTACGTATCGCCCGGTCTTTGCACCGGGCTTTTTCCAGATCATGTTTTTTTTCTGGAACCGACTACAATACAAATCACTTTTTGACCGATGCTGCAATATTTGAAAACTTATTTCAGCTATCGTGAATTGATTGCCAGAAATCAATGTTTTGGTTGTTTTTTTACAAAAATGTCAACAAAAGCTGTGGTAATATTTCGCCCGCTTCATAATCACACACCTAAATCTCGGAGCTAGCAATGCTTAGAAGAACCAAGATCGTTACGACGCTGGGACCAGCGACAGACCGTGATGGTAATCTTGAAAAAATCATTCGTGCCGGTGCTAACGTTGTTCGCATGAACTTCTCTCACGGCTCCCCAGAAGACCACAAAAAACGCGCACAGGATGTCCGTGAAATAGCTGAACGCTTGGGCGTTCACGTCGCTATTCTGGGTGATTTGCAGGGCCCGAAAATCCGCGTTTCAACTTTTAAAGATGGCAAAGTTCAACTGAAAGTTGGCGATAAATTCTGTTTAGACGCGTCAATGGAAAAAGGCGAAGGTCACCAAGATGCAGTTGGCCTCGACTACAAAGAGCTACCAAACGATGTTCATCACGGCGATATTCTGTTGTTGGATGATGGTCGCGTACAACTGAAAGTTTTAGACACTCAGGGAACAAAAGTTTTCACTGAAGTTACAGTTGGCGGTCCACTATCAAACAATAAAGGGATCAACAAACAAGGTGGTGGTCTTTCTGCCGCGGCGTTGACCGAAAAAGACAAAGCGGACATTAAAACAGCTGCTGATATTGGCGTTGATTACCTGGCAGTGTCTTTCCCTCGTAGTGGTGAAGATTTGCAGTATGCCCGTCAACTGGCCAAAGAAGCAGGCTTTGAGCCGCAAATTTGTGCCAAGGTGGAGCGTGCAGAAACCGTTAATACTGAAGCCGCCCTTGATGACATTATCTTGAACTCAGATATCGTCATGGTTGCGCGTGGTGACTTGGGTGTTGAAATCGGTGATCCAGAACTAGTTGGTGTGCAGAAGAAAATCATTTCTCGCTCACGTGCGTTGAACCGCGTTGTGATCACCGCGACTCAAATGATGGAGTCGATGATCACCGCGCCAATGCCAACTCGTGCCGAAGTAATGGACGTTGCGAACGCCGTTCTAGACGGCACTGATGCTGTGATGCTCTCTGCTGAGACAGCCGCTGGTGACTACCCAGAAGAAACCGTGCAAGCTATGGCTAAGGTAGCTGTAGGTGCAGAAAAACATCCTCGCGTGAACATCTCACGCCACCGTATGAACCAAACCTTCACCACTATTGAAGAAGCAATTGCGATGTCTGCTATGTACGCAGCAAACCACCTTGAAGGTGTCAAAGCAATCGTTTGTTTGACTGAATCTGGCCGCACTGCATTGATGACTTCGCGCATCACTTCTGGCCTGCCAATCATCGGTCTAAGCCGTCATCAAGCGACGCTGAACAAGTTAGCCTTGTATCGCGGTGTTGAGCCTATCTTCTTCGATAGCCGCCAAGAAACACCAGAAAGTGTTGCTCACGCCATCTTCAACATGCTGAAAGGCCGTGATTTGCTAGAAGCTGGTGACTTAGTGATCCTCACTAAAGGTGACATCATGGGTCAAGCTGGCAGCACCAACAACTGTAAAGTTATTCGCGTTAACTAAGTTAACCGTGCAACAACTGATAAAGGCGCCTTTTTGGCGCCTTTATTGTTTGTATGCCAAGCAGTTAGCGATGCGTCGCTTTTCAATCTACGGCGCCTGTGTAACTATGGTGACCTGTGTAGTTAAACCTAACGCTTTATCATGTTGCAGTTGTACCCATTTCTTTGGCCCCTGATCGTTGTAATTAGCCTGATTTGGGCCAGTCAGTTGCCAAGTCTATGGTCGAGCGAGTATCTCTCCGTTTATCAAGCAGTGCCCTACGGGCTCGGCGCTCTATTGGTTGCACTGTCGATTCCCTTTCGTCAAGGTCGAGTTGCGATCCTAGCCGTCATGTACATGGCTATTTTTGCCATCATCCAGATTTGGCTGCAACAACCGATGGAGATTGCATTTAGCCAGAAAGTATTCGTCATCATCGCCGTTGCTGTGCCTCTAAACTTAGCAGTGATGAGCTTCTGCTCCGAGCAGCCTCTGCTCTCTCCGCTCGGCATGATGTCTTTAGCCGTAGCACTGTCGCAGTTCCTAATCGCCTATTTGTTAGTCCAACATGAGGCTAGTTTCGACAGCTGGCTAGAATCTTGGTTGGCCGTACGACCTGTTAGTTGGTTGTGGCAGCCCATTAGTTGTTTGCTGATGGCCCTCGCCTGCCTGATGACTCTGGCTTGGCGCTACTACAAGTATCGACAAACGTTCGATTTAGATTTGGCGGTCACCATTGTCATTGCCACCTGGATGCTGGCTATGTTCGAACAAGCATATGTTTCAGCAACAGGTGTCATCGCCATGCAGCTTATTCTGTGTCGATCGTTCTTGAGTAGTAGTTATCGCATGGCGTTCTACGACGAACTGACGCAGTTGCCAGGCCGTCGCGCACTAGTCTCTGATCTGAAACATGCTAGTCGTAGCTATTGCATGGCTATGACGGACGTCGACCACTTCAAAAAGTTTAATGATACCTATGGTCACGATACGGGCGATGACGTACTCAAGTTGGTCGCCGCCAAGTTGGCCAACGTAACTGGCGGCGGCCGCGCATATCGGTTTGGTGGTGAAGAATTTGCGGTGGTATTTCGTAATGCCGAGCCCGCTGCTTGTGTGCCGCATTTAGAGGCATTGCGAGAGGCCATCGGTTGTTATGACTTAATCGTGCGTGATGCGTCTGCTCGCCCTGACAGCAACAAATTGGGCCGCCAGCAGCGTGGACAGAAACCGAAAAAGTTGAAAACCACCCACGTCACCATCAGCCTCGGCCTGGCTCAACGGCAAACGGGCGAAGACTACGAAGCGGTGATGAAACGAGCAGACCAAGCGCTTTATAAGGCAAAGGAGAATGGTCGCAACCGGCTCGAGTTAGCTGACTAAGTACGTTTGCCTAACGCCGCAACAATAGAACCAACAATCACCATAGCGGCACCGAACATAGCCAACATATTGAGTTGTTCGGCTTGATAATACTGTGGCAGCCACCAAGCTAAGATATCAATAACAACAATCGTAATGAGCGGCGTTATTGCCAGCACCGCACTCACCTTCGACGCCTGCCAGTGGTTCATTGCTTCAGCAAATGCGCCGTACGCAATGACCGTGTTCAAGCAGCAGAATATCAGCATTGCCCATTGCCAAGCATTCAATGCCAACACTTGCGAAGGTGTTGCCAAAAACAAGAAAGCAATACCGCCGAATAGATTAAACACCATCAACAACTGCACCGACGTAAAGTGGCGCAATAGGCCTTTTTGAATCAAGGCATACACCGCCCACGTAAAAGCGGCAAATACAATCCACAGCACACCCAAGGTATAACTGCCTAAGCCGGCAATTAGTTCAGCGGCGCGTTGGTTAAAAAACAGCATCAGGCCAACGAGCAAAGTAATGGCACCGAGCGATTGCCACATTGAAAACTGCTCTTTAAACCAAATAACACTGCCAATTAATAATAAAAATGGCGCTAACTGAATAATGACCTGGGCAGCTTTGGGTTCAAGGTAATCAAGCCCAATCAAATAGCCACCATAATTCAACGACAAACTCAGTGCTGCAACGAACACCCCAATGGCTATCGGACGATTGAACTGTCGGGCTGTTGGCAAGCCTCCTCGAAAAGACAACCAGCACGCTAAAATAAGACCCGAAGACATGAAGCGAAAAAAGGTAATGGTGTAAGGGTCGACGTCGGTCAAGACATCTTTCAGTGCAATGGGCAGCACTCCCCACATGATGCTAGTCAACATCGCTAACGAAAAGCCAAACACTGAACGGCCCGAAACTGTGTGCATGATCACTCCTTTGTGGAGGCGTTAGTCTACTCCGATCATGGCAATATCCAAGCAAAAAGCAGTGTTGCAAGCTTCACCTGGCCGTCAACTAGCAGTAACAGAATAAAAAAGCCGGTCTTACCAAGACCGGCTTATGGCATCAATGGTAACAGCAAAAAAGTCTCAGCTACGCGGCATCGTGAGTGTGCTGTTGTTGACCTGCCAAACTGCGCTCAGTATCAAACTCATCGACACCGATCGCATCAGCGGCCAAAGCGTATGCCTGGCTTAGCTGTTCAGCCTCTACTGCTGATATAACATTGTTTTCTAAAGCCAACCGCATTAACTCATCAGTAGCAAGTTTGACTGGCAACACGCCGCTGCGCTGCGCACCTTTGAGCTTTCTCTCAATATCCTTAATGTTGTACATGGCAATAAAGGCTTGTTCCATTAAACCGGTCGGATCGTCTTGGTTGTCACCAACAAAGCATAGATGAGTTAATCGCTCTCTCACCACACTCGGGGTCATGAGCATATCGGCAACTTGATTGATAATGGTGTCTGATGCAGGTGCAAAATGGTTACCGAGTGGAAACACACAAAGCTTCATAATTCGGCCAACAAAACGATTCGGGAAATTATTGAACAAGCCAGCAAACGCTTTACCAATCTCGTTTAGGTGCCGTTGCATCGCATAATGAACAAGGGGTAAGTCACCTTGTTGACGTCCATCATCCTCGTAATGTTTGAGCACCGCTGAGGCCATATACAAATGACTTAACACGTCACCGAGGCGTGCCGAAATCATTTCTTTACGCTTCAAATCTCCGCCCAACACCAGCATCGAAAAGTCAGCACACATGGCTAAACCGCGACTAAATCGGCTCAAGTGTTGATAATAGCGTTTAGTCTCGCCACTCACTGGCGCAGAGGCAAAACGTGAGCCGGTTAAGCCCATAAACAACGAACTTGCGACGTTGCCGGTAGCAAACAGAACATGTTGCGACAGCAGTTGATCAAACTGACGGAGTCCTTCATCAGGGTTTGGATTCGCCGCGGCTTCCATTTCTTTCAGAACATAGGGGTGGCAGCGCGTTGCGCCTTGGCCAAATATCATTAAGTTGCGAGTGAGAATATTAGCGCCCTCGACCGTGATCGAGATAGGGATCCCCATGTAGTGGTGACCTAGGTAGTTTTTAGGGCCAAGCTGAATGCCTCTGCCAGCGTGGATGTCCATCGCATCATTGATCACTTGACGGCCCATTTCAGTCATATGGTACTTGGCAATGGCAGTAACAACAGACGGACTAGTGCCTAAATCGAGCGCTCCAGCAGTCATCTTCCGCACCGCCTCGAGGCTATAGGTGAGACCACCGATTCGAGCCATGGCTTCCTGTACCCCTTCGAATTGACCGATAGGCAGTCCGAACTGGCGACGAACATAGCTATAAGCACCAGTCATTCTTGCTGATAGGTGCCCTGTGGCAGAGGCCAATGCTGGTAACGAGATACCGCGCCCGGCTGATAAGCACTCCACCAACATCCGCCAACCGCGACCAGCGTAGTCGGGTCCGCCAATGATCCAGTCAATAGGAATAAAGACGTCATTGCCGTAAACGGTGCCGTTCATAAATGCCAAGCTCAACGGGTTGTGTCGCTTTCCGATTTCAATCCCTGGATGTTCAGCTGGGATCAGAGCACAGGTGATACCGGGGTTGGTGTCACTGCCAATCAAGCCATCTGGATCGGATAGCTTAAACGCCAAACCTACGACTGTTGCTACTGGTGCCAATGTGATGTAACGCTTGGCAAAGTTAAGCCTGACGCCGAGCACCTCTTCGCCGTTGTGAATACCTTTACACACCACACCTGTGTCTGGAATTGCTCCGGCGTCAGAGCCTGCCTGTGGGCCGGTCAAGGCGAAGCAAGGTACTTCTGTACCGTTAGCTAAACCCGGTAGCCAGCGCTGCTTTTGCTCTTCGGTACCATAATGCATCAGCAATTCGCCTGGCCCAAGCGAGTTTGGCACCATCACAGTTACCGCCGCACTTAAGCTTCTACTCGCGATAGCGCTGACGATGGCACTGTTGGCGATTGCCGAAAATTCCAAGCCGCCATACTGCTTGGGAATGATCAGAGAGAAAAAGCCTTGTTGGCCCAAGTACTCCCAAACGGGCTTGGGTAAGTCATTTTGCTGTTGGACAATTTCGTAGTCATCCAACATGGCCAACAAAGTCTTCACTTGATTGTCCATAAAGGCTTGTTCTTCAGCGCTCAACTCTGGCTTCGAAATGCTAAGCAATTTTTGCCAATCAGGCTTGCCACTGAATAGATCGCCGTCCCACCAAGTATCACCGGCTTCCATTGCCTCTCGTTCAGTTTTAGATAACGGTGGCAACACTTTCTTAAACACACTGAATATCGGTTTGATGATTAGCGTACGACGAATATCGCCGACCAACAGTACGACCGCCAACAGAACCAGCAACATCATTATAATTGTCATTTTTTCACCCCATTATTCAGGCTGATGGTGCTCACTGGCGCTCCTACGCCAGCAGCTAGGAAAGGAACCAATCGACGAACCAATCCTTCGACGTCTAAGTTTTCATTAAATTCGCTACGCGCAATGTCTCGTAACGCTTCATTGGACGCCAAGGTGAAGACCACTGTGCCCAGGGTAAAGTGCATGCGCCAAAAGAACTCACTCGGCGATAACTCAGGGTTTGCTCGTTTTACCGCAGCCGTAATCTTGGTTAACACATCACCGTACTGGGTGGTCAGAAACCAGCGCAAGTGCCCCTGGCTATCGCTATAACCCCGCCCCAATAGCTGCATAAAAATATTGGTGCCACTGGCCCGGAAATTGTTCAGTGCCAGCATTGGTTCAACAAAACTATCGAACACTTGATGCAATGTCGGTTGTTGTTGCGATTGTAAGAGCTCATCCAAGGCGTCACTTAACCGCGGCATAAATTGTTCGAGGTAGCGGGCCAAAACAGCCTTAATCAGCGCTTTCTTGGAACCAAAGTGATAGTTAACCGAAGCCAAATTAACGTCAGCCTCACTAGTAATTAAACGTAGCGACGTATCAGCAAATCCTCGTTCGGCAAACAAGCGCTCTGCAGCATCGAGAATTTTGTTTTGGGTAGTTTGTCGACTCATAACCAAGTTCTAATTCAAACAGGTGTTTCAAATCTATGTTTGTTTTTTTAACCTGTCAAGCCTTGTTATGTACTGTAAATTAACCATACGGCGCATTACTTTTCATAATAAATACAGTAACTAAAAAGTTTTTTACCAATGATTTTCTGGTCTCACAAAGGACCTAAAAATGACGTGAATGTGACGAAATTTTCGTATATGTGTGATTGATCTCTAATCACATTACCACAAGCGAATAAATGCAAAACAAAATGAACTTTCGTGAACAATTCGAGTCATACACGTTAGCAAGAGGTAAACACCTTTTCCTACTTCCCTGACCCAGCGACCTGATCTGTCACCTTAGCGCTGGGTTTTTTTTATCTTTTTTGTACAACTATTGTTCGCCGATCTATTTGGCCTCTTTCAATTACCAAATTCATTCATTAGCATTTCAGCGCGACTACCGATGATAAAAAATATAGGGATAATCATGAAACTATTCACCACTGCCAAGCCGATAGCGCTAGCAGTTACAGTGTCACTAATGGCTCTAGGCTGCAGTGAACAGCCAACCAAGCCAACTGCTACCAAACAAGACGCAATTGATTTCGTTGCCGAAGCAGAAGCAACTCTCGCTGACTTGAGCGTTGAAGTAAGTCGTGCAGAATGGATCTATCAAACGTACATCACTGAAGACACCGCGTCTCTGGCTGCGGACGCCGGCGAGAGTTTTACCGCAACAACGGTGGCGCTAGCGCACAAAGCGGCAAAGTTTGATGACTTAGAGCTTCCAGATGAAGTTCGCCGTAAACTCGACAAACTGAAGCTTGCCCTAGTGTTGCCGTCTCCGTTGGACAAGGAAAAAAATGCCGAACTAGCGAAGATTGCTGCTGACCTTGGCGGTATGTATGGCAAAGGCAAATACATTACCAATGATGGCCAAGTATTGTCGCTGCCGGAGATGGGCCAAATCATGGCAAATTCCCGCGACGCTGATGAACTGCTCGAACTGTGGCAAGGCTGGCGTCAAGTATCGCCACCGATGCGGCCGCTTTATCAACGTCAAGTTGAGCTGGCGAACCAAGGAGCCCAAGGCCTAGGATTTGCCGATTTGGGTCAAATGTGGCGTTCAAATTACGATATGCCAGCGGATGATTTTTCCACTGAACTCGATCGCCTGTGGGGCCAGGTTAAGCCGCTCTATGATGCCCTACACTGCCATGTCCGAGCTGAACTCGGTGAGCACTATGGCACCGATCTTGTGCCGCAAGATCAGCCAATCCCAGCTCATTTACTGGGTAACATGTGGGCCCAAAGCTGGGGGAATATCTATGATTTAGTCGGTCCAGAAAATGCCGATCCTGGATTCGATCTAACCAAACAATTGGCCCATCATCAATACGATGAGCGCGATATGGTCAAAGCTGCCGAGGGCTTTTTCACCTCATTGGGCTTTGATCCGCTGCCAGAAACCTTTTGGCATCGCAGTCAGTTCATCCAGCCTCGCGATCGCGATGTCGTGTGTCATGCATCGGCCTGGGACTTGGACAACAAAGACGACATTCGGATTAAGATGTGTATTCAGCGCACTGGCGAGGAATTCGCAGTGATCCACCATGAATTGGGCCATAACATCTATCAACGCGCCTACAAAGAGCAACCTTACTTGTTCCAAGGCAGCGCCAATGATGGATTTCACGAAGCCTTAGGCGACACTGTTGCACTTTCGGTGACTCCGAAATATTTAAAACAGATGGGCTTAATCGAACAAGTGCCAGATGAATCGGCTGATTTAGGCCTGTTAATGAAAATGGCCCTGGATAAAGTCGCATTTATTCCTTTTGGCTTACTCGTCGATCAGTGGCGTTGGCAGGTGTTCTCTGGCCAAATAACGCCAGAACAATACAACCAAGCTTGGTGGCAACTTCGCGAGAAATACCAAGGCGTCAAAGCTCCTATTGCGCGCTCAGAAGCTGACTTCGATCCAGGTGCTAAATACCATGTTCCAGGCAACACGCCATACACCCGCTACTTCCTTGCCCATATCCTGCAATTCCAATTGCATCGCTCTTTGTGCCAGACGGCAGGTGATTCCGGCAGCATTCACCGCTGTTCGATCTTTGGCAGCGATGATGCGGGCAAGGTACTGGCGCAGGGCTTAGAACTTGGCGCCAGCCAACCATGGCAACAAACCCTTGAGGTGATGACCGGCTCCAAGGATATGGATGCAACCGCGATTTTGGATTACTTCGCACCGCTTAAAGTATGGCTTGACGAACAAAATCAAGGCCGTCAATGCGGGTGGTAAGCCCTTATCAATAAAGGCAAATCCAAGCTCGGCAAATGCCGAGCTTGGATTATTTGAATCGCCAAAATCAAGTTCAGCAACCGTTCAGTTTCGCCATCTAAAGTAGCCGCAAATCTTCTTTCGAACTTTGCGGATACAACGACATGAACGACTCACAAGCGCTACAACAACCACCGAATCAACCACCTCGCCAATGGCGTCAATGGCTAGGCATAGCGCTAGCCGTATATATAGTTCTACTGGCGGTTAATTCAATTGGCGATGGTTTCAAATTCCTCTCTGGCGGCTCCCAAGGTGCCGAACAGATCTTCGCTTTTGCTACCCATCCAATCGCCGCTTTGTTACTTGGTGTGGTCGCCACATCGCTGGTGCAATCATCAAGTACAGTGACCTCGGTAATCGTCGGTTTAGTTGCAGGTGGCTTACCTATTTCAATGGCGATTCCGATGATCATGGGGGCAAATATTGGCACCACCATCACCAATACCATGGTCAGCCTCGGTCATCTTCGCCGCGGGCAGGAATTTCGGCGCGCGTTTGCTGCTTCAACCATTCATGACTTTTTCAATTGGTTGGCGGTGATCATTCTACTGCCGTTAGAACTGATGACTGGGTTTCTGGAAAAAACCTCCACGGCACTGGTCAGCGCATTTATGGGATCGGACAATCTGTCGATGAGTGGCCTTAACTTCATGAAACCCTTATTAGCACCGGGCGAGTCCGTTATTTCTTTCGTGTTGTCATGGTTACCTGAAAATGGTCAAGCAATGGCTCAAATCATCTGTGGTATCGGCCTGATTCTGCTGGCGGTAACTGGACTCTCAAAACTGCTACGCTCGGTGATGGTTGGCAAAGCCAAGGACATTCTGAAGCGGGCTCTGGGGCGGGGTCCATTGTCTGGAATTGCATCAGGCGCCGCGGTCACCGTGTTAGTCCAATCATCGTCAACGACTACTAGCTTGATCGTACCGCTTGTCGGCTCTGGCACCCTCAAGTTACGAGAAATCTACCCCTTTACCCTTGGTGCCAATATTGGCACGACAATCACAGCCATATTAGCGGCCACGGCAATCACCGGAGCCACAGCTCAAGCAGCGATGACAATTGCAATACTGCATCTACTATTCAACTTGCTCTCTACTGTGGTTATTTACGGCATCCCAGTGCTTCGCAACATTCCGCTGCGGTGTTCAGAAAAGCTAGCCCAAGCCGCCGCCAGTCCAAGACAGTGGGTCGCCGCAGGTTATCTAGGAACAGCGTTTTTTGCCCTACCGGCAGGTATTCTTAGTATTACTTAATACGAGATAGACAAAAGCCCGGCATCACCGGGCTTTTGCTAGTGCAGATCCATCAATAACACTTTTGACTTGCGCTGCAAGTTGTACAGCTGCTGTTTACTCGGCGGCAAATCGCTGACATCAGCCATCACAAAACCATGTTCTAAGAACCAGTGAATACTGGTGGTGGTCAACGCAAAGATCTGCTCGCAGCCCATGTGTTTAGCTCGTTGTACTGCAGCTTTAAGTAGCACCTCTCCGCGTTGTGCGGCTCGATAGGTAGGGTGAATAGCTAGGCAGGCAAATTCGGCACACTTGTGCTCAAGAAACGGATACAGTGCAACGCAACCGATGACCAAACCATCGCGTTCGACAACATTGAAATGTTCAATTTCGGTTTCCAACTGCTCCCGCGAACGGCGCACCAGTATGCCCTGTTGTTCCAGTGGCCGAATCAAGTCCAAAATACCGCCAATGTGCGAAATGTCGGCTGAAATCATTCGCTCGGCGCTTTCGATCACCAGCTGAGTACCAATACCATCGCGAGAAAAGAGTTCCTGCAACAGCGCGCCATCGTCTTTATAACTCACCAAGTGGCAACGATTGACGCCACTGCGACAAGCGCGAATTGCGGCGTTAAGAAAGTTATGTGCCGCTGGGCATGCATAAACTTGATGTTCTGGTTGGCGCAAGACATTTTCTGCTTGGCGCGGCAGCAACTCCGCAATGACTTGCTGTTGCTCGTCTAAGATTCCCGGCAACTCAGAAAAGCCGATCATTTTTTCCGCTTTCAGGCGAATGGCAATTTGAGTGGCGATTTCTTCTGCCGTCAAGTTAAAGCTTTCGCCAGTAACTGATGCCGCAATTGGGCCGTGAAGGACGATATTGTTGCTTTGCAGTAGTTGCTCGATACATTCAACATCAATGCGACGAACTCGGCCGCTGTGACAGTGATCGATGCCATCAATCACGCCAATGGGCTGGGCGATAACGAAATTGCCCGTAATAACATTGATATCTGAGCCCTGCATCGGCGTGTTGCTCAAACTCATCGACAATCGCGCCATAATATCGAGCTGCATGCTGCCGGTGATCTGCTTGACCTGCTCCAATACGTCGCTGTCGGTAATTCGAACCTCGTTGTGATACTGCGCATCAATGCCCTGTTTTGCCATTGCACGGTTAATCTGCGGTCTGGCACCGAACACCAATACCAATTTAATGCCCAAGGTATTTAACAACGCGATGTCGTTAAGAATATTTCGAAAATTGGGATGGTCGACAGCTTCACCACCGAGCATCACAACAAAAGTTTTACCGCGGTGGGCATTAACGTAGGGTGCAGAGTGACGGACTCCGCCGACGAGATCTGTGGTGCGCACTAGCCTTTCCTGTATCGTGCTATAAAGATAGGGGCTTAGTATGCCTGTCAGCCTCGATAAAGCAATCGATGACAAACGTTATCTCGGTAGCAAGTTATTGATCCATGCGATGAATATCGACGTTATTCGAAATACAATAGCTTGAACACAGCGCCACGACCAAACTATTAATGCCCTGATGGTTAACAAAAATGATTGAATCAATACGACAGGAAGTCGAGCAATGGCTTAAGGATGTTGTGATTGGCCTCAACCTGTGCCCATTTGCTGCCCGCCCTCACCGTTTAAACCTAATCGATATCATTGTTTCGACGGCGACCGATGAACAACAACTGCTACTGCAACTTGATGATGAAATGCGCCGGCTATTGGCTGCTCCAGTCGATGAATTGGAAACCACCATCATCGCCGTACCTAACATGTTGCAACAGTTTGACCGCTACAATGATTTTTTGGACTTAGCAGACGCACTGCTGGAACAACAAGGATTTGCTGGCCAATTACAAATTGCCAGCTTCCACCCCCAATATCAGTTTGTTGATACTGAGCCTGACGACACTAGTAACTTAACCAATTGCTCTCCCTACCCATTACTGCATTTAATTCGCGAGCAGAGCCTAACTGACGCGCTGATGAACTACGCCGACCCCGACAAGATCCCAGAGCGAAACATTGCCAAGTTAGAACGATTGAGTTGGGAGCAGTTACGTCATTACTTTCCATACATATTTAAATGACAGCAGGCTAATCATTGCAAACGGCTTGAATACTGCAATCAATGTGTTACAACCCTAATCACTTTTCCCCGTCACAAGTGAACAGGAATGACTAGCAAGCACAAAGCGACAACTGTGGTATCGGCCGGCCGCGATCCGAAATGGACCAAAGGGGTGGTCAATCCGCCAGTTATGCGCGGTTCAACGGTCGTATTCGAGTCAGTCGCACAAATGAAACAAGCGACCGGTAATCGCGCTAATCAAACGTTGTTTTATGGCCGTCGCGGCACTGAAACTACCTTTGCTTTTGCTGATGCCATGACGCAACTGGAAGGCGGTGCGGGTTGCGCTGTTTACCCTTGCGGTACCGCTGCCATATCTGGCGCCTTGCTATCGTTCTTAAAGGCTGGCGACCATCTGTTAATGGTCGACACTGTCTATGAACCGACTCGCGACTTTTGCGACAAGATGTTAGCCAATCTCGGTATTGAGACCACCTACTATGACCCGATGATCGGTGACAACATTGAATCTTTGCTCCAAGCCAATACCAAAGTGGTGTTTACCGAATCGCCCGGCTCAATCACCATGGAAGTACAAGATGTACCTGCAATTGCTGAGGTCGCTCATCGCCATGGCGCCATTGTGATGCTCGATAACACATGGGGAGCTGGGGTCCTGCTCGATGCGTTCTCGTTAGGTGTTGATATCAGTATCCAGGCAGCCACTAAATACATCGTTGGGCACTCCGATGTCATGCTCGGTACGGCGGTGGCGACAAAAGAATTTTGGCCACAACTGCGCGAAAACAGCTACCTACTTGGCCAATGTACGTCACCCGATGATTTATATTTGGCTTTGCGTGGACTTCGGACTCTCAATGTTCGGATGCAGCAGCACCAAGAAAATGCCTTGAAACTGGCCAATTGGTTAGCTGAGCGACCTGAAGTCGACCACGTCCGCCACCCAGCCTTTGCAAGCTGTCCGGGTCACCAAGTCTGGCAACGAGACTTCAGTGGCTCAAACGGTCTATTTTCGTTCGTGCTCAAACAAGGCCATCAACAAGCAACGACGGCAATGCTTGATGGCATGCAGCATTTCAAAATGGGCTATTCATGGGGCGGCTATGAGTCACTGATCCTTGCCGTTTACGGTATTGAACGTTTGCGCACCGCCACTCAATGGCAAACAAACGGGCCACTCATTCGACTCCATGTTGGCCTCGAGCATGTTGATGATCTAATTGCTGATTTGGAAGCAGGCTTCGAGCGTTTTAACGCCACGCTATAAACAAACCAGCGACAACGGCCCATCTTCGTGGGCCGTTGTCATTAAACCATGTCACTCTCCACTCGCTGAATGCCAGAGTAATTGGCAAACACCTCTATTCCGGTCAAGTGACGGCGCAGCATATCCAACGCAATCGCAGCACTTTGTTTTCGAATCATCGAACGCCCACGATTTTGCAGTATCAATAATTGCCGGTACGTGTTTGTAGGCGTTTTTAATGCAAAGGCGACAGTCCCCACGGGTTTATCGGCAGTAGCGCCCGTTGGCCCGGCAATACCACTGGTTGATACCGCATAATCAGCTTCGCTGGCAGCCGCTGCGCCAATAGCCATGGCCCCCGCAACTTCCTTGGACACCGCGCCGAATTGCTCCAACAGATCCTCGGCAACGGCTAAGTCGGCCATTTTTGCAGCGTTACTGTAAGTGACATAGCCACGGTCGAAATAGCCAGAAGAGCCTGCTTCGGCCACCAACCAGTCGGCAATCATGCCACCCGTACAGGACTCTGCGGCGGCCAAACGGAGCTGCTTTGCTAACATCAAATCCTGAATACGCTGCGCCAAACTGCTTTTACCAGCAACAAAGACGTAATCACCGAGTTTGTCGCTAATGGTCTTTAGTACCTGCTCTAACACATCGTTTTCAGTGTTTGCTGGCACACTCAATTTGATTTCAATCGTTGGCATCGACGAGCGGTAACCAAGCGTTGCCCCGCCCGGCAACGTCACATCATCCAATAAATCGGCGAGTAGCGATTCACTCAACCCGACGGTCAACCAACGATGCAGTTGGGGTGTTATTTGCTGCGCTTGAGCCAATAGCGATGGGATGACTTGTTCATCAATCATGCGCTTAAATTCATGAGGTACGCCTGGCGTGAACATTAGCCGACATTGATTATGGCGAATAGCAAACCCACATGCAGTGCCAACAGGGTTATCGATCATCTGCCCAGAGGCTGGAATCATCGCTTGCTTCAAATTCGACACCGGCATCGAACGATTCAGTTGCGCATAATATTGTTCAAGCTTTTCGCGCCACTCAGGTAGTTCACGCAAGCCTTCGTCATTGAGTTTAGCGGCAGCTTCGGCGCTCAAGTCATCACTGGTTGGCCCCAAGCCACCATTGACAATACAGGCATCGCTGCGCTCGGAGGCTAACCGAAAGGCATCAAGCAGTGATGACATATCGTCACCAACCGTAATATGCCAGCTAAGTTTCAAGCCTGCTTCGGACAGCCGTTGCGCTAACCACGCTGAATTGGTGTCAACGATATCGCCATTTAATATTTCTTCCCCGGTGCTGATCAGGGCAATTCTCATTGTGTTACTCCATTAAAATGAGCAATTAAGTATTCTTTGGATAATCAAATTCGAACAATTCACTGGCATCTTTAGTGATGCCAAACTTTGCCACTGCCAGCGTTGGGAAGGCCTCAATCTCGTGCCCAGCTAAGGTTTCACTGAGCTCATGAATGCTAGGGTTGTGGCCGACAAGCCAGATCACCGATTCGTCGCGTTGTTTTAGCAATGCCAACATATCTTGGGCATCGCCGGGATAAAGCCTAGGTTCAACCAACAAGATTCGCGGCTCAAGTTGCATTGAAGCAATCAAACTGCCGGCCGTGGTGTAGGCTCTAACAGCTGGCGAGCACAAAATAATGTCTGGCTTGCTGGACAACAAAATATCACGCTGGGCCATGGTTTCAGAGGCCTGATAGCCTCTGACATTGAGTGGCCGTAAATGATCAGCAACATCGTGTCGCCAACTTGATTTGGCATGGCGAATTAACAAGATTTGTTGGTTCATCATTGGTAGCTCTTATTGCTTGTCGAGCAAGGTTAACAGTCGAAATTGCACATCCAACGTTACTTCCAACTGTTGCAAGGACGCCAGTTTCGATCTGTTTGCTGCAGGCGCACGAAAGAAGTGCGGCGTCATCAACGCCAGAGTTTGAATTTGCTGTTGCGTTAACCTTGCCTTAAATGGTGCCAGCGGCTTGTGCTCAGACAGCTCGAAACCAGCATCTAGCGCAGGTTCAGCGCACCAGTCTTTGTATGGCTTTAAATCGTCATAGAGAATCGAACGAAGCTCAACTAAATGTTGTGGTCCGGCATCAACCAATAGCAACTTGCCACCAACTGACAGGGTCCGAGCAAATTCGGAAAACACCGGAAAGCCAAACATACACAGCATGACATCGAGGTAGTTGCTTTCAATGGGTATGTTTTTGCTACTTGCAACCAGCCAGCGGATCGCTTTACTGCGCTTGGTTGCTGCTTGAACCGCCCACTTGGAAATATCAAACCCGATGAAATCAAGATCCACTTCATCGCTTAGTTGCGAGGCAACTTGGCTAAGATAATAGCCTTCGCCGCAACCGGCATCAGCGACCCGCAGAGGTCGCTGAGTGATACTCGGTAATGCCGCCAAATACTGTTGTAGTTGCTGGGCGACAGGTTGATATGCACCACTGTCTAGCAACTCTCGCCGAGCCTTGACCATTTCTTTACTATCACCGGGGTCAATCGAGCGTTTTTGTTGAACTGGCAGTAAGTGGCAATAGCCCTGCTTGGCAAGATCGAAACTATGCCCGTTGGAGCAACAAAGTCGACCTTGTTGTGAGGACAACCTGGCGCCATCCAAAGGGCAAACTAAACCGTCTGATTTCACGTGTTTTAAATCCCAAAATGTTTCGCCCGTAGTTTAGCCGCAGCAGCCGATGCAAAGCAAAACAATGACTTCATGATGAAAAGTGATATATTTCACAGTAATTTTGATGGAGTAGGAAAAATCATGGACAACAACAATCCGCAAGGCGAGCTACTATTGCGTACCTTGGCAATGCCAGCTGACACCAATGCTAATGGTGATATTTTTGGCGGTTGGATCATGTCGCAAATGGATATTGCCGGTGGCATCATGGCAAAAGAGGTGGCAAAAGGCCGAACCGCGACCATCGCCGTCAACAGTATGAAGTTCATCCAACCGGTAAAAGTTGGTGATGTTGTGTGCTGTTACGGTCAGATTGAAAAAGTAGGCAACACCTCAATGACACTGGCGTTAGAAGTTTGGGTGAAGCCGGTACTGCGAGAGCATGGTGTTGACGAGCACTTCTTGGTAACAGAAGCTTGTTTTACCTACGTTGCCATCGACTCGAGCGGTAATAAACGAGAAATCCCCAAGGATTATTCCATCTGATTGATGTTTTTTAACCACATCCTTATGCGTAAACAAAAAACTCTCGGTTAGATCGCAATAATAAGCTTGTACCAAACTTAAAACTCATTAACCTATGGGCCGATTGTTTTCGCAACTTGTAAATGGACTTGACCACTCATGTCTGAGCTTCGCTTTGAAGTATCCGATCCCTCATCGAAGTTAGCAACGGAGCTGCTACGTCAATTCAAGAATGAGGTGAATAATCGTTACCCTGACGAGTTAGTCCGCGATATTGATATCGACGACTTTATTACCCGTGGTGGCGTATTTCTTATTATTTACAACGGCCAAGAAGTCGCTGCTTGTGGCGCGTTTTATCCCCTAAGCAAAACTGATATTGAGCTGAAGCGCATGTACGTGCTGCCTGATTACCGGGGCAAAGGTTTGGCTCGTCGACTTATTGCACACTTAGAAGACATCGGCCGTACCCAGGGTTACAGCAAAATGTTGCTTGAGACCGGACGCCGTCAACCTGAAGCCATTGGCTTATACTTGAGTGAGGCCTACCATGAGGTCGACCCATTCGGTCAATATGTTAACGATCCAAACAGCATTTGTTTTGAGAAGCCACTGTAACTCCCACTCCTGCATATGACTCACATCGCCAACCTGCTATTGGTTTTGATTACCGCAGCTGCGCTACAAACGTTGGCAATGCTGCTAACCAATCACACTGTTGATGTGGCGTTACCAGCTTGGTTGTTTGATCAATTTGGATTCGACTTTGGCAATTTTATTGCTGAGTTGGCAACCTACCTGCTGCCTTGGCTGATCCTTTCCGCCGTTGTCACTATTCCGCTTGTAACGTTCACCAAGGCATTCGCAACGACCGCCGGTATGCTGGTGTTTATTTGTCTAATTGGCCTTGACTACGTCGGCCCTCAGCAGCTTGATATTGTCTCCGATAGCATCTGGCACAGTATCCCAACCCTATTGGCATGGGCCTGCCCTATTATCACCTGCTGGCTTCACCGCTTGTGGCTAAAAAGTTGAAACAGCCACTGACAAAAGTTGCCGTGGGCTTGGTTTGAATTAGTTGTGCTTGGCGATTAAATGTTGAAGCTGGTCGCTCCGTTCTAGTTTTTTGGCAATGTAACTGCAACTTGGAATAATCTGCCATTGTTGCTGTTCAGCTAAACTAATCAGCGCATTGAACAGTAGGCCGGCAATCCCCTGTCCCTGATGATTGGGCGATACCACGGTGTGATTCGCATCGATTACACCATTATTGGGGCCAATAAACGTTAGTTCGCCAACACCTTCTATCACCAAACGGCCGTGCGTTTCTGCCAACTCCGTTGTGACGTCTGACACCGAGAATAGTTTTTGTTGGTCGCTCATAACAACCTCCTATCGCTGAGCTTATACCCAAAAAAAGAAAAAGCCCCGAAGGAAACCTTCAGGGCTTTTTAGAATAGATGAAGAAGTCAGATTACTTCTTGTCTTTCTTCTCTTTCTCAGCAGCAATTACAGCTTCAGCTACGTTCGCAGGACATGCGGCGTAGTGGCTGAATTCCATTGAGAACTGACCACGGCCAGAAGTCATGGTACGCAGGTGGCCGATGTAACCGAACATTTCAGACAGCGGTACGTCACCTTTAATGCGAACGCCGGTAGCGCCAGCTTCTTGGTCTTTAATCATGCCGCGACGACGGTTCAAGTCACCGATTACGTCACCAACGTGGTCTTCTGGAGTGAACACGTCAACTTTCATGATTGGCTCAAGAAGTTGTGGGCCAGCTTTTGGCATTGACTGACGGTATGCACCTTTTGCTGCAATTTCAAACGCTACAGCAGAGGAGTCAACGGCGTGGAAGCCACCATCAAACAGTTCGATCTCAACGTCCAACAATGGGAAACCAGCCAGCGGGCCTTCTTCCATCATGACCTTGAAGCCTTTCTCAATTGCTGGGAAGAATTCCTTAGGAACGTTACCACCAACAACAGTAGACTCGAACTTGAAGCCAGAGTTTTGCTCACCTGGCTTGATACGGTAATCAATCTTACCGAACTGACCAGAACCACCAGACTGCTTCTTATGGGTGTAGCTGTCTTCGACTGCTTGAGTGATGGTTTCGCGGTAAGCAACCTGAGGCTGACCAACAACCAACTCAACACCGTAAGTACGCTTCAAGATGTCGACTTTAATGTCTAAGTGAAGTTCACCCATGCCTTTAAGGATGGTTTCACCAGAATCTTCGTCAGTTTCAACTTGGAACGATGGATCTTCTGCAACCATTTTACCGATAGCAATACCCATCTTCTCAACAGAGCCTTTGTCCTTCGGCGCAACAGCAATCGAGATTACTGGCTCTGGGAAGATCATTGGCTCTAGGGTACAAGGGTTCTTCGGATCACACAGCGTGTGACCAGTTTGAACATTCTTCATACCAACGATGGCGATAATGTCACCAGCTTGAGCAGTAGTCAGTTCTGTACGGTCATCAGCGTGCATCTCCACCATACGGCCAACACGCTCAGTTTTACCCGTTGCAGAGTTAAGGATGGTGTCACCCTTGTTCAATACACCTGAGTAAATACGGATAAAGGTCAATGCACCGAAGCGGTCGTCCATAATTTTGAACGCCAACGCACGTAGCGGCTCATCAGCAGATACGATGGCTTTTTCGCCAGTCGGCTCACCAGTTTCTTCGTCAGTCAAATCTTGTGGATCAACTTCAGTTGGGCTTGGCAAGTAGTCAACAACTGCATCCAGAACCAACTGAATACCTTTGTTCTTAAACGCAGAACCACAGTAAGTTGGGAAGAACGCCATGGTACGAGTACCTTCACGGATACAACGCTTGATGTCTTCCAAAGAAGGCTCTTCACCTTCCATGTACGCCATCATCAACTCGTCGTCCATTTCTACCGCAGTTTCGATTAGCTCTTCGCGGTAAGCGGCAGCATCGTCAACCAAGTCAGCTGGGATATCAGTGATTTCATAGTTTTCTGGCTGGCCAGAATCATCCCATACGTAAGCTTTTTGGCTTAGTACATCAACAACACCAACGAAATCGTCTTCTTCACCGATTGGCAAGGTCATTACCAGTGGGTTGGCACCCAAAACGTTTTTGACCTGGTCAACAACGCGGTAGAAGTTTGCACCCAAGCGGTCCAACTTGTTTACGAAGATCAAACGAGATACTTCAGATTCGTTCGCGTAACGCCAGTTGGTTTCTGACTGAGGCTCAACACCACCAGAACCACAGAATACACCAACACCACCGTCAAGAACTTTCAGAGAACGATAAACTTCAACAGTGAAGTCAACGTGACCTGGGGTATCGATGATGTTTAAACGGTGGTCTTTCCAGAAACAGGTAGTCGCAGCTGACTGAATGGTAATACCACGCTCAGCTTCCTGTTCCATGAAGTCAGTAGTTGCTGCACCATCGTGCACTTCACCGGTTTTGTGGATCTTACCGGTCAGTTTCAAAATACGTTCTGTAGAAGTAGTTTTACCCGCATCTACGTGGGCAAAAATACCGATGTTTCTGTACTTTTCTAAATCAGCCATTGTCTTACTCAGTTGGTCATGAGCCTAAATTTGCGCGCAAGTATACAGGAATTCAGGCAAAGAATGCCAAGCTTGTTTTGCTAAACAACGACATTCCTTTATTCGCGCGGGTTGTAAGGGATTAGTTACAGTTTTTCTGTACTGTTCCAGCGGTGTCTATACCGTTATCGCCATGCAATATGTAGCCATAACAAGCAATATTCAAGTGTATAGACTAGCTGGGATGCAAATATTCGCGTTGAAATAATGATTTTGAGTGTTTAGTCGATTTACCAGGGATTGAAAGGCTTGTCTTGGTCGGCTTCAAAATTCGCCGCCATTTGCTCAATGACGTCCAGCGTAACTTGATGCCGATTGGCTCTAGCACATTGCTGTTGTTGGCCAATATTGCGCGGGTCACCGACCAGTATTCGTTTAACTTGATAGCCTAAGGCTTGCGCTGCCCGTTGATATGGCAGGTATTCCCACGCCGCCATGTTGGTATTGTCGCAAATGACCAACGGATAGCCGGCTTGTAAGCCATCAATAAACTTGACCAAATTCAGGGCGTGATATTTCGGCAGCAACTCAGGCTGAAATACATACTTGGTGCCCTGTTGAAAATAATCATCGGTACTGCAAATGATCTGTTCGCTGCGATATTGCGCGGCGTGCTGCTGCCACCACTGACGAGCTAAACGCGATTTCCCAGAGCCGGGTAAGCCGCGCATGATGATGGCAAGTCGATGCGCTGGATTAGCGTTTTCCATCTTCGCTGATGCGACTGGCAACGGCGGATTGCTGATCGCGATATTTAGCATCAGCGCGTTTGTTGTAAGGACGCTCAGCAGCAAACTCTAATTGTTCGAAGTTAAGCGCGCCGATTTTCATTTTCGGTCGCAGCGCCAACGGTAACTTACCGCTGTTCATAAACTCCAACACGATGCGGCCAGACCAACCTGGGTCAATTCGATGCGCCGTAACATGAACCATAAGCCCTAAGCGAGCCAACGAAGAACGGCCATCAAGCCAACCAACAATATCTGCTGGTAATGTCACCGACTCATGGGTCACTGCCAATGCCAGCTCACCGGGATGAAGAAAGAATGCATCACCATCCTCAATGTAAATCTCATCGCTCATGACCGCATTGAGTGCCGCTTCCACTTCCTCACGTTGACCGCTGAGATCAATGTACGGCGCGGTGTGGTCTTGAAACACCCGAAAGGTATTACCGAGCCGAACATCGAGACTGACGCCACTAATCATTTCGCGCGCCGGTCGTGGCTCAATGGAAATTCTACCGCTTTCCAAGGCTTGTTCGATTTGGACGTCATTCAGTCTCATGGGGCTCTCAATCAATTATTACAGCTGTCAATTTTGCGCGTAGTGTATGCGCATGTCGCGCCAAGATCATCTACCGGCAGCAAAATTACTAATTTGGATCAATCATCGGAGATATCAATCGCCACCGGCTCTGGCTGTTCACTATTGCCAAGCCACAGCTGAAATGCCGTTGCAACGGCTGCGTGGCGGTAGCTTTGAGCCAGCAATGAATCTGGCTGGGCAACGACTGTTGGTGTACCTGCATCGACATCATCACCGATTTGCCGATCAAGAGGTAGCGCTCCGAGCAGCGGTACATCGTATAAGTCAGCGATCCGCTTGCCACCATCTTTACCAAACAAGTAATCATGATGACCACAGTTGGTACAGGCGTGAAAACTCATGTTTTCAATGACTCCGGCAACCGGCACATCAACTTTTTGATACATCGCTATGCCTTTGACCGCGTCGGCTAAAGCGATGGTTTGCGGTGTGGTAACAATCACCGCCGCAGATACTGGCACCACTTGCGCCAGTGTTAATTGAATATCACCAGTACCGGGCGGCATGTCGACCACCAGATAGTCGACTTCCCCCCAGATGGTATCGCGGAGTAATTGTTGTAACACGCCTGCAGCCATTGGCCCACGCCACACCGTGGCGGTGTCCGCCGCCACCAAAAAACCAACGGAATTGACCACCAATCCATGAGCACTGATCGGGATCATCATTTTCTGGCCATCAGGCAATCCCGGCGTTTGCCCCTCGCAGCCAAGCATCAATGGTAATGAGGGGCCATAAATGTCGGCATCCAACAGTGCCACCTTGGCACCCTCTTGTTGCAGCGCCAAAGCCAAGTTAACCGCTGTGGTTGACTTACCCACCCCACCTTTACCGCTGGACACGGCAATAATGTGTTTAACCTTTTGCAGGCTTGGCAATCGCTCTCCAACCTTGGCATCAATATCATGGCTAATATCGAAATGAATGGTTTTTCCTGCTGCAAGGTGTTCGAGAGTTTGCTGGTCTTGGGCTGACAATCGCTGCCAAAGCCCTTGATTGGGGAACGGCATGACTAATTGCACGTCAATTGACGTTGACGTTTCGACGACCTCGATGGCCAAACAGAGTTCGGCCAGAGGCAGGCCCGACACAGGCTCCACAATTTGGATTAAAGCATTTTGAAAATCAGACATTTAATAGACCGTTTTGGCATCACAGGCGTGCTTGTGACAAATAACTGTGGCAAATAGTGGCACACTCGCTGTTGTTACGCCAAGCACAGCTGATGAGTTCAACACTGCGGCTCGGCGCCATCAATATGCCAAAACGGCGCAATTTCGCGGCAAATCAAATTTCAATTGCCCTGTTTCGGTGGAGTTACTAGCCTAACCTGAGTTACCATTCGCGTTCTTTCGTTAAACTCAAAATTAAGTCCCAATTCAGATGACAAACACCGTTCGCGACATTTTGGTCACTTCCGCGCTGCCGTATGCTAATGGCCCCATTCACTTAGGTCACATGTTGGAGTATATCCAGACTGATATCTGGGTTCGTTTCCAAAACCTCCGTGGTCACAATTGTACGTATGTTTGTGCCGACGACGCCCACGGCACACCGATTATGCTCAAAGCCCAGCAAATGGGTATCAGCCCAGAGCAGTTAATCGCTGAAACAGCCAAAGAGCATCAACAAGACTTCGCGGACTTTATGGTGGACTTTCACCATTACCACAGCACTCATAGTGACGAGAACCGCGAACTGGCTCAGGGAATCTATATTGCGCTGCGCGATGCCGGTCATATTAAGACCAAGACCATTAGTCAGCTGTTCGATCCCGAGAAACAAATGTTCCTCCCGGACCGCTTTGTTAAAGGCGAGTGTCCAAAGTGTGGTGCCGAAGACCAAAACGGCGATAACTGTGATAACTGTGGCGCAACCTATAGCCCAACTGATCTGAAAAATCCTGTGTCAGCGGTATCGGGTGCAACGCCAGAGCTACGTGACTCAGAGCACTACTTCTTTGACTTGCCAGCATTCGCTGACATGTTGCAGCAATGGACTCAATCGGGCCATTTGCAAAGCGAAATGTCCAACAAGCTTGCCGAGTGGTTTGAACAAGGCTTACAGCAATGGGATATCAGCCGCGATGCGCCCTACTTTGGTTTTGAGATCCCTGATGCGCCGGGCAAATACTTTTACGTTTGGCTTGATGCACCCATTGGTTATCTAGCCAGCTTTAAAGCCCTTTGTGATAAAACCGACGGTCTAAATTTTGATGACTATTGGGCGCCAAGCTCTAATGCTGAGGTGTACCACTTTATTGGCAAGGACATCATCTATTTCCATAGTTTGTTCTGGCCTGCGATGCTCGAAGGTGCTGGCTATCGCAAACCTAATGCGGTCTACGCCCATGGTTATGTCACCGTGAATGGCGCCAAGATGTCAAAATCACGGGGCACCTTTATTAAAGCCCGGACTTACCTTGACCACCTCAACCCTGAGTATCTGCGTTATTACTACGCCGCTAAGCTATCTAGTCGCATTGATGACTTGGATTTGAACTTAGAGGACTTTGCTCAGCGAGTGAACTCTGATTTAGTGGGTAAGGTAATTAATATTGCATCCCGATGTGCTGGTTTTATCACCAAGCGATTTGAAGGCAAGTTAAGTGACACCATTTTAGATACTGATTTAGCAGCAGAATTTACATCGGCAGGCGACAGCATTGCGAACTTGTATGAACAACGTGAGTTCGGTAAAGCGATTCGCGAAATCATGGCCTTGGCCGATAAAGCTAATGGCTATATTGCCGACATGGCGCCTTGGCAGTTGATCAAGGAAGAAGGTAAGCAAGAGTTGGCCCACCAAGTTTGCTCCATGGGTATCAACTTGTTCCGCATTTTGATGGTGTACTTGAAACCTGTATTGCCAGCAACAGCAGTTAACTCTGAAGCCTTCCTAAACGACACGTTGACATGGGACAGTCACAAGTCGTTATTAACTGGTCATGACATCAGCAAATTCAAAGCGCTGATGCAACGTGTTGAAATGGACAAAATCAATGCCATGGTCGAAGCATCAAAAGATAACTTGGTAGCGGCTGAACCCGCCAAGCAAGAACCAGTTGTGGAAGCAGCAACTGACTTTGATCCAATTGCTGATGAAATTCAGTTTGATGATTTCGCTAAGGTCGATTTGCGCGTTGCCAAAATTGTCAAAGCCGAACACGTCGAAGGTGCCAAGAAGCTTCTTAAACTGACCCTCGATATCGGCATTGAAAACCGTCAGGTTTTTGCCGGCATTAAATCAGCCTATGCCCCTGAAGAATTAGAAGGCCGCCTCACGGTGATGGTTGCTAACCTAGCGCCACGCAAGATGAAGTTTGGTATGTCTGAAGGTATGGTTTGCGCAGCAGGCCCTGGTGGCAAAGACATTTGGATTTTGAGTCCTGATAGTGGTGCTACCCCAGGCATGCGCATTTTCTAATTAGTCTTCTTAGTTTATGTCCAACAAATCAACGCCTGGTCAATTCAACGCATGGTTGCTCGCCATGCGACCCAAAACGCTACCGGCGGCAATCGCGCCTATTGCGGTTGCTGCGGCTATAGCTGTTAGCCATAGCGCGACACCAGATTACGACCTGATTGCTCTGGCCTTTGTTTGTGCGTTGGCGTTACAGGTGTTGGTGAACTTTGCCAACGATTACTTTGATGCCAAGTCTGGCGTTGATACCGCCGAACGCAAGGGCCCTATCCGTGCAACTCAATCTGGCTTGATCAGCGAGCGCGGTATGGTTATTGGCATCTGCTTGGCGACTCTGGTGAGTATCATTGCCGGTATACCGCTGATTGTCGCTGGCGGCCTGCCATTCGTATCTTTGGGAATACTTTGCATCCTCGCCGCTCTGGCCTATAGTGGCGGGCCATTGCCGCTCGCCAGTCATGGTCTTGGCGAAGTCACAGTATTTGTATTCTTTGGCTTAGTCGCAGTCGTTGGTGGTAGCTATTTGTTTACTGGTGAGTTACTTGACGTCGCCTGGTGGCAAGCATGTATCGTCGGGGCGCCCATTAGCGCAATTATGCTGGTGAACAACACTCGCGACATTGATACCGACCAACAAGCTAACAAGTTAACGTTGGCCGTTCGCTTAGGCCGCCGGCACAGTGAGCAATTGTTTAGCCTGTTGGTGATGACGCCAGCTATCGTTAGTTGCATCGCATGGGGTTTAGGTTTGGCGCCCTGGCACTGGCTAACAGCTGGCGCAGTGACTATGCCGTTGGCAATGCGACTAACTCGCTTGTTACACCAAAGTGACGCTGGTGAGTTAAATATTGTACTAGCCAAAACCGCACAATACTCGCTGATCACAGCGTTAGCATTCGCTGCTGCTATACTGATGGCCTGATCAATTTTTCCAATCTTGATCACAATCTGCTAGCATACGCGCCAAAATGTGACCCCCATCAATATTCGAAGCCATGTTATTTCAACTTGTTTTAAGGCATCAGGCGAACGCTAAATCGGACATTCTATCCGGCTTAACCGTCGCACTGGCGCTCGTTCCGGAAGCTGTTGCTTTCGCCTTTATCGCTGGCGTTCACCCGCTAGTGGGTTTGTATGCTGCCTTTATGGTCGGCTTGGTCACTGCAGTCTTCGGTGGCCGCCCAGGGATGATTTCTGGTGCAACTGGTGCCCTTGCAGTCGTTATGGTTGCGCTTGTTGCCCAGGCTGAACGTCAGTTTGGCGATGGTGCGGGTGTTCAGTACTTGTTCGCAGCGGTCATTCTCATGGGGTTCATTCAGTTTGCCGCTGGCGCATTGAAGCTGGGTAAGTTCATTCGTATTGTGCCACACCCAGTGATGCTAGGTTTCGTCAATGGACTCGCCATCGTAATTTTCCTCGCCCAATTACCTCAGCTGCAAAGCTTGACGCCAGAAGGCAAGTGGGGTTGGGTATCAGGTGATTGGCTGAGTGGCATGGCGATGTTCTGGATGGCCGGATTAATTGGCTTAACCATGTTGATTACTTGGGGCCTTCCAAAGCTCACCAAAGCCATTCCCTCTGCACTGGCCGCAATTGTCGTTTGTAGTTTGTTGGTAATCGGTCTTGATATTGATACCAAGCGCGTTGGTGACTTGGCATCGATTGCTGGTGGCTTGCCTGATTTCTCTGTACCGCTAGTTGCTTTCAACCTCGAAACCCTATTGTTCATCGCACCCTATTCAATCATTTTTGCCGCCATTGGATTGATTGAATCGCTGCTAACCCTCACCGTGATCGATGAAATGACCGAAACTCGTGGGCGCGGCAACAAAGAATGTATGGCTCAAGGCGCGGCGAACATCGTCACCGGTTTCTTTGGTGGCATGGGTGGCTGTGCCATGATTGGCCAGTCGATGATTAACGTCAATGCCGGTGGCCGAGGTCGGCTGTCTGGTATCGCCGCCGCCCTATTCCTGCTGTCGTTTATTCTGTTTGCCTCACCATTGATTGAACAAATTCCAATTGCCGCACTCACTGGTGTCATGTTCATGGTCGTTATTGGCACCTTCGAATGGTCAAGTTTCCGTATTATGCGCCGTATTCCTCGCCATGATGCGTTTGTACTGGTATTGGTGTCGGGTGTTACCGTAGTGACAGATTTGGCCGTCGCTGTTGTGGTTGGTGTTATCGTCTCAGCGCTGGTATTTGCTTGGGAGCATGCTAAGCATATTCGTGCTAGTACCTACACTGATAAACAGGGCTGGAAGGTCTACGAGTTGAGTGGTCCACTGTTCTTTAGCTCGGTGTCAGACTTTAAAGACTTGTTTGATCCAAAATCAGACCCTAGTGACGTCGTTATTGAGTTTAAGCATTCACGCGTTTGTGACCATTCCGCCATTGAAGCAATTGATACCGTGGCTGAACGCTACTCAGCTGCGGGCAAGACCTTGCATTTGCGCCACGTATCACCAGAGTGTCGGAAGTTACTTAAGCGCGCTGGTACCCTAGTAGAAGTTAACCTTCTCGAAGATCCCAACTACAAAGTTGCGGTGGACGAACTGGCATAATCGGCAACGGCCGATAACTTGAAGAAGCTCCCACAAGGGAGCTTTTTTGTTTAAGTCACTTGGCTCATTAGACCAGTATGTCGGCAAGCTTCCATACAATCTAACGACACCAAGATTGCAACAACCGACGGCGGAAGTTGATGAAGTTTGAAGCACACGGCCATTATAAAATTCATGTTGAATCGAATGTGCTCCATATCGACGGCAAAGGCCCTTTTAATAAAGAGTTGGTAACCGAATATACAGAGGCATTGGAAACTTGTGTCGCCGAGCTCGAAAGTCAAGGCGCTTGGTATCAACTTGTCGTTTTATACCAGCTATGCTTGATGACACCGGATTCCGAGAGCGTCTTTGTCAAATCACTCAAGGAGCGCAAATCAAGAGGTTTGATGGCATGTGCAGTGGTGCTTTCCAACCCACAAGGACAATCACTTATCACCGAACAGTTTGGTAAAGCTTACCTTGCCTCCGGCGTTGAGCATCAATTCTTCAATGATGTCGAGCAAGCAATGGCTTGGCTTAACGCTATTCGCCAATAGTGGCGCCGCTAATTGGCGCCATAGCCCCTACCAGTCAATTCCTTTTTGCACTTTAATACCCGAATCAAAGGCATGTTTGACCGATTGAACTTCACTGACGGTATCAGCCATTTCAATAATCCGACGATGGCAAGCCCGGCCTGTGATCACTACATGTTGATGTGCTGGTCGACTCTCAAGCGCGGCGATTACTTGTTCTAAATCGAGATACTTGTAGCTCAGCATGTAGGTCAACTCATCAAGCAGTACCACATCAATCGATGGATCGGACAGCCACTGCTGCGCTGCTTGCCAGGCAATCTCGGCATGTTTGATATCTTCTTCTCGGTTTTGAGTTTCCCAAGTAAAGCCAGATGCCATGACGTGAAAATCAACGCCGTGTTGCTGCAGCAAGTTACGTTCGCCACACTCCCATTGGCCCTTGATAAATTGCACCACTGCCGCGCTCATACCATGACCAACGGCGCGAGTAACCACGCCAAATCCAGCAGTCGACTTGCCTTTACCATTGCCGGTTATGACAAGCAACAACCCTTTGTCTTCCGTTGCAGCGGCAATCCGTGAATCGACCGTCTGTTTCAGCTTTTGCTGGCGTTTTTGATGGTTATCATTGCTATCTGTCGTCATTGCTATCCCGTGATTAAAACTAAGAAATTGTTTACTCATCGTGCAGAGCCTAGGCACGTTTCGCCCGACCCATCATGGCGAGAAAGAACACGCTACCAATGGCTGCAGTCACGACACCGATCGGTACTTCTTGATACGGCAACGTCGTTCTGGCGATAGCATCGACCAGCACTAGATAGCTGCCACCAATCAAAACGCACCCTAGAATTTGCAAGGTCGTGTTACTACCCAAGATGACGCGCACTAGATGGGGGATCATCAAACCGACAAAACCAATACCGCCACAAAAAGCCACGATAATTGCGGTCACCAAAGCGACCAGCGCCATCAGTATCAATCGCAACCTTACTAATCGAATCCCCAAGGCATGGATAGCATCATCGTTCAATTGCACCGCATCGAGCAATCGCGCAGCAGCAAAACAAACAATAGTTGCCACCACTACCAACGGCGCGATCATCGCAACGGCGCGCCAATCGGCCGTAGCCAGTGAGCCCATAAGCCAAAACAACACCCGGTTGGCAGCATGTGGACTTTGCAAATAAAGCAGAAAGCTAGTGATTGCAGTGCACAAAAACGACATCGCAACCCCTGCCAACAGCATCCGCTCGATATATTGCCACCCTTGCCAATGCATCAGGGCGAAGACACTCAGAGCGACAGCCATTGCACCGGCGAAGGCGAGTACCTGAATGGCAATTTCTAGCCCAAGCCAGCTAGCGACGATGTGCCCTACCACCGCCCCCAAACCTGCTCCGGCAACGATCCCAAACAAATATGGATCGGCCAGTGGATTGCGGCTGATCCGCTGTAACACACTGCCACTGAGGGCTAAACCAGCACCGACAAAGAACGCCAACAGTACGCGAGGTAACCTAACCTCGGTCAAGATTAACCAGGACGTCGCGCCCATGGCGCTTTGGCCATTGGCTTGCAAAGACGCTATAACCTCTCTGAGATCCATGGTGCTGGCGCCAAACAAACTGGCACCAACTAGTATGATTAAGCTCACAGATACGAGCGCGACAACTTTATTGATCACATCCACGCTCCTGCTCAACGAAATTCATCCACAAAGCATCTGTAAATGGGTGCCGATCGACACGCACGGGGTGGTCAAACAAAGCCGTTAAATTAGTGCAGGTAAACACTTCTTCGACCGCACCAAAAGCCAATAAGCAGCCATGTTTGAGCATTAACAAATCATCGCAGAAGCGCGCCGCCATGTTGATGTCATGAACACTTGCGATCACTGAAATGTCCAGCTGTTTAATCCACTTCATCAAGGTCAGTTGATATTGCGAGTCAAGGTGGTTGGTTGGCTCATCGAGCAATAAGCATTGCGGTTTTTGCACCAAGGCTTTGGCAATAAGTGCTCGTTGCAACTCGCCGCCACTCAGCGTCGACAAGGGACGTTGTCGTTTGTCGGCGAGACCAACCTGATTAAGAATCGAGCTCATCAGATCATGATCTGCAGCGTTGTTGGCTTGAAACCAGCGCTTGTAAGGAATCAAGCCTGTGGCGATCAACTGTTCGACCGTCCAGCTTGGATCAACATCAGCTTGTTGCGTCACCACCGCCAATTTTCGGGCTCGCTCGCTGCTCGACCAACTCGCGATGTCTTTTCCCAGTAAAGACACCGAGCCGATTTCTGGAGTATAAAAACCGCTGAGACAACGAAGCAATGATGTTTTGCCTGCGCCATTAGGGCCAATAATGCCGGTAAATCGATGACTGGCAATTTTCGCGTTGATGTTTTTCAGAATCAGATTTTGGTCCTGACCCCAACTTACATTTTCAACGTCGAATGCATAATTTGCAGCGTGTCGTGACATAACTACTCTCGTGTCGCTGCAGGTTGAAAAGATGCCCCAAAAGCACCAAAAGCTCATCGTTGATGAACCAAGTGTTCCCGCTTGGACAATGAATACGGAGGATTTACCGAAGGCGATCTGACTGATTATCGCTGCCACATGGCTGGCCGATAAAACACAGTTGCGGGTACAGTTGTGGGTTTTCACCACATTCATTCTTCAGCGCTGAAATTTATACACTAGGGTCATGGCTACTAGCAATAAAAAAGGCCGCGAAGCGACCTTTTTTATTGAATGATGTGAACATCTTAGAATGGCATTTTCATACCTGGAGGCAATTGCATGCCGCCGGTGACATCAGCCATACGCTTCTTCGATTCATCTTCGACACGACGCGCAGCATCATTACAAGCGGCGGCTATCAAGTCTTCGAGCATATCTTTGTCATCTTCCATCAGGCTATCATCGATCTCAACACGGCGAACACCGTGGCTGCCGGTCATAGTAACCTTAACTAAGCCCGCACCAGCTTCGCCAGTGACTTCCAATTGAGCTATTTCTTCCTGGGCTTTTTGCATGCGCTCTTGCATCTGCTGCGCTTGCTTCATCATATTGCCCATTCCACCTTTAAACATATCAACTCTCGCTATTTGAAAACTTTACTATTGAAGACGCCAGTTAATGGCCTTTCAAATTGGCCTAATTGTATCTTGGTCAACGATGGCGTCAAAGGTATCTTGCAATTGTCTAACAATTGGATCGTTGGCAATCGTCTGCTCAGCTTCCATTTGTCGCTCCTCGGCCCTGCGGCCTTGCGCTTGCCGAGGTGTTTCCGCTTCAATACTTGCCTCGTGGACCACATCAATCACGGTACTAAGACCCACATAACTGTGGATCCGTTCAAGCAAAATATTGATATTGGCATCGCTGGCTAAGTGTTTCGCTTTAGTCGGAACGCGCAAGCAATAACCATCTGCAACTGGCTCTAACACACAATCCAAAGCCAATTGACGTTTCAAGGCATCAAACCCCAAAGTATCAATTAACTGTTCCCACCAACTTTTGACTTGTCCTTTGCCTGCTTCACCGGGTGCAGCAGTGACTTGAGGGCTATCTGGCTCAACCGCTTGTTGTGCTGATGCCGCGGCCGCTAAGGGCGCGTCACTGTCATATTGCTCATTAGACGGCTCAACCTGAGTGGCTTCTGGTTCAATCGGAGAATCGAATTCGCTAGCCGTATTGGCAGCGTCATCACTGACCTTGGCGGCTGGCTCGCCAGCCTCACTGATCTTGGCAGCGGCCTCATGGTTTGTTTCAGCGAGCGGCTGCGGCGATGTATCCTCATCCGCCGATAATTCAGCGGCTTCAGGCTTTTTTGCCGGGGTTGCCCCCCCAGTAGAACGGTCCGATTCGAGCTTTTTAATTTGACTGCGCAGTTGATTGCGGGCCGACAACATGGCACTGATGCCAGAAGGCGGCGCTTGCAAGTCATTGCCTGAATCCGTTGCACTCGAGGCTTCGGCGACAGTTTCAGGTTCTGGCTGCCGCGACACTGGAACTGAGCGTTGTGGTTGCTCAACCTCAGTTTGCTGCTCGTAACTTGGCGCCTCTGTTGGCGGATTAAACCCTTGGTCTTCAGCCATTTCCATGACATACGCCTGTTGAGCTTCCAGGTTGGCCAGATCGACCAACTCAGAACCAAACATATCGTCCGGCTGCGCTGAGTCGAGCGGCGCAGGATGCATAGGCCGTTGCTGGTCATCAACCGCAATATCTGAGTCAGAGGAAACCTCTGGTTCTATTTGGTTTTGTTGCTTAACAACATCATTTTCTAATGCCGGCGCGTGCAATGACTGTTCGTTCAAATCAGCCTGGCTGTCCGCCTCACCCTCTTCCAGAGTCGCCGTTTCATTGGCCACATGTGGCGGGACTTGTTCTTCAGCACTTTGCGATTCGGTTTTTGAAACTGGCATTGTTGCGGCGGATTCGCTGCTTTGATCGTCTTCGACTATATCCAATGCCGCAGGCACTGTCGCTGGCGCAGCAGATGGAGATGGTGCAACAGATTGCTCAGCAGCCACCGTATCGTTCGCTTCTTTTGGTCGCGCCTCCGAAGCCGAATTCGGCTCTGCGATCGGCTCGACCGTCGGCGCCACCACGACCTGATGTTTGGGCAAATCAATTTGCTGCATCGGTCGGAACATTAGAATTCTAAGCAAAACCATTTCCAGACCACTGCGTCCATCAGGAGCAAACGGTAAATCTCGACGGCCTTGCAACAATATCTGATACGCCAGCTGTAATTGCTCAGGCGCCCAATGGTTTACTAAATCCTGCAGTAACTCGCGCTCCGGTTCATGATCAGCTATCGCTGAAGGCGCCAGCGCCGCCAGCGACGCTCGATGAACCAAACTTTGCAGCGAACTGAGTAGCTTGTCGTAATCTGGGGCAAAGCCTGCGACTACAGCGACCTGCTCCATTAGGGTCTCTGCGCTGCCAGCCATCAAACCATTGACTAGGGCTCGGACATAATCGCGGTCAATTAGGCCTAGCATTGCCGTCACTTGCGCATCTGACAGCTGTCCCTGACCATGAGCGATCGCTTGATCGGTGAGACTCAGCGCGTCACGCATACTACCTTGGGCAGCCCGTGCAATTTGTTCCACCGCCAGCATCTCGTATTCGATGTGTTCTTGGCCCAAAACGAATTGCAGCTGGCCGATAATTTGCTCGACCGTCATGGCCTTCAAGTTGAACTGCAAGCAACGCGACAATATCGTCACTGGCAGTTTTTGCGGATCGGTCGTTGCGAGCAGAAACTTAACGTGTGGAGGTGGTTCTTCAAGGGTTTTCAACAAGGCATTGAATGAGTGGCGAGATAACATGTGCACCTCGTCAATCAAATAAACCTTGTACTTACCTCGTGTTGGCCGGTATTGAACGTTATCAAGAATTTCGCGAGTGTCTTCAACCTTGGTACGAGATGCTGCATCGATTTCAATCAAATCGACGAAGCGACCTTGATCAATCTCTTGGCAAACACTGCAGACACCGCAAGGTTCAGCCGATTGGCCTTCCTCACAGTTTAAGCTCTTAGCTAAGATCCGCCCCAAAGTGGTTTTGCCGACACCGCGCGTGCCAGTCAAAAGGTATGCATGGTGCAACCGGCCGGATTCCATGGCATTAGTCAATGCCTGAACCACGTGCTGCTGCCCTACTACCTCAGAAAACTTAGCCGGCCGCCATTTACGGGCCAACACCTGATAACTCATGACTTATCCTTTAGTCGTTAATCGCCGTCAAATGCACACAAGTAATGGGACTTAACGCCAATTTTTGCCAATCGTTCGATACCACCCAAATCAGGTAGTGCGATAACAAATGCCGCTTCTGCTACCTCAGCACCGAGCTCTCGGGCCAAATGAGTGGTCGCTTCAATGGTGCCGCCAGTGGCCAACAAGTCATCGACCAGCAATACCTTATCGCCCGGCCCAACGGCACCTCGATGAATTTCTAAGGTGTCTTCACCATATTCAAGTTGATAGCTTTGACTAATGGTTTCACAAGGCAATTTACCTGGCTTGCGAACCGGAACAAAGCCCAATCCCAAGGCTAGAGCAACCGGCGCACCAAACAAAAAGCCCCGAGCTTCGGTACCAATGACTTTGGTGTAACCTTTATCTCGAAAAGGCTGGGCCAATAACTCAACGGATTGATGAAAGGCCGTTGGGTTTTCTAATAATGAGGTGACATCGCGAAAAAGAATGCCAGGTTTTGGATAATCGGGAATTGCGCGGATCGTCGCTTTGATAAAAGAATATTGTTCGCTCATCGCGTTACTGAACTTGCTCAAGCAGGAAAAAAATCAGTCGCCAATGGTGTCACAGATTGCCCCCATCGCCAAGCGACGCAATCCTAATTTGAGCGATGACCGATGTAAAAAAGGCGCTCCAATGAGCGCCCTTTCTGTGTGCTGTTCCGGCGAAAGATTAGCTCTGCCAGTCCCAGCCACCAATCACGCGAACCCAAGTAAGGGTTGCAACTAGCGTCGGCATTGCCAGTACAGCAACGAACGCCAAGAAGTATTTGAGGTTGTATGGATCTTTGTAGTTTTCGTCAGACATACCGAATTTCCAGCTAGTAAATAAGAATGCTTATAATTTTGAATGCGCATCCTACCTGAAGACCAACTGTTTGACTAGGGTATTACCACGATGAATTAAGGTTGCACGCGTTGTTTGACAATACCCCGCTGTCCCAACTCAACCAATATGTCGTTCAAGCCCGACTGCACTTGTTGTCTCGGGACTTGCGGCATCAGAGCCGTAAGCTGATCGCCCAACTCAGTTACCGAAATACCCGGTCCTTCACTGACAAACTGCAACAAACGAGCCGTTACTGCGTTGATTTCCAAAAACTTTACATCATCATCCATATTACGATAGACGACTAAAAAAACGCCTTGTTCAGTGGCTTGCTGTGGTTGAAAATCGGGTCTTATCTGGTGCACAGGGAATTGATATTGCAATACCCGCGCAGTGTCTGCGACTGCCAATGGCGTGTCAGCTGAGGGGACGCCTTCGGCAAGCGTTTTATGGAGCTGCGATGGACTACAAAATGCCACCTCAAACTCAATCCATTCGTAGTGGGCCAGTTCCACCAGAAATGCCGGATCATCGGCTTGTGGTTGTCGCTGTTGGATCAAGTAGTCTAAAAACTCTTCAGCAATATCAATAAAATATGGTGACTCTGATCGATGCTGGACCATAAAGTTACTGACTTCACGTTCTAGTTTGTCGTCGCCCCATAGTTTCCAAAGCACCGGAAACGCCTCTTCGACAAAGCCTTTAATATTGTTAAACACCAAGCGCCGATAAACTGCTAGGCGCCTGCTCTCAATCCCCTCCGGAGCAGGTTGGCCATCCGGATCTCGAATATGAGCGGCAAAGGCCCGTTGCTGTTGCTGATAGTCACCAGAATCAATCATGCTGGTTGTTTCCCATATGTCCCTTGCAATGATGGCATCTCCGACAATGCTTGCTGTTGATACTGTTTGATTTGACTGACTTCGGTGCACAGCTCCGGCAAAGGCGGAATATTGAAATCGCGTTCCAACAGCGTAGGAAAGACGCCGTGATGAGCATAAGCTTGTTGTAACAATTGCCACACGGGATCAATAACATCTGCGCCGTGGGTATCGACAATAAGATCGACATCCTCATTGTAATGGCCGGCTATATGGCCATACACAATGCGCTCTGAAGGAAGGCCTTTCAGATAACTCAAGGCATCGTAGCCATGGTTGATCGAATTGACGTAAATATTGTTTACATCAAGCAACAGACCGCAATCTGCTTGTTCTAGCACTGCATTGATAAAGGTCAGCTCGTCCAATTGCTGGCCGGGAGCAGCATAATAAGAGACGTTTTCCAGCACAAACCGACGTTCGGTAATATCCTGAACTTGCTTAATTCTGCTCACCACATGGTTAACCGCTTCTTCGGTAAAAGGAATCGGCATCAAATCGTACAAGTGACCATCAGCACTACAATAACTCAAATGTTCAGAATATATCTCGATATTGTGTTCATCGAGGAACCACTTGACCTGCTTAACAAAATCAACGTCTAACGGATCGAGACTGCCAATCGACAACGACAATCCATGGCATATGAAAGGGTATCGCTCGGTCAACGATTTAAATTTTTTGTTGAGCTTGCTACCAAATGGAATCCAGTTTTCTGGTGCAACTTCAAAGAAGTCAATGGCCGCAGGCTTGTCTGCAATCACCTCATCAAGCATGCGCCGCTTGAATCCCAAACCAGCTCCAGTTGGCATATTGAATTTAACCACCGCACCCTCTCTTTTTTTCTGCTGCTTGTAATAATATAGCCAGCATTTCGCTGGCTATATTTTATATGCTCCTACCCGACACTGAAGAGCTTACATCTGCCAAAGCACTGTTGGCGATTTACTTGCCGCCGCAAGCGCCTTCACCACAGCTGGCTTCTTTTTTGTCTTTGCCGCCACAAGAACCTTCACCACAGCTGGCTTCTTTCTTGTCTTTACCACCACAAGAACCTTCGCCACAGCTACCTTCTTTCTTGTCTTTACCGCCACAAGAGCCTTCACCACAGCTGGCTTCTTTCTTGTCTTTACCACCACAAGAACCTTCGCCACAGCTACCTTCTTTCTTGTCCTTACCACCACAAGAACCTTCCGGCGCCGCCACTTGATAGCCAGCAACCAGATCAGTCAGACCAAATGGTGAAGTTTCAGCCTGTGCTGGCATCATCATGACAGAACCGACAGCAACAGCACCTACGGCAGCAGCAACAGAAGTTTTGTTTAATTGTTTCATAACAGTACCTACGTTTATCTTTATGTTTAATATTGGCGCCAGCTGCATGTGCCGTTGCCTCTCCAGTTATCAAAGAAGACCCTAGCCACTAGAAAGAAATTTCACCAGCAACTAAAAAACTTCAAAATAATCTTAATCCGGGACAACAAAAGTTCAATTTCAACTGACTAGTTGGCGAGCAATTGATATGCGTCATAAGTCTAAAGATCACGTCTTTCTATACTCGGCGCGATTGGCTAAGGCGGGTAACAATGGTGACAAAACAACATTCAGCGCAACTTGAGCGCTTTAAAAAGACTCTAGAGAGCGAGCATCAACTGCTGATCGCTGACTTAGCGATGGCGTTGACTAGTATCGAAACAGAAACGAGCCGTAACGTGCTGGCAAACTTGAAGGCACTATCCTGCGACGAGCTTGTGGAATTGCTGGCCGATGAAGAATGCCCGGAGATTAATCGTACTCTAAAGCGCCTGCGGGCAGTCGACGCATCCCTGTGTCAAACCGAACTTGGCCTCTATGGATTTTGTGCAGATTGCGAGAAAGCAATCGAGTTAGATATGTTACAACGCGACGCGACACAGCAGCGATGCTATGCCTGCGATCAAATCCATCGCCACGTAAAAAAGAACAACAAGCGGATCTTACTCTGATCCGCCACTTTTCTGTGCCAGCCACAACTCAACCTGGTTACGCAACGTCGGCAAACTGACCGAGCCGTTGCGTAGCAAAACATCATGAAATTCACGAATATCAAACTGCGCTCCCAACTGTTGTTCGGCATCGCGTCTTAGCTGCAAGATGGTCTGCTCACCAAGCTTGTAGCTCACGGCCTGACCAGGCCAAGCCATATAACGTTCTACTTCAGCGACAATATCTGATTTTGCCAACGGCGAGCTATTGACCATGTATTGGATTGCCTGTTCGCGACTCCAGCCTTTATCGTGCAGGCCGGTATCGACGACTAATCGCATCGCCCGCAACAGCTCATCACTGAGTTTGCCGAAATAATCGTACGGATCATCAAACAACCCCATCTCAATGCCCAAGTATTCAGCATAAAGCGCCCACCCTTCTTCGAAGGCACCATTGCTTTGATAGTTTTGATAATCTGACAACACAGGTAGCGTCAACTTAGTGGCAATTTGGAAGTGGTGGCCCGGTGACGCTTCATGGAGTGACAAGGTCATCATGCCCCATTTCGGTTGTGCTCTTAAGTTATGAGTATTGATGTAAAAAATACCTGGTCGACTGCCATCACGGCTGCCCATCAAATAGCTGGCCCCGGCTTCATTCGCTGCTCGGTAAGCTGGTACTTGATGAATCTGGTAATCTTGCGCCGGCTGCGTAGCAAAGTAGTCATCCAAAAGAGGATTGATTCGTTGCTTAATTTGTTGGTAAGCCAAGACCAAATCGTTGCCATTGCTAAAGTACTGAGCATCATCGCTAGTCATCGCGGAAAATATTTCGGTTAAATCGCTACCTAGCCCTAGTCGTTCGCCAACCTGTCGCATCTCGCGATGAATGCGAGCGACTTCTGATAACCCCAACTGGTGGATTTGCTCGACAGAACGGCTGTCATCGGCAAATTCATTGACATATTGCTTGTACCACAAGCGGCCATTCGGCAGCCCCCAATAACCATCTGACGCTCGAGTGTGTGGCAGGTATTGTTGTTCTAAGTAATCCGCCAACAACTCAAGACCCGGGACAATATTGTCATCTATCGCTTGACTAAAACTCGCTTTGATTTGCTGGCGCTCGCTGGCATCCCATACTTCAGTGGTCAAAGCTAACGGCAAAGCGCCCCATAACGGGCTTTCTGACTTCGGCATCGCCAAAGTTCGGCGGATTTGTTCGATGGCGCGCAGCGCTAATACTTGCGGCAGTGTGACGTCACTGTCGATGCCTTCGTTCATGCGATCGATCGCTAAATCAACCCAGACTCTAAACGATTGGGCTCGAGCGAGGAAATCGTCGAAATCAGCAACCGTGTTAAACGGCTGTGCGGCTTTTCCCGAGGCGTACTGAATCAGTCCTGAATAGGGATTATTGAATTGATCAAGCGGCAAAAATCGCTCAGGGAAGGTTTCTGCCACCAAGTTGATTTGACGCTGACGGATAAATTCAGCCAATACCAACTGCTGCGATTGTGGCCAACAACTCGTGTTCATTTTCTGCGCCCGCTTCAATGATGACTCATTGAGTTGATGACGCTGCTCGAGCCAGCTATCGGATAAACCATCAGCGAAACGATCATTAAATCGATGATCGCCAATAGCGGTGGCCCACATCGGATAGAGAGCCTTGGTGCCTTCAAAGTAATCATCTAGCAACGGCTTAAGCACTTCGGGATCGCAAGTCCGACTGACATCAGTTGATGTGAAGGGTTGTTTAGCGCCTGTTGTTCCGGGCTTACCACAACCAACTAAAGACACTACGACTAACGCCAAACAACTCACCCGAGCAACAACGAACCCCATTCTACTATCCCATCTTGTGACCACTATTTAACGCGGCAATTGTACGCGGACACGTGACCGATAGCGACTATTGATAGTGCAATTGACATCCTGTTCAAGACTCTTATGCTGGGCTCAGATATCGTCCAACGAAGGATACGCGTGAAAATCAATCTGTGCCCTTGCGGCAGTAACCTCAAAACCAAGGATTGCTGTGCCGCTATTCATCTTTCAGCAAAGTTAGCCCGCCACCCTGAACAACTAATGCGCGCGCGTTACACCGCTCACGCCACCAAAAATGTGGCTTTCATCTTAGCTAGCTGGCACCCATCAACCCGTCCTGAAGATAGCGCCGCCATCCAACAATGGAATGATGAGTGTACATGGTTAGCACTGAACGTCGCGCAATCACGCAAACTAGGTAGTAAAGGCTTGGTTGAATTTGTCGCGCTCTATCGCCAAGGGGGCCAGCTAAAACAGCATCATGAAGTGGCGAACTTCAAGTTTGAAAAAGGTCAATGGTGGTATGTTGATCGGACCGACTAACTAAGCGGGGGAAATTGGCGCAGCCATCGCCTACTGCAGCTGCGCCAGAATGAAGCAATTACAGTTAATGCTCCTCGTGTTTGCGCAATTCCCGGCGGAGAATCTTGCCAACGTTTGATTTTGGCAACTCATCACGAAATTCCACTAACTTCGGTACTTTATAAGCCGTCAGATGTTTGCGGCAATGTTGAATTAATGCCGAATCAGTGAGTTTCGGATCTTTACGCACCACAAAGATTTTGACCGATTCGCCCGTCACTTCATTAGGGACACCGATCGCAGCACTTTCCACTACGCCCGGATGCATCGCAACGACATCTTCAATTTCATTTGGGAATACGTTGAAACCACTCACTAGAATCATGTCTTTTTTACGATCGACAATGAAGAAATAGCCCTGCTCATCGACCTTGGCAACATCACCGGTGCGAAGCCAACCGTCTTCGACAATGACTTCCGCTGTGGCGTCGTCCCTGCCCCAATAGCCTTGCATCACCTGTGGCCCTTTTACCCACAACTCTCCTGCTTCACCGGGACCGACATCGACGCCATCATCATTGACCAGTCTCATGTCGGTTGATGGCGCGGGTAAGCCGATACTGCCGTTGTAAGCGGTTTGGTTCATCGGTGACACCGTCACCAGTGGACAACACTCAGTTAAGCCATAGCCCTCGAGTAACACGGTACCCGTCACCTCATGCCACTTTTCTGCTACCGCTCGCTGCACCGCCGCACCACCACCAAGTGCTAATTTGTAATTACTGAAATCAAGGGCACGGAAATCTTCGTTGTTCAGTAACGCGTTAAATAAGGTGTTCACCCCTGTCATAATGGTAAACGGGTAGCGACTGAGCTCTTTGACAAACCCGGGAATATCGCGTGGATTGGTGATCAGCAGATTGGCGCAACCATATTTCATGAAGGTCAGACAATTCGCGGTCAGCGCAAAGATGTGATAGAGCGGCAACGCGGTCACCACAAATTCCTTGCCAGGATTAATCACTGGGCCAACGATAGCTGCCACTTGCTCGAGGTTGCCGACCATATTGCTATGACTCAACATAGCGCCTTTAGCAACACCGGTTGTACCGCCAGTGTATTGTAAAAATGCCAAATCATCAGGCGACATGTGAGGCTTCACGTAAGTTAAATGACGACCTTTGGCCAGCGCTTTGCGCATCGAGATAGCATCTGGCAAATCATATTTCGGCACCATCTTTTTGACGTACTGCACGACAAAATTAACCAAAGTCCTTTTCGCCGTTGCCAGCTGATCACCCAGCTTGGTCAGGATAACGTGTTTAACTGGCGTTTCTCGAACCACTTTTTCAAGGGTATGAGCAAAGTTAGAGACGATAACAATAGCTTTTGCCCCGGAGTCATTAAGCTGGTGTTTTAGTTCTCTAGGGGTGTACAGCGGGTTAACGTTGACAACTACTAGCCCTGCGCGCAAGACACCAAACAAGGCGATCGGATACTGCAACAAGTTGGGCATCATAATGGCGACACGGTCGCCTTTTTGTAGCTTCAACTCTTGTTGCAAGTAAGCAGCAAAAATTCGGCTCTGTTCTTCTAAACTGCGAAATGTCAGAGTCGCACCCATGTTGATGAATGCTGGCTGATCGGGGTATTTATGGACCGACTCCTCAAATATGTCGATCAACGAGGTGTAGTGTTCAGGGTCGATGAATTCGGGCACCCCTTCTGGATATTGCTCCAGCCAGGTCTTCTCCACGGCGCTCTCCTGCTTGTATAGTTTGTTATGTTTTTTATTGAGTGTAACTGCAAAGTCACTTGTTATATTGAACTTTGATGCATTTAGACTAGAGCTAACACTCTAACCATCAAATCGTGACACAAAATTCATAAATCACCTCAATTCACTTGTTCATCATGAGAGCTAGCGCATATTTTCAATCACTTGTTTGAATTGTGCCGGCGACAAATTGCTCAATTAATGAAGCGACATTTTTCGGTTGTGTCATATGGACATGATGACCGCCGGGAAGTTCCTCAACAGACAACCGCTGAAAGAAATCTCGACGCGACGCCAGCATTGATTTCACTTCTGGATAACCATCGGTTGCGACAATAATTTGCACTGGGCATGCGATCGCTTGCAACATTTCTTGGACCTGAGATTCCACCAGACGGGTAGCAGACAGCGCTTTAATCCGTCGATCATATGCCCATTGCACCCCCGAATCTGAAGTCCTTACGTTACGTTTGATGAGTAGCTCTACGAGCGTTGGATTGAGGTCATCTGACACCGCTAGCCTAGCAGCAACGGCTTGATGAATATCGTCATAATATTTAGCCGTTTGCTGCCGATTGCGCTTGCGGCTGAGTAATCCTTTACGAAGCATGGCGACCGCTTGCTCTGGTGCTGCAGACAGCGGCCCTGCGCCCTCAATCATCACCAAGTGGGACACTTTCTCGGGAAATGCTGCAGCAACCATGCTGTTGACCAAAGCCCCCATTGAATGGCCAACCAAAATCACTGGCTGATCAATTTGCACCAACACCTGATACAGCACATCAGCCCAATCAACAAAATGATAGTTTGCCGCGGATGGCAAGTGTTGCGACAAGCCGTGGCCGGGCCAGTCAAATGCCAGTACCGGATGATTCTGAATTCTTTTTGCCAATGGCAGTAATGAGTTGGCGTTATCGAGCCAGCCATGGGTGGCAACGATTAAAGGCCTTTGCGGCTCTTGGGATGGGGGGTTAATTTGCCAACCAGCCAGCTTAATACCAGCTAGTTGGCAATACCAATCTTGATACATAGTTGATCAAGCCAAACGAAATGAGTTAATTCGCTGGTTTGATGAACTTCAAGGTCATGCGATCACTCTCACCAATAGCAAGGTACTTGTCTTTGTCCTGATCTTTCAGGCGCAGTACCGGCGGTAATGTCCACACTCCTTTAGGATGGTCTTTGGTGTCTTTTGCATTGGCGTTAACTTCGCTGGTTGCAACAATTTTGAAGCCTGCGCTTTCAATGACGCCAATCAGTTCAGCTTGGTTCAAGTAACCTGAACCCTTCAGTTCTTCGTTGCTTTTATTGTCGGGGCCGCGATGCTGAACCACCCCCAAAACGCCACCAGGCTTCAACACAGCAAATGCTGATGCCAAGACATCGCCATCGATGCCATCGCGATGCCAACCATGGAGGTTGCGGAAAGTTAGAACCATATCGACCGAGTTATCAGCACCCAGTTTGGCAGCGGCCGGCGGCTGAAATTCAACCACTGCAACATTGCCCCACCAGTCTTTGTTAGCGTCTAACTTCGCCAGAAGCTTCTTACCATTTTTGTAGTAGTAGCTATTTTCATCAGCTCCAGTGACTTTGAAATTGGCGGCAATGAACTTACCTTGATCTTTCAGATAAGGAGCGAGTATGTGGCTATACCAAGCCCCACTGCCGGGCCACAATTCGATCACTGTATCTGTTGGTTTGATACCAAAGAAAGTGAGTGTCTGGTAGGGGTGACGATAGACGTCTCGTTCGGCCATCGCAGCACGACGTTCATCGGCAATGGTTTTCGCTAATGCGTCATCAGCCATTGCCGGAGCAGCAATAACGGCTGCCGATAAGGTTAATCCTGCCAATACAGCTTTCTTCGCTGAAGTCGTTCTCAGAGCTCTCAGTAGCATGCTATTTGTTCCTTTATTGTGCTGTTATTTATATGGAAAATCGTAGCTTTATACCAATCGATGTAGACATTTATCCTGCTCTGAGCGGAGCAAATGTTTGCATCGACTGGTATTACAGACTGGCCATTAACTTAAAGCTTTCAGCAGTCAAATAGCCAGCCCCAGACACAATTTGAAACAAGATTGCTAGCTTATCGCCGCGAACAACGATCCCTTAGCGACCAGGTAGTTTTTGCCACGTCACGGTATCACGAAGGTATACAGGCTGAGCGTCTGCAGCATCAACAGCTTCACCACGTTGCCAAGCAAACTGGCTTAAATACGCCATGTCCTCAGCAAGTGGAAATAGATCGATATCGTGGTGCACGACGTGATTTGGCATTGGAGCCAGTTTATCGGCATAAGCCAACCAACCGGAGCCCGTCGCGTAATAGTCTTTTGATTCGTCAACAACATCGCGCCATTGCTCTGGTGGGCAAACTCGCTCTGGCTGTTGTGGCACAAAGTCACCTTGGTGATGGCAAAAGCTACCGAGGTAGATTTCATTCATCCGAGCATCAATGGCGACTAACTGCTGCGGGATATCGCTTAAACGGTAACCTTGACGAGCCAGAGCTTGCAACGTCGACATAGCTAGCAGTGGTAAATCGGCGCCGAATGCCAATCCTTGCGCCGTTGCGGTACCGATACGAACACCAGTAAAACTGCCTGGCCCGCGACCGAAGGCGATGGCATCGAGTTGCGATAAACTCAATCCGGCTTGTGCTAGCAGTGATTTTGCCATTGGCAATACTAATTTAGCGTGCTCTCGGGGTGCCACTTTACTATCGGCAATTATTTCGTCACCGACCATCAATGCCGCAGAGCAACTTTCAGTACAGGTATCGATTGCTAAGATTTGGAGCTTTTTCATCATTTAATCAGGTTGTTGTTCTATCGAAGGTTGTTGCAAAAACGCCACCGCCTTGTCTTGTCGCCGAGTTCTCGGCATCTCCGGTAAGCTTTGCAAAAAGGTTTTGCCGTAGGCTCTGGATGCTAATCGAGAGTCACAGATTGCCAATAAGCCTTGGTCTGTCACTGAACGGATCAAGCGCCCTGCGCCCTGTTTTAAAGTGATCACCGCTTTGGGAATTTGAATAGCCGAAAATGGGTCGCCGCCACTGCGCCGGCAATCTTCGATGCGAGCGCTGAGCAAAGGGTCATCTGGGGCACCAAAGGGCAATTTGTCGATGATAACACAGCTCAAGGCATCACCTCGGACATCAACGCCTTCCCAAAAACTGCCAGTTGCCAGCAATACAGCATCCCCTGCAGCAACAAATTGATCGAGCAAAATCCGTTTTGAACTCTTTCCTTGGACCAATATCGGCCGCGTCAATTGCTCGCCAATCTCGGCGGCTACTTGCTGCATCATCCGATGACTAGTAAACAGCACAAACACGCCGCCTTTGCTCGCCTCAATGAGCGGCAAAATAGTCTCTATGAATTGCCTTGCCGTAGGCTGACCGCCGACTGGTTCTGGCAGAGATGCCGGAACAAATAGTAAACTCTGTTGCTGATAGTTGAAGGGGCTTGGCAAACTTAACTCTGCAGTACGCTGAATTCCCATTTGAGAGGAAAAATGTCTGAAACCATCGCCAACTCGCAAGGTAGCGGAAGTAAACACCCAAGAGGCGTGTTGCTGGGCCATAAAATCGGCAAAGCGGTTGGCGATATCCAATGGCGTTAAATGCATGATTAAATGTCGAGGTGTCGTTTCAAACCAATAGCTATTGCCGAGTTCATCGACTTGGCAAATCGCTTTGAGCTGATTGATATACTGGCTACAACGCTCCCAGCATTGATCAATTAATTTTCCTCGTCCCAAAGCCAGCTTCAACACATCGAATAAAAAGCTCAAATCATCGGCTAGGCGCTTGACCGCATGTTGCACATTGCTTTGTTGCATTTGCTCGCGCCAATTGCCTTTGCTTGGCTCTCGGCCAAAGCAAAGCCGTAGGTCTTGCCCGGCTTGCGATAATCGCGCCGCCGCTTTACCTAACTGGGCTTGGTCGGCCGCTTCGGAGCGATAGGCAGCTTCAACATCCTTGCTCAGATCGACAATCTGGCGAGTAGACAACGAGGTCCCAAAATACATGGTAGCAATATCGGGTAGTTGGTGAGCTTCATCGAAAATAAAGCTATCGGCCTGTGGCAATAGTTCACCAAATCCGGTGTCTTTAATCGCCATGTCGGCAAAGAACAGGTGATGATTGATCACCACCAACTCTGCCTCCTGGGCCTTTTTGCGCGCTTTTAGTAGGTAACACTCGTCATAGTCTGGGCAATCTCGGCCCAAACAATTGTCTTGAGTCGAAGTCACATAAGGATAAATACGACTGTCTTCACCGAGCTCTGTTAATTCGCCGATGTCGCCACTGTCAGTTCGATTCGACCAGCGCTTGACGATCACTAAATCAGCCTGCAAGTCAGACTCGAGTAGCTTATCAGCTTGTTTTAGGTGCAAATCCATCCGGTATCGGCACAAATAATTAGCCCGCCCTTTGAGCAAAGCTACAGGTCGACCGCAACCTAGGGCATCGATAACAGTCGGCAAATCTCGATGAAAGAGTTGCTCTTGCAGCGCTTTGGTTCCGGTACTGACGATGGTCTTACCTTTACTTAACAGCGCCGGAATCAAATAAGCGAAGGTTTTACCGGTACCCGTCCCAGCCTCGACCACTAAGTTGGTCTTTTGCTTCATCGCTTTTTCGACTGCAAGCGCCATATCAAGCTGTGCCTGACGTGGTTTGAACTGGGGAATAGACTTGGCTAGCGCGCCTTTGTCACCAAAACAATTCGATACTTTCATCAACTCAGTGAGTCATTAACTCGTCATTCAATAAACCGATAAGCGGTCCACAAAAAAGCTGGCCTAAAGCCAGCTTTTTGTCATTCGCTTTGCTTTTTATAGGGCTGCACGCAGCGTCAGCCAGTAGGTACTTTTATCGTAACTCAAGCGCTCTATATTGGAATCTTGGTCACTGTACTGGTAGTTCAGTTCCGTGCTTAACCAGCGGCGCCAATCATAGCTAATAGCAAACTGTGCCGATAGATAATCATCATCTCGGTCTAAACCGGTGAACTCCTCGTCAACGTATTTGCCACCAACAGTAGTGGTCAATCGGTCACTCCAACCATGCTGCCAACGCAATGCTGCATTGGTTTCTTTTACAAAGTCACCAAGGGTATCGGGATCTTTCGCCCGTCGACCACTTTCAATGCTGATTTTGGAGTAACTCTTTGGCATCCATTCCGCGCCGACAGACCAAGTTAAACCAGAAAAGTCAGTTCGCGCGACGTCATCATAATCGCGATTTTCGTAACCGACTTTAACGATACCAGCAGTTTTGCCAGTGGCTTGCCAGCGCAAACCCAATTGATAGCTCTCATCGGTACTATCGCGGTTGCTCTCGGAGGCGGCTTGGCGATCATACTCAGTATCCGTGCGACTCCAATCAAGCAGCGCTGAGGTTTTCGGTCCCAAACGCCAATACAGCGTGGCGCCAGCAGTTAGTGCGTCAAAATCTCGAAACACGCTTTGTTGACGGAAGTTGCGATACTCCTGCTGGTCGTAAGCTAAGCGAACGTCAACATTGAATCGTGCATCACTGACACCGAAACCGTAAAGCGCCGAGGCATTTTGCAATTCCTTCTCAACAACTTCATCGAGGCGGTCACCCTGTCCTTCACTGATGCCTTTGCCACGCGCTTCATGCTCCCGAATGAAGTCGTAGTTCATGGTCAGACGATGTTGACTGGTAAACTCATGGTGCAGCTTGGTGGTTAGCTTATGATCGGTGTAATCATCTTCATCACTCGAATGATAGGTCGCATGTGCCAATTGATAACCGACCGCGAAGTTACTCAGCTTGTCGCCGCCCGCAACCGTTAATTCGGGCTTGAGTAATGTGTACCAGCTATCAATTTCAGCAGTCGATGTGTGCGCCGTATTGTCGTCATAACCATTAATCACACTAAGTTGAGGTCGAAGCTTTAAACCGTCAGCTATTTCAACCGCAGCCGGTTGATAATCGGCTTTTACAGGACTGCTGACGGCCACAATCAAGGTCAGCGCAGAAGTGGTGATAAGTCGCATTGGCTAGTTCCCTCACAACACCAGTCGTTCGTCACTCAATTGACAATGGATGGCACGACTGATTATTCCAGCATCTTTTTTTAGTTAGTGTGGAGATAATACAGACAATAGCCGCTAACGGCACCCATCAAACAGTAAATTAGTCCCTCGTCATTGGGGCAATAACAATTTGCCAGCAATAATTTTGAACTATTTGATTAAAGTTCCGTCAACTAGAGGAATGTGTGCTGCTCATCGCATCGGTGTTTCAAAATGTAACGATGTGTTCACAAATTTGTCGGGAATCAAAAGAATTCGTTGATTTTTGCTCTATGGTGCTGATAGTTTTTGACCGCTGTTGACGCACAGATTGTTGTCGTACGTTACGTTAGGGCTTGTATGAAGTATTTGATTGGTTCAATTATTGTAGCGATAGCTGCCGGGTTAAGTGCTCTGACACCTTGTCAGGCGCTCGATCGTGACGCCGCCGAATCAACCAATGATAAACAACCAGTGCTCACCACAGGCCAAGCCAGCTTTCTGCAGTTCAATCAAAAGTTTCAAATTGATTTCCAATCGCTCACCACTGCATCAGACTTTGCCAAGCAGACTTACAACGCGGTGTATGAGTCGCTGATTAACTACAGCCACAAAATTGAAATCCTGCCAACAGCCACCGATCAGTTTTATGATGCCGAGGCAATGTCGTACCAATACATCGCGTTGCCATTGGTCGCTTTACCCCATGACAACGTCAGGTTTGAGGTGTTTAGCCAGGCCTACGATCCGAGTTATTATGCACTGAGCCATCGAAGTCAGGATGACCCACTAAACAGCTACATGCCATATGCTGATTTACAGTTTAATGATGCCAAGTTCGCGGTTGGTGTCGGTGCTAGCTTGCCACTCGACGACCGCTCCAGCCTCAGAGCACTCTATACCTCTGGAACCATCCCTGGTTTGGGAGATAGTAAACTTGGCTTGTCCTACGAACTCAAGTTCTAAGCGCTACTTTGACCGCGTCTTTTCGCTAGAATCGCCCTCGCCTGTTTTGGCTCAACATTGCACCTGAACTCGGTTTGCTGATCAGCAAGGGGTATTTGTTGCCAGTAATCGAACCAATCCACCGGTTCATCACAACTAACGATGTGTTGCTGCGTAACGTCGCGATGCAAGTTAAACAACAAGAACAATTCGAGTTCCGCGCTCAGTCGCAAGCGCGCCTGACTAAAATCCAAATCGTGATACTTAGCACTGTCTTCACTCTGCTGCCAACGATCGAACAATCGCTGAATGGTGTTGTGCGCTAAAGACGGCATCGCCAGCACCGAATCACCCAAGATCAGATTGCCACCATGGGTCAACATTGATGTGGCGTGAAACAGGTATTCCGATGGACTCGCGTGCTGTTGCTGCTCAGCGGTGTCGAGATCCGATACGGTCAGACAATCTTGATCGATCTGCCACAGTTTGTTGTGCTGCCAACTACGGCAGGCATTCTCTTGATGCAACTGACTGAAGCGATGCATATGCCGATGAATATCGTCACTGGTTCGCATCGCGTCAACTAATCCTAGCGATGGCCACATCGGTGCGTTACAGCCCAGCACGACCGCATCACCTGCGCCTTCGCGAATAGCAGCCAAGCCACGGCGATATGCTTCAACACTGGTCATTGGATTGGCTCGCGGAACTTGCAATGCCCCCCAATATAGCGCGTCGAGTTTGAACAGCACGATGCCCCAGCGCTGTTTCATTGCTGCGACTGTATCTCGCAAGTATTGGCAAGGGCCATCTTGGGAAGTATCAAGCAAGTACCAAGGAGTGCAACGCCAACCTCCGTAGGTAATGTCATCCGCCGGTATCGGGCGCCCCTGTTGATTGCGGACAAACCAGTCGGGATGTTGCTGCAATAACTGTGATGATCGCTCAGCAATAAATGGCGCCAACCAGATGCCCGGTTGGCAATTGGCGCGTTCAATTGCATCAATTGCCGATTCAACACCGCCAGCAAACTTGTCAGACGGTAGCAACCAATCCCCCATCGCTCGTTGATAGCCATCATCGATCAGCACTACCTTGGCTTGCGGAAATTGTTTACTCAACGCATCACTATTGGCTGCGATAATGTCGGTAGTGATGTGTTCATAATAGTGGTACCAGGAACACCAGCCCTGCAGGCTGTTGTTAAATCTGGGCACTCCGTGGTGGTGTTGAATCGCCTTAGCAAACTGCGAGGTCACCTCATCAATCGAATGACCGGCTACACATACAGGCATTGGCAAAGACAACTCTTGACGCGCCGCCAGCGACAATTGTTCCGTTTCCACTACCGCCACCAAGAGCCCTTGATCTCGATATTGAAAATAGCCATTAAACTGGTCACAGCTAGCAAAGCCGCAGAGCCAGTACGCTTTACTGGGCTCTACCTCAACGATCAAGTAGTTGTAATAACGAACCTGATCGGCTGGATAGCGTCGATAGTCATTGTCGTTGTCGGCACAGCGGCTGACCCGCTGGGGGTGCTGCAATGTACCACGCCACTGACAAAGCATTTGGAAACCATCGCCTAACACTTGTTGGTCGCGCCATAGGCTCAGGTCCCAGCTCGCCACAATGACATTAGGCAATTGCTCAATCTCGGCGTTATTGGCGCGCACAATCACGCAATTATCGTGTTTTATCAGTTGCGCATTGCTACGACGGTCAAAACACGGCGTAGCCAAGGTTGATTGCGAGGGCTTAATAGGCATACTGAATACTAAGGTGACTGTCGTTTGACGTTAGTCTAGTGGAATTGGAGACCTAAGTGGTGCAGATTTTTATCATCTCGCTGGTATTGATGTTGCTGATCCCCACTAGCTATGCCCAGACCAATGTGGTCTACTTTCAAAGCCATGACAGGTTCAGTTATGAAGTTGAATTGCTTGAACATTTACTGGCAATAACTGACCAAGAATACGGCAAAGCGACGCCAATAGCGCATCAATCAACAATGACTGAACAGCAAGGCTTGCGGGCGTTAACCCGGGGTGAAGTCGATATCGCTTTTTTGCCAACCAGCAAACGCCGTGAGGCAAACTATCTTGCCATTAAACAACCGTTGCTACAGGGCATGCTGGGCTTCAGGTTGTTGCTGACAAATCGGTCATCGAATTACAAATTTGCCGATATCCACTCTATTCAACAACTCCGCGACAACGTCATCGCAGGCTTTGGCTTGCATTGGGAAGATCTTCGTATCTTGTACCGTAATCGACTGCCCGTCATGACTTCACCTCAGTATCAAGAACTGTTCGCCATGCTTGGCACTGGCCAGATTGATTACCTGCCGCGGGGCCTGAATGAAGTCGAAGCCGAGTTAAAAGAACAAGCCATGCGCTATCCCGATATTGGTCTCAATGAGGATATTGCCCTGTATTACGCATTCCCTCGTTACTATTTCGTCAACCGCGGCAATAAACAACTAGCAGAGCGTTTGACCGCAGGCCTTGCTATAGCGAAACGAGATGGCAGTTTCCGGGCATTATTTGACAAACATTTTGGCGCCGTTAGTGAACGTTTGATGAGTAAGCCAAGAGTGTTAATTGAATTGAAAAACCCGTTCCTGCCGGATGATGTGCCGCCGATGGAAACCGATTGGTGGTTACAGCCGAAAGCAATTACTAATGTCGCTGGCACACGTAGTGCACGTAACGAGCAATAGCGCATAACGCCTGATCATCAGCATGTTGTAACTCTAATTCAATTAACTGCTGCTCATTGGCCGCAGCGTGCTCTCTATCGCGAACATAATCGCTAAATACCCTGACTCCTGAGCGTCCAACAAGCGTCAATTGATTGGCCTCTAACTGTTGTTCAAGCTGCGGCAAATCTACCGGCCATTGTGGACTGAGGCGTTGCCGACTACGCCTTTTCATACCACTGGCAACATGGTCAAAGTTACCAGCAACAAGATTGTGCAACAGTTTTGATTTTGCGTTATACGCCATTAGGCTCAGAGATCCGCCAGGTTTAAGCAGCTGACCGAGTATGCTGACAAATTGTGCCTGTGGCTCAATCCATTCAATGACTGCATGGCACAGAATCAAATCGAACGGTTGTTGCGGCGCCAAGTCAAACAAGCTGGCGTGAATGAAATCGAGTTGCTGATCCAGCTGGCGCTGAGTCGCATGTTGTTTTGCCTCCGCCAGCATATCGGCAGAGATATCGCACAAGGTGACATGATGCCCTGCTTCAGCAAACCACAAAGCCATCTGGCCCATCCCGGCCCCCACATCGAGAATCCGTAACGGAGCGCCATTGCGGAACTGAGCCAAATCCCGCTGTAAAACAGCCAAGCGTATCTTTCCTTTCGGCGTCTCATAGATACTGCGAGAAAACTTCTTTGCGGCGCCATCGAAGTTCGATTTAGTGGTCTGGCGATGACCCTTTTTAGATTTAGCCACGCGCTTGTCTATACCGGATTGTCGATATCGACAAATTCAACATCCAAACCATGCTGCTCAGCCAAATGCTCGCCAAGCGCTTTAACACCGTAACGTTCGGTAGCATGGTGACCAGCAGCGAAATAATCGATGTTCAACTCCTGGGCGATATGAAACGTTTGCTCCGATACCTCGCCACTAATAAACGCATCACATCCGGCAAGTGCCGCTTGTTCAATAAATGACTGACCACCGCCGGTACACCAACCAACAGTGCTAATTGGTCGTTCGCTGGCAGCAATATGTAACGGAGAGCGCTCCAACACATGGCTAATCCGCTGTGCCAATTGCGCTCCACTTAGGGGCTGAGAGAACCTGCCTAGCATAGCGACCGAGAATGGGTCATTTGGCTCCAGTCCGCCGATTACATCAATGTCTAACAATGCTGCGAGCTGGGCGTTGTTGCCCAATTGTGGATGGACATCGAGTGGTAAGTGGTAGCCAATCAAGTTGATATCTGCGCCCAGCAAGGCTTTCAATCGATGGTGTTTCATTCCTGTGATTACCGGTGATTCGCTTTTCCAAAAGTAACCATGATGAACCAAAATGGCGTCCGCTTGGCGCTCAACAGCAGCATCTACTAAGGCTTGGCTAGCAGTCACCCCAGTGACTATTTTACCAACCTCATCACGACCTTGGACTTGCAGGCCATTGGGGCAGTAATCACGGATTTTATCGGCTTGCAGCAATTCATCCAAATAGCGAATCAGATCGTTGGTCAGCATAGAAAAATGTTCCAAGTATCAATTTCAGTAACTGTCATTTTGCAGAGCGGCATTCTATCTCAATGCCGTCACCTGTTGATGCATTTTTTCGTTATCACTAGCCGTAGAACCAATAGGCAATGAAAATTGCCGCAATAATGCCCACAGCATCGGCAAAAAGGCCACACCAGAGCGCATAGCGACTGTTCCGAATACCAACGGCGCCAAAATACACCGCTAAGACGTAAAACGTCGTCTCAGTACTACCTTGGAATATGCTAGCCAAACGACCAACAAAGCTATCGGCGCCATGAACATGCATGGTATCAATCAACAGCGCCCGAGCCGCCGAGCCGGAGAAAGGTTTGGCGAACGCAACCGGCATTGCCTCGACAAACGACGTATCACCACCAAACCATGCAACCAGCCACGCCAAGCCATCAACCACCATTGCTAGTAAACCACTCGCGCGCAACATCGCCAATGCCACGAGCATCGCGACCAAAAACGGAATCAGTCGAATAGCGGTTTCAAATCCCTGCTTGGCACCTTCAATAAATTCATCATAAACAGCAACCTGACGCCGCTGAGCAAGCAGCAGAACAATGGCAATAAATGCAACTAACAGTAGATTGGCCATTAAGGTTGATTGTTCGCTAATCGCACTTGCACTCAGCTGCATCAAGTAACCAATGAGCGCCAGTATTAACGCTGCGACCAACGCAAATGCCATCAGAATTTGTCGTTGCAGTAAATTGATTCGCTGCACTAGCGAAACGATCAGTAGCCCGCCGATGGTCGATGCTGTCGTGGCCAGCAGTATCGGCAAAAACACGTCGGCCGGCGCTTCAGCACCTTGCTGCGCTCGATACAAGAACACCGTGATAGGAATGAGTGTGACTGATGATGTATTGAGCACCAGAAATAGAATTTGTGCATCACTTGCGGTATCCGGTGTCGGATTGTGCTTCTGCAGATCTTGCATCGCCCTGATACCCAGTGGCGTTGCAGCATTATCGAGCCCAAGAGCATTGGCCGCTAAATTCATCGTGACGCTACCAAAGGCAGGATCGCCTTTGGGTATACCAGGCATCAGCAACTGGAACAGGGGCGTCACTTTTTTGGCTAGCCAAGCAACCGCCCCGCACTTCTCGGCGATAGCAAACAGCCCTTGCCATAGACACAACACCCCTATCAAACCCAAGGCAATTTCAACGGCCAAACTGGCACTGTCAAACATCGCAGCCACCAATCCATTGACACTTTGGCTATCGCCAATGAACAGCCATTGCGCTAGGGCGGTGGCAAAACTGGCAAGGATCATTACCAGCCAAACTCGATTTAACACGCTACGTCCTTTTTATCGTTATGCTAGAATCTGCCGCTGTTCTAGCCCATAACATAACTTTGCATCATGACTAAAGTGGAATTCCCTCAAGAGTTTATTGATAACACTAAGTCGATACTACCGGCAAATTTGACCATTGAGTCTTTGTTGGAAATCAGTCAACTACCGCTTAGAAAGAGCATTCGCTTAAATACCTTGAAAATGCCCACTGGGCCTAGCCTTGATAACTTAGTGGCACAAGCTAACCCGATACCTTGGTGCCCTCAGGGTTACTGGCTAACCGAGCAACCACAGTATCCATTGGGCAATCATGTCAGCCACCTCAATGGCCAATTCTATATTCAAGAAGCCAGCTCGATGTTGCCACCAATGGCTCTAGCCCACTTATGTGACAGTCCTCAACTGGTTCTCGATATGGCCGCTGCGCCGGGTTCAAAAACAACTCAGCTGGCCGCTTTTATGAACAACCAAGGAGGACTGGTAGCAAACGAGTTGTCGGGTTCAAGGTTGAAGGGATTGTTTTCCAATATCCAGCGATGTGGTGTCCGCAATACCGCATTGACTCATTTTGATGCCAGCGTCTTTGGTGCTGCATTGCCAGAAACCTTTGATGCCATTTTGCTCGATGCACCGTGCTCAGGAGAAGGTACGGTGCGCAAAGATCCAGACGCCATGAAAAACTGGTCGATCGCCGCCATTGAGGAGCTGGCTGCCTTGCAAAAGCGGCTTATTGATAGCGCGTTTCACGCCCTCAAGCCCGGCGGAGTGTTGATATATTCAACCTGCACACTTAACCCTCAAGAGAATCAGCAAGTCTGTCAGCATTTGATGAACACATTTGCCGGCTCAGTTGCACATCGTTCATTGGCAACATTGTTCAATGGTGCGGACAAGGCACTCACGCCAGAGGGCTATTTGCATATTTGGCCACAACTGTACGATTCCGAAGGGTTCTTTATTGCCGCATTTGAAAAAACCGCGGCGGTTGAGCCTCCTACTGCGACTAATTATCGGTTGGGGCAATTTCCCTATCAACGGATGAATGCCAAGGAGCGAAGCGCCATTGACCATCATCTGCAGCAGTTTGGCTTAAGTGCACCCAATGATATGAGTTGGTACAAGCGTGACAATGTTTGCTGGTTGTTTCCTCAGGCAATTGAGCCATTAATCGGCAAGGTGCGATTCGACCGAATCGGCTTAAAGGTTGCCGAGCAACATAAAAAGGACTTTCGATTGTGCCATGAATTTGCAGTTGCGCTGGGAGCAGGAGCCTCGGCACGGCTGATTGAATTGGACCCATCGCAAGCGGAGCAATATCTCCAAGGCAAAGATGTTCGAGACATCGGCGAGCTGCCGAACAAAGGCGAAGTCATGGTTCAATTTGAACGACAAGTACTGGGGCTGGGGAAAGTGGTTAATCAGCGAATTAAAAATTCTTTACCTAGGGATCTTGTAAGGGATCAACCAGTTACCCAATTCTGACCATTTTGACGGTTAAAAAACAGGCGAATTAGTGGCGTTATCGACAATCTGACCTACACTGAAGTGTATCTAAAGATTGCGTCCCCCCTCGGGTGTTGTCTTTGAAACAGTTAGTTAGCGCACGGCTCAACAAGAGCCATTCCCCTACGCTCGGAACAGGAATCGTTCCGAGCTTTTTTTTGCCTTCTCGCCGTCATTATGACAATAAAAAAGCCACACTTGCGTGTGGCCTTCATCGTCAATCAGTGAGCAGCTTACAAGCTGAACCGGACACCTAGTCCATAAATATCTTCGCCGCTGGTGCCATTGAAATCACTGTCATCAATACGGATTTCACTGAACAGGCTAAAGTAGTCGGTCCAATTAAATATCACGCCTCCAACATAGTAAGTCAGTTCGTGCGTATCGGTAAGCGCAGTGCCCATTGCCGCGTTATAACTAGCAACGGCTTCTTTGTAATTCGAGTCATCATCAGAGATTGAGTTATGACCGGTATAAATCACCCAAGTTTTGTTGAAACCGTAACTGACCAGCGATTCATGACCTTCGGCGTCATACAAAATACCTTGGCTATCGAACTCATGATTTTCGGTGGTGGCATAAACGAAAGCTGCATAGAGGCCTTCTTTCATCGGCCCGTTACCGATTTTGATACCAAATGCGGTTGCCTTGTCATCAACTTTGAGCTTCAACGAATTGTCGTCGATCTCACCGCGTAGTTCCATGTCAGCTTCGTTGTACGTCACACCAACAGTCAACGGCATGCCAACGTCTGCGACGTATTGAAAACTGACGCCATAACTGGAATCAAACTCACCTTTGTTACCACGAAATCCAGTATCACTGACAAAGTCTTCAAAGGTAATATCGCCTGGACTAACTTGAACCTGCAAACCTAACTTAAACCCAGCCCACTGATTGCGGTAAGTCAAAGCGTTTTCCGCTCGACCAGTTCCTGATAAACCACCGTCGCCGGAAAAGTTAAAGGTACCGGACGCTTCGCCCCCGTACATCATGTACTCATCGGTGTAAGACGTCACATCGTAATAGGCAGCCCATTGCTTACCGACTTTAAAGGCACCATAGGTATCGTGAACGACGCCAATGTTACCTTGCCTCAAACTAATGGTGTCGTCTTTATCGCCCGAAGACAAAGAAGGCAAACCATCACCGTTGATCACTAGGCTGTTACCCGAGTTAGTGGTTTTGATTGCCCATTCGAGATAAGCGGACGCATCCCACTCATTATCGATCTGATGGTCAAATTGAAAGCCCAGCCGAGATGATCCGTCTTTCGCAGTAAAGTCGCTATCGGTATACAGGGCATCGATTTCAAAGTAGCCCTTGAGTTGAGCTGAGAGGTGTTCATTTTCGAATAATTGGTAGGCACCAGCCTGACAGGTTGCTGCTGCCACAGACAAACACAAAGCGCGCTTAAGCCACATGTGGAACTCCCTTCGTAAGTGTGCAAGTTTTGATGCCATTTGGCATTTTTGGGTAGCAAGCCTTAACGGCTTGTCTTTTACTTGCGTTTAAGACTAGTTCAAAGAAGCGACGCTGACAAAAAACCTTTAATCGCCAATGAATTCGACATATTTGTCAAGCAGCGGCATCGCTGCTATGCGGGTTTCGCCTTGTGCTGTGCCTAGGTAAAGGAAGCCAACAATTTCATCTTGCTCGGCTAATTCAAAGGCATCACGGACATAAGGATCGGTAGCATAAACACCACTGCGCCAAATACCACCATAGCCAAGTACTAAAGCAGCTTGTTGCATTGCCATGACCGCACAACCAGCACTTAAATGTTGTTCCAACGGCGGCACTTTAGGGTGCGCCGACACTTTGGCAATCACGGTAATAACAACAGGCGCACGAAATGGCATTTTCGGTGCTTTGTCAATGGCAGCTTGGTCCAGATCCGGGTTGTTAATCGCCGCACGTTCCAAAATATCAGCCAACTCTTGGCGCCCATCGCCTTGATAGACAATAAAACGCCATGGCCTTAAATGAGCATGATCTGGCGCTCTCAAGCCGGCTTGAACGATGATTTCTAGCTCTTCTTGGGTGGGTGCTGGGGCAGCTAAATTGGCATGAGAGTGGCGATTCAATAACAGGTCGATAGCGTCCATGAATGTCCTCTGTGATTCAACGATGCTAACAGCCATCGCGTCTTGCGACGGCCACAATGGTTAGCAGAGCTTAGCACGATGTTTCAGCAATTGGCTGTTAGTTGGCGAGTTTTCTAGCTAACCAGTAGTCAACACTGAGCCAACGACCAGCACCGGTAAAGAGTAAACTCAGCAACATCGAAAAATAGATCGCAGCAAACTGAATACCATTGTTTAAGATAACCACCGGACCAGTCTCGTAAAGATAACTTGGTTTGCCATTGGCCTCGACAATGCTTCGAATCCGCTCAAGGCGGTCTGATACTTCGTTACTGTTCTGCAAACTTTCCGCTGCTGCGTTAAACCCAAACCAATCAAAAAATGTTGCCACGCTTGTACTACCATTGGCCGGTGCGATGGCATGCCAACCATTGACCCAATGGACTGAAAATGCCGCCACCAACATGGTAATTAACAACGGAATCACCACCAAACGAGTCAGAAAGCCAAACAACAACAGCCAACCACCACCAAACTCGGCCCAGCCAGCAAGAAATGCCAACAGATCGGGAGCAGGCAATCCCAAACCCCACTCTGGATTGCCAAACCAAGCAACAATGTTGGGCTTGGCTAGAAACTGTTCGAACACGCCAGCATCCGCATCACCAATGCGCAGCTTGTTGTAGCCAGCAATGATCATGACGGGGGCGAGGATCAGCCGAAACACCAGTGGCGCTAAAAAGTCCACCAAGTTGACTTTATCTGAGGTTTTCTGAGCTGCTGCATACAAGCGATTCATGAGCGATTCCTGTTGTTAAAGGCTCGAAATATTGCCTTTAGGAGTATAGAAACGGATTCGCTGAAAAAAATTTCAATCAACCAGACTTCTAGACGTCTAGACGTTGATGTTTTATTATTTCGCAACTTTCGTTTTTAGCAGGAACAAAGGCATGCCAATTAATATTCCAGATCGGCTCCCTGCCGCTCAGGTATTGACCACAGAAAACATCTTTGTGATGGGCCACGAACGTGCTTCATCGCAGAACATTCGGCCATTGAAAGTCCTGCTGCTAAATCTGATGCCGAAGAAAATCGAGACTGAAATTCAGATTATGCGGATGCTGTCCAATACCCCGTTGCAGGTCGATGTTGATTTGCTTCGTATCGACAACCGGCCATCAAAAAATACCCCGGAAGAACACCTAAACGCCTTCTATCGCACCTTTGAAGAAGTCGAACAGCAGAACTATGACGGCATGATCATTACTGGCGCACCATTGGGTTTAGTCGAGTGGAATGATGTGGTGTTCTGGCAGCGGATGAAGACCATCATCGACTGGGCGAACAAGCACGTCACCTCCACCATGTACTTGTGTTGGGCGGCTCATGCCGCGTTATACACGCTGTATGGCATCGATCGAAAAATTCGCCAAGAAAAATACTCGGGCGTTTACCCACACCAAGTACTCTATCGAAATCACCCGTTGATGCGCGGTTTTGATGACGTGTTCTGGGTCCCGCATTCTCGTTATGCCGAGATCAATGCCGATGAGGTCGAAGAAAAAACTAATCTGCAGATTCTCGCGGCATCGCCACAAACAGGAGTGCACTTGGTTGCTTCTCCAGATGGCCGGCAACTTTTTATTACCGGTCATCCGGAGTACGATCCGGAAACCTTGCACAACGAATATGTTCGAGATTCAGCTGCCGGTTTAAACCCTGCCGTTCCTGAGAACTATTATCGCGACAACGATCCGAGCAAAGAACCGCTGGTGCGCTGGCGTAGCCATGGTAATCTGCTGTTCTCCAACTGGCTGAACTACTTTGTCTACCAGACCACACCATACGATTTGCAACAGCTCAAGCCCGTCGCGCTTGCTGCCAAACTGTCATAACAACAATCAGATTTCCGTAGTACGGTTTACCGCTGAAGAGGTTAACAAGTGAGTCAAAACAACAATAACCAAACGTCCCTGGAGCAAGCATTCCAACAACGTATCCTGATCTTGGATGGCGGTATGGGGACGATGATTCAGGCTCATAAACTCGAAGAGCAGGATTATCGCGGCGAGCGCTACGCTGACTGGCATTGTGACGTCAAGGGCAACAACGATCTGTTGGTCCTGACCCAACCTCAAATCATTCGTGATATTCACGCTGAATACTTTGCCGCTGGGGCGGATATTGTTGAAACCAATACGTTTAACAGCACCAGCATCGCCATGGCCGACTATGACATGGAAGCACTGTGTCACGAACTGAACTTGGAAGCTGCCAAATTGGCGCGTTCCGTGGCAGATGAGTTTACTGCCAAGGAACCCCATAAGCCTCGATATGTCGCTGGTGTTCTCGGCCCAACCAACCGTACCTGTTCAATCAGCCCTGATGTGAACGATCCAGGGTTCAGAAACGTCACCTTTGACGGTTTAGTAGAATCATATTTAGAGGCGACACTGGCATTAATTGAGGGTGGCTCGGATCTAATTCTGATCGAAACCATTTTCGATACCCTCAATGCTAAAGCGGCCATTGTTGCGGTAGAACAAGCGTACGAGCAAATTGGTCGACGCCTGCCGGTGATGATTTCAGGAACCATTACCGATGCCTCGGGTCGGACGCTATCGGGACAAACCACCGAAGCATTCTACAACTCATTGCGTCATGCGAAACCTCTGACCATGGGCCTCAACTGTGCCCTTGGCCCTGCCGAGTTACGACAGTACGTTGAAGAGTTGTCTCGAATCAGCGAAGGCTATGTCTCGGTTCATCCTAATGCTGGTCTGCCAAACGCTTTCGGCGAATACGATCTTGGCCCAGAAGAAATGGCCGATCACATTGTCGAATGGGCCAATGCAGGTTTCTTGAACATGGTCGGCGGCTGCTGTGGTACCACGCCAGAACACATTCGTCAGTTTGCCGAACGGCTCGAAGGTGTTGCTCCTCGGGAGCTGCCTGAGCTACCAGTTGCCAGCCGTTTGTCAGGCCTCGAGCCATTTAACATTCACGCCGCAGATTTGTTCGTCAATGTCGGCGAACGCACCAACGTCACCGGATCGGCTCGTTTCAAACGGTTAATTCTCGAAGAAAACTACGACGAAGCATTGGAAGTTGCTCGACACCAAGTAGATAACGGCGCCCAAATCATCGATATCAACATGGATGAAGGCATGTTGGATGCCGAAAAAGCCATGGTTCGTTTCCTCAACCTGATTGCCGCTGAGCCCGATATCTCGCGAGTGCCAATCATGATTGACTCGTCGAAATGGGAAGTGCTGGAAGCTGGCCTGAAGTGCATTCAGGGTAAAGGTGTGGTGAACTCGATTTCACTCAAAGAAGGCGAACAGAATTTCATTAAGCAGGCGGAAACAATTCGTCGATATGGCGCCGCGGTCATTGTCATGGCCTTTGATGAAACCGGCCAAGCTGACACCCGCGAGCGCAAGTTTGAAATCTGCAAACGCTCCTATGATGTGTTGGTCAACAAAGTGGGTTTCCCGCCGGAAGACATTATTTTTGACCCCAATATCTTTGCCGTTGCCACTGGCATTGATGAACATAACAACTATGCCGTTGATTTCATCGAAGCGGTCAAAGACATCAAAGACAATCTGCCCCATGCAATGATTTCCGGTGGCGTCTCTAACGTGTCCTTCTCGTTCCGCGGAAACAATCCGGTCCGTGAAGCCATCCATTGCGTGTTTCTCTACTATGCCATTCAAAACGGCATGGATATGGGCATCGTCAATGCCGGTCAGCTAGCAATTTACGAAGACATTCCGCAAGAGCTTCGCGACGCCGTTGAGGCGGTGGTGCTTAACAGTAACGACGACGCCACCGAAACCTTGTTGGCAATCGCTGATAAATATCGTGACAGCGGCGCAGCGCAAGACGATGCTCAAGACGCTGAATGGCGCAGTTGGGACGTCAACAAACGTCTCGAACATGCGCTTGTGAAAGGCATTACCGACTTTATTGAAGAAGATACCGAAGCCGCACGGCAAGCAGCAGATCGCCCCCTGCACGTCATTGAAGGGCCGCTGATGGACGGCATGAATGTGGTCGGCGATTTGTTCGGAGCCGGTAAAATGTTCCTGCCACAGGTAGTGAAATCTGCGCGCGTGATGAAGCGTGCCGTGGCCTACCTAGAGCCGTACATTGAAGCTGAGAAACAAGCTGGAACCAGCAATGGCAAGGTGTTGATGGCAACAGTAAAAGGCGATGTTCATGATATTGGTAAAAACATCGTCGGCGTGGTGTTGCAATGTAATAACTACGAAATTGTCGACCTTGGCGTGATGGTGCCTTGTGAGAAAATCCTGCAAGTCGCCAAAGAACAAAATGTCGATGTGATTGGTCTGTCTGGTCTTATCACACCATCACTCGATGAAATGGTGCATGTTGCCAAAGAAATGCAGCGCCAAGGCTTTACTCTGCCGCTGATGATTGGTGGCGCAACCACTTCCAAAGCTCACACCGCGGTGAAGATCGAGCAAAACTACGACCAGCCCGTGGTGTATGTGCCCAATGCTTCGCGCGCCGTTGGTGTCACGGCAGCACTGCTTTCTGATGAGCAGCGCCCTGCCTTTGTTGAACGCCTCAACCACGAATATGAAGTGGCTCGCGATCAGCACGCCCGGAAAGTCCCTCGTGGCCAAGCGATTGATATGACCGAAGCGCGCGCCAATGGCTATGTTATCGCCGATGACTATACGCCTCCTGTACCGAACCAGTTGGGCGTGCAAGTAATTGAAGACATGGACATCGAAGTACTTGAAAAATACATCGACTGGACGCCATTTTTCATGACTTGGCAGCTCAAAGGTTCATACCCTCGGATCTTTGATAACGCCACTGTCGGTGAAGAAGCGAAGAAGTTATTTGCTGAAGCGAATGCCATGCTTAACACCTTGAAGCAGCAAGGTTCAGTCACCGCGAAGGGAGTGTTCGGCCTGTTCCCGGCTAATCGCGATGGTGATGACACCATCGTCTACCGCGACGAATCTCGCACCGAGGTACTCACCACCCTGCACCATTTGCGTCAGCAAACCCGTAAACCCAAGGGCAAGCTCAACCATTGCTTAGCTGACTACGTGGCACAATCTGGCAAAGACGATTACATCGGCGCGTTTGCCGTCACTGGTGGTGTCGGTGAAGAAGAAATCGCTAATGCCTTTAAAGCGGATGGTGATGATTACAACGCGATTATGGTTCAGGCCGTTTGTGATCGCTTGGCTGAGGCGTTTGCCGAGTACTTACACGAGCAAGTTCGTAAGCTGCACTGGGGATATGCTGCAGATGAGAACCTGCCAAACGAAGACTTGATTCGGGAGAAGTATCAGGGTATTCGTCCTGCCCCAGGATACGCAGCCTGCCCTGAACATACCGAGAAAGGCAAGATTTGGCAGATGCTCGATGTCGAAGCGAACATCGGCATGAAGCTCACCGAAAGCTACGCCATGTGGCCTGGTGCATCGGTTTCTGGCTTTTACTTTAGTCATCCCGATGCCAAGTACTTTGCCGTTGCCGGTATCCAGCGCGACCAAGTAGAGCAATACGCGGCAAAGAAAGACTGGGATATGGCAACCGCCGAGCGTTGGTTGGCGCCGAATATCGCCTATGATACCGACAGCTAACCAGGGAGCAATGCGCAGCTTTTGGAGCTGCGCATTGACTTCGCCGCTCGTCCAGTCCAAAAAATAACTCTAAGTCAACAAACCGCACGTTTAACCAGTTCCATCATCCCCATCCCTGCTGAAGTGGCCTAAAGTAATAAACAGATCAGCTGACGAGAGGGAGATTCGAATGGACACAAGATGCTTGTGGCGCCCCGAGTTGTTATTCGTCGCCCTAGCTATCGTGCCGACGCCCTCAGTAGCTGATTCGTTTTCATCACAAGCCATCGAACGATGGTTAGCGCAAGAGTTTATTCATTCCACTTTGGCCAAATCCGCGCAACGGCAAGAGTTACAGTGGTTTCAACATGCTGCTGTGCCCTATCGCGATCTGACGATTCATGTTGTGTCAGAAGATATTCCTACTCATCGATATGAATCCGAAGTATTAGCGCGAGCCTTCTATGACATCACCGGTATTCACGTCGTTCACGAAGTGACCCAAGAAGATGATGTGGTGAGAAAGCTGCAGGTTCAAATGGACCTCGGCATTAACATCTATGATGGATATGTCAATGACAGTGATTTTATTGGTAGTCATTCGCGTTACCGGCAAACGCTGGCAATTTCTGACATGATATCAGGCGAGTGGCGCAATATTACATTGCCAACGTTGGCACTTGACGACTTTATTGGCCTGTCTCACGTCACTGGCATTGACGGCAAGTTATATCAACTACCAACTCAACAATTTGCCAATCTCTATTGGTACCGACATGACTGGTTCACCGATCCTCAGCTAAAGCAACGCTTTCAATCCCACTTTGGCTATCCATTGGGGGTGCCACAGAATTGGGCAGCGTATGAGGATATCGCCAACTTTTTTACCAATATCGTTAAAGAAATCGATGGTAAGCAAGTGTGGGGGCACATGGACTACGGTCATTTTGATCCTTCTTTGGGCTGGCGTATTTCCGATTCGTGGTTGAGTCTTGCTGGTGCCAATGACTTAACATTCAGCAATGATAAACCCTACAACACGCAACAGGGTGTTGGTGATTGGGGCATCAGAGTCGAACACTGTCATCCAGTTGGCGCATCGGTAACCAGAGGCGGTGCATTGGACAGCCCAGCGGCAGTTTATGCAGTTGAAACCTATATCAGCTGGCTATTGAAATACGCCCCCGCTGAAGCCCGATACCTAACCTTTTCTAATTCATCGGAATATCTCGCTAGAGGAAGTATTGCCCAACAGGTATTTTGGTACACCGCATTTATCCCCAACCTACTCAATGAAGAGTTGCTCAGCCACAATGACATGCCGGTTTGGCGCGTTGCCCCTAGTCCACGAGGCAAATATTGGCGCTCGGGCATGAAATCGGGCTATCAAGACATTAGTGGTTGGACATTTTTGCGCTCAACGCCCAAACGTCGCGCAGCCGCTGCATGGCTTTATGCCCAATTCGTTGTTTCTAAAACCGTATCAATGGAAAAGTTTCTTAACGGCTACACGCCGATTCGACAATCGGATCTGTCATCAACGTACTTAATAGACAATGCCCATAAGTGGGGGGGATTATTAGAGTTTTACCGCAGCAAAGCGCGAGATTATTGGACTCCAACGGGTTTGAGTGTCGCCAACTATGCTGCATTGTCTGATGCTTGGTGGCGGCATATCGGCCGTGCTGTGAGCGGCCACCAAAGTGTCAAAGAAACAATGACGCAATTAGCGAACGACATCGACCAACGGCTCGATAAGCTAAAGCATGACGATATGCGATGTCCGCCAAGGCTCAATCCACCTCAAGCAGCGAGCCACTGGCTAGAGCGCCACGGCGCGCCTTGGCCAGCAGATAGCAAGCCGGCCGTCCCGAAGACGCTGTCATATCAAGAGGCATTGCTGTTATGGCAAGAGTAGCGTTAGTGGTGTGCTTACTGTTAGTGGCTCTACCGGTTGCTGCGACGATCAAGTTACTGATCTATGACTACCCTCCGCTGATTGCAATCAAGGGTCAAGCGCAGCCCTCGGGACATGCCATCGAACTGATCAAGCCGTTGTTCCTGCAAGCGGGAGTGCCCTATCAGTTCGTTGAGCAACCACTCCGCCGCGCGATTTATCAAGCTGCACAAAAGCAAAATTACTGCACCTTCCCGGTGATCCGCACCCAACAAAGGGAGGCCAGCTTTCGTTGGATTGGGCCCATATCGATCAATCGCTATGGGCTCTATGGCCACCCTGAACTACACCATAAACTGGTCACACTAAACGACGCTAAATCTTACAAGATCGGCGCCTACGCCGGTTCAGCAGTTGCCGAATACTTGTCGCAGAACGGCTTTAGCATCGATCAAACCAACAGCATCGAACAAGGCTTACAAATGTTGAAACACAGCCGCATCGATTTTTGGGTTGCTGATACGCAATCGATCCGCCAAGCGAGTAAAACTGCCAACATGGCGAAGTTATCACCGAGTTTAAGTTTTTACACCAGCATGAGCTTTATGGCGTGCAATCTGGAAACGACCGATAGTGACTTACTGGCATTAGAAGCAGAGCTCAAGAAAATGTACCTCTCAGGGCAAGCCCAACAATTACTTCATTTGAGTTTTTAGCGCCATTTACAGCTCCGAACACCCCAATCAAGTTCATCAAAATAGCATGGCGAATCACCATAGAATGTGCCACCATTGGCGCCTGACATTCGTTTCGCTAAGCCCAATAATCCACATCCATGCCTGCTGCTAAGTACCACAGTATCAAACAGTTTTTGTTCAATGAAATTGCATCTGGCCGCTGGCCAGAACATCATCGAGTGCCATCAGAAAACGAATTGGCAACTCAATTTAAAGTCAGCAGGATGACAGCTCGGCGAGCATTGCAAGAGTTGGCTGACGAAGGGGTCCTGCTGCGGACCAAAGGCTTAGGCAGTTTCGTTGCACCATTCAAGAACCAAAGCTCATTAGTGCAAGTGCAAAACATTGAGCAAGAAATCACTCAACGTGGTCAGAAACATCGTACTGAATTAATCACCTTGGAATCGCGAGAATCAGATCAAGAGGTGTCCATCGCTCTGAGTTTGCCAATAGGTAGCCCGGTGTTTTTCGCCGCCATCGTTCATTACCAAGATGAGTTACCGATCCAACTTGAAGCTCGCTATGTCAATGCACGACTAGTACCGGGCTTTATTGAGCAAGACTTCAGCACAACCACACCACATGAATATTTAAGTCAGATCTTACCGCTGACCGAAGCCGATCAATTAGTTGAAGCGGTACTCGCCGATCGGCAAACTTTGCACTATTTGAAACTCAATCCACCGCAAGCGTGTTTGCAGCTGACGTGCCGCAGTTGGACCGCGTTAGGAGTGGTCAGCTATACCCGCCTCACTCACCCCGGTCAGCACTTTCGGTTGGGCTCACAAACCAAAGCCAATTAGCGACTATTATTTGTTCTAATGCCATGGAACTGTCATTAAATCATGGTTAATTATGCTCTTTGAATTTTGACACTTGGTCTCAATGCAAGCTTTAGATGATATGAAGCGGATGATTCTGTCGGTAACTGGCGGCGTATTGCTTGTCGTTGGCCTGATACTGATCCCCATGCCTGTGCCTATTGGTCTGGCGATGACTATTAGCGGCCTTGCTCTATTGATTCATAGTAACGACACAGTCCGACATTACATTCGTGATTGTCGTCAGCGTTACCCAAACCTCAATGAAAAGATTCGCCGTGCAGGGGCAGCTTTGCCAAAGCCACTGCGACGCATCGTTAGTCGTACCAAGCCTCTGATTCAAAGACACAAAAAAGGGGCAGACTAGCTGCCCCGATTGGTGATATCTACCCCTTGGCTATTGCAAAGCGCGTTCAACCGCTGGCAGCATAATTTGCTCAGAAGTCATTCCTAACTCTTTCAAGAGTCGAGCATCGTGGCCATAGATATCATTGTGGAAAATCAAATTATCTTCATCATCGACAATCGCTGTGAGGTAAATAATACCCACGGTAATGGCTGTTTTAAGCGAGACAACTTTTGCCCCATCAGCGGCAAACTCCTCATCAATGGCAGCCGCATCCCAGCCTTCAGGGTTCAATACCCAATTGGCTAACCCAGGTACATCACCGACCCGAATGCAGCCATGGCTGAAATCTCTGCGCTCTTTGGCGAATAGACTTTTCGCTGGTGTGCCATGCAGGTAAACGTTATTCGAATTGGGAAAAATAAACTTAGCCTCACCAAGGGCGTTGTGCGGGCCATTGGATTGGCGTAGCAAAAACTCCCCCCGCTTCAATGCGGCAATATTTTCTGGCGTGGGCGGGAACACTTCAGCTGTTTTGGAAAAGTACTTCACCAGTTGAAAATTGTGTTCCTCGAAAAATCCCGGCTTATCGACATGAGGGATATACTCTCGCCGCAAGATACTATTTGGCACGTTCCAATAGGGATTGAACACCATATAGGTCATATCTGCGACGAAAAGCGGGGTCCGGTAACGGCGATAACTTTTGCCGACAATCACATCCGACTCAAAGGTTAACTGCTGCTCTCCTTGTGAATCAGCCTCAATGCCATACATGGTGAATGACGGCACATTGACCAGAATATAACGGGTATCGACAATCTCACGAGGCAACCACCGTAGTCGCTCCATGGTAGCAATCATCTGCTGCTCGCGCGCAAACCAGTCTTTGTTGAGCGCTTCGTACGTCCGTTTGCCAATGACGCCATCCTGCCCCAGTCCATTAAGCAGCTGAAACCTTTTGATATTGGCCACCATGGCTTGATCATAAGTGCCAGCGAACGTCATCGGCTCTGCAGCTGGCACTAATTCAGCAAGGCGCTCAGCTATCGATTGGTACAGCACAGTTGTGATTTGATCACCAGGGTGCAGGGTTTTACCGCTAGGTACCGGCAACCATTGCTCGGTATCCAACCTGTTATTAACGATGGTAATCATGGCTTTTTTAAGCCGTTGATACAGGGAGCTTGGTGGCTCGGCCTGAGCCAAGATGGCTACCGGATCTTCACCATCAGAAATTCGTTGCAGTAGCTGTCCTGGGTCGTCAAGTTCAACAAGCTCCGGGATCCCTTGATGGTGAGCCGTGGGTGGTGTTCTGCCGACTTTGACATCAGCGACATACTGCAAAAAGCCAAGGCTGAGCAGCAATTCAGCACGAGATTTGGACAGCTCACCATGACTTGGCTGAGCAGCAATCATGTCAATGATATCGGCAAAATAGTCTTCTGGGCGTAAGCCGTTGTAACTGGCCTGCTTTAATGCTTGCAGTAATTGTTGAGCTTGCTCGCTCAGTTCGCCATTGATATACCAAATGGGTTGGTAATCTCGGAATTCATAAAAATTCACTAAATGACTGTAATGATCGCTGAACCTTGGCAATTGCAAGGTTTCAGCGGGGAGATCATCATTAAGATTCTGGGCAATAAAATCGCTGATATTAGCGAGCGCTACCGCAGGCAAGAAACAAATAACAGCGAGAAATTGGCGCAACATATTGCATCCTTGGCTTTAAATTTACCGACCAGTTAGCTGACTCATTCAATCAGCCTAACCAATTGAAACTAAAGCCTAGTCGAGAAATTCCTCAATGCGGGATTTTAACCCCGAAAAGCGCACAATTCGTTGTGCCAATGCATGCCGCCAAACCTCTTGGTTGGCACAAATGGTTAGCCGTTTTTTGGCCCGAGTGATCCCCGTATATAGTAGCTCCGGGCTTAACAGTTGGTGACGCTGTTGCGGTAGCAAAACCGCCACATGGCCAAATTCTGACCCTTGGGTTTTATGGATGGTCATGGCGTAAACCGGCTCAACTGGCGGTAAGCGCGATAAACTGACGCGTCGGAAGCCGAGTTGACCATCGCTTTGTTCGTCAAACCAAGCCATTAAACGACCTTGCTCATCGGGCCATATCAATCCCACATCACCATTGAACAACTCGATGCCGTAGTCATTCTCGGTCACCATAATGGCTTTACCGCGATAGTTAAGACCCGGCTTGATTTGTCGATCGGATGGCATATTGGCCTGATTCAAGTGTTGCGCTAAAAGTTGTTCAATGCGTTGATTGAGTTGCTCGACGCCACGTTCACCAACACGGGTAGCAACCAATAGCCGAAATGATGCAAGCGCGGCAAAAGCGTCGGTCAACGACCGAGCATTGAAAATGGCGCTGTATTGGCTGATCACCGCTTGGCGCAACCACGTTTGCCAATCATCATCAGCGACGAGCTGCACTTGATTATCAAAAGCCAGCTGCTGCTGTTGGTCATTCGTTGGTTGGCTGCGCGCTAACAGTTGCCAGCTCTGATTGCCTTGACACTGAATCACCAACTGGGCGATCTGACCGATGTCACCAGCAAAACGATGGCTCTTTTGCAGCATGGTTTGGTAATCGAACATGGTGTCATCAGCCACCGGAACTTCTTGCTTGCTGATGGCTGCGATTAGCCGCGCCGATGATGACAAGTAACCTGAGTTTTGACGGCAAGTGATATCGGCCAGCACACAGCCGGCATCTACTGAAGGCAGCTGATCGACGTCGCCCAGTAAAACCAGTTTAGCGTTGCTCGGCAACGCATCGAGTAAACGCGCCATCATCGCGGTATCAACCATTGATACCTCGTCAACCAATAAGATATCGCATGGTAACTGATGTTCCGCATGGTACTTGAGGCCTACTCGATCAGGGCGATATCCCAGTAGCCGATGTAAGGTAGCAGCCTGCTGCGGTATAGCCGCCAGCAAATCACCACTTAGGCCCTGCTCGATTAACTGTGATTTGGCCGCCGCGATTGACTCACTCAATCGTTGCGCAGCCTTGCCAGTTGGAGCGGTCATCAAGATTCGGACCGGGCTCGGCTCGGCGATAATCAGAGCGGCTAACAAACGTGTCACAGTATAGGTTTTACCGGTACCAGGGCCACCTGAAATAACGCTTAAGGGGCGGCCCAAGGCATTAGCCACCGCAACTTGTTGCCAATCAATATCATCGCCTTTGGTCGCTCCGAACAGGGCCTGCCAATGGTCGCTTAGCCGCCGTTGTGACTCAGCCGATACCTGCTGCCTCGATGCTCGATTCGCTAACTGCTTTGCGATATTAATTTCACACTGCCACAACCGTTGCAGGTAGATGTGCTGGCCGCTGATCACAATAGGCACACCTTGATGAAGTTTGTCAGCCAGCGCCCGTAACGATGCCTGCAACGAATCGATAGCAGGAAAGCTAAAGCCCGACTCATCTTGCTCTGGATGTTGCCAAAGAGTTTGTGTTGCCAGCCAGTCGACATCAAGGCAATTATGGCCCTGCCGCTGCGACCAGCAGGTTGCTAGCAATAAGTGAAACGTCAGCTCATCAAGGTGGCCACCCAGTTGTGTTTGCCATTGCTGAACAAGGAAATAATCAATCGCTTCGATCCCTGCTAACCGCTGCTGACAGCTGTTCGAGTTGGCGTAGCTCATTTTATCACCGCCTGAGTATTGGCAAACAATTGGTCTAATTGCAGTATCAAATCAATGTCGAGTTGCCGGTGATAAATACCTGGATGAGGTGTATCGGCTTGTTTAGGCTGATCGGTCATGCCACGCAAATACAAGTAATAAACCCCTCCTAGATGCTCTCTCGGCGAGTAATCCGGCAATCGTACTTGTAAGTATCGGTGCAGCGCCAAACTATAGAGCAGGTATTGTAAATCGTAGTAATGGGCCTGGTTGTTACTGTTCAGCTGCTGCCAGCCATAATCAGCGAAGTCATTACCCATGTGTGTGCTTTTGTAGTCCGCGACATAAAAGCGGCCCTGATGCTCAAAAATCAAATCGATAAAGCCGTGCATCATACCCGATAGCTGCTCATCGCCGGGTAACACAACGAGTTGATGCTGACCTCGATGTTGCGCCAGAATCGCAGCCAGCTGGCGTTTGTGCAAGTTGGCAATGGGAAAGTAAAATTCGCTTTCGCGGAGCGTGGCCGACCAATTAAGGTGAGAGAGACGAAAGCACGACTGATTGTCGTACAGATCTGGCATCGGAGCATCAAGCACTGCTTGTAACCAATCAACTAGCGGCGCATGTTGGTCCTCTTGCAGGTGACCAAAACGCTGAGCCGGCCCGGCTATCGCGTTTGGCCATTGGGGATCAGTAAAATCAAGGTGTTCCAAAATGTCATGCAGCAAGTTACCCGCAGCAGCGCCCTTCTTTAAGGTAAAACGCAACTCAATTGGTGCAGCTGGCTCTGGTTGATTGAGCTCGATACCTTGCTGATCACCATGCTCCTTGTGATCCAGCCGTACCTGATGGGCATGGCGAGTAATTGCCGAAAATGACGTCAGACGCCAATCGTCGGCAATGGCGCGATTAAAACTAGCTGCTTTGAGGTCCGTGGCAAGCTCTGTTCGCTCGGCGGGGCCAGCAAAGTCAAAATCATCACTTGCCGCTATCAAGCCACTGCTGTTGCCATCTACCGTCGTGATAGCCGCAATCTCATTCGACCAATCTGCCTTTTTAGCCATTGCCATAGCGCGGCCTAACGCCGATTGGTGACCATCGCGAAATGGCGCAACTCCGAGGTAGCAGCGGTGCTCGGCACGAGTAATAGCGACATACAGCAAGCGCATGGCTTCAGCGTGCCCCTCATGGCGGACTTGCTGCAGGGCGACATCAGATTGGCCTAACTGACACACCGAGCGACTCGAAGCAGGATCCTGATAGCGGTAGACTTCGATGTAGCGACTACCAAATTTAGCCGGATCTTGATACTTAGCAGCAAATGGCACAAACACCACTGGGTATTCCAGGCCCTTTGAACCATGCTGAGTGACAATCCGAATTAAGGCGTTGTCACTCTCTAGACGCAGCAGGTAATCATCATCGGCACTTTCGAGTACCAGTTGGCGCTGTAACCAATTGAGCAGCTGTTGCGGCTGCTTATACTCACGAGCACGCTGTTGCAGAATTTCCGCTAAGTGCAGCATGTTGGTGGTTGCCCGCTCGTGACGAGCGTTCGGCGGTTGATAGTGCTGCTGAAGCAATCGCAGCATCAACGCCATGATGCCTTTTTGCTGCCAGATTTGCCGCAGCTCAAACACCAAAGCCCGAGCTTGTTCAAATTCAGCTTCAAATTCAGCTTGTTGGAAATCAACCAACGCTTGGCCATCGAATGCTAACAGCGGCGACGCCAATGCTCGAATCAACTGACGATTGTTCTGACAGTACCAAATGCCCTGTAGTGCGTGATTGAGTTCCGCTGCTTCTGGGCTGTCAAACAACTTTTGTCGATTACTGACGAACACCGCATCAAGGCCAACATCTGCGAGTGCTTCGCGGACAAATGTCGCTTCTCGCCCGGAACGCACCAATAGCGCAATATCTTGTGGCTGCAGAGGCAGCTCTCCCAATTTGGCTTGGACCAGCAAACGCTTTGCCTCGGTTGCACACCATTTGGCTAACCCCAGTTGTAATCCATCGGCGCCAGCGGCCGGGGCTTGATCTTCGGCAAGCCAAACAAACTGCATTGCTTCGCTACGGTTAGGGTCGAACAATGGACGTTTCACCGCAGCGGCATGGGGCGTTGAGTTTATCTGCTCATAACGAATACCAAATCCGAACACATCGGTTGCATCAGACGTTAAATCAGCTCCCCAAAAAAGTCGGTTGTAACTGTTCACCATGCCGCTAACCGAGCGCCAATTTGTATCCATATGCCAGCGGTAGTTTGCTGCTCTACGCGCTTCCAAATAGGTAAAAATATCACCGCCGCGAAAGCCATAAATAGCTTGTTTTGGATCGCCGATCATCAGCAGCAGCGCATCGCTTCGTTGCGTCGGGTAAAGGACATCGAAAATCCGATACTGAGCGGCATCGGTGTCCTGAAATTCATCGACTAAAGCGACGGGGTATTGTTGCTGCAGCTGTTGACTCAAGGCCCCGCTGGGGGCGGCTATTAGGTTCTGATGCAAGCGCTGAATCAGGTCATCATAGTCGAGCAGTGCCAAGCGTTTTTTGCTGGCAGCAATGGCCTGGCGAATGCCTTTGATGCCTGCTATGACCAACTCATAGGTACACGCTTGTTGCTGTTTTTTCAGGTCACTGGTTAGCGCCTTGGCTGCAGCAGTAAGCTGTTTTAACTGCTGCAATATCGGCTTAACCGCTGTGCCTTTGGCACGATATTTATTGAAAGTAGCGAAGGTAGTAGCCAGCTTAACTGGGTAATGCTCAACATCGCCAGCGATGCCGGTTAACAGCTGCGACCAACAGGCAATCAAGTCGCTATGCTGCTCAAGTAAATCAGCCAAAAGTTGTTCTTGGTGCTGTTTTAGCAGTGTCACCACACTCGCTTGCTGTTGCTCAAACTCCGCTTTGAGCAAAGCCAAGGAACCACCATCAACATAGGCGGCCAAGCCATTGACTAGTTCATGTTCACCGTTCAGTTCGCGGCCAAACGCCTGAATAAATGATTCCGGCTGATGCCAACCTTGCCCCGCCAAGAATGCATAGTCACCGTCACTGCGGCTAACTTGCCGCAACCAATCTTGCACCGCTTGCAGCTGTAACTGACTGACATCCGCTTCCATGGTGACTTCAAACGGTAAGGCACTTTCGAATGCTTGTTGTGACAGTACGCGATTGCAAAAACCATGAATGGTATAAATGGCGGCTTCATCCATTTCAAGCAGTGCAGCTTGCAACAACGAGCGCACCTTATCACCATCACAACGCTGTTCTAATTCAGCAAAAAATGGATCGTTGACACCAAGTTGCCCCCATTGACCCAGCGTTGCCCTTAAGGTTTCGGCAATACGGCCACGCAACTCTTCTGTTGCGGCACGGGTAAACGTCATCACCAGAATTTGCTGAACTGACAATTCACGCTCAAGTAGCAAGCGCAAATAAAGTCGAGTGATATTGTAGGTCTTTCCGGTGCCAGCGCTGGCTTCAATTAAATGACGACCAAATAGTGGCAGGTGCTGTGAGACCAATGGCGCCGATTCGGCTAGCTCTGCTTGGCGTTGCTCTGAGTCGTTCATAACGACGCTCCTTGGCCGCCAAGTAAAGCCTGATACATTGGCTGATAAATGGTTTCCATCAGAGCCAATACCTCGCGAGAAGGCACCGGGTAATGATGTTCATGCTGATAAAACCATTGAAAATATGGGTCTTGATCAAGTCCAGGTAGTGGCGCAAATGGTTTTGATTCAACGCAATCTCGCCACGCTTTGCTGACACTGCCATCGGCCAGTTTGTCGTCCAGTGGCTGGAGTGGTTGCGATTGCCATATACCTTGTGCCAGCCGACAAAACAGCGGTAATGGCTGACTCAGCACTTGTGCTCTTGCCTCCAATAACTGGTGTAGCAGCTGCGCCGCTTGTTCAGGCGCTATTGCTGCTGGTATTTGGTGGCAAATCACCTGATCCGTTTTTGAATCAAGATATAAACCAACACTGCGAAGCGGCTGTGTGGCAACAGATGAGGCCAGTAAATGATGAATCCACAGTTTCACCAGTTGGCCTGCACTATCGCTGCCTGGGTGATAGCAGATGATGCCCTGCTGTTGCTGTTGCCAATGCAAATCGGCGCTGATCTCAATATCACCTAGCCGAACAGAGTACTGGGCTAGCGGTGCCATTCCAATGTCAGTTATGGCTGCGGCTAAATGACAAGCACGATCACTCCATTGGTCAAGCTCGCGATCAATCAGCGGTGTGTTGGGCAGTTGGCCGGAACCACGAAGGGCCTGCTTTACCGCCGAAACGGACTGTTCTGCCAACTGTGCTTGTAGCAAACGCTGGGTAGCATCAAAGCGCATCAAGGCATCAACGGCAAACGGCTCTGAATCAGACAACGGCCGTTGCTCGATGTCTAGATACAGTTGCAGTCGCTGACGTGCCAAATAGCGCAACGGGTGAATCAAACATTGAATCAAATCTGTTGCAGTCACCGGCTCTGCCGGCTGCCTTTCAGTGTCAATAACAAGTTGACGTTGCTTTGGCTCAATGTGTTGTGCAAGCCGCATCCACCCGGCCTCAAAACTGCCAGTTTGATGCGCCGCGGGCTGATACAAACGCGCGCTAAATGGATGCAAAGGCTGTTGCTTGACATCACGTTCAAACTGCCAGCCATAACCATATGTCAGGTAATCCATTAACTCGGCCAATACCAAACTCGGTTGGCGTTCGTTGTTATCTTTCGAATCACGCCCTTGATAACTCAAAATCAAGTGTTGTCGCGCCGAGATCAAAGCTTCCAGAAACAAGTAACGATCATCGCCACGGCGTGATCGATCGCCCTGCCTGCGTCCATGACGCGCCATCAAATCGAAGCTTAGCGGATTACTCTGACGCGGGAATACGCCATCATTGAGACCTAAGATTGCAATCACTTTAAACGGAATACTGCGCATCGGTACCATCGAACAAAATGTCACTTGTCCAGTCATGAAGTGGTTGCCGGTATCCGGCTGGGAAAAGTGATGGCTGAGGTAATGTTGGAACACACTCAGTTCAATATCGCCCTGATAATCGGATTGTTCACAGGCACCGACAAACTCAGCAAGTACTTGATGAATGTGGTCAATGACGTATTGCTCATCTTCCTGCTCATCAAACAATTCAGTAAGGCTTTGTTCAATAAAGTGACGCCATTGTTCAGCGCTACGTGGTTGCTGTAACTGTTTACCAAGCCACTGCAATTGTTCAAGTATTTGCATTAATCGGCCAAGTAACACACCTTGTTGACCATCAACTATCGGTAACCACTGAACATCATCGACCATCAAATCCTGCCCCGATGCAAACCCCTGTAGCAAGCGAGTCAGACCCCATTGCCAACTGTAGGTGCCGAGCTGATAGCTTGCTCCGGCGATTTGTTGTTGGTGCTGTTGATTGAGCCCCCAGTGAATACAGGCCTGCTGCAACCAATACTCAATCGTCTCCAACTCACTATCAATCAAGCCAAATCGACGCTGTAGTGATGGCACTCGCAAATACTCAAGGATCTGGTTCACTTCGAAACGGCTATCGGGCAGTTGCAGTATATTAAGCAGCGCATTGACCATCGGCTCCGAATCCAACAAAGTTCGGTCTGCAATTGAACACGGCAAACGTGGTGCTTGGCCCACTTCATCGTGCTCCCAAGGCTTGCGAAATACCGCATCAACATAAGGCGCATAATCTTCAATTCGTGGGCACATCACCAGCACATCACTGGGCACTAGCGCCGGATCGGCATTGAACAAATGCAGCAACTGATCATGTAGCGCCTGAATTTCCCGCAAGGCACTGTGGCAGGAATGAAAAACAATGGAATCATCAGTCTCAGCTTGGGCGCGGGGTCGCTCTCGGGCGTCGGATAGATTGAGGATGTCGCGTTGGACGCAAGCGAGCAGCGAATCGTTCTCTGGAGTGTTATCAACGTCACGCGTTGCGTCGTTAAAAGCTGCAATTTCTTGTACCCCGAGCTGCTGCAAGCCGTTGAATAGGTCTTTGCCTTGTTGGCCTAAATTGGCCAGCAGCGGGTTACTCTGGCCTGCGTCTAACCATTGCTGATACTGCTGTTGTCGAATGGCTTTGGCCTGGCTCTTGTCGGACTGAAGTTCGCCCCAGAAATCGACACAAGGATTAAGGTGAAATAAGTGAACGTCAATATGTTGCGCCAACACTTGAAAAAACTGCAACGATTGCGGCGCCATGGCATTAATCGCGAATAAACTAATCTGTTTAGGTAAACGCGCCGCATACGCCTCAAAATTTGACTCTATTTCAGCGATGGCTCGTTGCTGCAACGCAGCCGGATGCTCCGGAGCATCGGCCAATAATGCTTGCCATAAATAGGCCTGCCACTGTTCATCTGCATCGTCAGCCACAGTTCCTTGTTGCCATTGTTGCAACCAATCACTGCGGTAGATTAAGTATTGCTCGAATAAGTCGGCGACCTTAGCGGCTAGCTGATAACGTTTAAGCTGACCTTGGCTACTATCGCTATCCTGCCAGTACTGTAATAGTGGCGCACACTGTGGCGCAGCAATCGTCGCCTCATCCGCCAGCAACTGCTCAAGCTTCCAAACCATCACCTCGCGGCGAAACAACGACTGCCGGGGTACTGAATCACCCAATACGATTCGCGCAGTGTCCCAGATAAAACGCGATGGCATGGGGAACTCTAGGTTCATTGCAACGCCCTGATGTTGCGCCAATTCCATGTTGAGCCAATGCTGCATCCCCTGACTTTCAACCAGAATAACATCGGCGTCTAAGGTGCCACTGCGTCGGTAGCTAAGCACGGCTTGCAATAGTTGCGAGAGAATTTCCAGACGATTGGAGGGGTACAGGGTGAGCACTAATATTCCTTGTTCAGGTGCTTAGATGTTTTGCTGCCACCAGAGTACTCAGATTAACGACCAAAAACGAGCACCGGGTAGCAAATATGTATGCACTAACGGCATTAACAACAAAGGCGCCAGTTAAGGCTAAAAGGGGGCATTGTTAAAATTCTCTGCTTGGTTTTTAAAACTACAGGGAAAGAATGCTGGACAAAAAATTGTAATCTTTTGTTTATTTATCGCACCTCAAGCAAAGACTCTGAATTGTCAGCACAGCAAAAACACATGTTTGCGGCAATTGGCGACATCATGCAATTTTTTGCTTGCCAATGGCAATCGACTAACAAATCACACTATTTAATCAGGCAGGCGTAAACAGCGACTCTTGCATTTGTAGAGCCAACTATTAATTAATTGAGACGGAAAAGTTTCACTTTGACTTGTTACAGCAACCTATGTAGAGTTTATCTAATTGTGCTAATATTCCCAGAATATCAACGCGTTAAACCTAGATACTTCAACAAGTAATTAAGAGCTAGACATGCTGGAAAAACATAGGCAACAACTCATCAAGAACATTCTTGACCAGCAACAATTTGCAAGTGTTAAGGATTTGACCGAAAAGCTGAACGCTTCTGAAGCCACTATTCGCAGAGACATTAGAAAACTGTCAATGAGTGGCGAGATTAAGAAAATCAGAGGCGGTGCAGAGTCAATCAACAAGGACGCCAAAAACAAGCATATCTTAAGCTCTCCTTTCTTCGTTGACAAAGAGAAGAACTCTGAGACCAAGCGTTTGATTGCTCAAAGGGCTGCTGAGTTATGCCAAGATGGTGACTCCGTCATCATTAATGGTGGTAGCTCAACCTACATGATGGGTGAATTTTTGTCGGGCGTTCATTTGAACATTCTTACCAACTCGTTTGTATTGGCGAACTACCTGACCGAAAATACCGACCACCAAATTACGTTACCTGGCGGCGAAATCTACCGCGAGCAAGGTATCATTCTCAGCTCATACGAAAAAGATAGTACGGAAAACTATTTTGCTTCGATGATGTTTATGGGTACCCCGGGTATTGGCAAGTTTGGTGTGATGGAATCAGACCCGCTGCTGATCCGCTCAGAGCAAAAACTTCACAAGCAGGCAGAAAAGCTAGTCATTCTTGCCGATAGCTCCAAACTCGGCACTCGCAGTAATTTTGTGGTTTGCTCACTGGCCGAGGTTGATGTGCTCATCACCGACTCTGGTGCAGATCCAGAGTTGCTCGCTTGTTTCGAAGAGAATGAAATCGAGGTGCTCATCGTAGATAAGGCCGCTGAGGAATAATCAACAGCACTTAGCGCCTCAACTAACCGGCCTATATCAACACTGGCTGGTGCACTTACTTTTTTGGCCACTCATATCCGAAACCCATTGCGACACAAATTTTAGCCGAAATCGTTAATCGCCATCATCAGCCATTTATTCGATGCAGTGGACAACCGCCAATCTCACTCCGGCAAAAAAGCCAGCGTTGGAGGAACACTGGCTTAATCATAAACCGTCAACTTACGTTCGGGCGGTGTTGAGGTGTGAGAGTTCAGTCCATTGAGCCTCTCTGGAACTATTACAGCAGCGCAGGGATGCCCGGTAACTGACCAACCAATGCCAGTGAGCCTACACAGACCACAAAGGCGATAAGCGGCAACCACAAGCCATCAAGCTTAGACAGCTGCTTTGGACGCTCTTTGTCACCAATCAAACCGAGATTATCGAGCAGCATGGTCAACGCCCAACCGAATACAGGGTTAACAAAGGCACAAGAGAAGATACAAATACCGGCGCTTTGCGAATTCTTTGAATCCTTAACCATTTGCATACCAGCTTCAAGCAATGGCAGGAATACACCAACCAACAGGGCAACGCGTAATACTGGCTCCCACATTGCCAAATCCATCGGGTAACCGAAGATACCAGCCAGAATACAGAGCAAACCAGTAAGGATTGCGCCACCAGGAATTGGCCGCTTAGCAATCGCCGCAGGGATCATGTAAGTACCCCAAGAAGACGCCAAGTTACCGCCACCCAAACCAGCACCAACGATTTGGCGAATCGAAGCAACCGCCATGGTATCGTCAGCGTTCATCAATACTTTTTTCGCTTTTGGCGGGTAGTTCAGCTCTTGGAATACGCGGTGGCCCAATACATCAGGAGACCACATGGCAACAGCCAGTACAGCGAAAGGAATGACCGCAATGTAGTGTTGCAAGCTTGGCCAACCGAGCTGCCAACCTGTGTCCTCACCCCACCAGTAGAATGGGTTCATGTTAGGCAGACCTGGCTCGGTAACGAACTCAAACGGCGCCCCCATGGCAAACGCAACAATACCGGCAATTGCAGAACACAAAGGAATTGCCAACCAACGCTTTTGGATCCGCGCCAGATAAGCATAAAGAATAATGGTGACAACAATAACGCCAAACGACACTGCACTCATTTCAATGCTTGCCGCCCAGCTACCTAGTTTGCTGATTTGGCTGATGGTACCCACGGCACCAAGATAAATCAGCAAGCCCCCTCGGACCCCTTCACCGGTGGCGTTGACCAACCGCGAGCCACCTTTGGAGAAACTCAATAACAAGCCGAACACACCAACCATCACACCAAGTGCCAGCGGGTGACCACCGGCCAACGCAATGAGCGGGATGAGCGGAATCATAGGGCCATGAGTACCGGCCAAGTTAGCCGCCGGATTTAAAATGGCAGAAAACAGCACGACAAACAGTGCACCGGCAATCAGTAGTTCAAAACGGACGTTTTCAGCAATGAATTCAGGAGACAAACCATACTGCGCAGCAAATGCTGCCACCATGGCTGTCACCATCACGATCTTACCGATCGTTGCTGCCAGCGCTGGCACCCAATCTTCAACTTCAATACCGAAGTCGCGAAATGGCAGGTTAATACCCCAACGCTTTACATTAGTAATTTCCAGCTCGTGATTGAGAAAGTCTTCGCGGCTGTCAAAAGATGCCGCCGGTCGGCGTCGATCCGCGTAACCCAATTCTCCAGAATCAGACATTTATTCTACCCTTACGTACTTGTTATAAATTTGTGCCACTTATTAGAGGGCTGTTAAGCGTTGAAAAGCTTACTGGGTTCCACCAAACGAAACTTGATCTGAACCTTAATTACATCGTTTTTTTGCAAATTTCATAAAGTCCGCGAGCCCACATAAAAAAAGCCGTTTTTTCGCCATTTTGGCGGCAAAACCGCCACAAATAACGTAATTTATTTACAGAATTGCGAAAATTGAGCAACAAATATACTGATTTATAAACATTTTTTACTGAGTTGAAAAACACCACCAAATGTTAATTTGCTGCAGAAATTAAGTGACTGCCGTCAGTTAAGTAACAGCATCTTTTGCTTGTCTTGAGATAGATCAGCATTTTGTGGTGAGACATTGGTCACACTGCAAACTCATTAATGCATCCGGAGCACAACAATGACTGATTCCATTCACGGCCACGAGGTAATGCACATGATGCTCGACTCAGAGCAGCAATTTACCCGCGCCACCTTGAAACAAGCGATCGAACAAAAATTTGGCGCTACGGCTAAGTTCCACACCTGCAGTGCCAGCGATATGAATGCCGACCAACTGATTGAGTTCCTCGCCGCTCGCGGTAAGTTTGTTGAATCTGAGCAAGGCTTTAATACCGCCGCAGAAAAGATCTGCAACCATTGATGACAACTCAGTCTGAGCCGAAGGAGTTCAGCGCCCTTGATGATCATCGATAGTGAATTAGTGTCGAAGCGCTACTGATTTTTAACGGTGGCAATGCTAGTCTGTCGCCAATATCAAAGAAGCCGTAGCCGCTTCGATCACTCAATCAACATTGGGCTCAATGGGTATGAAGTTTTATCAGGCTCCGGCAGTTTTTTGTTTCGTCATTATTTGCCTGCTGAACGTCCCTGCGCCGCTTTTCGCCTGCGAACAACAGGTGACACACCCACCACTAGAATCAAGCAAAGACCAGCTGGTGTTTTCGTTGCTGAAACTGGCGCTAAGTAAAACCGATACTTCTTTTTGCTATCAACAAATGGAGTTGGTGGTGACAGAGGCCCGAAAATCGGCATTGATTGGCTCCAATCAACTCAGCGTACAATGGGCTAGCGCAGGCTCCAGTGCAGACACTTATGCTGATCCAATAAAACAGCCGATTTTCCTCGGCCTGACCGGTTTTCGCTTGTTAGTGATCCGTAATGGCGAACAACATCGCTTTGACCAAATTACTAATGCCAAGGGGCTTAAAGCGATGAAGGTTGGCCAAGGATTGTTTTGGGGCGATACCCAAATCCTTGAACGGGCCGGCTTTCAAGTTGTCACCTCAACTCAAGCGCGCCGACTTTGGAAGATGTTGGCCTCCAAGCGCTTTGATTACATCGCACTTGGCGCTCACGAACCATGGAAGGACATCGCGCTGCGCCCAGAGCTAAACCTCGCTGTCGAGCGCAACTTGTTGTTGGTCTATCCATCAGTGCTGTACTTCTACGTGAGTCCAGAACACCATCAGCTTGGTCAACTGATCGCTGATGGCATGCGTATGGCGCTGGCCGATGGCAGTTATCAGCAACTGCTCTATCAATCTGAAATGATCCAGTCGTTACTGACTCATGCCAACATTACTGAGCGCCGCCAAATCCGAATTGACGATGCTCAGTTATTCGATTTGCTGCCGCCGGGTTATGACATGCGCTTGCCTGAATTTCTCAAACAACCAGCAACAACGGCAAGCGACAACAGCCACTAAACTTGAAGTTGATCAAGAGGTTTGACCGTCATTAACTATACTGGAAATGTTTTAGTTAGCAGGGCAGCAATTCATGGGGTGGAAGCAATTCGTTAAGGACACACGTTATCTTGCCGTCATCCTACTGCTGGTATCTACACCGAGCATCAGTGTTGCTTGTGAACTCACCATCACCCACCCCAAATTAGAAACTCGCAAAAGTGAACTGGTGTTATCACTGCTAAAACTCGCTCTGAGTAAAACCAGCACCGACGTTTGCTATCAGCCCTTACCTATCTTTGTCACCGACGGACGCAAGGCTGCTCTGGTTAACAAGGGCGTGCTCAGCGTCCATTGGGCAAGCGCTGGGTTCAGCGCCGATGAATATGTTGAGCCCGTTAAGCAGCCGATTTTTATGGGGTTGACCGGATTTCGACTGTTCGTGATTCGCCAGGGGGAACAGTCGCGTTTCGACAACATCTACTCAATCGAACCGCTGAAACAGTTAAAAGTAGGCCAAGGCGCATTCTGGGGCGACACCCAGATCCTCAAACGAGCAGGCTTTGCAGTGGTTACCGCAGCCAAAAACGAAGCACTTTGGAAAATGCTGGTCACCAAACGATTTGATTACATGCCACTGGGAGCACACGAGCCGTGGCTCGATTTAGCCATTCGCGAGGACATGGGGCTGACGGTGGAACAGAACATATTGCTGGTCTATCCGTTGGTGCTCTACTTTTACGTTGCCGCCGATCAGCCTGAGCTAAAAGCACTCATTGAGCAGGGCATGAAAATGGCCATGGCAGATGGCAGCTATCAAGCCAAGCTTTATCACTCAGAGATCATTCAAGCCATGCTGGCACAGGCTAATGTTTTGCAGCGCAAGCAGCTTTACATTGACGATGCAGAACAAGCCAAACTGCTACCTGATGGCTACAAGATGAAGTTACCTGATTTTCTATTCAACCCGCCAGCTGACTTAGTCACCGATGAGCCACGCAAGGATTAAATCGGCTTGGAGTGTTGGCCCTCACCAGATAGCTTACGCTATGAGGATTTGGGCAACACGGTATTGCATCCGACGGACTACTGACGAGCAGCATTTTTCTTTGCTGATTTCCAACAGTAGTTCGCTGCAGGAAAAAGCAATATGAAAATCAATATGCCCAACACGCCATTTTCTATATTGCCAGCTGAGAGCGAGTAAAAAATGCTCGCCACTACACCGCCTCCAACCATTAAAAATATGCATAGCATTGAAAATGGAGAAAGTAAGTAAGCATCTTGTTTTGTTGAGCAACCAAGAAGTTGATAGCTCAATTTTCCAAACCACGCTGCAAGCAGCGCAATTGCAGTGCAAAACATCAATATGTCGGCAGAGAAGCGTCCATATGCTTGGTACACGACAAAACCGAGAAGAGATAACAAAGCAAAACAAATCAGTGAAGTGAGCAAGCCAACACCAGCAGTATAGAAACTGCCAACACGTTGTTCTAAGTCCATATAGAATCCTTATCTGGCATAGATTGGCGTCATAAATCTTTAGCTAAACAATACGTTGTATGACCCTTGGGATAATCAGGTAACTGACCAAACACCTTGTACCCAAGCTTTTCATAAAAGCCTTTGGCTTGAAAATCTAATGTCTCAGCTCGTATGTATTGGAAGCCTTTTGATTTTGCATAGGACTCCACTTGAGCCATTAACTTTGAGCCTACTCCGCTGCCACGAGTTTCTTCTGACAACCACAACAACTCAACAATACAATAATTCCAAAACGCGGTTGCTCGAACACCGCCTACCACCTCGTTGTGATTATTGCGAACAAAAACGGCAAACTTGGTATCCGGCTCAAAGACAACTTCATCCGGCAGATGCAGCTGATTGTAACTTTGAATACCTTGGCTGATTGTTTCAAGGTCTGCGTGAGCTGGCATTGTCGCTAGTTCAATCTTCAACGGAGGCTCCAATTTCAAATCTTAGCTGGGATACCAAAGCAACCAGAAGCCCCACGGAGCTCTACTCTTCACGGACTAGACTTGATGCCTTGGTGACGTCCCGATACATCAAGTTGCTGATTAATCTGTTTTACTTCCTCAGCTGTCAGTTCACCATAAAATTTGGGATAGGGCCAACCATATCCCCAACGAAAAGTGGTTGGAAAAAAAGGCGAGCCACCAACTCTTACACCGGCAAGCATCAAAACAGCGATTTCTTCTTCTCCAACAGAAGCAACACACTCCTTCAATGCTAAGTCAGCATTTTCACGCTCCGAATACGTCCCGCCTTTCCAATACGCAAAATCGTGTGCAACACAACAACTAAGCCAAAGCTCATTTTGTTCAAGTGTTCCATCAGGGAATGCACTGCAGCCATCACTAACAAAAGGTTTGAGCTCTCCACCTATCATCTTCATCAGCGTTAACGCAGACAAGGCACCAAGCCCAATAAGGACTTTCAACTTCACAAACAGATACCTCACCAAAGGACCATGTAGCTTTATGATATAACCACGCGTTTAGCCAAATTTAATGCCTTTTGACAATACAACATCCGAACCTGGGCAATCATATGCGGTGAATGTGGGACGGCATTGACTGTCAGCGCTTTCAAAACAAAAGTCGAAACGAGTCTGCGTTTTCACTGGCGTGCTAGTAAGGCCCTTGGCTAACGATGACCACTTCCAGTTTTCAACAACGGCTTTTGCAGATTTTCCGAAGTGTCTATTTGATGCTGCAATTATTTGAACATTGGTCACTTCATTTGCGGGTGATATGACGTATTCAACCGTGGCACAACCTTCCTCGCCATTCATTGCGGCCTTTTCCGGGTATCGAGCAGGAAAGCGTTCCAAGCCAGACCACTGTTCGGTCTGAAGCAAGCCATCTTCGACACTCAACTGCGAATAATCATTAGCTGGCTCGACAGTAGAGCAAGAAGCTAATAAACACAGTGAAGCAGACAATGTTGTTAATTTTTTCATAATGTTACGTTCCATGTATTGAGCCCTGTTAATGGGCAAAACGCTTTAAGAAGGGCCGCCAATTACGACCTTCCGCTTGCTCGACTTGTTATGTGCGTGTTGATGTCTCACTGATTTCAAGCCGATATTCTTGGTAAAATTAGTTTCTCTCATCGTAGGCCTTTCGTGAACGTTTGATCTCGCCATGGTGAGTTTCCGCCCAGGAAACTAATTGATATAGGGGTTTGACTATATCCCTTCCCATGCTTGTCAGCTCGTACTCCACCTTTACTGGTACTTCGGGATAGACAGTTCTATTTACATACCCTTCTCGCTCCAGATCACGCAGGGTTTGTGTAAGCATACGCTGAGAGATTCCTACCACTCTGGATTTAAGGGAGTTAAACCTATCAGCACCTTCGACAAGGGCAAACAAAATAAGTACTGACCATTTGTCGCCGATCTGGGCAACCACATTACGAATGGGGCAATCATCGCTATTATGAAACACCCGCTTTTTAGTGCTCTCTGTGCTGACCGTCTTCGTTTTTCTTATAGATTTCGCCACGTAGTAGGCCTCTTGCAAACTTCTATTTGTGGGTTACCAAAATGTGCCTAGATAACTTTATAGTGCCTTCTTGTAATGCAAGTTACTAATAAATACCATGATGCACAATTGATACTTACATGTTGCAAGCTACATCAAACGGAACAACTTATGTTGAAAATCATTACATCGACGCTGCTAATTTTGGCAAGCACTAGTGCTTTTGCGCAAAATTCAGACAAGTTGGTTATTAACCTAGAATCACTTCAGAAACCCGGCTGGACACAGCAAGAACTCGCAAACGCCGCCTTAGTTACTGATTTTGTTCAAAACCTAATGAACAACCATAACTTCGATTACATATTGGCGCAGTATAACGATAGCTCGTATGTTCAGCACAACCGGAACCTGCCCGATAAAATCACAGGTTTAGTGAGTTTTTTAAGCGAGTTTGTTGAGGATTACCCTGATTACACCTATGACGTCAAACACATCTATGTTGACGGCGATTACGTTATTTTTCATTCCCATGCCACGCTAAAGAAAGATGACCGAGGTAATGATCAAAAAGGGATGAACATTATTGATACTTGGCGGATCGAAAACGGAAAAATCGTAGAGCATTGGGACTCAATTCAAGCTCTTGATACCTTTATGCGATTTTATTCGTTGGTTAGCGGCGGCAATATTGAGAATAGCAATGGGGTTTTTTAATCGAATAATGGTAGCAATGCTGAATCTCAGCAGAAGCACGTAGACATCACTAAATGTGTTCAGAGCTTCCACTTAGCTAGATGGGAACGTTTCAAAGTTCGGAATATTTGATGGTAAAACAGCCCATTTCGGCGCAGATGCGGTGAAAATTGCCATCTTGGGAGCTAAATGATCGCCTGTGTCAAATGATGGGCCATTGATAGTGAAGAACTTACCTATGGTGATGTCTGCGCATACCGTTACACCGCAATCTGGGCAATAGTGATTGTGAACATCTTCGCCTGAACTCCCTTTACGAGTGAACGTCTTCGTCTCTGCGCCTGTGAACTTGAAGTTATCGTACGAGTACCAAACACCAAACCATTTATCGCCACCTGTGCGCTTTTGGCAATCGGAGCAATAACAAAACATTTGATTCATTGGTTCACCAGTTACTTCGTAGCGAACCTTTCCACACTGACAACCACCCGCTTTAACCATAGATGCCTCTCTAAACCTGAGTTTTTGAAAACTATTTAAGGATAGTATTAATGATTCAAATTCATAGTGTTCGGTTGTCCCATCGCCTAACAACACCTAACGAATGATATGGACGGCTCCGAGGTTGGAAAAGAATCAGTCTTGGAAGGTGGCATTGCTGAGCGGAGTCATCCGGTCATTAATTTAACCGGAAAGCCCTCTCTGATACTCGATTGATTCGCCAATAATCAGCAATGCGTTGGGTGACAGCCCGCTCTGATGGTCACAGCGGGCTAGGTACTTATGCTTCGCTATTGAGCAAAAAGGTTGATGAAGGATCAACGTAGACCCGGCTACCCATGGCTTCACGGCCAAGCAGCATCAGGTAACTCATGTCTTGACGATTAGTTAGGGTGATTTCAATGGGCCACTGTTCGTTGCCAATCGCGAACATGGTTTTAATCACACAGCGCTGCTCGGCTTCGCCATTAGACGACTTAATCCGTCTGGAATCGTGCAGCGGCGCTTCACAGTTCACCGTTTGATCCAAGTGGTAGACATCGGGATGGAGATCAAAACGCACATAAGGGCGGCCATTTTTTTGTATCCGCTGCAAGTTATCAACGTGCAGCGATGACGTTTTGGCGCCGGTGTCGATACGCACTTCCAGATCGCGAATACCAAGCTCAGGCAAGCTGCAAAGCTCCAAATTACCAATCAGTAATCGACTCATTTATTCACCTATAGGTCTCTACACTTGACCTTCTGTCACTTCAGTCAGCAAAACCGGATCCACTTGATCTTGCATACGCTCAATGTGTTCTGCCACATCATCCGCCGCATCACCAAAGTAGGCAATGTGATACATGGCATCACCCTCTTGCACCAACGGGATGTTTTGTTTGCCAATGACAATGCCCGAACGACTTGAGCGCACTTGATCAATAACATCGCCCAACGGACTATTGATCGATGCTAGGACTTCGTTCTTCTCCACCAGCGACCCCAGGGTAACGAACTCCTGCACAAAGCCACTAGCCGTCGCGCGCATCCAATCACTGCGGTTGGCGACAAAGGGCTCAATCCGCCGCTTGGCCCGACGTTTGCGAATCATGCCCAGCGCCGACAACACGTTAAGCGTGCCTTTAAAGCCATTTTGAATCGACAGCTCATCGAATCGCAACGCCTGCCCTGCTTCATACAGTAATATCCGAGTACCGCGCTGAACAGCTGCCTCACGCAATGAGCCATCGCGCAAGTTGGCGTTTAACAGCACAGGCACGCCAAATGATTCGGCCAATGCTCGGGTTTGCTCGTCATCCAAGTCTGCCCGAACCTGTGGCAGGTTAGAGCGATGGATAGCTCCCGTGTGCAAGTCAATACCGTAATCGCAATGTTGAACAATTTCGTTTAGAAACGTATGCGCCAAGCGCCCTGCTAACGAGCCCTTTGTAGAGCCGGGAAAACAGCGGTTCAAATCGCGGCGATCGGGCATATAACGGCTTTGGTTCAATACTCCATAAACATTGACCATAGGCACCAAAATCAAGGTGCCTTTGGTCAACTTGACATCATGAGCAATCAAGCGACGAATGATCTCAATACCATTGAGTTCATCACCATGCACTGCGGCACTGACAAATACCGTAGGACCATCTTTACGCGCCCGTGTTACATGCACGGGTATCGACATTTGAGTGTCGGTATACAAGCGAGCGACGGGCAGTTTTAGCTGCTTGCGCTCGCCCGGTAAAATCTCGACACCAGCGATCATCAGTGGCGTTGCCATTAACCTTTACCCTTAGTGCGTGTAGCGTTTGGCTTGGCGTTTTTTTCAATAAACTCGTAGACCAAACCTGCCACATCTTTACCGGTTGCATTCTCAATGCCTTCTAAACCCGGTGACGAATTCACTTCCATCACCACAGGCCCGCGGCTGGATTGCAAAATATCCACGCCACACAAATTCAAGCCCATGGCTTTTGCTGCATTAATCGCTGTAGCACGTTCTTCTTTGCTGAGCTTGACCAATTGCGCACTGCCGCCACGGTGCAAATTTGAGCGAAACTCTCCTTCTGCCGCCTGCCGCTTCATTGCCGCCACAACCTTGCCGCCAACCACAAAACAACGGATATCGGCACCACCGGCTTCTTTAATAAATTCCTGCACTAGAATATTGGCTTTCAAGCCCATGAAAGCTTCCATCACGCTCTCAGCCGCTTTATTGGTTTCGGCTAACACCACACCAATGCCTTGAGTGCCTTCAAGCAGCTTAATCACTAAAGGCGCGCCACCAACATTCTTGATGACGTCCTGAATTTTGTCAGGCTTGCTAGCAAAACCGGTGCGTGGCAAACCAATGCCCTTGCGAGACAACAACTGCAACGAGCGCAACTTGTCACGCGATCGGCTAATCGCCACCGATTCATTAACGCAAAACGTTCCCATCATCTCAAACTGGCGCACCACAGCAGTACCATAAAAGGTAATCGACGCACCTATCCGTGGGATGATGGCATCGTAAGCTGGCAGCACTTCACCATTGTAACGCACGGTTGGGTTACTACTGGTGATATCCATGTAGCAATGAAGTGTGTCAATCACATCCACTTGGTGACCGCGTAATTCCCCCGCTTCTTTAAGGCGACGAGTGGAGTACAAGTTTTCATTTCGAGACAGAATCGCTATGCGCATGTTGTTGCTTCCTATTTGTTCAATCAGCACTAATCATCAAAATAGTCGTCAGAGCTCATTTCGCTATCATTATCTGCGATAGCACTTGGCTGTGATTTTTTACCACCACACAAACCATGAAATGCGCGATGACAACGGGCCAGCTTGATGTACTTGAGCCAAACTTTTTCCAACAGCGTTTGAGGCTCGGTCAATCCAGAAATCACTTCTACGAAATGCAGCTCTTCGGAGCCCATCGGTTCGAGCTGCTTTTGCTCCAATGACACCAAAGTGTGACCAAACAACGTTAACAAATCGGCTTCTTTGAGCGTGAAGTCGCCAGTTTTATTAAATCCCCGCGGGAACTTTACAAAGTCGTAGTAAGCTTTATGGCCCAATCGGATGCTCATTGCGTTGACCTTTTTTACAGATTGCCACGTCGGCATTGAGTGATGAATTGGGCGCACGATAGTGTTCTGTCATGGATCTGAAAAACGAATTATATTTGTCGTGACAACAACGACTTTTTATCAACATCACAGGGGCGAAAGCAGGTTCAATGGATGTAAAAGTATTCCGAACATTTTTGCAGTTAGCGGAGCAAAAACACTTTGGTAAAGCCGCTGAAAGCCTCTATATCACTCAGGCTGCAGTCAGTGCCCGAATCAAACAATTAGAGACCTTTTTCGATAATCAGTTATTTGTTAGAGAGCGCAATGCGATTCGATTAACCTCGGCTGGAGAGCGCTTAATCCCTTACGCCCAAGCCATGGTTCGCACCCTAGAGCAAGCAAAAACCGATTTAGCGCTGGCTTCAAATCAAAGTATTCAGTTAACGCTAGCTGGCACTGCCAACATCTGGGACGCTTTTTTACAGCATTGGCTGACTGTCGTCACCGACACGATGAGCGGCTATTCGTTCAGTGCTGAGGTGATGAATAGAGAGCAAATCCATCGTTCGTTGGTTGAGCGCACCTTAGATATTGGCATCAGTTTTGACCCGCTTAAGGCTGATGACGTGGTCAGTCAGCACATTGCTGATTTAGAGCTCGCGTTGGTAAGCTCTGAACCGACAAATATCGATACCGTATTTGATTCCCCATACATCTACGTTGATTGGGGCAATCGCTTTAGTCTTGAGCACGCCGACCGCCATCCAGCAATTGCGGCACCTTTTATGCGCACGTCGTCGGGACGAATCGCATTGGACTTCATTTTGAAAAAAGGAGGAGCGGCCTACTTGCCCTCTTCTGTTGTCGAGCCATTCATCACTTCCGAGCAATTGTTTGAAGTCCAAAACTCCGCGCGTTGGAGTCGCCCCGTGTATTTTTGCAATCGCCGACAAGCGGTATCAGCTCAGGCCATCAGTCGGGTTCGCGAACTATTCGGTCAAACCGAGCCTGAACCGGCGCAGTTATTCCAGCAAGCCAGTGAGGCGACTAGCAACAGAGAGTGTTGATTAAGAGCTGTAGCTATCCCCCGGCGGGGTCGGCGTTAATCCAAACATGTCCTCTGCTCGTATCGACAACTTTATTGTCGAGTAATGCCTTATGAAGCTCACCGAAGACAACGAATCTCGGATCATAGAGATGGCGTGGGAGGACAGAACGCCATTTGAAGCAATCGAACATCAGTTTGGCCTGACCGAAACTCAGGTTATCCATTTCATGCGAACAAAACTCAAAGCTAGTAGCTTTAGGCTTTGGCGCTCAAGAGTGTCTGGGCGGAAAACAAAACACCTTCGCCTCCGCAGCAACAAAGTAAACAGAGCCTACTGCGCGACGCAATACAAGCACCGCTGAACCAAGCGCATCATCAACGGCTTGCTCAGATCAACGAATGGCACACAGCAATGCCAACACCGCTCAGGTATAGTATGGAAACATATTGCCCTGAGTGTGTTGGTCTAAACGCCAACCTAAGAACACCAATTTTTCAAGGACGCTGCAATGATTTACTCAACCATAGAGACCATCCCCGGTCGTGAAATACAAGAAACCGTTGGTGTTGTTACCGGCAACGTCGTTCAAGCCAAACACATTGGCCGCGATATTATGGCCGGTTTGAAAGGAATTGTTGGCGGTGAAATTCGCGGCTATACCGAGATGCTAACCGAGGCGCGCGACGTTGCCATTCAACGCCTTATTGAAGATGCCCGAGGCAAAGGTGCAGATGCGATTGTCGGCATCCGCTTTACCACCAGCACAATTATGGATGGCTCATCAGAAATCATGGTGTTTGGCACAGCAGTTAAGCTCAAACCCTAGCTCCCAAAACTGCATCCCCCTTTTGCCGACTTTCAGTTTTCGGCATCGGGGAATTATTTTTAGCGAGAAGCCTCGTTCAATCACATCATAGCTAAGCCTAGTTGACGCAAGCACGGTAACCTTACTAACCCTCTTATCCTTGTTCCTCTCGTTTGACTAGCGACTTATTGATAACAACAGATTGGAGTAAACCAATGACTAGTAAGATGCTTGAACTTGTTGAGGCCCAAGATTTAACGGCAGCAGCACAGTTCACCCTTGACAACATGGCGCCCTACTACGCCATGTACGGCGTTGACTGGGAGCTAAACGATGTTTATCAGGCGACCAAAGATCTGGTGAACTTCAATATCGTCTTTAACGGCCAGCATATAGGTGTCGTTCGATTATCGTTCGAAGGTGACTGTTGCCAACTCCGCGATATTCAGATTGGCGCGGCACATCAAAGCAAAGGCTTTGGAGCTCAAGTGATTGCCATCGTAATGGCCATGGCTGAGCGCCGCCGGCTTGCTGCAGTCGAGCTAAAAGTCTTTCAGCGCAGCCCCGCCCATAAGCTCTACAGCCGGGTTGGTTTTAGGGTCGTTAATAAAGACGATCGTTTCTATTACATGCGCCGTAGTACTGCCGACTAACGACAGATAGCGTTAGGTAGCCTCTCGTTTAATATGATTCAGCCGCTGTCTGGCTTGATGCAGCAAGACATTAAACTCGCGGACTTCATCAAACCCATCGCCGTGGGTTTCTTCTGCTAAACGCTGGCCCATTTCCTGAACGACAACAAATAGGTCTGCCAACTCGTATATGGTTTCGCGCCGCTCGCGCTGAAGAATTTCTTGATTGTTGTCCATGCCTCAACTCCCCGCCAAGGAGAAAAAGTCCCGTTAAAGTTTAGCCAAGACCGAGCGGTCCGGTGCGAATAATTCTTGGGGTGACTTGATAGTAGTCAATGATGCTGCCGAAGCTTGTTGTTGAACAATCTGCTCCTCTTTCTGAGTCAGATCACCGAAGAGTTTAACAGCAGGCAGCAAGTATCGCTGTGAGGTGCTTCAGCCGGCATGGATACCGGATGTAGAGCGATCCAAGGATGGACTTGAGCGTCACCGAATGGTGATGCTTGGTGGCTGCCAGACATTGTTCCAAGTCAGACCTGCGAACCATACAGCGTTTGATACAAGCCGGTCTCGGTAAGTAACTGCTGATGAGAGCCGCGCTGGCTGATCTCACCATCGTCAAGCACAAAGATCTTATCCGCCTGCTCAATTGCACTAAGTCGATGAGCAATAATCAAAGTCGTTTTGCCACTCAAAAAGCGTTGCAAATTAGCCAACACCTTGGCTTCGGTAGCAACATCCAGCGCCGATGTTGCTTCATCAAGCACCACCACTTTCGGATCGCTTAATACCATTCTAGCGATAGCTAAACGCTGCCGCTGACCACCCGATAAACGCACCCCATTACGACCCACCATGGTCTCTAGTTGCAGTTCTTGATCGCGAACGAAGTCATCAAGCTCGGCAATCGCCAACGCTTGCCAAATAGCATCATCGCTATGAGCAGCCCCCATGGTCAGGTTCGCTCGCAAACTGGTGTTAAACAATGCCGGTTGTTGTAACACAGTGGCAATGTTGGCACGCACTGCTTCAACGCCAACCTGCTCGATAGGATGGCCGTCATATCGGACCGTGCCAACTTGTGGTTGATATAAGCCAAGAAGCAACTGCACCAGTGTCGATTTACCACCGCCACTCATCGACACCAAGGCCGCGGTTTTGCCAGCAGGAATGGTCAAGTTGACGTGTTTCAATACTGGCGGCTTATCACCGTAGGCAAAATCAATCTGGTCGAAACTCAAACCAACCGTCGATGCGCGAGCAAACGGATCCACTTGCCCCTTTTCAGCCACTTCACTGGGCAAATCCAGTACGGCATTCAACCGTGCCATCGCCGCTTTGGCACCAAACCAGGCATATTGCATGTTCAGCAATTCTTGCACGGGCCCCATCATGAACCACAAATACCCGAACACCGCGAACATCTGGCCAATGGTCAAATCCGAGAGCAACACCATCATCATGGCGACGGCGCGAAACACTTCAAAACCAACCAAAAACACAGTGAAGCTAAAACGGCCCATCGCTTCTGTTTTCCATTGCGAAGCGATAGCGCGGTCTTTCAATTCGATGGCCGCTTGGCCGACTTTGGCAAAGTAGTGGCCATCACGACGAATAGCACGTAATTGGTGAATAGCATCCAGCGTTTCAATCAAGGCGCTTTGAAATGCTTCGGTGGCTGCGTTCTCTTTCACCTTGAGTTGCTTGACCCGTTTGCCAAACAACTGCGAAAAGTAAATCACTATCGGGTTAAGCAGTAAGATGAACAGCCCAAGCTGCCAACTAATCGCTAGTAAAATAGCTGCCACACCGACCAAAGACAGTGCCGCAACAAGAAACTTCGACACCGAGCTACTAATAAACTGATCGAGCGTATCGACGTCGGTAATGCAGCGTGCACTGATACCGCCAGAGCCTTGCGTCTCGTATTGCTGCAACTGTACTTTGGGCAAATGAGCCAACAAACGTTGACGCACCGATAAACAGATTTGCTTGCCGATAATGGTAAATTGCCTTGATTGCAGCACCGTCAGCACTAAAGACAACAAACGGAGCATTACTACTGCCAGCAAGATCGCCGCAATATAGCCGCCATTGGAATGCCAGCTATCTGGTAGCACCCAGTTCATCCACTCGACCGCAATACCGGGTTGATTGAGCAACACTTCATCAACCATCAACGGCATCATTAATGGGATAGGCACACTGATCAACGTTGCCAGAATCGCGATGATATGAGCTTTGATAAGTGTTGGTTTGTGACCTTTAATTTGCTGCCACAAACTGGCCCAACTGATGTGATAATTCGTCATGCTGCTGATTCGCAAGCCTCTACTGCGTGTTGATTGATGCTTAGGTATTGCAACATACCATTGGCCATGTTGACCGACCAGAATTTACCGGCCGTCGTCAATTCAACGCAGTCTTGCCCTGCTTGGATGTTCGCTTTAGCTAATCCATGTTGTTGCCATTTAGCAAACAGCGGTTGTGCCGCGCGATAGCGTGCAGCACCAATTTGCGCGGGGTTGATCAGCCCTTTATCACAGGCGCCAACGAGCGCGGCATCTTCAAGGTGATTGGCCGATTTAGCCATCATCATTGCCGCTGGCCATTGGTTTTGTTCGATTGCTTGCTGCCAAGGCTCAATATCGCGCGATTGCATGTAACTAAAGCCCCCCATGTTGCCCCCTGCTCCGGCGCCAACAGCGAGAATCTCAGCACCCGACTTGGCGAGCGAGTTATAGCGACTACGTTCTTTGTCACTGGTTGCCCAATGGCAATAACTTAATTGTTTTAAGCCATGTTGAGCAAAGTAGCGACTGCCTTGCTGATACAACAACGCGCGCTGCGGCGAATCCATTGGTTGCTCAATTCGGCCTTTCTCTAAATCGCGCTCAATGCCTGAGCCTTTAAATTGGATCAGCTGATACAAATCTACGCCATCAACGCCAGCGCTTAGGGTATCTTCAAGATCTTGTTGCCAACTATCGGCGGTTTGATGAGGCAAACCATACATCAAATCGATGGCAATTGTGGCTGCATTGCGGGCCGTCAATTGCTTCAGTTGCGCCAGCAGCGGTTCGCGATCATCCAATCGCTTAGCGGCGCGACGAACCTGCGTATCAAAGCTTTGCACGCCGAATGAAAAACGATTAAAGCCGCCTTGCAAGGCGCTATCGAACTTTTCATCATCAAACTTATTTAGTCGTCCCTCTAAGGTCATTTCGCAATCGTCAGCCAATGGCAAACTTTGTCGAATCCGTTGGCCTAGCGTTAATATTTGTTGTGCCGTTAAATCAGTTGGCGTGCCACCGCCAATGTAAACCGCATCAAATGGTTGTGTTTGTGACCAGGGCTCTGCCGCTTTACGGGCTAAATCAAGCAATAGCAAATCAAAGTAATTTGCCATCAGCTCAGCAGATGCAGCGTATTTGAAGAAGTTACAAAAGCTACAACGAACTCGGCAAAATGGAATGTGGACGTACAAAGCACGCCCTTTAGCGCTAACGGTGGTTTGATTCAACAACGCGGAAAACTGTTGTTGCGCTGCTCCTTGCGCCAGCGGTGGTGTACCGCCACGACCAGCATGAGCACCAGTTTTAGCGCTAAACGCATATTGCAAAGGCGATGGCGATGGGCGCCCGGTCATGGTTTCGGTAAGCGTTAGGGAACAAAAATCAATAGGCGTCGACATCACATACTCCGGATTGGACAGACTGTGCTTATGTCAAAGCCGGCACGCGACCGGCTTCGAGAGCAAAAAAGTGGAGGTTAAGCTTCAGCTTCCTCGCGCTTTTTGTGGCCATCGCGCATGTGCACAATTTGTTCACCCAGCAAGCCTTTACCAGAGAACGCGAAAGCACGACCAAAACCTTTGACAAAACGACCGCTAATCGGCTCTAGGCGGAACATTTTGAAGTCACCTAACTGGCTTAAATTATTGACCAACTCGCCATGACGATTCACTAGTTGTGCTAATCCGTGCTGCCACTCGTCGCTGTCTACAGCCAACAGGTTGGCTTGCACTTGATAGCTCACTCGCAGGCGTGCAAACAGCTCTTTGGCGCTGTCTTCATCCTCAATCACTAGCACTGAGGCAGTCGGATTAACTTGCAGGTTCACCGCGTGAACAGCAATTTCACTGAGCAACACATAAAAGCATTCATCACCAATGGCAAACGGTGCATACGACGCGTATGGGCTGCCGTCTTTAGTGATCGATGATAAGAAAAAGCTCTTACGGCTATCGAGTAGTTCTTTAATCTCTGGGCCAACGCGGCCGGCGATGCGTTCACTCGTCATGTTCTCTCCAAGTAGAATTATGCTGGCTGCAAGCCATTCGCTTTGATTTGTCGGAATTGTTCTAGTTGTTCGGGGTGAATGGCATGGCTGTCATCACGTCCCAAGTACACTTTAAAAATGGCCTGACCTTTACGATCTTCAAACACAAAAGCGAAGCTATCGGTGCCGCGATGCTTGCGCTCCATCAGCCGAATCGATTCGATGGCTTGCAGTTTAATGTGGCCGCTAAAGCCCATTTCGCCAAGGGCTAGGTTGTAATATCCTTCGGCAATACTGCCAGCTGGGAAGACGCCTTTGAATTCAAACACACATCCAGCAACAATGACGATGGTGGTGGTATTACGCCAAGTGGCAAGCTCGGTCATTAGTGCTTGTGCCTGACTGCCTGGTAGCACTGTTGCTACTTCTGACGGTTCGACTGTTTGTTGTGTCATAACTAATTCCTCGACATAAAATCCCTCGCTCTGCGAGGGCATAAACGAATCGCTTAGAAACTGTATTTGGCGGACAGAATCACTTCCCGGCCTACTTCATCAAGTTCACTCCACGCTTGGCGGTAGTGGCGATCAGTGATGTTGTTGACGGTCAAATCAATTTTCAGCGCAGCAAAAGAAGCTGGCTGATAGCTGATATATAAATCACCCACGGTGTAGCCGTCGTAAGTGGTGCCATCGACATTCGCTTCATACTTGGTTTTGTTCTGATCTTTGGCGTGAGTGACCCGGACGCCAGTGGTCAGTTGGCTGTGCCAAAAACCATAGCTGAGATCAGCAGTTAGGGTATCGGCGGGAATATCAGTGAGATCATCATTGGAATTGTCATCTTCGCCACGAACAATGCCGTATGCCAAACTCGCTTTGAATGCTTGGTAGGCATAATTGGCCGAGATCTCAAAGCCCTTGATCGTTGCTTCATCAACGTTGTACCAATAGGTTTTGCCGGGATCCATTTGTGGTCCAAACACAGGATCAGTGACAATTTGCTGAATGAAATCGTCAACTTTGTTTTGGAATACAGACGAATGAATTTGCAACGAGTCGTCTTGACCAAAGACCCCATTAAATTGCGCTTTTGCCATTAATTCAGTATTGGCAGCTTGCTCGGGTTTGAGATCCGGGTTTGGCTCAAAACTATTACAGAAGCCGGGGAACATACAGAAGTGATAACCGGTGGAATATAGCTCTTCTGAACTTGGCGCTCGAAAAGCACGATCATGACGTAGCGTTAGTTCAAGCCAATCTTGCGCTTGCCAAATGATTGCCGCCGACGGGTTAACGTCATTGTCAGACCGATCTTCACCTAAATTTTTGGCTTCGGTTGAGAAGTAATCATAACGAACGCCAGCTTCAACACGCCAACCTTGGGCAACTGGATAGCTGGCTTGAACAAAGCCACCAAAGATATCGGTGTCTGCATCCGGTGGCGTTGGTCGATTATCGCCGCCGCGATCTGCTGAGAACTCTTCGCGATGGCCGTCAATGCCATACAACAAGGTGACGTCGCCAACTTGTGACACGTTATTGAGGTTGATGCCGTAAACATCCAGCTCAGTCTTGTCAGTACGACCGTCGCTGATGCGCTCTTCATCCATTTCAACACTATTCCAGTAGGCTTTAACCTGAGCATTGAGTAATGGCGAATCGGTATTGATTCGATAGTCGACAGCAGCATTGAGGGTATCTTGGTCACGACCAATCATAAAGTTGGACGAACCATTCGGGTTGGCGGAAGCATTCGATGGCACCGAACCTTCAACATTGGCGGCTCGAACGTTGAATTCCAACGATTGGGCATCATCAAGCTGCCATTGCGCTTTAGCAAGCATGCCTTTATTTTCAGAGCCCGAGCCCACCAACGATTCGCCATTACCCAACTCGGCATCGTTGGAGTCACGGTAGTAGGCGCTGAACAACAAATCGACACTATCAGTGCGCCCTGCCACCGCCGCAGTAGTTGTGGTTTGGTCATTGTTGTCGTTAAACCCGGTTTTTACAAAACCGCCGATGTTCTGTTCCGGCGCTAACAGATCACCCGCAGAGACGGTGTTTTGCGATACCACACCGGCAACAGCGCCAGAGCCCCACAAACTACTCGCCGGGCCTTTGACCACTTCTACACTGGTCAGCAACTCTGGTTCGAGGAAATACGATGGCCGGTGGCCCGATTCAAACACTTGACGAACACCATCAACTGTTTGCAGCACTTTATTGCCTGACAAACCACGAATATTGACGCTCTGATTATTGGCCCGTGGACCGCCGCTGACGGTAATATTGGGCTCATGAGCGACAGCTTGGGCGACAGATTGTGGCTGAATCGTCTCCAGAGTTTGTTTGTCGACCACCGCCACTGGACGAGCAACATCGTCGATGTTCGTTTCGATTCGGGTGGCACTTACCACCACAGCTTTGACCTCAAATACTGACTGTTCGGAAGATGCTGATTCAGACGCTTGATTCTCAGCAGCGACGGCTGCACCACAAAGAGCGGCACTAATACAAAAAGCTAACGGCTTAACGTTCATAACTAATCCCAAAAACTTTCGAATACAGAATCCTGGCTTGCATTGCGTGGCAGTGAGAGGCGCTCAGCCGACCACATTTGCTTTCTTCAAGAAGCAATTGGCGGCAATCCTACCGGCTATATTTTTAAATGTAAATGCGGATCGTTATCATTTGCATTATTTATTAAATTAATTATGATGACTTCAGGTTTGCCATAAACAGCGATTGCTGAGCGACCGCAAGGGCCTTAAGCGGCTGTTTGTATGATGGATAAAGTAAAGCGACTAGGACATGACGATTTACCTGAAACGACACTGGCCACTGCTAAGTGGTCGCGCATTAATGATTGCTAGCGCAATCCTTGGCCTGTTTTGGGTGTCGATGGACGTCACCCCTGCGCCTCTGTCATCACCAATGGGAATGCGCGCAGCAGTCTCAGTTCAAGTCAACATGATATCGGCAGCAACATCCACCACTGCGCCAAAAGCAACAGTTTCGGAGCCATTGGCCGAGAAGAGCCCAGCGCCAGAACCATTGCCTGCAATTGCAAACAAGCCGGCCGCTCCGGCCCCAAACGACAAGGAAATTGTTCAAACGATCGAGGAAAAACCAGCGCTCAAACCGACTAACACCACCGAACTAAGCGAAACATCGACAGATGATAAAACCATCGCAGAAGTGCAAGAACAAGAAGTTGTCCAACAAGTCACCGAGAACGAACAAGATTCGGAACCGCAGAACGCGGTTGCCAGTAACAATCAAGCGGCTGGCGCCCACCAAGAGCCTGTCTTTGTTGAGCCACTATTTGCTGCCCCACCAACGCCACCACGGTATCCAACAATTGCCCGTAAACGCGGCCAACAAGGTGTGGTTTGGGTGGATGTTTGGCTGGATGAACATGGCCAGCAAACCCAAACCACAGTAAGTCAAAGTTCCGGGTTAAACAGCCTCGATGAATCGGCCTTAGCTGCGGTCGGCAACTGGCGTTTCAAGCCACACCAGATTAATGGACTGGCGATAGCATCGCGAGTGCGTATTCCAATCGAATTTTCATTGCAGTAACTAACTGTACGAACCAAAGCGAAAGAGAACTATGAGCAGTTATGCATTTTTACAAGGGCAACTCGGCCCTCTGACGATGCCACTTATGTTGTGTGCCCTACTCGCAACCATGATTATCATCGAACGACTAATGGTGCTGAGTATGCGTAGCGCCCAACGAACACTGTCCAATGGTGGAATTGCCCTACTACAAAGTCACAGCAATCAGCCCAAAGCGCTACGCGAAGAGATTGTCGCGGTTTGGCTTACAGGCCAACAACGCAAGTTAGCTAGCGGCATTCGAGTTCTACAAATTGTCACTTTGGTCGCGCCACTACTGGGTTTACTTGGCACTGTGATTGGCCTGATTCAAGTGTTTGACACCATTGGTGACCATAGCGGCCCCATCGAACCTGCGCTACTCGCTGAAGGGTTGGGCATGGCAATGAAAACCACAGCCGCCGGTTTAATTATTGCGGTACCAGCGATGCTTGGTGCCCATGGATTTCAATTGTGGGTCGATAAGCTCGTTGCTCGTGCCGAACACGCGATTAACGTTTCAAGCTTGAAGATCGATGGCGTCGGCACTGAGGCATTGGCATGATCCGCAGCCAACAACAAGCACCGATAACCACCCAGCTGGAGCTCACACCACTGATTGATATCGTCTTTATCGTCGTGGTGTTTTTGCTGCTAACCGCCAACGCTAGGCTGTTGTCTTTGCCGGTCGATATTCCTACCACCGATCAAGCCGAACAAGCATCGCAAATACCGCAGAGTTTGACCCTAACGTTGCAATCACATGCGCCGATGTTTGCGATTAATCAGCAAACCTATGAGACATGGCCGCAATTCGAACAAGCCCTAACGCCAATGCTCGAAGACAAAGAACAAGCGGTCACTATTGCGGCAGATCGCCAAGCCGATGTCGAGCCGCTACTGAAGTTGCTGGCACTACTCAATCAACAACAAATCACCAACACCCAAATATTGATGGAACAACAACCATGATCGCTAAGACTCGCGCCCTTTTATTTCTTTCCTTTGTCAGCTTCGGGTCGTTATTGTGCCTCACTGCAACCGCCAATCCTCAGCAACATCGGCTCATTGCAACCGACGCTGCGGCCACTAGTTTGGTGGTTGAATTTGGCCTGCTTGATCAATTAGTTGCAATCGATGTGACGAGCCAATTGCCTAACGGAGCAGACAAGCTGCCTAACATTGGTTATCACCGCACCTTGTCCGCCGAGGGCTTGCTCAGTCTTAATCCAACCACAGTGATTGGCAGCGAGCATATGGGGCCACCCGAGACTATATCGGCGTTGAAACAAGCCAATGTCAGACTATTGCAGTTGTCCGGTGCGTTAACGCCAGCACAGTTGCGCAATAACATTCAGACTACAGCGCAGGCACTGGGAGAAGCTCAGCGTGGTCAGCAGTTACTCGACACCCTAGCCAACAAAGAATCCCAGTTACAACAAGCTGCACTAACCGGCCATAGAGTGGCGTTCATTCTGGCAATGGACCCATCAAAACTGCGTCTAGCTGGCGCTGGGACAGCAGGTGCTGCCTTGATTGAACAAATGGGCGCGAGCAATGTGGCCGACTATGACAATTATCGCAACGTGTCAGCAGAATCATTACTTAGCATGGCACCGACTGTGATCTTGGTCGCGGGTCGCGCGCAGCAAAGCGCTGTTGCCGATTTAGTAGCGGCCAATGGCATTATCAGTCACACCCCTGCGGGCAAGCACAATCGAATTTATGCCGTTGATAGCAGTACCTTGGTCGCGGGGTTAAGCCTGGGTGCTATCGACGAAGCGGTGCGTGTTCAACAACTGGTAGTGGCATCAAACTAATGCGTTGGCCTGCTACTTACACTGCCAGCTCGTTGTTGCTTGTCATCGCTGCAGGCATGACGCTGAGCTTGATTTCTGGCGCGATGGCATTGCCTGCCAAAGAGAGTTTACTGGCGTTATTCGACCATATCACCGGCTGGCAGCAACCACTCAGTCAACTGGCCCCGCATGAGCAAGTTGTCGTCATGGAATTACGCCTACCACGGCTGTTACTGGCTTTGTTTGTCGGTTTTATTCTCGCGCAATGTGGCGCAGTGATGCAGGGGCTGTTTCGTAATCCGCTGGCCGATCCGGGCATCATTGGCGTGTCGTCAGGAGCGGCCGTCGGTGCAATCGTCGCAATCGTATTGTTTCCATTGGCTTGGGGCGCATGGACCATTCCCGCTAGCGCCTTTGTCATGGGTTTGCTAACCACCTTGCTGGTATACGGATTAGCCCAATCCAAACAAGGTACTTCAGTGCTGATCTTGCTACTGGCTGGCGTTGCCATCGCCGCATTCGCTGGTGCAGCAATCGGTTTTTTGAGCTACTTCGCCGATGACCAAAGTTTGCGACAACTGACCACATGGCAAATGGGATCACTCACTGGCGCCAATTCCGCTAATTTATGGTTGGCATTTGCCACCGCCGTGATACTTGCCGTGGCGTTTCAATCCCGGGCAGCAGCGCTCAACGCATTGTTACTCGGCGAAGCGGAAGCTCGCCATTTGGGCATTGCAGTTGAGCGCTTGAAGCTCGAATTGATCGCGCTTACCGCAGTAGGTGTCGGAGTCACGGTTGCTTGTGCTGGCATCATCGGCTTTATTGGTTTGGTGGTGCCTCACTTGGTGCGCCTTACCACTGGCCCCAATCACCTGACATTATTGCCACTTTCTGGTTTGCTCGGCGCAGCTTTGCTGATGATTGCCGATCTGCTGGCCCGCACTTTGGTACAACCGGCTGAATTACCAGTGGGTTTATTGACCGCGCTGCTCGGTGCCCCTTTCTTCCTTGCCCTTTTGATCCAACAGCGTAAACAGTGGAGCTAACATGCTAACTCTGAACAACATTAGCTATCGCGTTGGTCAACGGCAGTTGCTTGAAATTGATTCGTTGACCATTAACGGGGGCGAGCTAAGCGCGTTATTGGGCCCCAATGGCGCCGGAAAATCGACCTTACTAAAAGCCATCAGTGGGGACATTACCGCAGGCGGAATCATAGAATTGCACGGCAAACCCATGGCGCAATGGCCTTCGCTAGAGCGCGCGAAACATGTTGGCGTGTTGCCGCAACAAAGCCAACTGACTTTCCCATTTTCAGCACTGGAAGTCGTAGCTCTGGGATTAACACCGCTGACCCTGTCTAAACAGCAAGGTCAGCAAGCGATCGAGCAAGTGATGACGGAGACCGACTGCTTGCGCTTCGCCAAACGTTCGTTTCCGTCGCTATCTGGTGGCGAGCGACAGCGAGTGCAACTAGCTCGTGTGTTACTGCAACTGAGTCAAGCACACACCACTCCTCTGCTGTTGTTGGATGAGCCAACTTCAGCTCAGGATTTAGGCCAACAGCACCAGATCTTAGCGCTGGCTCAATCTCTCGCCCATCAACGCGGCTTCGCTGTCCTCGCGGTACTGCACGATTTGAATCAGGTATTGCAGTACTGCGACCATTGCGCCTTACTCGAAAGTGGCAAAGTCGTCTCTCAAGGTAGCCCAGAAGTAGTTTTGGCAACGGATACAATTGCCCAATACTGGCAGCACCAGGTTGAACGAGTTGAACTCGCCAATGGCCGAGTTGCGGTGTTCTAGCTGAGCAGCAGGCTGAATAACTTGTTGGCTTCTACACTGGACGGACTTGAGCGTCATCGAATAGCGATGCTTGGTGGCTTCCACGCACCGTTCGGAACAAATAATTCAACAACAAGACGCCGTAAAATCATCCCTGATGGCTCTGCTGCTGCGTCCTGCAGCAGAAGCTTGTTGTTGAACTATTTGCTCCTCCTTCCAAATCCCGCTGACGACTCCGCTAAAGAGCCCTCGTCGACAACGAACAGCTAGTTATTCAGAAAGCTCGGATTGACTGCCGCCTTTTGAGAAGGCATCAAGTATCGCTGTGAGGTGCTTCAGCCGGAATGGATGCCGGGTGTAGAGCGTTCCATGGATGGACTTGAGCGTCACCGAATAGCGATGCTTGGTGGCTGTCACGCTACCTTCGGAACAAATAATTCAACAACAAGACGCCGTAAAATCATCCCTGATGGCTCTGCTGCTGCGTCCTGCAGCAGAAGCTTGATGTTGAACTATTTGCTCCTCCTTCCAAGTCCCGCTGACGACTCCGCTAAAGAGTCCTCGTCGACAACGAACAGCTAGTTATTCAGAAAGTTCGGATTGACTGCCGCCTTTTGAGAAGGCATCAAGTCTCGCTGTGAGGTGCTTCAACCGGCATGGATGCCGGATGTAGAGCGCTCCATGGATGGACTTGAGCGTCACCGAATAGCGATGCTTGGTGGCTGTCATGCACTGTTCGAACAGATAGCCCCTTCAGAGAAGGCATCAAGTCTCGCTGTGAGGTGCTTCAGCCGGCATGGATGTCGGATGTAGAGCGTTCCATGGATGGACTTGAGCGTCACCGAATAGCGATGCTTGGTAGCTGTCATGCACTGTTCGAACAGATAGCCCCTTCAGAGAAGGCATCAAGTCTCGCTGTTAGGTGCTTCAGCCGGCATGGATGTCGGATGTAGAGCGTTCCATGGATGGACTTGAGCGTCACCGAATAGTGATATTTGATGCCTTCTGTACACTAATTAGAATCGTTACCAGTAACGTATTTGATGCTGCGATCAAACACAGTTTTTGATTGCAAATTGAGCAAATAGCAATAAAATGTATGCGCTTTCTTTCACATTTTTTCTTGAGCCATACTCGTAGGCTTGGCACTATTTAATGAAGATGAGACTTTTTTCAGCACTAGCAACGCTACAAGGCGATGCTGGGCGACTTTTCGTGGTCAACAGCCTAACGGCTATGTCATATAGCCTGATCATGCCGATCATGAGCTATTTCTTGATCAAGCACCTGCAAACGCCACCGTCATACATCGGCATCTACACGATCGCAACAGCTCTCTCGGGCATTTTGTTCAGCCAGCTTCTTGGCAACTTGTTAGACCGTGGCAAACCCGGCTTACCTTTGTTTACCGCGGCAATGGTTTCTGCGCTGCTTGCTGGCGTAGCATTCGCTAACGCCACTAATTTCTGGCAAGCGCTGCTTGCCGGTATTGTCCTGATGGGGTTTGCCAGCGCCAGTTTCCCGCTATTGTTAGCCATGATCCGCAACTATGCAGACAACAGCGGTAAAAACAGTTTAGCGATCAACTCACAAATGCGATGTGGTGTGTCATTGGTGTGGATTATTGGTCCAACCATGGCCTTTACCACTGTCGACTTGCTGGGCTTTTCGGCCAATTTCTATCTATCAGCTTTGCTGTGTTTGCTGGTCATTGTCATGGCTTGGACCTGCCTACCAAGTCTTACCATGGTGAAAAAACCAGATGCTGTCGAGCAACCTAAAGGTACTTTGTCGTTGCAACTGTGGCTGCTCGGCGCGGTGATGATGATGGGTAATCTGGCAAACACTTTGTATCTCACCGCATTGCCACTCTACTTAACGGAAGAATTGGCGCTGCCAGTGTCGCTACCGGGCATGCTGATGGGGCTCACAGCTGGACTCGAAATTCCAATCATGCTGTTAGTACCGCGCTGGGCGGCACGCTTCGGCCAATACCGTATTTTTGCCATCGGCTTTGGTTTCGCGTTGCTGTTTTATGCTGGGCTACAAATCGCCGAGTCGCCGTTGCATTTGTTTGTCCTGCAAGCATTCAATGCTATTTACTTTGGCATCTTTGCTGGACTGGGCATCAGCTTGATTCAGGATGCCGCTAGCACTCGGTTAGGTTTTGCCTCGGCGTTTTACACCAATACCATGCGCACCGGCATGATGTGTGGCACTGCGTTAGCTGGTTTGCTGGCACAATTTTGGAGCTTCAAACAGGCTTTACTGGGTTCTGTCGTTGCAACTCTGCTAGCCATTGGTGTGATGTCTTGTATCGTCTGGTTGCGTCGTCGCAGCAGCAACGACAACAATCCAATGCAAGATCAGACTACTGACGTTGACGCAATCGGTAGCCCGGCGCAATAGCCAGCTCTTCAATACCATCGAGCACTTTACTGTTGCGCAAATACAATTGATACTCCGGCCCACGCAAACTTGCCATGCCGGAGCAATCAACGTTCCAACGCCGCAATAGATACCCTGCCAGCGCCACTTTGGTGTTAATCATCAACACCCCGTTGTCCATACCGTAATCCATCTCAATGGCTTGTGGATGCTGGATATTGGCTGGATGGGCGACTAACTCCAAGGTCAATGGCGCTTGCCAATGGGTGTCGTAACCGGACATTTCAACTTCATCGACAGTCTCTGCCAACACCTCAACCTTGCTTAGTCGGGTGAGAACAAAATCTCGGAATGATTCGGTTTTGCGATCATAGGCTCTAACATGCCAACGCAAGCCATTATCGACAATAGTATGCGGTACTAATTCGCGCTCACTGGTACCACTACTCAGCGAGGTGTAAGTCACTCGCACTGGCCGTTTATTGATCACTGCTTGTGACAAGCGCGCCACGATAAAAATATCAGGTACATTGAGCTGAGTCGGGGCTGTGACAGGAAACTGGACATCGCCAACAGCATCAAAACCATCGGAAATTTGATAGGCAATTTTCATCAACGAAGTGCGTGGGTCGTGATGGTAAAGTGGGCTGAACTTATTGGTGATAAAGTACTTTTTTTCTGCGTTGTCGTACGCCATGTTATTTGGCGCTGACTCTTTGTAGAGCGATAAATCGCGACTAGCGGCAGCTAAACCCAGTTCAAAACGATTGACGATTTCACTGCGAGTTACAAAACCGGTGAATAGTAACTTGAAATCGATGTAGGCAAGGCGTTGTTTTTGCGAGAAGTTAACTTGTTCCAGTGTCACTGCAATTCCCTATTCAGATCCGGCGAGGTGCCAATTCAGTAAGAGCTACAGTGTGTATCATTTTGATACGAGCATCAAGTGGTCAGTTTGGGTCTTTAGCGACCGCCTCCGCAACGACGGAAAGTTCTGTATTGGCGCGCTCTGTTTTAGCCTTAGCTTCTGTTTGGTTGCTCGATTCAGCCTCGTTAAGTAACGGATATTCGTTAGCCAACGCCAGTTCCCGAGCATTTTCGGGCATATCAAGTTCAGGTAAGTCACTGAGGCTTTTGAGACCAAAATAGTCAAGAAATTCAGCAGTTGTTGCCCACAACGATGGCCTTCCCGGCACTTCTTTATGGCCAACAGACTTAATCCACCCGCGCTCTTGCAAGGTTTTCATGATTTGCGATGACACCGAAACGCCGCGCACGTCTTCAATTTCAGCCCGAGTGATCGGCTGACGATAAGCAATGAGTGACAAGGTTTCGAGTGTCGCCCGGGAATAGCGTGGCGCACGTTCGGTCCACATCAAGGCAATTTGTTCACTGACCACGGGGGCTGTTTGAAAACGGAAACCCGAAGCAACTTCAATTAGGTTAACCCCTCGCGATAAGTAGTCTTGCCTGAGCCGCTCAAGCGCTTCGCGGATCCTTGGCAGTGGCACCGCGAATTGCTGCAACACCGAATCACGCAATGCCACCGGCGTCATCGGTTGATCAGCGACAAATAAGGCTGCTTCAATCACTTGGGCAAGTTGGTCGTCGTTAATCGGTTTTGCCATTTTCTGCTGATAACTCCGGTTTAATCGCTGTCGTTAGTTTTTGTTAACTAGCGTAAACAATTGCTTGTATTAGTTAAATAGCCCGAGCAATCGGCTGTTTTAATTAAGTAGCCCAAGCTATCGCCAGCAAAATTCGACATCACTATAGAAGGCCAAAAGCTTACGTTGAAGGGTTCTATGGTTTGTTGTGTGAGCTTCTGCTGCATGGATGCAGCAGTAGAGCCATCAGGGATGATTTTACGGCGTCTCTCACAACACACCATAGAGCCTTTCATAACTACAAATTTCAGCAGCATCTAAACGGCATCACGCAGCCTTCGCTCGGACATGGATTTGGCCAAACTGTTCAGCTTGAGTTAGCTCTAACAGCTGCTCTTTGGCCAATTCCAAAATGGCCAAAAAGGTGACTACCACACCACCCTTGCCTTCTTCTAAATCAAACAGTTTATCGAAGCTGACAAATTTTCCGTGCTGCAGTGTTTCCAACACGCGAGTCATGCGCTCACGAGTTGATAGCGCTTCGCGCTCGACCTGATGATGGTCAAATGCCTGCGCTCGTTTGACCACACCAGCAAATGCCATCATTAGATCGTCCAGCTCCACATCCGGCAACAACTTGGTCGGCTTAACTGTGTCATCAAGCTCGGCTTTGGCGCAAAAGAAATCTCGCTCATTGCGTGGCAGCTGCTCAATTTCCTCGGCCTTGCGCTTAAACAGCTCGTACTCTTGCAAGCGCCGCAACAACTCTGCGCGTGGATCAGATTCCTCTGTCTCATCGTCTGAGTGGCGTGGCAATAGCATGCGCGATTTTAGTTCAGCTAATAGTGCCGCCATGAGGAGATAATCAGCAGCTAATTCCAGTTTCAGCTCTTCCATCAGCGCGATGTATTCCATGTATTGCTCGGTAATTTCTAGCACCGGCAAATCAAGAATGTCGAGCTTATTACGTCGAATGAGATACAGCAGCAAATCCATTGGTCCTTCGAATACGTCGAGGATAACGGCCAATGCTTCCGGCGGAATATAGAGATCTTGAGGTTGGTCAGTAAACGCCTCGCCGCGAACATAGCCCAGCGGCAAGGGTTGTTGTTGCGTCGGGCTTTGCGTTGATGTTTCGGCTTGCTTACTGGCTGATGCTTGCAGCGGCGCAACCTCGTTCATGGCTTAGGCAAACACGTCTGGATCGCCCTGGCCCACTCGCGCGATCACAGGTTCATCATCACTGAAATCCACCACTGTGGTTGGCGATTCGCCAAGGTGGCCACCATTAATAATCAAATCAACCTGATGCTCGAGACGATCGCGAATTTCCTCTGGATCAGATTCGGCAACGTCGCTGTCTGGCAGGATCAAGGTCGTCGACATCAGCGGTTCACCGAGGGCTTCAAGCAATGCCAAGGCAATGGTGTTGTCCGGCACACGAATACCAATGGTTTTCTTTTTCGGGTTGAGTAACCGACGTGGCACTTCCTTGGTGGCTTTAAAGATAAAGGTGTAAGCACCCGGCGTGTTATTACGGATCAAACGAAACGCCGAGTTTTCTACTTTGGCGTATAGGCTTAGCTCCGATAGGTCGCGGCACACCAAAGTAAAATTATGATCTTTATCGATTTTACGGATCCGGCAAATTCGCTCTAGTGCTTTCTTGTCACCAATATGGCAACCAATGGCGTAGCCGGAATCTGTCGGATAAATCACTACGCCGCCATTGCGAATAATGGCAGCCGCTTGGTTAATCAGTCTCGCTTGAGGGTTGTCGGGATGAACATAAAAAAATTGACTCATGGCCGGGTTCCTGTTGTTTTGTTCACGCCTGCGTTGGTGTTAGCCAGCCGTCCCAAACGGGAGTCAAGTCTGTCGGGAGTTCAAGACTTCGGCCTAATTCTCGGCGCCCGGCAGGAAAGTGAAAATCAGAGCCCTGCGAGGCGAGTAAATTGTATTGTCTGGCTAATTCGGCCAACTTCTGGCGTTGCGCCGGTGTTTGCTGGCATTGTGCCACTTCAATGGCATCGCCGCCAGCATCACTAAATTCATCCAATAACTTGATCAGCCAATTGCCGGCCAACTGGTAATCCAGTGGGTGAGCAAGAACCGCCCGTCCCCCTGCGGCTTGAATAGCTTCAACAGCTTCGGCAATTGAACACCATGGTGGCGCAACGTAGGCATTTCGGCCCTTACGTAAATACTTTTTAAAGGCTGTTTTCTCCAAGCTGACCCAACCTTCCTTGACCAGCAGTCGAGCAAAATGAGACCGTGTCACTTGCCCACCCAAAGCAAGGGACGACACTTTAGACCAGCAATTTTCTAGCCCTTTGCGTTGAAGACGGGCAGCGATCGTCATCGCTCTGGTAAGGCGCCGCTCAGCTTGTTGTCCCAACAAGGTTGTGATCGCCGGATGCCGAACATCAAAGTTCAATCCGACAATATGTATTTCCAAGCCGTGCCAAGCACAAGAAATTTCTACGCCATTGATGATTTGGATGCGAGGGTTTACCGCTTCGGCAGCTTGTCGAAGTTTAGCAATACCCTCAATGGAATCATGATCGGTCAGTGCCATGACATTGACCTGCATATTGCTGGCGCGCAAAAGCAACTCCTGCGGCGTCAAGGTGCCATCAGAGCATGTGCTGTGACAATGCAAATCAATTTTCATGGGGTATCAGTTCCCACTCTCAAGTTAAGCTCCCTCATGGACGGCCTTAAAGGCTGATGGTAACCGCACTAACAAAGCCCTGCAAAGTGATTTGATAGTTGCTATCGACAACGCCCCCGAATCAAACCCTTGGTTGCGCAATCTCCATGGCTTAAACGCTCATTCATCGAGCGTTGTGAAAATCACTAACTCACTAGTTATTTTAACCAACTCACCTTTTGAAACATCTCCAAAAAATATTACCAACAAAAATAAATCACATTAAAAACAACACCTTAAAAAATTAAACCAAGTTGGCATGCACCTTGAAATACAGTTTTTGTAACGCAGTGAAGCACAGCGGTGTCACTGGAAACTAACACTAACCCACACCCCTGCAGCAGACAGGAACGGGTACTGGAGAGATATCATGAAACGCATTCAAATCGCACTTATTTCTGGACTTACTTTGGCTTCAACTGCTTTCGTACCAGCGGCCTCAGCCAACGACCTTAGTGACACCGTTGCCGAAGTAGCGGTAGAAGTTGCCGAGCAGGTTGCCGCAGATATTAAAGAAAGCTCTGTTCGTCAATTGGAACAAGTTTGGGCCGGCTTGCAAGGCATGGTCGAAACCGACGAAGCAGGCGAGTAACCATTATGTTGTCACCAGTCGAATTGCTGATGTGGTGGAGCCTCCCCCTAGCAGGTTGGCTGGTGACATGGCTTGGTGTACAACTGTTGATTCGAGTCACCACTAGCTTTAACGAATAAGCCAAGCCGACTTCTAAGACGCCGCGCCAAGATGCCAGCCTTCAAGCTGGCATCTTTGTTTTTTCCCCTATCTGCCAATTAATATGGGCCTCAGACCAGTCAACTCTTGACAAGAGTTGACCAATCACGTACCAATAACACCCATCAAAAAGATTCAGGCGTTAGCAATGACTTTTGCAGCAAACACTCAAGTAACCAAATGGTGGTGGCACGTCCCTTGCGGGTTGTGCGTAGAGTTTTGATTGTCTGAAATAAACGAATCGCAAAGCCCGCTCCAGCCAGAGCGGGCTTTTTTGTACCTTGACTCTGCTGGTTATCGCGCAGTAACCAATGATAAGGAATTGCAGAGATGAAACGGTTTAACACATTGAAATTGTCCCAGCGGCAATTGGCTCAGGGGGCATTATGACAACCCTCCAATCGTTGGCCATTGGCCAAGCTCATGTAGTCACTCGTTCACTGAGCTATCAAGCCGACCCTTTGGCTTTGTACTCGCGAATTTGCGGCCATCGCCAACACAACAACAGCATGTTGCTGGAGTCAGCAGAAATTGACTCCAAGCAGCACACCCAGAGCTTGATGCTGATCGACGCTGCATTGCGGTTAGAGTGTAATGAGCGAACAGTTAGTATAACCGCGCTGACCGATAATGGCCGCAGTCTGCTGCCCTTCTTAACCGACAAATTAACGCAGCTGGCAATGACATCACGCTCTGGCGATGTCGTTGAGGCAGAATTCCAATTACCAGAGTTTGGCCTCGACGAAGAATCTCGACTGAAAGCGGCTTCGCCATTTGATGCACTGCGGACCATTGTCAATCAAATAACCACCGACTCTGATGAGCCAAATGCCATTTTTCTCGGTGGCGTCTTTGCTTATGATTTGATTGCCAGCGTCGAGCAACTGCCACAAGTGCCGCAGGGCGTGAATGATTGCGCTGACTTTGTGTTTTATCTGGCCGAAACCTTGCTGCATTTGGATCATGTCAATCAGCATTGTCATCTGGTCGCTACCGTATTTGGTGGCGAACATGCAGCTAAGGTTGCCGCTCAGCTTGACCCGCGCATTGAAGCCATTGCCAAGTTAACCGACGATTCATCATTGCAATCGTTCACCTCAACCAGCATTGCGCCAAGCAACTCCGATGTTGCCGAAAGCATGGATGATGCAACCTTCCGCGACCATGTGAAGCAACTCAAGCACAATATCTTTGTCGGTGACATTTTCCAGGTGGTGCCGTCACGCACCTTCAGCCTTGCTTGTCCCGACAGTTTGCTCGCCTACAAAGCGCTGCGTCAAAGCAATCCCAGCCCATACATGTTCTACATGCAAGATCAGGATTTCACGCTGTTTGGCGCATCGCCTGAGTGTGCGGTGAAATTCTGCGCCGACAGTCGTGACGTTGAGGTATATCCAATTGCAGGTACCAGGCGTCGCGGCTTTAATGATGATGGTTCCATTAACCCTGATTTAGATGGCCGCATCGAGTTGGAGTTACGGCTCGACAAAAAAGAGTTATCCGAGCATTTGATGCTGGTTGATTTAGCGCGTAATGATGTCGCTCGAATATCCGAACCCGGTACTCGCCATATCGCTAACTTGCTCAAGGTCGATCGCTACTCGCATGTGATGCACCTTGTGTCCCGCGTAGTGGGTAAATTGCGCCACGATCTGGATGCGCTCTATGCCTATCAAGCCTGTATGAATATGGGCACCCTGACCGGCGCCCCGAAAATCCGTGCATCGGAATTGATTCGTTCTGTCGAGCAACAACGCCGCGGCAGTTATGGCGGCGCCGTGGGTTACGTCAATGGCACCGGCGCAATGGATACTTGTATCGTAATTCGCTCAGCGTTCGTCAAGGACCAAGTCGCTCACGTTCAGGCCGGCGCTGGCGTTGTTTACGACTCCGATCCCCAGTCAGAAGCGGATGAGACTCGCAACAAAGCACAAGCGGTGATCAATGCCGTGCGTTTTGCCAACCAGCAACTGGCCGAACAACAATCGACGCAAGGAGAAAGCCAATGAGTAAAGCGCATATATTCTTGTTAGATAACTTTGATTCATTCACCTATAACTTGGTCGATCAGTTTCGCTCCGAAGGCTATCCGGTGACGATTTACCGCAATAACTTGCAAGCAAGCCAAGTCATGGCGGCAATCGAAGCTTGCCAAGACAACCCAGTGTTGGTGTTATCGCCGGGCCCGGGAGCTCCCCATGAAGCGGGCTGCATGATCGATCTGATCACTCTGGCGCGTGGTGTCGTTCCTATCATTGGCATTTGTCTCGGTCACCAAGCGTTGATTGAACAATATGGTGGTGAGGTCGGCTCCGCTGGCGACATTCTGCATGGCAAATCATCCGCCATTGATCACTGCGGGGAACATATGTTTAGCGGATTATCACAACCATTGCCAGTTGCTCGTTATCACTCATTGATGGGCACCAAAGTGACCGGCGGCTTACAGGTGGTGGCAAGTTATCAAGGTATTCCGATGGCAGTAATGAATGGCCCCGAACGAGTGCTGGGAATGCAGTTCCATCCTGAATCGGTATTAACCACAGATGGCGCCAAACTTCTCAATCAAAGTTTGGCTTGGGCACTAGCTGCGCCGGCAACTGCTGCCGAGAACAATTCAGCTTCAGCATAAGGACATCTCAATGAACTCAAATTTTTTGCCAGAGTGCTTCGAGCTTCTTTGTGACGGTAACAACCTCACAACCGAGCAAACCAGCGCGATTTTCAGTGCCATCGTCAGTGGTGAAGTTGAACCGGCGATGATGGCCGGTTTGTTAACAGCGTTGAAGATTAAGGGCGAAACTGCCGATGAAATCGCTGGCGCGGCGCAAGCGCTGCGAGCTGCGGCTCGCTCGTTTCCTCGTCCCGAAGGACAGGTGGTTGATATTGTCGGCACTGGCGGCGACGGGTTGAACACCATTAATATCTCCACTACCAGCGTATTAGTCGCGGCGGCGGCAGGGCTCACTGTTTGTAAACACGGTAATCGCAGCGTATCGAGCAAATCTGGCTCTGCCGATTTACTACGGACACTAGGCGTCAATATTCAAATGCCGCCTGAAGTGGCGGCTAAAGCCCTAGATAAAAGCGGCGCCTGCTTTATTTTTGCGCCTGAGTATCATGCTGGCATTCGCCATGCCATGCCGGTTCGTGGCGCCCTCAAGTCGCGCACCATTTTCAATGTCCTAGGCCCCTTGATTAACCCTGCGCAACCGGACGTAATGCTCCTTGGTGTCTATTCGCCAGATTTGGTGCTACCGATCGCCCAAGCGCTCGTTAAACTCGGCGTCACTCGTGCCATGGTGGTTCACGGTTCAGGTCTCGATGAAATTGCCGTTCATGGTCCGACCCAAGTTGCGGAAATCAATCACGGCGAGATTGAACAGAAGGTCATAACGCCAGCTGATTTTGATTTGGAAGAGTTTCCTGTTGAAGAATTAGTCGGTGGTACTCCCGAAGAGAATGCCGAAATAGCCAAAGAGATTCTGGCCGGACAAGGTGAGCCAGCACATAACGCTGCAATCATTGCCAATGTTGCAGCCGTACTTTATTTGAGCGGTAAAGAGCCAACATTGCAGCGCGGCGCGGCAAAAGCCAAGCGTGTGCTGAGCTCAGGTCAAGGGTTAACGACCCTGGCCAGCCTTGCCAGTGCTAGCCAAGTGGATATTTAAGCATGCTGAATGACACAATTTTAGGCAAAATTGTTGCCGACAAGCGCGACACCCTAGTGACACTCAAACAGCAGCGGCCACTCGACTCTTTTATTGCTGATGTGACCGACAGTGATCGTGATTTTTATCAGGCCCTGCGAGCAGTCAGCCCGGCATTCATTCTGGAATGTAAAAAGGCATCACCATCAAAAGGGCTGATCCGCGAGCCATTTGATCTTGATGAAATCGCCCAAGCCTATTTGCCATGGGCGTCGGCGATTTCATGTTTAACCGATAGCAAGTACTTTCAAGGTTGCATGGCCTATTTAAAACAGGTTCGCGACCAAGTGACTCAACCGGTGATCTTGAAAGACTTTATTATCGATCCCTATCAGATCTATCTCGGTCGTCTACACGGCGCTGATGCCACCTTACTTATGCTGTCGGTCCTCACTGATGATGAGTATCAACCGCTGGCCGATTTAGCGCACCAACTCGGCATGGGCGTATTGACTGAAGTGTCAACTCAAGATGAACTCGACAGAGCGATTGCCTTGGGCGCTAAAGTTATTGGTATCAACAACCGCGATCTTCGCGATTTGAGTATTGATTTGAATCGAACCTTTGAGCTGGGTGAGCAAATCCCTGACGATCGCATCATTGTTTCGGAAAGTGGCATATACAGCCACCAACAAGTTCGCTGGTTACATCAAACCGCAGATGCTTTCTTAGTTGGCAGCTCGTTGATGGCCCAAGATGATCTCAACCGTGCAGTGTCCAACTTGATTCTAGGCGAACACAAAGTCTGCGGCCTGACACGGCCTGAGGATGCGGCGGCAGCCTATTCGGCTGGGGCCAAGTATGGCGGCCTCATTTTCGCAGCGAAATCACCACGCTGTGTCAACAGCCAGCAAGCTCGCGCGGTGATGTCAGCAGCGCCACTTGATTATGTCGGTGTGTTTGTTGATGAAGCAGCAGAACAAGTTGCAGCTATTGCTAATCAACTCAAATTAGCGGCAGTGCAACTCCATGGCAACGAAGACGGCGAATACATTGATCAGTTGCGCTCGTTGCTAGATCAAGGCACGGCAATCTGGAAAGCCCATGGTGTCAGCGATACCGTTCCTGACTTTGAACGATGGCCGGCTGATCGTCACTTACTTGATAGTCGTATCGGCAACCAAAGCGGCGGAACAGGTCAAACCTTTGACTGGCAGCTTTTGGCAGATGTTGATTTAACCAACATCATGATTGCAGGCGGCTTAAACCTTACCAATGTTGAGCAAGCAGCAGCATTAAACTGTGCCGGTTTAGACTTTAATTCAGGCGTGGAGAGCGCCCCCGGCATGAAAGATCACGACAAGATCGCAGGCGTATTTAGTGCCCTGCGACATTACTAAGGATTGCATCAATGACAACCTTACTTGACCCATTTTTTGGTCCCTATGGCGGCATGTATGTGCCACAAATCCTAATGCCTGCGCTAAAGCAACTTGAAAAAGCGTTTGTCGATGCCCAAAACGATGCTGAATTTCAGGCTGAATTTACCGCATTGCTGAAGGAATATGCGGGCCGCCCAACGGCACTTACCCGCTGCCGTAACCTCACCAAAGGTACTAAAACCAAACTGTACTTAAAGCGCGAAGATTTGCTCCACGGTGGTGCCCATAAAACCAATCAAGTCCTTGGCCAAGTGTTGCTAGCCAAGCGTATGGGTAAAAATGAAATCATTGCCGAAACAGGTGCCGGCCAACATGGTGTTGCCACCGCCCTCGCCTGTGCATTGATGGATATGAAATGCAAAGTTTACATGGGCGCCAAAGACGTTGAACGACAAAGCCCAAACGTTTTTCGCATGAAGCTGATGGGCGCAGAAGTGATCCCGGTCCACTCGGGCTCATCGACCCTCAAAGACGCTTGTAACGAGGCCTTGCGCGACTGGTCTGCGAGCTATGAGAAGGCTCACTACCTATTGGGTACTGCTGCTGGCCCGCACCCATTTCCAACCATTGTGCGTGAATTTCAACGCATGATTGGTGAAGAAACCAAAGCTCAAATCCAACAGGTCGAAGGCCGTTTACCAGACGCTGTCATCGCCTGCGTTGGCGGCGGCTCTAATGCCATCGGCATGTTCGCTGATTTTATCGAAGAACAAGACGTACGCTTGATTGGTGTTGAACCTGCCGGTCACGGCATTGATTCGGGCGAGCATGGTGCGCCATTGAAACACGCCCCAGAAGGTATTTTCTTTGGTATGCGTGCGCCACTGATGCAAGACGAGCATGGTCAGGTCCAAGAGTCTTATTCGGTCTCTGCTGGTCTTGATTTCCCATCGGTTGGCCCGCAGCATGCCTACCTCAATTCTATCGGCCGCGCGGAGTACGATTCGGTTACCGATGACGAAGCACTTGACGCATTCCAAGAGCTGGCAAGACATGAAGGCATTATTCCAGCGCTCGAATCATCTCATGCTTTGGCTCTGGCATTGCGGATGGCACGCAATGAACCGGAGAAAGAGCAATTGCTGGTGGTCAACCTATCTGGACGTGGTGACAAAGACATCTTCACCGTTCATGAAATTCTAAAAGACAAAGGAGTGATGTCATGAGCAGTCGTTACGACGTAATGTTTGACGCCTTAGCGGCGAAGCAGCAAGGCGCATTTGTTCCCTTTGTGACTATTGGCGATCCAACCCCTGAGCTCAGCCTTGAAGTCATTCGCACTATGGTGAACGCTGGTGCTGATGCGTTGGAGCTGGGTATCCCGTTCTCTGATCCGTTGGCAGACGGACCGACGATTCAAGGTGCCACCATCCGCGCGTTGGACTCAGGCACCACGCCAGTCACGTGCTTTGATATCATCGGCCAAATCCGTGCCGAATTTCCTGACTTGCCGATTGGCTTGCTGATGTATGCCAACTTGATATTCGCCAAAGGCATTGAGCAGTTCTACGCCGAATGCGCGAAAGCGGGTGTCGACTCAGTGTTGGTGGCCGATGTACCAATTGAAATGAGCGAACCATTTGCCGCCGCGGCACAAGCCAATGGCATCGATGCCATCTTTATCGCGCCGCCAAATGCTGATGATGCTAGTTTGGAACAACTCGGCAAACTGGGTAGCGGTTATACCTATCTACTCAGCCGCGCTGGCGTCACCGGGGCGGAAACAGAGGCCGGTATGCCGGTTAGCGAATTGTTGGCCCGCTTGAGCCAGTTTAATGCGCCAAAACCACTGCTGGGCTTTGGTATATCCCGCCCGGAGCAAGTTCACGAAGCAATTAGCTCCGGCGCAGCTGGCGCTATTGCAGGCTCGGCGGTGGTCAAAGTAATTGAACAAAACGTCGACAATCCAGCGCAATTGTTAGCTCAAATGGGTAGCTACATCAGCGAGATGAAAGCGGCCACTCAGCTTTAGACACCTGTTCTAATCACAATAAATAGCCTCCGACCTCTGGAGGCTTTTTTTTCGACTAATCTCAAGGTTACGTCAACACCACCAATTAGTTACGCCATGCCAAGCTCAACGATTTCTGCTTTTATTGCGGTCTTAGCCCTGCTGTCAAGCGAGGAGAAAACGCCCGATTGTGTCGGCTTAGTAACAGCCAGTGGGGGTAGTCAATTTTGGCAGGAAATAACCGCAGGAGCGCGTGACGCCGCGACAGAATTGGAGTTAACGCTGGAAATACGTAGCTCGTCTTATGAGAGCAACATCGAACAGCAGCGGCAAGCATTGAAAGAGCTTGAGTCGCTTGGTTGCATTGCTATGGTCGTGGCACCAAATACCCCAAAGCGAGCACAAGATGTCGCTAAGCTGAAGCAAAAAGGCATTGAGACCATATTCATCGACCGCGACTTTGCTGCAGAACGCGCAACGGCCATTTTGACTGACAATTACGCCACCGGAGAACGGGCTGCGATCGCAATGGCTGATGAACTACCAAAAGGTGCGCAGATTGGCATGATTCGGCTACACCAATCGATTGATTCGACATCAGAGCGCGAACAAGGTTTTATCGATGCGGCGAAGATGGTTGGACTGACGGTCGTGTTCGATGAGTACATTGAAACCGGCCAAGATGCATCGTCGCAGCAGATGGCAGAGTTGCTCGCTCGTCATCCACAGCTAGCCGGACTGTTTACCCCGAATGAATCCACCACCACCACCGCAGTGCTCGCTCGTCAGTCGTTACAGCGCCAACACCCAATGATTCACATCGGCGTCGACGCCAACAAAGTGTTGCTCAGTTCGCTGGCTCAAAACCAACTACACAGTTTGTTCTTGCAGCGCCCTTATCTCATTGGCTACCAAGGGGTAATGGCAGCCGCCAAGATTGCCGATGGCCATCAGCTGCCCGATGTGATCTTAACTGAGTCGACCTATATTACGGCGGTGGATTTAGAGCAACCGGAGATCCAAGCTCTGCTGCAAGAAAGTGACAACAGAGCTCGGCAAAGTGATGATGCGACGTTGCCGCCTAGCGATTGAGTTGCACCCGCAGCAGACGACTGTCCGAGGTAATAAACAGTGACGAGAAATCCTGATTAAAGGCAACGTTGGCGCTGGCGGTGACAGTATGAATGGTAGCTAAATGTTTACCCTCAGGGGTCAACAGCAAGACGCCATTAGGGCCGGTGGCAAATAGCACGCCCGATGGGTGAATCTTCAAACCATCGGGAAGACCATGGCCCGAGCTCAAATGAGACGTCGCATCAAACAGAACCTTACCATTAGCTAGACTGCCATCCTCGGCCAACTGCCATGCCATCCATATCGCTTTATTGGGATCGGAGTTGGCAACGTACAAGGTTGACTCATCAGGTGAAAGCGCAATGCCGTTTGGACGCGTCATATCCTTGGTTAACAGAGTGACTTTGCCATCGGTATCCAGTCGAAACACGCCATGAAAGTCGAGCTCACGCTGCTCGGTATTTTGTTGCCCCTGTGGCAAGCCATACGGTGGATCGGTAAACCAAATTTGACCGTTTTTGCCAACAGTTAAGTCATTGGGACTATTAAAGCGTTTACCTTGATAGTGAGAAGCAAGCGTCTGGTATTGAGCTGCAGGTTGGTCGAATGGAACAGCTAAGCGTGACACCCTGCGATCACCATGTTGGCATAGCAACAATTGGCCAGTGATATCCAACGCTAAACCATTGGAACCCTGGCGACTGGCATCAGGATAAACACCACTTGAGCCAGACGGACGCAGATATTCGGTCACACCAGCGCCAGGGCGCCATTGATAAATCACATTCTCTGGTACATCAGAAAACAGCAGCGCGTTTTGTGATTGCACCCAAACAGGCCCTTCAGCCCACTCAAAACCTTCAGCAAGTACTTCAATGGCGGTGGTTTCGGAGACAAACTGAAGCGCTTGATCGTCGATTATTTCAATTCGAGGTTCATTGTCAGCAACTTCATGTGGCGTTTGCTGGCACCCTGTCAATGCCATGGCCGCAGTAGCCAGTAGCAACAACTGGAATTTCATATATAAACTTCCTTTTTATTAATAAAAAACCTGAGCATACCGTATCTCTCACAGCAGGCAAGCCTCAGGTCAAACAAGGCAAGGTCGTCCGTTGATTCTAGACATGGCGGTTGCGCTGTGCCCAAGTGCCTATAAACACAAAGCATGCGCTCAATAGGCCCAACAACCAAGCCGGCGACAACTGAGCCAACTGACCCGCGACAATCGGCGATAACTTAACAATGGCTAAACCAAAGCCAAATGCATTGATTAAAATAAATACCGATGTACGGACAACAAAATGGTGTCGGCGCATTGCTTTGCGCAGTAACTGATTAATGTCAGAGCCCAAAACGACAAGCATACATGCAATCAAAGCAGTTGATATTGAATGTAATTCGCCGTACACCCAAGAGTTGATACTAGCCACAGTTTTCCTCAACGAGCGATTCACTGGCGCATAATACTAATCCATTTTTGTCACAATCTGAGACATTTTTAGCGCGACTGAATGGGGTGACGAACGCCATGCAACTGGGTACACTGCCTGCCAGTTCTTTATAATCAACAGGCAAGCCAATGAAACAACTATTTGACTTCCTGCCTTTGTTGGCGTTTTTCATCGCCTACAAGATGCATGATATCTACACCGCAACTGGGGTATTGATTGTCGCTACTGTTATTCAGATAGCGGCGGCCAAATGGATTTGGAATCAAGTGGAGAAGATCCACTGGATTACACTAGTAATGGTCACCGTGTTTGGTTCAATGACCTTATTTTTCCACGACGATGCCTTTATCAAGTGGAAAGTAACCGCCATATACGGTGCCATGGCAGCGGCCTTACTCATCGGCCAGTGGGTGTTTAACAAGCCTCTAATCAAGGCCATGCTCGGTGGTGAGTTGCAATTGCCCCATAATGTATTCGTCAAACTTGGCTACGCATGGGCCGGGTTTTTCTTGTTTTGCGCTGGACTCAATGTCTACGTTGCCTTTAACTTGCCGCTGGAAACTTGGGTAAATTTCAAAGTCTTCGGACTGACCGTCATGACCTTATTATTTGCCGTGGCACAAGGCTTTTACATCTGGCGTTATCTGCCAAAAGAGCAGAAGCAACAATCCCAGGAACAGTTAGAACAAACCAAGGACTGATGCATGTATTACATGATTAGCTCAGAAGATGTCGCCGACAGCTTGCCGTTGCGACAAAAAGTACGCGCCAAACATTTAGCGCGGTTGCAACTTCTCAAAGAAGAAGGTCGTTTATTAATCGCCGGTCCTTTGCCTGCGATTGATAGCATTGATCCAGGCGATGCAGGTTTCACCGGCTCGTTGGTAGTCGCCGAATTCGAAAGCCTCGACCAAGCTCAGGCGTGGGCAGACCAAGACCCATATATCGAAGCCGGTGTGTACGCCAAAGTGGTGGTTAAACCGTTTAAAAAAGTCCTACCATAAATAATTCATAGCAGCCGAGCACCCTGCTCGGCTTTTTTACTCCAGCAAAATTCTCTAAATTCAACCTATTAAGCGCTAGCTCACAGCAACTGAACAGATTCCGAAACTGAATTAAGTGATCAAACCAAAAATAAAAGTTGATCACCGTCACACTTTAAAGTAATTTGAGACACAGATCACAAAACATACTAATTCAGTGATCAACAGCATCCGGTCCCTGGTGAACCATGCTGAACCGTTAGCTAGGAGTTTACTATGTCAGGTTTTATCGAAATTTTAGGCTATTTGAAAAATACCAAACGCACTCAAATTGCTGCAGCGCAGGAAGTGAAGTCGTCTTCAGTACCAAGCACTAAAGCAAGCTATTTCCGTTACGCTACTGAGCGTACAGACGACTAAGTCTATCGTGCGACCAAACACCAGAAACCGCCTTTACGGCGGTTTCTTTTTGCGTCGTCAAAGTGATGGCAAGGGATCAGGATTTATCGACTAACTCAGCGCTCAATTGTTTGTTACTGCGAACTCCCAACTCCTTGAGCATTGTGGTCTGCCGCACTAGGTTGCCCGGCCCTGTCGATAGTTTGCTCTTAGCCGCATCAAACTCTTTGTTAACCCTCGCCAAGGCACTGTCAACTTTCCCTAAATCATCAACGAAGCCAACGAATTTGTCGTATAGCTTGCCTGCTCGCTCGGCAATTTCCTGAGCATTTTGATTTTGCTGCTCAACTCGCCAAATATTGTGAATGGTCCGCAGCGCCACCAACAGGTTGGTCGGACTAACCAACATGATATTGGCATCCAATGCGGTTTTGATCAGTTCAGGCTCTTGTTGAATTGCAGATAAAAAGGCTGCTTCGACCGGCACAAACATCAGTACATAGTCCAAGCTTCGAATGCCCTCTAAGCTTTGATAGTTCTTCTTACCAAGTTCGCGAATATGATTACGAAGCGAAGTGACGTGTTCTGTTAGCGCAACAGCACCCTCGGCATCGGATTCGGCGTTAATGAAGCGCTCATAGGCGGTCAACGACACCTTGGAGTCAATAACGATATCTTTGTCATGAGGTAAACGGACAATGACATCAGGCTGATAGCGCTTGCCCTGCTCTGTTTTCAATGCCACTTGCAATTCATACTCGCGGCCTTCGGTTAAGCCTGCTTGGTCAAGCAATCGCTGCAGAATAACCTCGCCCCAGTTGCCTTGTGTTTTGCTATCTCCTTTGAGTGCGCGAGTCAGATTGGTCGCTTCTTCTGACATTCTCAAATTCAGCGTTTTCAAATCATCGAGTTCTTTTTTCAACAATGTGTGCTGTTGTAAGTCGGTCTCTGCTTGCTTCGATACCTGTTGCTGAAAACCACTGATTTGCTCTCGAAACGGTTTTAACAAGGCTTCCATGCTGGATTCAGAATTACTGCGAAACGCCTGGGTCTTTTGTTCGAAGATACGGTTAGCCAGATTTTCAAATTCTTTACTTAAGCGCTGCTCTGATTCTTGCAACAGCGCCTGCTTTTCTTCCAGAGCTTGGGTTTGGTTGGCATAACGCTCTTGTAAGGTATTAAGTTGACGCTGACTACTCTCTAGCTTGTCTCTTAGCTCGCCTACTATGATGTCGTTCTGATCTAACTTGCGCTGAGCCTGTAGCTGTTGTTGTCGCAGCAATTTCTCACTGGTTTCAAATTCCACCCGCAGCGCTTGCTGCTCACTCAATTGCTGTTGCAACACAGACACTTTCGACTGCTCTTGCTGATAGCGAGCCTGTAATTCAGTCTGCTGTTCGGTATGTTGCTGAGCAGCTTGTTCGGCTGCAGCCTGAAGCAGCGTTTGCTGTTGCTGGCTGTGACGCTTGGCAAGCCAATAACCAAGACTAGTGGCGACAAACAATGAGGCACTGATGACAGCAATAAATATGGGGGATTGGGCTAATTCCGTCAGCATTAACCAAGACTCCGATAGACAACAATCGAACTAGACTATTGCCTCAAGCTGGCTTTGCCAACCATAGTGTCGACATTCCGAGCTCAACTGCTGATTTATCCAACAATCCAAGCTGTGATGAGCTTAATGTTCGGTATCCCTGGACGGATCATCGTCGGTCAACTGTTGCAGCAATCTGACTTCAGCCATGATGTCGCGCACAACCGTCCGTGGCATTTGCAAGCGCCACTGGTTGTCTTGCAGATAAGTGGCAATGTCGGGGTGACCTGTCAGCAATTCTAAACGCTCAATGATTTCGAGTGCTTGCAGATCATGAATGGTGGCAAATTCCCGCAGTGCTCGAATACACTTCACTGCACTCATTTTTTCACTCGACGGTGAAAACCAACTCAGCATCTGTTGCCGTATCCTTTGTTAGTACTAATGCTAGTTCTAACCCGCGGCAATGACAGTTTCATGACGTCGGCAATAAACTATCAATGCTTTTGCCACCCCCATGTTGTTGGTAACATAGCCAGCTCGGATCACCCATGAATCGTTCACGGAGCCAGGTTCTATGATTATTGACTCACTGCAAGGACTGCCAGCATTCGCCCTCTACTTTATCGTCGGTTATGCCTTCATCGTGTTGTTTTGCGTGCTGTATGGCAAAGTCACGCCCTATTGTGAGTGGACTCTGATGCGCAACAATAATGTTGCGGCTGCCATCGCATTTGGTTTGAGTTTGGTCGGATATACCATTCCTGTCGCCAGCGCAGCGATTCATTCTGTCGGCATTATTGACTACATCATTTGGGCGGTCGTTGCCCTGTTAGCGCAAATTGTTACCTTCCTAACCGTCCGTTGGTACATGACCGACTTGGTCAAACGGATCAATGACGACCAAGTGGCAGCCGGACTGTTTTTAGGCTGTGCTGCATTGGCAACTGGCGTTTTGAATGCCGCTTGCATGAGTTATTAAGGGGTCCAGATGAAACGATCGCAATGGTTAAAATTAACCCTAATGGGCGCTGCATCAGGCAGCTTGATTAGCTGCGCACCAGAACCTCGCCAACAGATTGTCAATTACTCGGACATTAGCGACTGCGTTAATGATCGAGTGTTTTCTGAACAAGAATGTGTTGCTCAGTACCAGCAGGCGCAACAACACGCCGCGCAAGATGCGCCCATGTATCAGAATGGCCATGATTGCCAAACCGATTTTGGCCGCGATCAGTGTTATCACAACGGCAGTTTTTGGCAGCCGTTTATGGCTGGTTTCTTTATGTCGCGACTGGCAGGTTCTGTCGGCTCGGGGTTACGATCAGGCCAAGTTCATTCACGCCCGCTTTACCGTTCCGCCGATGATCCATCAAGCTTTCGCACTGCAGAGAATGTCAAAACCGGTAACGTCGGCGACACCCGCCCTCGCAGCGCGCCAAATCGCTTGATGTCAGCGTCTCAAGCGTCGCTCTACAGCCGTTCCAACAGCATGGGGAAACGTGCAGCAACACTAAACCGCGGTGGCTTCGGTCAGCGCTCAAGCAGCTGGGGCAGTTAAAGGTGCTCCGTGTACCTATTGCCGTAAGGCCTAATTTAGAACAACTGGCTGCGGAATTTGGTTTCAACTTTCATACCATCGACGGTGATGTCTACTGGGATGAATCAGCCTACTACCAGTTCACCCTGCAACAAATTGAGCAAGATTTAGAGGCGCCAACCGAAGAACTGCACCAGATGTGCCTGGACTTGGTTGGCGAAGTCGTCGCTAGCCAAGAGCTAATGGAAAAACTGGCGATTCCTGCTCACTTTTGGGATGCCATCGCCAACAGCTGGAATAACGGTTACCCATCATTGTACGGCCGTATGGACTTTAGTTATGACGGAAAGTCACCAGCGAAGTTGCTTGAATACAACGCCGATACGCCAACGTCAGTGTATGAGGCGGGATTCTTCCAATGGGTTTGGCTACAGCAACAAGTAGATGCCGGACGACTGTCCCGCGAATCAGATCAATTCAATTCCATTCAGGAAAAATTGGTCGCTCGGTTCGCTGATTTGAGCAGTTTGCCGATTACCTTCACATGCTGCCGCGACAGCGATGAAGATCGAGGCACAGTGGCCTACCTTGAAGATTGTGCTCGCCAAGGCGGCGTTGCAACCCGCTTTATCTATCTCGATGAGATTGGTATCAATGACCGCGGCCAATTCGTTCAACAAGATGATTCGGCGATCCAAGCACTATTTAAGCTCTACCCCTGGGAAATGATGTTCGAAGACAGTTTTGGTCATTACATTCCCAACTCAGAGTGTCATTTTCTCGAACCCCTATGGAAATGCGTTCTGTCCAATAAAGCTATCTTGCCGTTGCTATGGCAACGCCACAAAGATCACCCTAATTTATTACCCGCCTATTTCACCAGCGACGCCTCATCATTAAATGGTAGCTACGTCCGCAAACCGCTGTTTAGTCGCGAGGGCGCCAATATTCGGATCGAACAAAACGGTCAGCTGATCGCAGAGTCGCGCGGCGATTATGGTGATGAAGGCTATATCTATCAGGCTTATCAGCCGCTGCCGAAGTTTGCCGACAACTATACCTTGATTGGCAGTTGGGTGATCGACAACCAAGCGGCAGGCCTTACTATCCGAGAAGATAACAGCTTAATCACTCAAGACTCTAGCCGCTTTGTGCCGCATATTATTCTGGGTTGATTGCTGCCTTAGCCATTACTGGTTGCAATTCCCGCCGCGTGTTTGACATGGATATCCAACTGCGGGTGAGCCACTTCAATGTTCAGGGCATTGAACTTCTTGATCACTCGGCTATGAATATCATGAATTGATGGTAATCGATGGGCCGTTTCATTGGTAAAGGCGCGCAGTTCGAAGATTAACGCGCTGTCAGAATATTCGAGCAAAAACACTTCTGGCGTTGGCTCATCAATGACCATGTCGCACTCATCCGCAGCTTGCAAAATCATTTTGGTCACCATGCGAACATCCGAGTTATGACGAACGCCGATTCGGAGCACAATCCGAGTAATGGCATCACTGAGCGACCAATTGACAAAATCCTCGGTAATAAATGCCTTATTGGGAATAATGATTTCTTTTCGGTCCCAGTCAACGACGGTCGTTGCACGGGTGTTAATGCGAGTCACAGTGCCGCTCATGCCGCGAATGGTCACCGTGTCACCAATCCGTATCGGTTTCTCGAACAGAATAATCAAGCCCGATACGAAATTGGCAAAGATCTCTTGCAAGCCAAAGCCCAAGCCAACCGTTAGTGCCGCGACCAACCATTGCAGCGACGACCAGTCAAATCCCAACGCGCCGACGACCACCAACAAGCCAACGATCAATATGACGTACTTAGTAATCGTGGTAATCGCATAACCAGTGCCTGGCGAAAGCTGCATTCGTTGCAGTACCAACAGTTCCAACATACCGGGTATATTGCGCACACTTACGAGGGTAAAGCCGCCGGTAACAATCGCCGTTAACAGCACTTTAATGGTAATCGATGTGGTTTCTAACTGGCCTTGCGCACCGGCACTTTGTACGGACCACAAAGTCAGATCATTCAACGCACTCAGGGAATCAAAGGCATCACTCCATATCGGCAATAGAGAAAAATAGAATGCCAGTACAAAAGTAGTGCGAAGTAATTTGCTTGCTTGGGCACCAATGTCATCGAACTCAATATAACTCTCTTGCGGCTCTTCAATCACCGGCTCGTTACTATCGTCATTCTCTTCCCGCTTAGCCAAAGCTTGCGCGCGACGGTTTAACGCCCGCTCAAAGGCTAAACGGCGGTACAAAATGGCGATACCGCGCAATGCCAGGAAGTAAGCGACGCATATCACCGCTGCTGACGCTAAAGTCCAGCCGTAGCCTTGCAACAACATCTGCGCAGCAACAATGTAGCCAAACAACAGCAATACAGTCGCAGAGGCCGGAACAGCAATACCAAACCACCATAGCATTCGCATCGGCAGTCGAATGACATCGCCGCGTTCGGCAACCAATTTCGACACCAACCGGAATAACCAAATCGTTGCCCAAGTTAACAACACCGCATTAATCAAATGCAACAGTCGACCAGTGGCACTGAACAAAGCGAGCGGGTTCCAATCGGAAAGCCAGCTGTATATCAACAGCACAGCAAGAAACAGCGGCGATAACCAAATGACGTGACGCATAATGAGATCAATGGCCGCTGGCTTCATTCGGAAGTGATGGATCAACACACTGGAAGGCTTGCGCAACTGGTTTGCCACAATCTGCAGGCTGACGGCGATCATGGTCAGCAAAATCAGTTGCTGAATCATAATTTGGCTATTTTGCGACAGCCAATCGGCCAACTGCACTCCAAGTGGCAGCAAGCTGCCCAAAGCAATAATGCCAAAGATTGCCGTCAGTGAGTAATGGCCTTTGTCTCGCCTGACATTGCCAATTCGATCGCTGATCTTGTCCAAATAGTGGTTGTATTGGACCTGAAACCGGCGCAGATACACCGCTAAAAGTAGCAATAACACCAATTGAAAAACGCTCTCACCAGCATGCAAACTGTAAAGGCGCCACTGGTGAACAAGCTCACTACCAATACGACGAAAATCAGTTAATACGAAGGGAATATCAGCAGCCGTGATCGGAACCATATTGGGGATCCACGTCAGTAGCCGAAATGCCTGTTCTTCTAACTCACTGCGCCGGTGGGTGAGCTGATCGATATTGACCAATGCTTGTTTGAGCAACAATTCAAGCTGGCCATTGATACCAATAAGCTCGGTTAACAACTGCTGCTGTAAATCGAGTAAATCGCGTTCTTCGTCGCGCTGCGATAGCTGGAAGCTTTGGCGGTTTTTACGCTGTTCATTACGGTAAGAAAAACTATCAACCCGCAACTGGTTCAAGGTTCGCGATAGTTCTTGAATATTTGGCAAGCCACTGAGCGCTGCCAATTGTTCAACGATGGCATTGGAAAATTCCACCGAAGGTTCGAACCGGTCAATGTTTTTGCGCAACTCCCGCAACAGCGCATTAATCTGCACTGAGAGTTCATGTAAGCCTTGATAGCGCAATTGTGCCGTTTGCTGAGAAGACTGCAATTCTTCCAATTCGCGGGTCAACTCGATGTTACGGGCAATGATTTGCTGCAGTGCCTGATCATCGGCTGCCACCACTTTGGCCGCTTGATCAAGCTCCGCCAAAGCAAGAGCAGCGTCTTTCTGGCGCAATTCGGCCAACCGCTCATTAGCTAGTCTTAATTGCCGCATCAGGTCAAGCAGCAATTGGTTGGCTTTGGCGATTTTCAATTGATTGAGTTCGATACGTTTGCTGGCGCCGAGCGACTCCAACTGCATGACCTGCTGTTTGGCCTGCAGCATTTCACGCAACGCATCTTGACGGAATTGATTCGCTTCGTTGAGCAGGGCATCGTTAGTAACCGTCAACTCAGTGGCATAGCTACGTTCCAGTTCAGCGACGACATCGTCAAGCTCTCTGGGTAAATCAACCATCCGCTGCTGAACTTCTCGCCCATCATCTTCCAAGGCTTGAAGCTTTTCTCTAGCGAGTGCGATTTGTTGTTCTAACGCTTTGATGACGCTGCTGATCTGCAATTGGTCCATTTGCTGATAAGCAAGGCTGACTTTATCTTCATCAACTGTTTGCCTAGTCTTAGCTTCGGCTATGTCTTGCGGATACTGTTGCAGTAGTTGGCGATATTGCTCTGCTTCTTGGTGGTAGTTTTGACGCTCTGTGAGCAGTTGGATAGCGCCCTGATAGCGTTCAATAAGGGTGTTATTAGCTGCAGGAGTGCGCTTAATCAACTGTTCGAGCTGATCAATGGTGACCACAGCGGCTCTGGCGACAGGGCAATCCACCAAGCTCAACATAAGCACCAAACAAACAACCAACAACCGCACCACTGACGAGCTCCTTTCCCTAAATCACTACGATGGGGCTAGTAACAAAGTTAGTTAAACATGGTCACTAAGTGACTATTTTGCAAATCAAAGTGATCCTCTGCGAGGCTAAATCTATGGTCCAAATCGGCGCTAGATTCTACCTGCAGAAGGTGACATTAGTTAAACGAACTGAGGGTATCTCGGTAAGGCGTGAGATATTCTGGCGACGTGAAGACATCTAGATCTGCGACAATCCCCTTGTCGATGAAAGGCTTGAGTAGTTGTTTTTCGTCTTCTAGCTGATAGGTGCCTTGAGCGATCGCTGCAGCGCAAATAAAGTCGCCCAGCGACGCCTCTCCTTTCGCTGGCCGCGGCTGTTGCAATTGTTTAACAGCATCAATAACGGTATCGTCAAACTCCCAAACAGCGAGGAGCTTGGTGCCCATTTCGTGCTGTAGCGAATGGACCACTCGATGAATAACTTCCATGTCAGCACTAACCTGTGGCATCCGCTCCATTTCCAACAGTATCGGCAAGGCGCCGATATTGTGAACAACACCCGCCAAGGTAATTAACTCGGAATTGAACGGCAACCGCTTAGGATACATGGTCGCCAAGGCTGCGGCACTACTTGCCACTCGAACAGCACGTTTCCAGTTTTCCTCTAGCAGTTCGAAGATGCGCTCATTGGTACTTACGTACAGCTGCTCCATTGCCATGGTAGTGGCAATATTCTTAATCGCTGTTAGGCCAATACGGTTGACCGCGTCATGAATGGTTTTGATCCGCTGCGAGACGCCAAACAATGGCGAGTTAGAAATCTTGATCATGCGCGCGGCCATGCCCGCATCGCGAGTAATTAATTCGGCAATTTCCTTCAGTGAGACATCTTCGCGCTCTACCGTTTCACAAACAGACATGGCCACTTTGGGCAAACTTGGGATCACTAATACGTCGCGAGCCAGCTTGTCTTTAAAGGTCAGTACCAATGCTTGTTCAATAGCCAATTTTGTCTCCTCAAAACCACTCCGCTGGTTTTGTACATCGAATGAGTGAACAGAATAATTAATTATGCGCTAATAGTTTGACGGTCAGCAGTATGCCAAATGACACCGTGATGACAGTGAGCAGGATCAGGTTATAACGACGTGTATCCCCTGCTCTGCGACTTAACTGCCGATTTGCTATCAAGCTCAGCAAACTGATGACGCAACTGCTCCAGACAAAGTACATTAACGGCCCGGTGTAACTGGGATCCCAAAATTGGCGAATCTCCAGTTCATAGTAGCGCGCGATACCCGAGTCCATTTCAGGACGAGCAAAGTGAAACAATAGCAAGCTGATGATAAACAACAACCAGGCCAGTATCGCTAGGCCCCGAAGTGTTCGAACACGCCAATCGGGTCCCTTGCGCCGATCAACTCCATCCCACACCATATAAACCCCAATTTATCTGTATTCTCAGTTATTTTGTCGCTCAATTGACCGCAATCCAACGACAAAATGCGTCCATTGAATCAATCTGATTGGTATCACGCTATGTTACCTGTAAGATGTGTGTCTTTCATCTTGAACGCAGACAGCAATTTCGGAGTATTTGCTTCATGACGCATGCTACTGTTGCCGCAGTTTTAGCCGGCGACTACTCAATTGATTCGGTCATTACAGTTAAGGGTTGGATTCGCACTCGCCGCGATTCCAAAGCAGGAATTTCATTCTTAGCCATCCACGATGGTTCAAGTTTCGATGCCGTCCAGGCAGTCGTGCCAAACGACCTGGGCAATTATGAATCGGAAGTCACCAAGCTCACTACCGGTTGTTCGGTTACCGTCACTGGCAAAGTGGTGGAATCGCCTGGCAAAGGTCAATCATTCGAGTTAAATGCTACTGAAGTGAATGTCTTGGGATGGGTTGAAGATCCCGATACTTACCCAATGGCACCGAAGCGCCATAGCATGGAATACCTTCGTGAGCACGCACACCTTCGTGCCCGGACCAATGTTGGTGGCGCCGTAACCCGTGTTCGCAACTGTTTGGCACAAGCCATCCACCGCTTTTTCCACGAGCAAGGCTATGTTTGGGTGAGCACACCAATTGTCACCGCCAGCGATTGTGAAGGTGCTGGTGAGATGTTCCGCGTCAGCACTCTGGATTTGGAGAACTTGCCGCGTACCGAGAAGGGTGCCATCGATTTTGAACAAGACTTTTTTGGCAAAGAATCATTCCTTACCGTATCCGGTCAGCTCAACGCTGAAACCTATGCCTGTGCGCTGAGTAAAGTTTATACCTTTGGTCCAACATTCCGCGCTGAGAACTCCAATACTAGCCGTCACCTCGCTGAGTTTTGGATGGTTGAGCCTGAAGTTGCTTTTGCCGATTTGGATGATGTCGCCAAATTAGCAGAGGGCATGCTGAAATACGCCTTTAAAGCCGTTCTTGAAGAACGTGCCGATGATATGGCGTTCTTTGCCCAACGGATTGATAAAGATGCGGTCGCTCGATTAGAGCGATTTGTTGACAGTGATTTTGTGCAAGTGGATTACACCGATGCGGTGGATATTCTGCTGAAGTGCGATAAGAAGTTTGAATACCCAGTTGAGTGGGGCATCGATCTGCAGTCTGAGCATGAGCGTTACCTTGCCGAAGAGCACTTCAACGCACCGGTGGTCGTTAAAAACTACCCGAAAGACATTAAAGCCTTCTACATGCGCATGAATGAAGATGGCAAGACTGTTGCCGCAATGGATGTATTGGCCCCCGGCATTGGCGAAATTATTGGCGGTAGCCAACGTGAAGAACGACTCGACGTTCTTGATGCTCGCCTCGCCGAAATGGATTTGGATCAAGAAGACTACAGCTGGTATCGCGATTTGCGCCGCTATGGCACTGTGCCTCATTCAGGCTTTGGTCTGGGCTTTGAACGTTTGGTTAGCTACGTGACAGGTATGGCCAACATTCGTGACGTCATCCCATTCCCACGGGCACCTCGCTCTGCTGACTTCTAACCAGCCAGTTTTGTAGCCAATAAAAAGCCCGCTGTAGCGGGCTTTTTATTGGCCATCTAATCACTCATTATCGCCGTGGTATGGACTCAACATCGAGCCAAAGTTCTTTTCTGTCAAGCGGTGTAGCCGAAGACAACAAGGGGTTGTCGACATGAAAAACGCGACGGCCAGCCATATTGGCCTTGTTAAGCACATCTTGAATCACCGGCGAACTGTAGAACACACGATCAAAGCTGCCATCAGCAATCGCTACTTCCAGCCCTTCAGTCAGCGCTTTAGCTAACTCGGTATTGGATTGATTGACAAAAAAGTACATCGGCGCTCGATAAACCAACATCAATTCGCGCTCAATAGCCAAATTGAGATTGGCATATTGATTCACCTCGTTCCAAGGCTCATGAACTCCTCTCGGATAGTAGTCAAAGCGATTGCCCTCAAGCATATGGAACAAGCTTTCGTATTTTAGCGCCGTGACGACAGGCAATCCTGCACCATCAAGAATTTTTGTATCTGGCCAAAGCGTGCCCTGGCCGGCTTGCAACTGAGATAACTCGCGCAAGCTGTGAACACCAGTGAACTTGTGCTGCTCATCAGCATTAATGATAAAGATGCGATTGCCCAGCAGCCCCTTAAAAATCGGAATCCGGACCGGTAGAAACTCCTTTTCAAGTTCACTGGAGGTCATGGTCCAGTAAACATCGATGCCTTGGGTTTTGAGTTCCTCTCGAACTTTAGCATCGGTAAAGGTTTCAGTGGTTCCTTGTAGCTCGTAGTTGCCACCACTTTTCTCTACCGCCAGCGATAAAATATCAATGATATAGCGCTCTTGTGCAGCATCGGAGGCATTGTAGCGCAACGGTTGAGCCAACGCAGAGGCGGATACCATCGATAGCGCGAATATCAGAAATAAGGTGAAGGTTCTCATGCTTGCCTCTTCAGTTGGGTCATCCATTCAATGACCCAAGTATAGGCAAGCACCGAAATTTGTGAGAAGTGCTAGGCCTGCAACCAACTGATGGCGTCAGTCTCTTGCTCTACGGCGAAGGTTTTAACTGGACAAGGGGTGGCAACATTGACCAGCTTAATTGCATGGTTAACCCACTTGACGTCGCAGACTACCGCGATACGCTGAAAGTCCCCCAAATGTTTGATACCGAGCTTAGCATCATCAATCAATGCGGCGGCTTCAAAGCCTTTGAATTGGCTACCAAGAATGTACAGAAAGCGGACTTTTTCGCCATGGGCAAATGCTCTTTCCAACTCTGGCCGAATAATATCCTGATAATCAGCTCTTGTTACTTCTCCCACTGCTTCCATAGCAATTAGCCCGGCCGGCATATCGTCCCGAACGATAATCATGTGCTCCTCCTGAAACCAACTCATCGTACCAGTTTATTATGCACCCATCTTATCGGTAGGTGTTAACCAAGATCAATTCCTACGTGCGTTTAGCAAATCACAGAAATGATCAATTTTTTATTCAAAAAAGCACAATCGAAACAGCTGCACTAGCCAGGCTCTTGATAGTCCGATACTCCGCGAATCTCCATAAAGGCGTGAGGATATGCGACCGGCTTAAATCCAACACCTTTATATATGTCATGGCCATCCGCCGTGATCAGCAACCACTTTTGCAGCTGCGGTAGTTCCGGACATTGAACGAATGCATCAACCATCCACCTCGCTATGCCCTTACCACGAAAGCTAGGCGCAACATAAACATCCGCCAGATAGCCAAAACTAGCATAATCAGTAACCAAGCGAGCAAAACCAACTTGTTGATGGCGAGCATCTTCGGCAAACACAGAGACACACCAAGAGTGAGTAATGGCGGTACGCAGAATGTCGGCAGGAATGTTCTCACACCAATATTGCTGAGACAGCTGTCGATGAAGCCAGTCAAATTGAATGCGTGATGGATCGGAGGTTAGCTCAAATCCATTTTTTCGTTGATACAAACAAGGAGGGCTAAACGCCATCGCGATCATGATTACACCGAATGAAATGCATTGTGATAGTGCAAGGTTTCGCCTTGCTCGAAAGAAGGAGTTGCGGCACCGGGTGTGACGCGCAATAAAAAGTACTCTGGTGGCACTTGAAACTCACACTTGAGGCCGTATTTGCTCGCCGCCTGAAAACCAAAGCGACCATACAAAGCGGGCTCACCCACCAACACCTGCCAAGGGGTTTGGCTTATGGCTTCGCTTTCCAGCGCAGCTTCGATAATCTGCAGGCCCAAGCCCTGCCCTTGATATTTGGGTAGCACCCCAACCGGGCCAAGTGCTGCTCCCGTTGCTAACGCTGCGGACCGCTGCGAGCCGGAGACGGTGACTGGGCTAAAAGCAATATGAGCCACCGGCGCATTGTCATGAGTGGTCACCAACGACAGCAACAGTTGACGTTCACGCCGAAGGCGATGGACCAAACGCCCTTCATTGTCTCGGCCAAAAGCCTGACGATGAATATTGGTAATCGGGTTATGATCGTCCGGTCGTTCTGGTTGAGTCACAAAACTCATGCAAAAGTCCTCTTGCCCTGACGGGAAAACAACCTCTTGCCGCAACAAAAGGTTTAAACGACTGTTACAGTTTTACCGGACTTTAGCGGGATCAACAAGTTAGCCTTTGGTTTTGGCGAGAGGAAACAGCCGATAAAAGTTTTGAGTTGTGATCGCTGCCAGTTCTTCATAACTGACACCTTTGAGTGTCGCGATGTACTCTGCCACCTCTTTGACATAGCCAGGTTGATTGGGTTTACCGCGATATGGCACTGGTGCCAAATAGGGGCTGTCAGTTTCCACTAGGATTTTGTCAAGCGGCACAGCTTGCGCTACTTGGCGCAGCTCTTCGGCATTCTTAAAGGTAACAATGCCACTGAAGGAAATGTAAAAGCCCAAATCCATTGCTGCTTGCGCCATTTCCAACGATTCAGTGAAACAGTGCATGACACCACCCACTTGTTCAGCACCCTGCTCTTTCAAAATCGCGATAGTGTCTTCGCGAGCATCGCGAGTATGGATAATCAACGGTTTGTTGAGTTCTTTGGCGACCTCAATGTGATCACGAAACGATTGCTGCTGGAGCGCAATAGTGTCTTTCGAGTAATAGTAGTCAAGACCAGTCTCGCCAATCGCCACAACGCCATTGTCATCGGCCAATTGTTGTAACAACGCCAAGTCGTAAGGTTTATCCAAATCCAGAGGGTGAACACCACAAGACACCGATACATCGTCATATTTAGCGACGACATCACGCATACTTGGGAATTCATCAAGCGTGACGCTTACGCACAGCATGTGCTCAATATCGCGCGAACGGGCAAACTGGACAACATCATCCAAAGTTTCTCCCTCTTTAAACTTCAGACGATTTAAGTGGCAATGAGAATCAACCAGCATAATTAAACTCGATCGGTAATGGTGTTGGTGGTGTTGAATGATACGTGTTTGAGCTACTACAGGATAGTATTGGTCAGTACACAAATTAGATACAAAAAACGGGAGGCAAGCCTCCCGTTTTTTTACAGCTTAAGTAGCCTGAACTTAATTCAGTGCTGCTTTCGCTTTTTCTACCAACGCAGTGAAGGTTGGTTTGTCAAAAACAGCAATGTCAGCAAGGATCTTACGATCGATGTCAACAGAAGCTTTTTTCAGACCGTCGATGAAACGGCTGTAAGACAGACCGTTTTGACGTGAAGCCGCGTTAATACGGGCAATCCACAGTTGACGGAACTGACGCTTGCGCTGACGACGGTCACGGTAAGCATATTGACCTGCTTTAGTAACCGCTTGGAAAGCTACGCGATATACACGTGAACGTGCACCGTAGTAACCTTTAGCTTGCTTCAGTACTTTTTTGTGACGCGCGCGGGCGATCACACCACGTTTAACTCGTGCCATCAGTCATTCCCCTTATGCGTATGGCAGCATACGCTGCACTTGTGCAACATCACATTTCTCAACTTGGTGCTTACCACGTAGCTGACGCTTACGCTTGGTGCTCTTTTTAGTCAAGATGTGACGCAGGTGAGACTGCTTGTGTTTAAATCCGCCGTTACCAGTACGCTTGAAACGTTTGGCAGCGCCTTTGTTGGTCTTCAATTTAGGCATTGAATACAACTCCGCATTGTGATTAATAAAATAGTCATTAAGGCGAATAAAAGCGGCCCGCTCATCGAGCGGGCCGCTTCGATTACTTGTAAGCCCTAATTACCGCTTAGTTGGGGCGAGTACCATCACCATTTGGCGACCTTCAACGCGATTCGGAAACGATTCGCATTGGGCCAACTCTTCCAAATCGGTTTTAATCCGATTCAAAAGATCGATGCCAAGGTTTTGGTGGGCCATTTCACGACCGCGGAAACGCAGTGTGACTTTGGCTTTATCACCCCCTTCAAGAAAGCGACGCAGGTTGCGCAGTTTTACCTGGTAATCGCCTTCGTCAGTTCCAGGACGGAATTTAACTTCCTTCACCTGAATCTGTTTTTGCTTCTTCTTCTGCTCTTTAAGAGACTTGCTCTTTTCGTAGAGGAATTTACCGTAGTCCATTACGCGGCATACTGGTGGCTCAGCATTTGGGCTGATTTCCACCAAATCCATTCCGGCTTCCTCGGCTGCATTCATTGCTTCTTGCAATGATACGATGCCCATTTGGTCGCCTTCCGGACCGGTTAAACGAACTTCTTGTGCACGAATGTGCTCATTAATCCGATGCGCGGCCTGCTGTTGCTGGCCTCTTCTTCCACCTTTAATAGGTTATTCCTCCACAGAGTCAGAACTCTTGTCGGCTACTTCTTTTGCCAACAAGGCGATAAAATCGTCCACTTTGAGCTTTCCAAGGTCTTTACCGCGGCGTGTGCGCACAGCAACTTCGCCTTCTTCGACCTCTTTATCACCGACCACCAACAAATATGGAACCCGGCGCAAAGTGTGCTCGCGGATTTTAAAGCCAATCTTTTCATTTCTCAAGTCAGAAATAGCACGGAAACCCGCTGAATTGAGTTTTTGGACGACAGAATTCACATAATCGGCTTGATTATCAGTGATATTCATCACTACAGCTTGCTTCGGCGCCAACCATGTTGGGAACAAGCCGGCATACTGCTCAATCAAAATGCCAATGAAACGCTCAAGTGAACCAAGGATTGCTCGGTGAATCATCACTGGCACAGCACGCTCGCCATCTTCAGCAACGTAGCTCGCGCCCAAGCGCTCTGGCATCGAGAAATCAAGTTGAATAGTGCCGCACTGCCAAGCACGATCTAAGCAGTCATACAGGGTGAACTCAATCTTAGGGCCATAGAACGCCCCCTCACCTTCTTGAATTTCATACTCAAGATCGTTGGCTTTAAGCGCTTCGGCCAATGCTTCTTCCGACTTGTCCCAAGTGGCATCATCACCAATGCGCTGCTCTGGGCGAGTCGACAATTTGACATCGATATCGTGGAAGCCAAACGTTTTGTAAGTGTCGTATACCATTTCGATACAAGCAGTTACTTCCTGCTGGATCTGCTCTTCAGTACAGAATACGTGCGCATCATCTTGGGTAAAGCTGCGAACCCGCATCAAACCATGCAATGAACCAGAGGGCTCGTTACGGTGAACAATCCCGAACTCGGCCATGCGATATGGCAAATCGCGGTATGACTTCAACCCTTGATTGAAAATCTGCAAATGACCTGGGCAGTTCATTGGTTTCACTGCATAGGTGCGCTTTTCAGATTCAGTAGCGAAGATGTTGTCGTGGTACTTGTCCCAGTGACCTGATTTCTCCCACATGGAGACATCCATGATCATTGGTGCACGAATTTCTTCGTAGTCGTACTTCACCAGCTGTTCACGCATGTAGTCTTCAAGTTCTTTGTAAATCGTCCAGCCATCTGCATGCCAGAACACCATACCTGGCGCTTCTTGTTGCCAGTGGAACAGATCCAGTGTTTTGCCAATTTTGCGGTGATCGCGCTTCTCTGCTTCAGCCAGCCGTTGCAAATAAGCTTTAAGCTGCTTTTTGTCAGCCCATGCGGTGCCGTAAACGCGTTGCAGCATTTTGTTGTCACTGTTGCCACGCCAATACGCTCCAGCAACACTCATCAGTTTAAAGTGATGACAGAACTTCATGTTTGGCACATGCGGGCCACGACACATGTCGACATATTCTTCGTGATGATACAAACCAGGACGATCGTCTTTGCTGACGTTCTCATCAAGGATTTCCATCTTGTAGGTTTCACCGCGTGCTTCAAAGGCATCGCGTGCTTCTTGCCAGCTCACTACTTTCTTAACCACGTCGTAGTTGGTCTTCGCCAACTGCAACATGCGCTTTTCTAGCTCTACCAAATCATCTTCGGTGATTGGATCTTCACGATCGACATCGTAGTAGAAGCCCTTATCGATGGTTGGGCCAATTGCCATTTTGGTATCTGGCCATAGCTGCTTGATGGCATGACCCAGCAAGTGAGCACAGGAGTGGCGGATGATTTCTAAACCATCTTCATCTCGGACCGTGATGATTTCGATATTGGCATCGTCGGCGATCAGGTCGACGGCATCGACACGCTCACCATTCACTCGGCCAGCAATGCATGCTTTGGCCAGGCCGGGACCGATGTCCATGGCAACGTCCATGATCGAAACAGGTTTATCGAAACTACGTTGAGAACCATCTGGAAGAGTAATTACAGGCATGTGTTTTCCTACAATACAGTGGTGACCCATACCAAGGGCCACTTGCTATTTCTGTAAATTAAAAAATGCAAATAAAAAAGCCCCATTGAGGGCTTCTTTGAAATTAGTTTGATGTCCGTTACCAATCGGACCGGGCAATGATATGTGATCGCGCACCAAGTGCCAACCATCATTTGCTAAACAAACAGGTTGAGACCACTATTGACTGTTTACCGCCATGTTTTACAAAGGTGCCTGTTACTGTGCTCTGGAGGATGCCCTTGTCTCGAAAAGCAATGCTGGTGGCCTTTGCCTACTTTGTAGCAACGGATTCTCAAGCCCAGAATTGCGAGGTCGTCACAGCAACGGCCCATCCTAACTACCCTCCTTATCAGTGGCGCCAGGAGGATAAAATCGTGGGCGCGACCATCGATATCACCCGCGAACTTTTCAGCCAGCTGAATGTAGACTTTCAGGCAAACTATACAGGCCCTTGGAAACGCGCATTGCAGCAAGTTAAAGTCGGCCAAGTTGATATGGTAATAGGGCTCAAAAAAACGACCGACAGAGAGCAATACATCAGTTTTACGTCTTCCCCCATTGCCACCAACCCATTCACCGTGTTCGTTCTCCAAGGCAATCAGTTTGATATCAAAACTTGGCGCGACTTGTACGGCAAGAAAGGGGGCAAAAATGCAGGCGATCGTTACGGCAATGCCTTTGATACTTTTGCTGACAGGTATCTTGATCTAGAAGAAAGTTATGCCGTGGCAAGCAACTTTAACAAGCTAAAGGCAGGCCGAATCGATTATTTTATTCACAGCCGTTTCGCTGGCTTGGCTCAGCTATCAGTCTCTGCCGACGCTGCGAGTTTTGCTGTTTTGCCATACAACGTTAACGAAGGCTTATTGCACAGCGGCTTTGCGACCAACTCGCCATGCGCAATCTACAATGGTGCCATATCTTTGGGCTACCAAAAGCTGCTCGATAGTGGCGAGGTAGAACGCTTGCTAAAACTCAATATCGCCAAGTGGCAACAACAAACAAACCACTCTAAATGATAATAATCTCCAACACTTTGGCTCAGACCGTCTATAAGTTAATGCATCTAATTCACCAGAAAATTCATTGAGTTTCATAAATTTCCATTTTGCGCAGCCACAAGGAGAGAACATAATGGCTACAACTGTTAACTTCATCCGTCGACTGGTTCTTACGTTGATCGTCGCTTTACCAGTGATCTTCGTCAGCCAAGCTAACGCCCAAAGCCCAATACTTGATCGAGTATTGGACCGAGGCGTTGTTAAAGTAGCAATGACAGGTGACCAACCGCCATTTAACGTCGTTAGCCGCAGCGGCATGTTCATTGGCTACGATGTTGACCTTGCACAAGCACTCGCCAACGCCATGAATGTGGAGCTGGAAATCATTAAGGTACCGTTTCCGGAACTGATTAGCGCCCTGCAAGCAGGTAAAGCCGATATGGTTATATCTGGCATGTCAATTACATCTCAGCGCTCGAAACAGGTGAGTTTTGTCGAGCCTTATATGGTGTCGGGTAAATCATTACTTGCGACTAGCGAGCGCATGGCTCAGCTTGAGCAAGACGGCGGTTTTAATCGCCTTGGTATTAAGGTTGCTGCGTTAAAAAGTTCGACCAGTAAAACCTTAGTCCAGCTCAATATTCCAAAAGCAGAAATCGTCGGCGTCAACAATTATGAAGAGGCAATCCAGCTGATTCGCGATCGAAAAGTTGATGCCCTATTTGCTGACATGGCGATCTGCAAACTAGCGGTACTGCGCAACCCGAATGATGACTTCGTTACGTTGCAAAGACCGCTTTCAATGGAACCTATTGGTGTTGCCGTACCGCATGGTGATTTGCACTTTTTCAATCTAGTGCGCAATTTCATGGTGTCTTACGAACGAGTCGGGTTGATGACTAAACTTCGTAGCAAATGGTTTGATAACGGTGAATGGCTTGCCCAATTGCCCTAACCAGCCAGTTCAATCGGATTAGCGGGGCAATGCCCCGCTTTTTATTATCCACCGTCAGCTTTCGCTTGAAGCCCCGATCCCAGCTCGCTAGACTGCAACGATAACAATACGCGCAGATCACCATGAGCCCTAAACAAAATCACGATCAGCTCCATCTTTTCGATGTTCCTAATCCGTGCCAAGGCATTTGCCAAACTGGCGAACGGGGCTACTGCATTGGTTGTTTTCGCAAACGCGAAGAACGCTTTAACTGGCAGCAATTTGATGATGCCCAAAAGCTATACGTGTTGAGGTTATGTGAGCAGCGCCGCAAACGAGCACAAAAGAAGCAAACCAATGACACATCCCCCCTCGACCAAAACAACGGCTCACAAACCCTGCTTTGACGTTTGTTCCTTCCATTGCCAACAATTAACTTAAAAATAAGATCTCACTAACGATCATTTAACCATTCAAGCCAAAAAAATCACGTATGATGATTGCGAGTTAATGTCTACAAGGAGGTATGAAACAACAGACGCAATGCGTTGCGCAGTAGTTACCCAGAGTTAATTGTTTTAAAAATGCCTTTATTTCGCTCCAACCGCTTTCTTGCCCTACTCCTGCTAGCCATGCTGACCACTGTCGCTGTGATGGCTGGTTATCCCGAACGCTTTGAGTTTAGCGAACAACTCATTCCCGGCGAAAACTACCACATCGAAGTGCAATCAGACCAAATGATTGGCGGTAAAAGTAGCGTGCGCTGGATCGATGAGAGCGAGAAACAGGCTATGGAATGCCAATTTTCGACCCAAGTGGCCCACCCTTACTGTCTCCTGCAGGTGTATTTCGCCAGTGAGCCGAATATTGGTAAAGACTTAAGCATTTTCCAAGACATGCTGATTGATATTGATTACCAAGGACCAGGCCAAGAGCTTAGGTTGTACTTTCGAAATTTCGGAGCGACGTACTCGAAGTTAGAAGACTTCGATAGCTTGAAATACAGCATGGTTGACATACCGATCGCAGAATTAAATCAGCCGATCGTGGTCAAAATGGATGAAATAAAAGTGGCTAATTGGTGGGTATTAGAACGACACCTACCGCGACCTGATCGTTATGTAGACATCGACAACGTTATTGCCATGGGCATTGAGTTAAAGTCGTCGGTTGATGGCACCGTCGAGCGGCTCCGAATCAATCAATTGACCTTGCGGGGCACCTATATCAGCCGCGAGCAACTATACCTTTACATTATTATCGGCTGGGCATTTATTCTGGTGTCCGGTGTCATGGTGGTTTTGATTGAGCGGTTCAGAGACAAAACCACGGCAATTCAGAAACTCACTCATGAGACGTTCGAACTCAAACAAAGCTCGCAACTCGATCAACTAACCGAAGTACTGAATCGCCGCGGCGTATTGAACTTTTTCAGCCGCTACCAACAACAAGACAAGTACTCAAAAATCTACTCACTGTTACTTTTCGATGTCGACCACTTCAAGCAGATCAATGACCAATATGGTCATTCCGATGGTGACCGAGTGTTGCAACAGCTGGCTAAAAAACTCAAGGCCATGATCCGGAATCAGGATGGCTTTGGTCGCTGGGGTGGTGAAGAGTTCATCTTGCTCTGCCCGGGAACCAATCTCGAGCAAGCCCTCAAAGTAGCGGAGAAGATCCGCTTGATGATCAGCGAACATAACTTCGAATTAGAGCCGAGCAAGCAAGTCACCGTGTCTATCGGTATTAGTATCAATTCGCTATCGACGCCAATAGAAGTGGCCATCGAGCGCGCGGATAAGAACCTCTATTCGGCCAAAGCCAATGGTCGCAACCGAGTTCATTATTAGATTGATTAAAACTAATCGACTAACGGCTCAGAAACACACATCTTTTCACTGAAGCGGACAAAATCTTCGTGCTTTAGCGGCCGGCTGAACCAGTAGCCTTGAATAGCGTCACAATCATACTGAGCCAATATATCGAGTTGCGGCTCCGTCTCAATACCTTCGGCCAATACAGATAGTTTGAGGTTTTTCGCCATTTGGCAGAGGCTCAACACAATTGCTTGATCATCAAGATTGTGTTCAATATTACGGACAAAACTGCGGTCAATTTTCAATTTATCGACTGGGAATTGTTTCAGGTAAGCCAAGGATGAATACCCTGTACCAAAGTCATCAATTGCCAGCGACACACCAAGGCTCTTGAGCTGGTTTAGCACCAGTATGCCAGTTTGTTCGTTGTCCATGATGGTACTTTCGGTAATTTCCAACTCAATTGCCGATGGTGGCACTTGATATTGGTTTAGTAGCTGTTCAACGCGAGCGGTGAAATCGCTCTGCAAAAACTGCCTCGGGGAAATGTTAATGGCAACCACCAAATCGACAAGGCCAAGGCGTCGGTATTCGGCTGTCATCAGGCAAGCCTGCTCCAATACCCAATCGCCAATGGCTAAAATTAAACCGGTTTGCTCCGCCACAGGTATAAACTCCGCGAGCGAAATAAACTCGCCATCACAATGCCAACGGAGCAACGCTTCAGCACCAATGAGGGTCCGACTTGGCATCGCCATTTGTGGTTGCATATACAGACTCAATTGGTTCTTTTCAATGGCCTGCTCTAATTTCAACGCCAACTCAGCACGCCGAGCGTGGGCTTGCCCAACATCGATGTCGAAATAGCTGATGGTGTCACCACCTTTTTGCAGCGCCTGATCGGCAGCAATTTTTGCGTCCAATAACAAATCATGGCCGGTACGGACCTGCGGAGCATGTTCGGTAATACCTAACTGAACTTGAATTCGCATTTGTCCCAAAGTGGTTGGTACCGGCGTTTGGAATCGACTGGCAATTTGCTTCACTAAAAACTGCAACTCCGAATCAGCCGTCAAGTGCTGAGCCAAAATGGCGAAGCTACCGTCTGCGATGTGATACAAAGTGGCATTTAACGGCTGCCGCTGTTGTGCCGTTTCAAACTGTTCGATCAGCGTATGGGTAACGCCTTCAATACACGCACTCGCGCCGTTGAGACCATAATGACCTTGCAGCTGCCCCATTTGTGCTACTTCGACTAAAACTAAGCTGATGCTTTGACCTTTGATAATTGCGTTATTAATGTCTTCATTAAACCGTAGTCGGTTGAATAGCCCCGATTGGTCGTTGCGATAAGCTCGGTCCATCAGCTGTAGTTGAGCCCGTTTTTTCTGCGAAATGTCTTTGATGTGAATGTCGAAAGCCGCCATATCAGCCAACCAATGGATTTCGTAACTAAAGTAGCGGTCTTCAAGTTGATGCTCATGTCGATGAGCATCAGATACATGATTGCGGGCATCAAATAGCTGCTGTCCAAGATCGGGTGACAATAACGCCGTTGGGTTGTCGACGCCGTTGAACTGTTTAAGCACTTCGCTACTCGCCGGGTTTTGATAGAGCACATCACCACGCTCCCCCAAGCTTAATACTGGGTTGGGGTTGCGCTCAGCAAACAGGGCTAAACGGGCATTGCTATCACTGAGTAGCAGATAACGTTTGACGTAACGGCCTAGCAATATGGCTAACAATAATACTGCAGCACCATACACCACCACCGCGGCAAACATCTCAGCCAATGCATTTTGAGTTTGCTGGTAGCCTTGGTTGACTTCACCGGTGATGGTCGATTCGAGTTGGCTCAATAACGGCAAAATATCTCTTCGCTCGTCGCTTAACTGGCGCAACTGCGCGCGGGCCAAATCCCAATCAACACTTCGTTTTCTCAGGTTCTGATGCAGTTGCGCAGCAATATTATCGATCTTCGCTAAATGCAGCTTCACCGGCTCAACACGATTATCACCAGCGTACATAGCGAGCGTGCTTAGTGCTTGCGATAACTGCTCGGCAACCGCTTGTGCATGTTCGGTGTAAAGCGCCGAGTCGACCGTTGCGTAATACTCATAAAGTAACCGTTCATGCTCTCCTAATAAATGGTTAATGCTGCTGCTGGTTTGCAACACCGGCAATTGATTGCTCACCAATCGAGACGATATTTGCTTGAGGCTATCGACGGACAGATAGACATAGGCCGATAAGCCAAGGCCAATAGCCAGTACAAAGCCGTAAATCAGGTTGGCTTTGAGGTTGAGTCGCTGTGAACTGACAATCATTGTTCAAACCCTTGAGTGCTGCTCCGTGTTAATGAAGGAGAACGGCGAAACTGAAAAAAAATTCCACGTTATCGCTAACTCAATCATTCACTTAGCTTTTAGCCGCCAAGTAGACATCGGACCAGTGATACTGTTACGGTAACATTCATGTTTTAACGGCCAACTTAACTCGATGCATATTGACCAACTCCTGAGCCAAATAGATTCTCAAAACGACAACCAAGCAATCCAATTGTCGGTAACAAACGATTGGGCACAAGGCAGAACTCTATTTGGTGGCCTTTCTGCCTCGCTGGCCTACCGAGCAATCGAAAATAAACTGACCGCTCCTCGCATGCTTCGCTCATTTAACACCAGTTTTATTGGGCCGATTTATCCAGATAAAGACTTTACAGTTGAGGCGGAAATTCTCCGAGAAGGTCGAAATGCAACTCAAGCGGTGGCTCGTATTATTCAAGATGGCAATACCGCTGTAATGTGCCAAGCGGCATTTGGTGTCGGTAGGGCTTCGAAAATCGCGGTCCAGGATCGGCGCAAACATCATATGGTGGCGCCATCGAAAGCCAACTTCATTCCGCAGATCCCAAAAGTAACACCAAAATTTCTACGCAATATTGACCTTGCCAAATGTGATGGAGGCTGGCCATTCACCGGCCGCAAAAGTCACCATGTCGGTGGCTGGATGCGTTTCAAGACACCGCCAGCACAGCTTACCAATGCCCATTTGATTGCTCTTATCGATGCATGGCCGCCAACTGTATTGCAAATGCTCAGATGGCCCGCGCCAGCGAGCACCATGAGCTGGAATGTTGAATTTATTCATCCTCACCGACCGATGAGCCCAGAGAACTGGTTTGCTTATCAAGCCCACACAAGACAAGCAGCAGACGGGTACGGTCACACTGAAGCGGATATCTACGATAGCTATGGTGAGCTGGTTGCGATTAGTCGTCAGGTTGTTGCGGTGTTTGACTGAACCAATTGGCTTGAGCAAAAACTGTAAGCAAGTGTGACCAGCCATTCTTGTCACCTGCTTTGGCTAACTCGTTGTTCCATAACAAGTCTCATTTCACTCGCCATAAAGCTTTTTCATCGCGGCACTATTTGAGTGACGTCAGATTAACTTAACCATTTGTTTTGAATGGTTTATCCAACTTGGTAATTGCCCATATAGGTTGCTATGTTGTAGCAAAGCAAAGGGCTGTAAGCGACCTAATCTAACACTGGGTTGCTGTTTCCGATCACAAAGTTGTGGGTATTCGTTGTTATGTTAACTCGGCCAATCGCCAACCTATTAATCAGCTGTTTTAGCTTGCTGCTCCTAGCGTCGCCAGCCAAGGCGTTAACGTCAGGTCCGCAGCAGCATCCACATATTGAAGTGGAACTCGTTGCTGAAAATCAAACTTGGGTGCCGGGCACGACGCAATGGCTTGGCCTAGCTATGCGCCCTGAAAGCCACTGGCACACATACTGGAAAAACCCCGGTGATAGCGGCATTGCAACCACGTTCGACTTCAGCATCAATACTCTTAATGGACCAGAAAGCGAGGCAATTTCTCTACCAACCGGCAATGTAGCCTGGCCAACCCCCGAGCGTATTGTCATTTCTGACATCACTAATTTTGGCTACTATCACGACTCATTATTGATGGTACCAGTCGAGCTGCCTACGACTCTCAATGCTTCAGCAATCTCTGTCGAGCTCGATGCCTCATGGCTGGTATGCAAAGAAAGTTGCATTCCAGGCGATGGCAAATTCCAACTAACAATACCGGTCGCCAATACGACTCGCCCTAGTGCATTTGCCACCTTATTCGAACAGACTAGAAAGCTGCTCCCCCAGCAGGCGCAATCGAGTCAACTGCGCTTCAACTTAAACCCTGACAATAACGAACAGATACGTTTTCAATACGTTCCTGAAACGAATAACGCGATGCCAATGTCATCGTCAGTCGACTTGTTTGCTGCCAATGAGCAGCTCATTGCTGCCGCGGACAAACCTCAGTGGCAACAACTAATCGACGTTGAAGGAGCGAAATTTTGGCAAACTGATATTGCTGTGAGTGACTATTTTTATCAGCTGCCGCAAAGCGCTGAAGTGGTTCTGGCTGCAGCAAACAGTGAAGGCGTCATTCAAGGCTTAACTATCACCGCAAAGCAGCAGGCGCTGCTGGCCAACCGTTCAGACAACTCGGCAGATTCACAGCAACAAGCCCAACAATCGTTAGTGATTTTGATGCTGATGGCATTTGTTGGCGGTATCTTGTTGAATCTGATGCCCTGTGTGTTTCCAGTGCTATCACTAAAAGCGCTGAGTTTGGTCAAACTGTCAGGTAAAGCCGCATCGCAAGCTCGACTTCACGGTCTGCTCTACTCGCTCGGTATTCTGGCATCACTCACTGTGTTAGCCGCGATATTAACTGTCATGAAGCAAGCGGGGGCAGCAGTAGGCTGGGGCTTTCAACTTCAAGACCCGATATTTTTGACGGTATTGAGTCTATTGATGGTACTAATGGCGGCCAGTTTGTTGGGCGCCTTCGAAGTGGCTGGCAGTTGGATGTCAGTAGGCAGTGAGCGTTTATCTCGCGGCGATCGAACTGCATCTTTACTGTCAGGATGTTTAGCTGTGGTGGTTGCAAGCCCCTGCATGACACCATTGATGGCCCCTGCATTAGGCGTTGCGCTGACGCTGCCAATGGTCAGCATGTTCATTATCTTGATGGCTCTGGGTTTAGGGTTGGCACTACCGATTATCATCTTGACGCTACAGCCCAAACTCATCGCCAAAATGCCAAAGCCCGGTCCTTGGTTGGACACCTTTAAACAAGCGTTGGCATTTCCACTACTTCTAACTGCACTTTGGCTACTTTGGCTGCTACAGCAGCACGACCCAACTTGGGTATTGGTGGTGTTAGCTATTTTGCTGATTATGAGCTTCTGTTGGTGGCTAAAAGTTCGCGGCTATCCAAAGTTTGCGACCGCAGTAATAGTTGCAACTGTGGCTACCACGGTTGCACTCACTCAACGTTCGGCTTCCGATGATGGCGGGCTGGCAGCAGTCGCTCAACCCTACTCGGCGCAGCTGCTCCAACAACATCTGAACCAAGGTGAAGTCGTTTTCGTTAACATGACAGCAGATTGGTGCTTAACATGTAAAGTCAATGAACGAGTAACCTTTAGTCAGCAGACCGTCGCTGCTGTGTTCGATGAACACAGTATTCACTACGTGGTTGGCGACTGGACCCATCGAGATCGTGCGATTAGCGATTACCTCGACCAGTTCCAACACGCTGGAGTGCCCTTGTATGTCCTCTACAATCAACGAGGAGAGGCTTTAGTGTTACCTCAAATACTCACACCTAGCACCGTGGTGGAATACATAGAAACACATGCAATCAACATCTAACCCGTTGTAAAGATGAAGTTTTACTACCCCACAACCAAAGGAACGCAAAACATGTCAAGGTTACTAAAACGAACCCAATTACTGCTTGCTGCTGCTGTTACCTGCCTTAGTTTGACGGCACACGCCGCGGCAAAGGTAAACCAGGCGGCCCCCGACTTTAACTTGACCAGTGCGGCGGGTGAGCAGGTTCAGCTAAGCGACTATCAGGGTAAGTACGTTATTCTCGAATGGACTAATCACGACTGCCCTTTTGTTAAAAAGCATTACAGCAGTGACAACATGCAAGGGCTGCAGAAGAAGTATGCCGATCAGGACGTTGTGTGGTTATCCGTTATCTCATCGGCACCAGGTAAACAAGGCTATGTCGATGCCACTGCGGCAAATAAGCTCACCACAGAAAGAGGAGCGGCACCAGCTCAGGTGCTGTTTGATCCTGATGGCAAAGTAGGCAAGCAATACGGCGCCAAAACGACGCCGCACATGTACATTGTCAAACCTGATGGCGTGCTGGCATATGCAGGCGCCATCGACAGTATTAAGTCGACCGATCCGGCCGATATCCCAGCGGCAACCAATTACGTTGTTCAAGCCATGGACGAGTTGGCGGCAGGTAAAAGCGTATCTAGCCCGCTAACAAAACCTTATGGCTGCTCAGTCAAATACATGTAGTATCAATGACCTAGCTGGAGCAAAGTGCTATCATGCTTTGCTCCAATAGCAACCATTGCGAGTCCATCGCAGTTACCCCAGTCGATTATGGCAACTCTGATACAACTCTCAAACAACGTTGCAATAGCTGACTGGGAAGTAGAGCTAACCGCTATTCGAGCACAAGGCGCGGGCGGTCAGAACGTCAATAAGGTGTCGAGTGCAGTGCACTTAAGATTCAACATTCACCACTCTGCCCTGCCAATCTATTACAAAGAACGGTTGCTATCGACCAATGATCAACGCATCACCAAGGATGGTGAAATCATCATCAAAGCTCAGCAGTATCGTACTCAGCAACAAAATAAAGAAGATGCGCTTGAGCGACTCAAAGAACTGATCTTACAAGCTAGCCAGCCAACAAAAGTGCGCCGAGCGACAAAACCAACCAAAGCATCACAGCGTAAGCGGTTACAACGTAAATCGCAGCGTAGCGAAGTCAAATCGATGAGAAAGCGTGTCGACTATTAAGAATGACAGTTCGGTGACAACCTGGTTGACCTCTTAGGTAGCTCACAACTATTTACATTAACTCGCTGTATTTGAATATATTTTGGTTTTATCTCGGTTTAGCCAAGGGGCTTGTTCTAAGCTGAGTAAGCACATAACAATAAGTTCAGGGGACGCGCATGAAAGACCGGCAGTTTGACTCGGTACTGGAGTCAATAAAACAAACACTAGAAACGATTTCAAATCAGTTAACCGACGCCCAGCAAAGCACCGCTCATATTCACTCTTCACTACTCCAACTGAATCGCAATGACCGCTTGTCAAAACGATGTTGGCGGCAATCAGCTCGCTAGATTGACACCCGTAGGAGCCAACTTTGGCTCCTACTTTGCCAAATGATGATGGTTAACAATGAAGTCCAATTAATTATTTTCCCTATCAAATCAATCAACTAGAACCTTGAAACCGGTACCTTTATGATAACGGTCACAATTTTTCTTCCAATGCTACACAAATGTTATTAACCTGCTCGAGCAATGTTGTCATGAAGTTGTTAGTTGAGGTGTATAACAATGTTACGATTTGCTCTGATTCTATTGGTGTGTTGTTCCACTTGCTCTGCTGCTGAGCGACAAATCAACGACTACAAGCCATATCAGCATTACCAGCAAGCCAAGAACTTCGCCGACAGCGGTAGTTGGCAGCAAGCTGTTAGCCATTACCAAAAGGCCCAACAATTGGCTAATGCCCGCATCGATCTGTCGTTGTATCAGCTTCGCGGTATCGGCGGCTTGCAACAAAACCTATCAGCAGTTCAACAAACACTCACAAAAGAAGCAGAACTAGGCTCGGCAAGAGCTATGCTAATTTTGAGTAACTTGTTCCAACGAGGTATTTTCGGCTGGCCGATCGATCATACGAAAGCGCAATACTACCGTCTGAATTATCAGAAAATCAGTCAGCAGCGACAACAAAATAAGCTTGCAAATCTTCCGGTCTCCGGCGTCGATTTAGCCTTCGATAATAATTCAAATATCTAAAAAATTGAGCCAACTTGGATAGCGTCACAATTTTGATAATCAGTCGCGTTTTCAATTGATCCAGATCAGTTTTAACGAGTCACAAGCCAAGGACAATTTCGCTGCACTTTAAAAACAAATGGACTACATAATGAAAACAACCATTCTTGCTGCAGCGGTATCTTTGGCCACCCTCGGACTATCTTCAACGGCTTTGGCGCACCAAGCCGGCGACATCATTGTTCGCGGTGGTATCGTTCATGTTTCTCCAGATGATAGCTCTGGCAATGTTCACGTCGAAAGCTTAGGTGATACCGGAATGACTGTGGGTGTCGACAGCAATACTCAAATCGGCCTCAACTTTGCCTACATGTTCGACAATAACTGGGGAATCGAGTTGTTGGCAGCAACGCCATTCACTCACGACGTTAATCTGCAAAATTCCGCACTCGGTCTCGGTGACGGCAAACTTGCCGAAGTGAGCCACCTGCCTCCAACATTGTCATTGCAGTACTACTTCGGTGGTCCCGAGTCTAAATTCCGCCCTTACGTTGGCGCCGGTCTAAACTACACCATATTCTTTGATGAGCAGTTCAAAGGCAGCCGCAAAGACCAAGGCTTTAATTCACTCGATTTGGATAGTTCATTCGGCTGGGCAGCGCAAATCGGTTTGGATTACAAGTTGAATGAAAAGTGGCACCTGAATGGCCAAATTCGCTACATTGATATCTCGACTGATGCCAACTTTAAAGTCGGTGAGTTGAAGTCAAAAGTAAGCGTTGATATCGACCCGTTTGTGTACATGGTGAGTGCAGGCTACACCTTCTAACCTTTGCACGCGCAACTGGATCAAAAAAGCCGTCATTAATGACGGCTTTTTTGTCGGCGCAAACAATCGCTCGATATCAACTACTTCTCGACTAAATCAGATGGAATTTCCTGTTGATGGGCTTGCCACAACAAACCACTCTGACGACCATAATCACGAACCGCAACCACAGCATCGTTGTGACGTTTCGATTCAGTAATTTCTTTCAAGTTACGATAGAAGGCTCGAGCCGCTTCTCTGCTATCTGGATAGCTGAAGTGGTGGCCACCGATGCGCATTGACAAGTTGCGGAAGCCGTTGAGAATCAAGACATAGATTGGGTTGCCAGATTCGCGCGCCATGGTTTGATGCAATTCATAATCAGCATTGGCAAACGCCGTACCATCATCTTCGGTATTCAATGCTTGATCCAACGCCGCAACAATTGCTTCGGGAGCGGCCTTAATGGCTGCACGCATGTAGATTGCAGAAATATTGGTGCGGGCAGACAGCAAATGTTTCACCAAATCAGGCATACCGTCTTGGTCGAGCCGCGCTAGCGTCATCAGGATATTCAGGCCGGACGTTTCCCAGAAGTTGTTCACTCGAGTCGGCTTGCCATGTTGGATAGTGATCCAACCGTCCTGTTTGAGTCGTTGCAGCACTTCACGCAAGGTTGTGCGCGTCACACCAATCAACTCAGAGAGCTCTCGCTCTGCAGGCAAGATAGTTCCCGGCGGGAAACGATTATTCCATATCGAACGAACGATATACTCTTCGGCGAACTCTGCGGGGTTCTTTGCCTGGATGACACTTTGGTCATCGACGTTTCCTCTGCGGTCTAAATGAGACAAGCCTACTCCACCCTATCAGCATAAAATCGACTCATCATACCAGAGCAGCCAACACAGCAACAAGCCGTTATACAACTTCTTTCACTGTGGTTAATTTGGTTACTAATTAACCATTGCGTGATCTAACTTAGCTATTACTGTTGAAAAATTACGAAAATTAAACCGGTTTATTGTAAGGATAAGATACAATCGGATCAGCCCCACAATTTAACAAATATATTACAAATCAGGATGACTTCTACTATGGCAAGTTCCATTCAAAAGGCCTTCTTTGCGAATTTCCTGGGCAATGCACCGCTCTGGTATAAGCAGGCCATTCTGCTGTTTTTGGTGGTTAACCCCATTGTCGCGAGCGTCGACCCATTTGTCGCGGGTTGGCTGCTAATTGTCGAGTTTATTTTCACCCTTGCAATGGCCCTGAAATGCTATCCATTGCAGCCTGGTGGTTTGCTAACCATTGAAGCAATTTTCATTGGGTTAGCATCGCCAGATGTGGTGATGCATGAAATTGAAGCCAACATTGAAGTGATCTTGTTGCTTATTTTCATGGTTGCCGGCATTTACTTTATGAAGCAACTATTGTTGTATATTTTCACAAAAATGCTGGTTAAGGTCCGTTCTAAAGCCTTGCTATCGGTATCATTTTGCTTTGCCGCCGCATTCCTCTCTGCATTCCTAGATGCTTTGACGGTAATTGCTGTTGTCATTGCCGTTGCGACCGGCTTTTACGCCATCTACCACAAAGTCGCCTCGGGCAAACAAGTCCACCATGATCACGACCACACTAGCGACGACGAATTAAAGCATCAACATCGTGAAGAACTTGAGGCATTCCGTGCGTTTTTACGCAACCTGATGATGCACGCCGGTGTTGGTACTGCTTTGGGTGGTGTTTGTACCCAAGTTGGTGAGCCACAAAACCTGATTATTGCTGCCGCCGCTCACTGGGATTTCATTGAGTTTTATTTGCGCATGGCCGCGATTACCGTACCGACGCTGATTTTCGGCCTCATTACCTGTGTGGCATTGGAGAAATTGGGTTGGTTCGGTTACGGCGCTCAACTGCCTCCTGCTGTCCACAAAATTCTCGCTGACTATGACAAGAAGAGTGATGATGAGCGCACCGCAAAAGATAAAGCGGCGCTGGTTGTGCAAGCTTTAATCGGCGTTTGGCTGGTCATTGCGCTCGCCCTGCACCTTGCCGCAGTTGGCTTAATTGGTTTATCCGTTATCGTATTGGCGACGGCGTTCACCGGTATTATTGAAGAGCATCGCCTCGGCCATGCCTTTGAAGAAGCCTTGCCATTTACTGCTTTGTTGACGGTATTCTTCGCCGTTGTGGCAGTCATCATTCAGCAAGATTTGTTCGCACCAGTGATCAGTTATGTACTGTCATTTGATGGCCGCGAGCAATTGTTCGGGGTGTTTATTGCCAACGGCTTGCTATCAATGATCAGTGACAACGTGTTTGTTGGTACCGTCTACATCACCGAGATGGTTGATGCTTTGAAAGAAGGCGTCATTGATCAAGACCAGTTCTACCTGCTGGCTGTTGCAATTAACACGGGCACTAACTTGCCAAGTGTGGCCACTCCTAATGGTCAAGCGGCGTTCTTGTTCCTGCTGACCTCTGCAATTGCGCCTTTGATTCGTTTGTCATACGGTCGCATGGTTTGGATGGCTCTGCCTTACACCATTGTGTTAGTGATTGTCAGTCTGTTGGCCACTGAGTTCTTGTTGATGCCTGTGACCGATTGGATGTATGACGCCGGTTGGCTCACTCACCACAGCATATTGGATGCCGCGCCAGCGACTGGTGGCCACCACTAAGCACTGCAACGCGTTTATAACTAATAAAAAAGCTTCCCTCGGGAAGCTTTTTTATTGCTTGCGTTCGATTCATCTTGATTTAATCGTCGTCCTGTCATTATTGTTCTAGTCTTTGTTCAGCGACAATTCATCGAATATTCAGCTTTCCTCTATTAGACTGAAAATTAAATGGAAACATTGAAGGACCAGTAATGCAAAATTCAAACATAACGAACTTTCTCAAGCTGGAGTCGGCAGGCGGGATCATTCTCGTCATTGCCACGGTGCTAGCACTGATTGTTGCCAACTCGCCGTTGGCCGACTTCCGAGAAAGCCTGTTGGCCATGCCCCTCGCCATTCAAGTGGGCAAATTGGATATCGCTAAACCACTTCTGTTGTGGATTAACGATGGCTTGATGGCAATCTTCTTCCTTCACGTTGGGCTTGAACTCAAACGTGAGTTTATGGAAGGAGAGCTCAATGAAACGTCGAAAATCATCATGCCCGCTTTCGCGGCTGTTGGCGGTATTGTTGTGCCGTCGGGCATTTACGCCATGATGAACTGGGGCGATGCCGACGCCATGGGCGGCTGGGCGATTCCTGCAGCTACCGACATTGCTTTCGCGCTAGGCGTGCTTAGCCTGCTTGGTAGGCGGGTTCCACTGGCGTTAAAGATCTTCCTGTTATCGCTGGCGATTCTCGATGATATCGGCGCTATTTTAATTATTGCGGTGTTCTATAGTGGCGATCTGTCTACCACAGCGTTTGCGGTTGCTGGCGTATCTTTGGTGGCTTTGTTCGGTCTCAACCGAATGAAAGTGGTGAACTCTTCCATTTATCTCACCATTGGCTTTATTTTATGGTGGGCAGTGCTCAAGTCTGGTGTTCACGCAACGCTAGCCGGGGTGGTGTTAGCTTTCTTCATCCCCATGCGCGATCCGAATAATCCAGATTATTCACCAGCAAAAGAATTGGAGCACAACTTACACCACACGGTTGCCTTCATTATTTTGCCTATTTTCGCGTTCTCCAATGCTGGCCTGCCACTACTTGGCTTAACCATGGAACAAACGCTGCATGCTGTGCCTGTCGGTATTGCGCTCGGTTTGGTGTTGGGTAAGCCCATTGGCATCATGCTGTTTAGTTGGCTTGCGACCGCCGTAGCTGGCGCCAAATTGCCCGAAAGAGTGACCTGGATGCAAATATTTGGAGCCTCGATTCTATGTGGTATCGGCTTTACCATGAGCTTGTTTATTAGCTCACTGGCCTTTGAAGCTGGAGCTGGCGACTATGGTTTCGATGAGCGTTTGGGAATCTTGCTGGGGTCGCTAATTGCCGCAGTTGCTGGCTACTTAGTGCTTAATAAGGTGTTGCCGAAGACACCGCAGCAATAAACATCGTTGGCAGTCAACGCAGACAACAAGGCCGCTTATCTCAGCGGCCTTTTTTATCAACTTTTGTGGCTATCACAGCGTCTCTTTGCTGCACTGCAAGTGACTAAACTTGTCACGTAACTCAGCACACGCGCAGCCTGCATCAGACGAGTGCGTGAGCGCATCAAAGGCCGTCCAGTACTGCCGAGTGTAGTTATCTATTTCGATCATAATCTCATGGGCAGCAGCTTTATCCTCGCTACCAATTACCTCCCACAAACAGCAATTTCCCATATTACTGCAAGCCTGTTGTTGTGCTTCAAAAGTGACGATTTTGTCAGCCGCAGAGCCGACGATCACCACCGGAATCTTAATTTGATCGAGGTGATTCATGACATATTCGGTGGTAGCAAACGCAGCTCTTACCCAATCAACCGTTGGACACCCTAAACCTAGGTGATGCTTGGGATTGTGAGCCAAGCTTTGTTCAACCCAGCAACTTGCCTGCGCCAGATAGTTCAAATTGTGAGAGTAAAGCAAAGCTCGCTCTGGTTTTTCAGGCATCGAAATTGTGTCATTAATAATGGCGTCGCAAGCATTTTGGTCAAGATAGCTCTTCCAAACCGGTTGCCCACCCGGCGCACAAGATTGTCCCCAGCCAGCCCAATGGAGAAAGCCGGCAAATTGCCGAGTAAGCCAATTGTTGGCACTAAGCCCCATCATAGGCGAGGAAAACTGGGCTCTGTCGAAGACATTGTGGTGTTTCTGCAAATAGCGCAAGCCAATGTTGCCTCCCATCGAATGGCCCATCAGCAGTATCATGCCCGACTGTTGTTCGGGTCTTACAATCTGATGGACAAAGGCATCCAGATCGGCAACGAAGGTATCAAAATTCTCAATATGGCCAGGCTCTGAGTGACGCAATTGGCGTTCTGACAGCCCTTGCCCTCGCCAGTCAAAGGTATAAACATCGAACCCTTTGGCCAGCAGTTCAGTGTATGCCGGTAGGTTTTTCTCAATAAACTCGGTCCGGCCACTGACGAAGACAACAAGGCCCTGCCTAGCTTTTGTCGTGCGCCAAATACCATAGCGAATGGTCGCATCGTTGAGCTCAGTGGTAGTAAGTACTTCCGGGATCGGCGCATGCGGCGCATATTTAGCGACGTGAGTTTTGAAGCCCGCAAGCGTGCCATCATAGCCAAACGCCGTTGACGTCATCATCAATAACACGCTAATGGCGACAACAAGAGCACTAAACAAATTCTTCATCGACAGATTTCCTACTCACTAACAACGTTAAATAATTAATCAAAGCGGTACTTGAGCAAACTCTCGGCGTTTTTGCTCACAATGAAGCTCGAAGATATGTAATTGGTGTGGGGTTAAAAACTCGTTCAGCTCTGACAGCAATTGTTGTTTCACTTGCTTCCTAAATGACTGGCCACTGACATCGATTGGCGGCAGTTGCTTGGCCCGCTCCCTGGCACGCTCAACCAGTGTGACAAAACGATTGCGCTCTGGTCCTTGTAACCCCATTTGATCGGCAACTTGATGCAAGTCTGGATGAGGAGTGGGCCAGAAATAAAGAGTCATCGCCAACGCAATCAACGACCCTATCAGTACGTAAGCTGACGATTTGATATTCATTACTCGGTTCGTTGGAACCTGATTTACCGTATCCATGGTGTTGTTATTCCATTGTTGATAGAGGCCAATCTTACATAAAAGACGTTACAGCGCTACCGAGATCATCACGGATCGTTATAATGCCAGACCTTGCTAATTGAAAATGAGCCAGCAGTGAACAACGTCGATCAACAAGAAATCAGCAAATTTGAGGCTTTAGCCGCTACGTGGTGGGACCCTCAGGGCCAGTCTAAGCCGTTGCATCAGATTAACCCGCTTCGTAGCCAGTTTATCGAGATACATAGCCAAGGCGTGGCAGATAAAACCCTGCTTGATGTTGGCTGTGGCGGTGGTTTGCTGTCAGAGAGTATGGCTCGTGCTGGTGCCAAAGTAACGGCAATTGATATGGCTGCGGCATCAATTCAAGTCGCTAAGTTGCATGCCTTAGAGTCGCAGCTGTCGATTAACTATCAACAACAAACCGCCGAACAACTGGCAGTTGAGCAACCTGCATCTTTCGATGTCATTACTTGTATGGAAATGTTGGAGCATGTCCCCGACCCACTATCAGTGCTCCGTGCTTGCGACAGTATGTTGAAACCCGGCGGCTGGCTGTTCCTATCAACCTTGAATCGCACCAAACGCAGCTACTTGATGGCGATTGTTGCCGCAGAACAAGTACTAGGGTGGCTGCCGAAAGGCACTCATGAGCACAACAAATTCATTAAGCCCTCTGAGCTGCTGGCGATGACCGATCAGCTAGGCCTCAACAGCCGAGCAATATCTGGATTTCGCTACAACCCACTGACTGATAAATTCAAACTACACGACGATGTGTCAGTGAACTACATGGTCGCGCTACAAAAAGCAGAGGAGCACTAACGCCATGGCCAACGCAGTATTGTTTGATCTTGATGGCACCCTACTCGACACAGCTCCCGATCTAGTCGCTGCGCTGAATAAGGTACTGGCCGCCATTGGCGAGCCTCAAGCGGATTACGACCACGTATGTGACTTCGCTTCACATGGTGCCATTGGGCTGTTGCGTCGAGCCTTGGGTGAACGCTTGGATGAATTTGATATTGGCCAGTTACGCCAGCAGTTTCTCGATGTTTATGCTAACGATATCGCCAGCGGTACCACCTTGTATCCTGGCATCGAGGCGTTGCTCATCGAGTTGGACCAACGCAAGGTTCCATGGGGCATTGTCACCAACAAGCCCGGATTTCTTACCGACGCCCTGCTGCCTCACTTTCCGCAGTTTAGCCAATGCCAAGTGGTGATCAGTGGCGATACTTGCGGTGTTGCCAAGCCTCATCCATTACCGATGACCACTGCAGCGGAGAAAATAGCCACTGCAACGGAAAACATCCTCTATATCGGCGATGCCGAGCGCGATATGGAAGCTGGAAATAAGGTCAGCATGACCACCTTATTGGCCATGTGGGGATATATCGACAGCGCCGACCAAATTGCAGACTGGCAGGCCGATGGCATGATCGAGCATCCGACAGAGATCCTCAACTGGTTAAAATAGCGCCAGTTTTGTCAAGTAATAAATACAGTTTTGCCGACCATTTTTTTGTTCCGTGCGGCAGATAAAAAAAATGACATAAAACAATTTTTGACGTTTTTTATTCTGGCGCATCGCAACCCCTTTTGCGCCAAGGCTTTCATCAAAATCAAGCCCCATCCGCACCAATTTGAGGCCCCAAAGCAATACACATTTTGGTGTTGAATTTGTTTCAGAAGCACATTATGTTGTGCTTCAAAATCAAAACAACACTAGATGTGCTTAACAAATAGCCAAACGTTAAGATCACTGAGAGGCCGACTCAAATACATGGATACTCAACTCCTCGTCACCAAACGCAATGGTGAGCAAGAACCACTGGATCTGGAAAAAATTCATCGCGTCATTACCTGGGCTGCAGAAGGACTCGACAAAGTGTCGGTATCTCAGGTTGAACTCAAATCTCAAATTCAGTTCTACGAGGGGATCAAAACCGGCGACATTCATGAAACCATGATCAAAGCGGCCGCCGATCTGATTTCAACATCAGCGCCGGACTATCAATACCTTGCGGCACGTCTAGCCATTTTCCATCTGCGCAAACAAGCCTACGGTCAGTATGAGCCACCAGCGCTTTTTGATCATGTTAAGGGCATGGTTGAAACCGGTCGCTACGACAGCCATTTGCTCGAAGATTACAGTGAAGATGAATTCCACGAGATGTCACTGTTCATCGATCATCAACGCGATTTGACCTTTAGCTACGCTGCCGTGAAGCAGCTCGAAGGCAAATACTTGGTGCAGGATCGCGTTAGCAAGCAGATCTATGAAAGCCCCCAGTTTCTTTACATTCTAGTGGCAGCTTGCCTATTCGCCCACTACCCCAAGACAACGCGATTGGATTATGTGCGTCGCTTTTACGATGCGATTTCAACATTCCGTATTTCGCTGCCAACGCCAATCATGGCCGGCGTTCGCACCCCAACCCGTCAATTCAGCTCATGTGTATTGATTGAGTGTGGCGACAGCCTTGATTCGATCAACGCCACCTCCAGCGCCATTGTCAAATATGTCTCGCAGCGCGCAGGTATCGGTATTAATGCTGGCCGTATTCGCGCCGTTGGTAGCCCTATTCGCGGCGGTGAAGCATTCCACACTGGCTGTGTTCCCTTCTTTAAGCATTTCCAAACAGCAGTGAAATGTTGTTCGCAAGGCGGTGTTCGTGGTGGTGCAGCAACCCTGTTCTACCCGATGTGGCACCTCGAAGTAGAAGACCTACTTGTGCTGAAGAACAACCGTGGTGTTGAAGAAAACCGGGTTCGTCACCTTGATTATGGTGTGCAAATGAACCGCACTATGTATCAACGCTTGTTGCAAGGCGGCAACATCACCTTGTTTAGCCCGTCTGACGTACCCGGCTTGTACGACGCGTTCTTTGAAGATCAGGAAAAATTCGAGCAGCTGTATGTTAAATATGAAGCTGACGAGTCGATCCGCAAGAAAACCATTAAGGCCGTCGAGTTGTTCACTCTGTTCGCTCAAGAGCGCGCCAACACCGGTCGTATCTATCTGCAAAACGTCGATCACTGCAACACTCATAGCCCGTTCAACCCAGAATATGCGCCGGTTCGTCAATCAAACTTGTGCTTGGAAATCGCGCTGCCAACCAAACCGCTGAAAAGCTTTGACGATGACGAAGGCGAAATTGCGCTATGTACCCTCAGTGCATTCAATCTTGGAGCAATTCAATCACTCGATGAATTGGACGGTTTAGCGGATCTAGCGGTGCGGGCACTTGATAGCTTATTGGACTACCAAGACTACCCGGTCAAAGCCGCATTTAACGCCACTATGGGTCGTCGTACCTTGGGTATTGGTGTGATCAACTACGCCTACTATCTTGCCAAAAATGGCGTCAAATACTCCGATGGCAGTGCCAATGGCCTGACCCACAAGACCTTTGAGGCAATCCAATATTACTTGCTCAAAGCGTCGAACCAATTGGCCAAAGAACAAGGTGCCTGTCCGAAGTTTAATGAGACGACTTACTCACAGGGCAAGCTGCCGATTGATACGTACAAGAAAGATTTGGATGCCGTGTGTGATGAAGCGCTGCATTTGGATTGGGAAGGCTTACGTGCCAGCATCGTTGAGCACGGCCTGCGCAACTCGACGCTGAGTGCTCTGATGCCATCAGAAACCAGCTCGCAGATTTCCAATGCAACCAATGGCATTGAGCCGCCGCGAGCACACGTTAGCGTCAAACAAAGTAAAGACGGCATCCTCAAGCAAGTTGTACCTGAGTTCGAAACACTCAAGGACAACTATGAGTTGCTGTGGCAAATGGGCGGCAACGATGGTTACCTGCAATTAGTGGGTATCATGCAGAAATTTATCGACCAAACGATTTCTGCCAACACCAATTACGACCCAGCGATGTTCCCAGATGGCAAAGTGCCAATGAAATTATTGCTCAAAGATCTTCTAACAACGTATAAGTTGGGGATCAAGACCTTGTACTATCACAACACCCGTGATGGTGCGGCCGATGCGCAAGAGCCTGAAGATGATGGCTGCGCCGGTGGTGCTTGTAAGATCTAATGTTACGGCGGCTCTACAGCGATATGAGTCGCCATCGTTTTTTTATTTGTTTTTGATTGTGAGAGTTTCCGTTTGATGAAGTACACCACGTTTAGCCGTGAACAAAATGACGCGTTAAAAGAGCCAATGTTTTTTGGCAACCCGGTCAATGTGTCGCGTTATGATCAGCAAAAGTACCCCATCTTCGAGCAGCTCATTGAAAAGCAATTGAGCTTTTTCTGGCGCCCAGAAGAAGTGGATGTCAGTAAAGATCGCATTGACTATCAGGCGCTGCCCGCTCATGAGCAACACATTTTTATCAGCAATCTGAAATACCAGACCTTGCTTGATTCCATTCAAGGTCGCTCACCAAATGTGGCGTTGTTGCCGCTGGTATCGATTCCTGAGCTGGAAACTTGGATTGAAACTTGGGCTTTCAGTGAGACTATTCACAGCCGCAGTTACACCCACATCATCCGTAACATCGTCAAAGATCCAGCGACCATCTTTGATGACATTGTGTTGAACGACGAAATCCTCAAGCGCGCTGAAGATATCAGCCGTTACTATGACGATTTGATTGAGGCAACTCGCCAATATCAGGAATATGGCGAAGGTCAGCACACGTTGCCATCAGGCGACACCATTAACATCAGTTTGCGATCAGTAAAGCGCAAGCTCTACATGTGTTTGATGTCGGTGAACGTGTTGGAAGCCATTCGTTTCTATGTCAGCTTTGCTTGTAGCTTCGCCTTTGCAGAGCGCGAGTTAATGGAAGGTAATGCCAAAATCATTCGCTTGATTGCTCGCGATGAAGCCCTACACCTGACGTCAACACAACACATGCTCAACATCATGGCATCTGGTGAAGACGATCCAGAAATGGCTGAGATTGCTATCGAATGTCATGCTGAGGCAACAGAGCTGTTCCGCTTTGCCGCTGAACAAGAAAAGGATTGGGCCCGTTACTTGTTCAAAGATGGCTCAATGATCGGCCTCAATGAGACCATTTTGTGTCAGTACGTTGAGTACATTACCAATGTGCGGATGCAAGCCGTTGGCTTACCAAAAGCCTTCGAAACGAGCGAGAATCCGATTCCTTGGATCAATACTTGGTTAGCCTCAGATTCAGTACAAGTAGCACCACAAGAAGTTGAAGTAAGTTCTTATCTGGTCGGTCAAATCGACAACTCGGTTGATGTTGACGACTTATCTGAATTTAGCCTGTGACAGATAAGGCAGATGGCAAACGGCCTTGGGTTTTTATTCAAGGCCAGCAAGCGTTTCAATTTGACTCACAGCAACATGATAGCTTGCTCGAAGCGATGGAAGCGCACAAAGTGCCTGTTCATTACGAATGCCGCAGCGGCTACTGCGGCGCTTGTCGTACCATGACACTAGACGGTCAGGTTGAATACCAGCACCAACCCATCGCCTTCATTCGTAAAGGCGAAATCCTGCCGTGCTGCTGCACGCCAACCACAGATATCACCTTAGTTCGCGATTAACACCAACTCACCTCTACATGGGTGGTGTCGTTTTCGGCGACTATATTTGCCACGCCAACGCAATATAGGCCGACCGAGATTGTCCCGGAAAATAGCGATCACCACTAAACGACGTGTAATCAGCTCGTTCGGCATAGCGTTCGTCGAGTAGGTTAAACACATTCAAAGACAAGGTTAGATTATGCCATTGCCATGATGTGTAGAGATTAACCAACTCATGACCATGGTAGCGATGAAGGTTTTCTGCATCGGTGAAGTAAGAGCCTTGATATTGGTATTCAAGCTCAATACGGCCTTGTTCGTTGAATTGATAGCCCAGTTGTGCATTGCCAAAGTGGCGCGGCGCCGAATCGACATCGTTATTGTATAAATCAATGCCATTGATGATGCGATGGTGACGATATCGATGGCGGGCCAAATTAGCCGCCAGCCGAAAATCCCAGTCGTCAGCCAATAGGTAGTGCAGCAATAATTCGGCTCCGTGGCTTAACGTTTTACCGTCTGCGACATTAAAAAAATCTGAATCACGATAAATCACATTGGACTTTTCGGCCACATAAGTCACCAGCTCTACGGCCAACCGCTGGCCTTGGTAGCTATAGCCGAGTTGAGCAGAAATTTGTTCTTCAGAATCCAACTCTGCAATGGCCTGCTCGCGTTGCAACCGATACAGTTCTGTCGCTTGCGGTGGTCGAAAAGCGTGCGAGATATTGGCAAATAGCTCCACTTGCCCATTCAATTGGTAAACGGCGCTGAACTTTGGCGATAAATTAGTGAAGCGATTGCGATCATCACTCGGTCGGCTGTAGCGACAGCCGCCAAAGCCACATTCGCTGCCGTCTTCCTTCACTCGACCATCAAGCATGCGGTTGTCATAGTCATACACCATTCGCTCAAGCCTAGCGCCCAGCGCCAGTGTCAAATAGTCAGATGCTTGCCATGACCAATTGGTGAAGCCAGCGATTTGAATCGCGTCGACTCGATAATCGTATTGTTTCCCTGCCGGTATGGTTTGCTGGAGGAACTCAGAACCTTGAGTGGGCTCGGCTTGAGTCTGCTTGAGCGTGCCACGGGTCAGCTCGACATCTACCCCTGCGCTCCATTCCACTGCGCTGCTCAGTTGCGCTAGGTAGGCGCTTTGCATGCCGACACTATAGTGACGATTTTTCTCAATTGGGGTGCCAGGCAAAAAGTGCTGTAATAACCGCATATCGGCAAATCGTAAATAAGGTGTCAGAGTCCAAACTGAATTGTGCCGATCGACCGTAGAAAATTGACTGGCAAAGCGGATTGACTGGGCGTCTCTAAACGCATCAGGGGTGGGGTTAGATTTGCTTGTACGTTTCGATTTGAAAGCATCATAGCCAGTGATATAGCCGGCAGTATCTTGATCCAAGTTGCTAGCACTTAGGGTCGAAACATTGTCCCAATCACCAAAATCACTGTGATACTTGAGGTTGATTTTCTGTTGATCATAGCCAGAACTTTGGCGATAACCGCCGTCAGACGTGACCACCGCATCGAGCCGCAACGGGTATTCACCACCACCGTCAGCCGCATATACTGCGCGTTTAAAGTCATAAGCGCCATATTCTAAACGAACGGACTGTTCGGGCTCGGCTGCAATGGCCGGCGTGATCACGTTAATAACGCCATTGATGGCATTGGCGCCATACAACACCGAGTCAGCGCCGCGCATCACATCAATGCGCTCGGCAAATTCTGTTGGAGCTTCAAACAGTTCATTGATATTACAGAAGCCAGCGGCTCGCAGCGGTATGCCATCGACTGCAGATAAAATACTGCCACAGGCCCCTGCACCGGTTAGCACTGGAGAGCGGACCGCTGGTAAATACTCCTGACCATTGCCACGAGCCAAGTTGACACCAGGCAGCCGGTTGAGTGATTGTTGAATGTGTTGGTGTTTGACGAGAGATAACACCTCGTTACCTAGCTCGAGCTTGCGAACGCCACTTTGATTTTGTAGCACCACATCGCGATGGCCATGGACGGTGATCACTTCGACTTTATCTGTTGATTCCGCCGCCTGAGCAACTGCCGCCATCATGACCACTAATGACAAAACCACTGGTTTAATTACACCCATTGTTACTCCTAATGGACCCAATTATCACTGTCCCTTTGACTGCTTTCAGGCCTTATACGGCGGTAAAATCAATTAGATTCAATGGGTTTAACAACTGAATGACTCGATGGAACTGTGCGAGCTAAAAGACACGACACTGGTAATAGACCACTTCAACATCGCCCAGTGGATCTTTGTGCAGGCCAGTTTTCAAATAGCTCATCCCGAGCTTTTTCATGATGCCAATGGACGCGTTGTTTTGTTCCAAAGCAATCGCAGTGAGCCATTTGGCTTCTCCCAAGCCAATCACAGCATTGGCAATCGCTTGCGCGGCCTCAGTGCCATAGCCCTGCCCCCACGTTTTGCGATGAAAGCGCCAGCCAAGTTCCAAATTGTTGTGTTGCGGCGAGTCGGTAAAGAAGTCCATCGGCCGGACCAATACCCAACCAAGAAATTCACCATCACACTTCAAGCTGACTTTCCACAAACCCCAGCCTTTTTGCGGATTGCTGTAGGATTCCATTCGCGGCACATAGACTTTGGCGATCTCCTCTCGAGTGGTACATTTACCACCATTGATGTAACGCATGACCAAAGGATCTTGATCGAGCTGAAACAGTAATTCAGCATCGTTCGCCGTCATCATTTCAAACCGTAATCGCGCGCTATCAGGTACCAACAGCATGGTATTTACCTTGTTCTGTCAGGGTTAAAGACGCCGGATTATAACAACGGATCAATCGTTGGTACTATGCTCGGTAAAACAATCTCTCAACCGTGAGCAACGAGCCCATATGCCAGCAAAAGACCCTTCGTTAACGATTCAACAAGCTGCCGATCAGCTCGCCGTCACACCAGACACGCTAAGATTTTATGAAAAACAAGGGTTGTTGCTTCGAAGTTGTCGAACTGCCAGTGGCCATCGCCGCTATCAATCAAACGACATGGAGTGGTTGCGCTTTATCTTGTGTTTGAAATCGACCGGCATGAGCCTCGACATCATCCGCCAATACCGAGACTTGTTACTGCAAGGGGAGCATACGACAGAGCAGCGGCAACACATCCTAGTGCAACACCAACAAGACATCAGGCAACAACTGACAACATTGCGGACCAACCTCAAACGCATTGATCAGAAAATTGCTTACTACGATGCCTTAAGTCGCGGAGAATCCATCGACTGTGGCAGCTAAGCCACCACAGCCATTGCTGCTGAATCGATTAACCCGCAATCAGAGCGATATCTTCTTCATCAAGCAGCAAGCTGGCACCTCCGACGACTCCATCTGCTTGTTGTGGTGAACGCATGCCCACAATAGCGCCGGTCACAGCAGGGTTAGTCAAAGTCCAGGCGATGGCCACTTCAGCAACGCTAACCCCGTGCTTATCGGCAATCACTTTCAGTTTTTCGACCAGCGCCAAATTGTCCGTCAACTTGGGCTCTTGGTAATCATCAGCATTGCGACGCCAATCATCAGCGGGCAAGTTGGCGATGCGCTCTCGAGTCATGGCACCAGTTAACATACCTGAACCCATCGGCGAATAGACAATGACGCCAGTTTGGTTTTGCGCACACCAAGGCAACACCTCTTGTTCATATTGACGGTTAATCAAACTGTAAGGCGGTTGCAGACTATCGACATGACCAATGGCTTCAAGCCGGCTCATCTGATCGATCGTGTGATTAGAAACACCGACATAACGAATCTTCCCTTCTTGTTTCAGTAGCTGCATGGTGTGCCAAGCTTCTTCAATCTGCTCGGCTGGATCAGGCCAGTGAATTTGGTACAGATCGATCGTGTCGACGGCTAATCGTTTGAGACTGGCCTCAACTTCAGCGCGAACGCTGGCCGCCGACAAATCAGGCCAAGTCTCACCTTTATCATTCCATTGGAAACAACACTTGGTGAAGATCAATGGCTTCTCTGACATACCTTTTATCGCTTGTCCAACAACGGTTTCAGAATGACCAAGACCATAAACCGGAGCAGTATCAATCCAATTGATGCCCTGCGCAATCGCATGTTGAATGGTAGCAATGGAATCACTGTCTTGTTGTGCTCCCCAGCCCCATTGCCATTGACCGCCAATCGCCCATGCGCCAAGGCCAATACGGCTGATGTCGAGATCGGTTTTACCCAATTGCATTGTTTTCATCTTGCTCTCCACCTGTCGGTTAGACAATCCGAGTAATTATCAAATAAAACGATTGATGGCGCGGAGTATAAAAGTTGGAGTTAACTCCAGATCAAGCATTGATTTGAGAATTTCGAGCTATGGTTTCAGTTGCACCTAAATTCAGGCTAAAAAACGTTTCCTGACACGCTTTCTCAGTGATATGGTGAGCAGTCCTATGGCCAATCCAATATAGTTTTCATTTGATAACAAGGACATTGAACACATGAGTTCCTATCAGCATTCCAGCAAGCTCGACCACGTTTGTTACGAAATCCGTGGACAAGCCTTGCAAGAAGCCAAGCGTCTTGAAGACGACGGTCACCGGATCACCAAACTGAATATTGGTAATCCCGCCCCGTTTGGCTTTGATGCGCCGGAAGAGCTGATTATTGACGTTATCCATAACCTACCCCAGGCCCAAGGCTACGCCGACTCCAAAGGTTTGTTTTCAGCCCGCAAAGCAGTGATGCAGTATTGTCAGCAAAAACGCATCATGGGCGTCGAAATCGATGACATCTACATGGGCAACGGTGTTAGCGAATTGATCGTCATGGCCATGCAAGGACTGTTAAATGATGGCGATGAAATGCTCATTCCGGCGCCCGATTACCCACTTTGGACTGCAGCAACAACGCTGGCCGGAGGCAAGGCTGTGCACTACCACTGTGATGAAAGTGAGCAGTGGTACCCGGATTTAGATGATATTCGTGCCAAGATTACCCCTCGCACTCGAGGTTTGTTGGTCATTAACCCAAACAATCCGACTGGCGCTGTATACCCTCGCCACATATTAGAGGGCTTAGTTGAAATCGCCCGAGAGCACAATTTGATCCTCTTCGCTGATGAAATATACGACAAGGTGATTTATGACGATGCCGAGCACATCGCCCTCGCCTCGCTTGCTGATGATGTGCTCTTTGTCAGCTTCAATGGCTTATCAAAGTCGTATCGAGTTGCTGGTTTTCGTGTTGGATGGATGGTGATCAGCGGCGCCAAACGCCGTGCTAATAGCTATATCGACGCCTTGAACATTCTGGCGTCAATGCGCTTATGTGCCAACGTGCCGTGTCAAAATGCCGTACAAGCTGCCCTTGGCGGTTATCAGAGTATCAATGATCTGGTGTTGCCTACAGGCCGTTTGCACCGGCAAATGGATGTCGCCTGGAAGGCTTTGAATAAAATCCCCGGGGTTAGTTGTGTTCGCCCCAGAGGCGCCATGTATGTGTTTCCAAAACTCGATCCAGAAGTTTACCCAATTCACAGTGATGAACGATTCGTGCTGGATTTGTTGCTACAAGAAAAAATTCTGGTCGTGCAAGGCTCGGGATTTAATTTGCCAACCACGGATCACTTCCGCATCGTGACGCTGCCAAGAGCAGAAGAATTGGAGGGCGCGATACAGAAAATCGGCCGCTTCTTAGAAAACTATCGCCAGTAGCTATATTGACGGGAGCGCAATCGCTCCCGCCGCCAAGCTTCACAGCGCCAAATGCCTCATCAGAGGTATTTTTTTATGTCGACCTCATCAATTTGTGAAGTGGGCAAGAAGCGCTGGGCATATTGCAAATAGACTCCTGACGATAGAAACAGCCGAAACACTTCAATATCAACATGTTGATCAAGGCACATCTTGTGCAGTATATCGATAGCGACACTGAGCGGTTTGGCTTTTTTATAAGGCCGGTCAGATGCCGTTAACGCTTCGAAAATGTCAGCCAACACCAGTATTCGCTCGGGTATCGATAGCTGTTCAGCACTTAACTTACGCGGATAACCGGTTCCCTTGAGCGTTTCGTGATGTGTCGATGCATACCTTGGCACGTTAGCCATTTCCTCAGGAAATGGCATCGAATCGAGCATTTTAATAGTGCCAATAATATGCTCATTGATAATGAATCGATCTTCGGGCGTGAGCGTACCGCGGCCAACTTTCAAGTTATACAATTCGCCCAAGTTCGCTTTGTACTCGGGGATATCAACGTTGATTCCCAAATGCGGTGGATATTGAATGGGAGCGGCGCGATGGACAATATGACTATCTTTATCCATCAACAAGTTCTCGGTCACCGGTAATGATTGCCGTTCACCGACTGATAGTTCTTCGAGCGGTGATAACCCCAGTTGGTCACTAAAGTGACGCTGCCAAGTCCGATTCGAAATTTGCTCCAGTTTAGCCAGCTTATCGTCCGCCATAAACTCGCCACCTTGGTTGCACGCAGCCACAAACTCAAAGTCACTCTGCAACTGTTCACGTTGCTGATTGAGCGATTGAAGCAGCTCTGCTCGCTGCCCAGGTTGCTCTGCAGCTTGTTTGAGGAAGTCGATTTCAAGATCACGCCATATCACCTCAAAACGCATCCGCACTTCATGAATACGGTTGTAGATGCACTCAAGTTTAGAGCCCTTGTCGACTATGTGTTCTGGCGTAATCACTTTGCCGCAGTCATGAAGCCAAGCGGCTAATTTGAATTCGCGTCGCTTGTCTTCGGTATCAAGGGCGAAGGACTTAAAGTGCTCAGTGTTATCCTCACTTGCTACCGCAGCCAACATCAGACCCAGTTCAGGGACTCGATTACAATGTCCAGCGGTATAAGGAGACTTGTCATCAATCGCCTGTGCTATTAACTCAACGAACGAATCTAGCAGCTCTGCTTGCTTACGCTGATAATCTTGGATCGACAACGCCATATCATTCAGTGACACAAACACTTCATCAATATCAACAATAAAGCTTGAACGAGGCGCTAACTGGTCGTATTGGCGATTCCTGATTTTTTCATTCTCGACTGACAGTGAGCGCATCGCTCTAACAATTGGGCTAGCGACTAGCCATGTAAGAGGCAATAACAACGCCAGTATGATTAAAGTGATGGTGATAGATTTTTTGACATGGCTAAGACCTTCCGCATAAACGTCGGCAACGGGCAACATCAACGCCAAATAATTGCGCTCAAACGGGCCGAGGGAAGTTGGCGTAACAAACAATAAGAAATCCTTGCCAGCAATGGTCTCAGTGCGTAAATAACCATGGTATTGCTCTTCCTTGGCTAGAGTGATCAGCTCCTGATACGGCACTGTGCTTGACTCCTCAACCGAGGCGCTACCATTGTCAAACGCTAGCCATTTGTTGTTCAGGTAGGCGTGCTCTGCGTCATCAAGATTAGTCAACGCATAATTGAATAAGTCAGTCAGCCTTTTATCTGCGCTCACCAACCTTAAGTTGGTGTCAAAATCTAACTCACTGACATCAACACCTGGGTGAAATGCGAGCCCATCAAGAAAATACATTTTTGCGGTGTATGTAGTTATTAGCTCCGAATCAATCGCTGCATCGGCAAGACCACTCTTAACAGCATTTAGCGAAGCAATAAGGCTATCAACCACAACCAATTCGATATCTGGGTAACTCTGTTCAATTGATCGCAGAATCGACCACCCTCGCGGAACAGCCAAGCGCTTACCATTGAGTTGCTCGAGCGATGAGACAACTGGCGCCCCGGATTGGGTGACAATGGCCATTGGCATATGCAACAAGGGATCGGAATAGATCCCCCAATCGATGTTGTTGGCAGTGCGGTGAATCGGCTGTAACACATCAATCACCCCATCCAGATAGAGCTCCACCAACTCACTCCAACTGTAGCCATTGACGAAAGCTATTGGTAATCTCAGCTTTTCAGCCAATATTTTGAATAACTCTGGGGTGAAGCCCTTGGGCTCACCGGAAATAGCAAAATCAATTGGCGCCCAATCATTTTCATTGCTGATCATGACAGTGCCCAAACTATCGCGAAATTTGACTTGCTCCGGCGATAACGCCAGTGGCGTTACCTCAAATGCATCGTTCGCCGCACCTTGTTTGTTGGCTAGAATCAAATCGCCGTTTTCACCGTAGATGTAGCCTTCGCTTGATGCGTAACCTTCGATGCCATCGAGCGTATCGGCAAGCTGCTCGGTAATAGTGGCGAGCGTTAGATCGACAGCGATGATGCTAGTCGCACCATCGACCACTCGAGAATATGTTTTGCCTGTCGCTTTCAGATGTTGGAAGAAATAAGGCTTAGTTTTAAAAACAGCGTCAGAAGAGGCGTTGGTAAACCATGGCCGCTTACGCGCATCGTAACTCGACGGCTCGATATGAGAATGCCTCAACCGCAACTGCTCATCTAAGAAGTCAGTCTTCTTCCAACGCTGACCTTGTTCACTGAAGATGTGGATGCGAATGAATCGATCCTCAAAGGCAGCGTTCAACTGTTGACGAATGGTAGAGTTTGCTTCGAGATTAATAATCTCGTAAAAATCACCATTTTCGAAACCGTAATAGATGGCATACAAGTCATTGAACTCAAGCAGCACATCGGCCAAAAAGCGATCTGTTTTGCGCCCAACCTGATATTCCGACACTAAATCTGAATGCTGAGCCAATATCGAAACTGTGCTAGAAGCAGTCTGATCCATCTTGTCGATCGACTGTTCGATTTGCTGTGCGATTTGATGAGTGAGTTGCTGACTGGCGTTAACGGTAATTTGTTTAGAAAAGTAGTATTGCAGCGATATTGCAACCAAACTGGTCACTATCGCGATTAGAGAGCACAAGCCCACCAAGGTGACTCGAAAGGTCAACCTTTTAAATGATAAGTCCATTTCAATCCCTGATAATTGCGGTTCCTGTTACTGAGAAAATCATGAGAGTTTGATTGCCATTGTCACTGCCAATCAAATACCCGTCGCCAATCCTTTTTCATATCGACAACGAGCCAATCATTGGCCGGTGCCAACTCAAGCCCCTTATCTAAGTTCGACGCAGATTCGGTTTTGTCATAAGCCCATTCTCGCTCGCCATCAGTGTGGTGAATCAGCGCAGCTAAGCGCTTACCGTCACCAGCGCTGGTCCATTGCAGCATGGCAATATCATCGTCCGAATTTCCTATCGCTAGGATCGGTCGCCGACCAATGCGTTCATTAATGGCAACCGCTTTATTGCCGCCGGTATTGATAAAGCCCACTTCTGGCATATGAATCAGGCTCGGACGGCCATTCAGCACTCTAAACTCGGTTTTTAGTTCGCTCGCGATAATTCGATCAGGCGGAATACCGTACAACTGCTCGCTCCAAGCTCGAACAAACCCTAAACTACCACTGGTCACTAGCCAAATATCAAAGTCGTTCGCTTGCAAATACCTGACTAATTCCATCATCGGCAGATAAACCATCTGGGTATGCAGGCGATTCGTTTCTGGGTTTTTCGCTTCAGCCAGCCAATCATTAACACGATCTTCGAATTGCGAAATCGGTAAGCCGACATGAGTGGCAATAAACAGTTGCAGCAAACCTTCGATGCCTTGCTGCCGCAGTGTCTCGATGTCACCATCGGCAGCGGCACTGAATACCGCTTGTTTGCCTAGTTGGGGATTTGCTTTGACCATGTTTTTGGCTTGTGCCATGGCAAACAACAGTTGCGGGGAAGCGGGTTGTTCGGCCCACAAAGTGCCATTATTGTCGACCACCGCGATGCGCTCAGAAGGCGCAACAAAATGAGCTGAATTAGCATCACTGACTTGCTGAACAAAAGATATCAGCCGTTGTTTGGCCTCCCCAGGTTGCCAAGATGCCAGTTCGTCTGCCACCGCACAATTGAACGTAAACGCCGCGGAGATGATTAACAATCGAGCCCACGTTGAGAACAAACTCATCATTTCGTTTCCAGCATTGGTTTGATGACAAGCAGTTTAGCAGTTGCTGGACTAATTGCTGGCCGAGCTTGTTGCTTCTGGCGGTCTGTGCGAAGCTGACTAACAATTTGAACAATATCTGGAATTGCTTGCTATGAGTGATTGGAGTCAACGCCGGTCCGATGAAAACAAAGAACGACGAGACGATCATCGCTCGCCCTATCAGCGCGATCGAGCAAGGGTGTTGCATTCAGCTGCATTTCGTCGTTTGCAGGCCAAAACTCAGATCCACGGTGTTGGTAGTTCCGACTTCTATCGAACTCGATTGACTCACTCGCTCGAGGCAAGCCAAATAGGCTCAGGTATTCACGCCCAACTTAGTTCGAAGTATCCAGACTTAAAAGCGCTGCTTGGCCCCGTCGAGCTAATTGAAACGCTGTGCCTAGCCCATGATTTGGGCCATCCACCGTTTGGTCATGGCGGCGAAACCGCGTTGCATTACATGATGCGCCACCATGGTGGCTTTGAAGGCAATGGCCAGACATTTCGAATAGTCACAACACTTGAACCATATACCGAATACTTTGGCATGAACCTAGCCCGGCGAAGCTTATTGGGACTAGTGAAATACCCTGTATTGATGGCCAATGTCCATAAACCTATGATGCCGGAAACGACGGTGATGACTGGCCGCATCCTCAAAGCAGGTCAATGGCACCCAGCCAAAGCTCTGTATGACTGCGATCAGCGCTGGTTTGACTGGTTGTTGCAGCCGCTATCGAGAGCCGACCGCCATGAATTCACCCGCAGCGTCGATCGTGAAAGTAATCATCGCAAAGCCATTCACAAATCGCTCGACTGCTCGATCATGGAATTAGCCGATGATATCGCCTATGGCATTCACGATTTGGAAGATGCCATCACTTTGAACATGGTGCGGCGCGATGAGTGGTTAAAAGCTGAATTGGCGTTGATGGAAATCGACGATCCTTGGTTGGCCACCAACGTCATGGCTATCAGTGAGCAACTGTTCAGCCGCTTTACTTATGTCCGCAAGAATGCAATCGGTGCCTTGGTGAATTACTTTATTACCGCCATTGAAGTCTACCGCAAAGCAGAATTTGCCGAGCCGTTGCTAGCATACAATGCCAAACTACCAGACCCCGCTCATCAAGCACTGACGATATTCAAACGCTTTGTGTTGGAACGCGTGATCCAATCGCATCAGGTGCAAACGGCTGAGTACAAAGGGCAGCAGATGATTATGGCGATTTTTGAAGCCTACGCTTCAGACCCTGAGCGTTTGTTGCCAATGGAAGCCAGAGATCAGTGGCGACAGCAAAGTGCCACCAGCGGCCAGATGCGGGTCATTGCTGACTGGGTATCGTCATTGACAGACCAGTCAGCACATCGGGTATATGGTGAGCTATTTGCCTAACCTTGTTGACGATTAGGCTGAAGTTTAAGAGGCAAGCACCGGAAAGATGTCCTTCAAACCTTGGGCCATAAACTCAACGGCCATTGCCATCATGATCAAACCCATTATTCGGGTAATGATGTTTATACCGGTTTGACCGAGAAAATCAGATAACGGTGCCGCAGCGCGAAATACCCCCAAACAGATCGCCGCTGAGGCGACAATACCGGCGCTAAAGCCCAGCAAGTGCTGCCAGTCCGGATGCTCTGCCGAATACACAATGACCGTGGTCATCGCACCTGGCCCTGCAATCAGCGGGATCGCCAGCGGCACCACAGCGATGGATTCGCGAGTGACTGATTCACTGACTTCATCGGGGTTGCGACGAACATCGCTCATCTGCCCTTTCAGCATACTCATGGCAATGATCACCAACATCGCACCACCGGCAATCCGAAAACTGGCAATGCTAATACCAAAAATTTGCAGGATCAGTTGCCCCACCAATAGCACAGTCACTAGTGATACCACGACAGTGAAAATCGCCACGGTATTGGTCCGAGCTCGCTCGCTATGGCTTTGATGGCTGGTGAGGCCAATAAACACAGGTAGCAGTCCAAATGGATTCAAGATCGCCATCAGGCCGATAAAAAACTGCAAATAAAGGGCGGTATCAAACGCCATAACTGTGTCCCCTATTGCGGGTCAATCAAAGAAGGTGCGCATTGTAGCTGGGCTTCGTCAAACCAGCGATTGAAATTTTTTGACGAAAAACCGCACTCATCAATAACTATTTATAATGCCAGATCAATGTTTGTTAATTTGGCTATTGAAATTAATAAGCTTTTCGGTAATGTTGCGCTCGCCGTTATAACTTTCTGAATTGAAACTCGCGGATCGAATTTGCGTGATCAAGGTACAGTTTTTGAGCGTTACCGCCCATATTTCTGTAATTTAATTTCACTTGATCAACATCAAATTTGGTCATGCCAATAAACTTATAATGGCGCCACCCACAGAGATTTCAGGCTTAAACCAAGTTTATAACTATCTACTATACTTGCGCAGAATCGTTCTTCGGAACCCTAAAAAAAGCAAGCTGGTTTAGGCAAGAAATTTCAAACTTAACGGAGTTACACAATGTCACAAGTGACAAACGTAGAAGAACTCAACGCAGCAATCGCACGCGTAAAAGCTGCTCAAAAAGAGTTCGCTTCTTTCTCTCAAGAGCAAGTCGACAAAATCTTCCGCGCAGCTTCTCTCGCTGCTTCTACCGCTCGTATTGAATTGGCTCAAATGGCCGCCGAAGAAACCGGCATGGGCGTAATGGAAGATAAAGTGATCAAAAACCACTTTGCTTCTGAGTTTATTTACAACAAATACAAAGATGACAAAACTTGTGGTGTCATCGAGTCAAACGACGAAGGCGGTACTATCACTATCGCTGAGCCAGTAGGTATCGTTTGCGCCATCGTGCCAACGACTAACCCGACCTCTACTGCAATCTTTAAAGCCCTGATCAGCCTGAAGACTCGTAACGGTTGTTTCTTCTCGCCACACCCACGTGCGAAAAATGCTACTAACTACGCTGCCAAGCTGGTTTTGGACGCTGCAGTTAAAGCTGGCGCGCCAGAAGGCATCATCGGTTGGATCGACCAACCTTCTGTGCAACTTTCAAATGAGTTGATGAAGCACGAAGACATCGCTTTGATCCTTGCAACTGGTGGTCCAGGCATGGTGAAAGCTGCTTACTCTTCTGGTAAGCCTGCTATTGGTGTTGGTGCTGGTAACACGCCTGTTGTTATCGACGAAACTGCCGACATTAAACGTGCTGTTTCTTCTATCTTGATGTCTAAAACTTTCGATAATGGCGTTATCTGTGCTTCTGAGCAAGCAGCCATCATCGTTGAAGACGTCTACGATGCTACTCTTGAACGTTTCGCTCGCTACGGCGCTGCGGTACTGAGCAAAGCAGATGCCGACAAAGTACGTAAAGTACTGATGATCGATGGTGCTTTGAATGCAAAAATCGTTGGTCAACCAGCATACAAAATCGCTGAACTGGCTGGCGTAACGGTTCCTAAAGCCACCAAGATCTTGATTGGTGAAGGCCTTGAAGCATCTTATGATGACGAATTCTCTCACGAGAAATTGTCACCAACTTTGGGTGTTTACAAAGCAAAAGATTTCGAAGACGCAGTTCGCCAAGCAGCTGTTGTTCTTGATATCGGTGGTGTTGGTCACACATCTGTACTGTACACCGACCAAGACGCCAACGCTGAGCGTATTTCTTACTTCGGCGACAAAATGAAGACCGCTCGTATTCTGGTTAACACGCCATCTTCTCACGGCGGTATCGGTGACTTGTACAACTTCGACCTAGCGCCTTCTCTTACTCTGGGTTGTGGTTCTTGGGGTGGTAACGCCATCTCTGAAAACGTTGGTCCTAAGCACCTGATCAACAAGAAAACTGTTGCTAAGCGAGCTGAAAACATGTTGTGGCACAAACTACCTAAGTCTGTTTACTTCCGTCGTGGCTCACTGCCAGTTGCTATGGATGATCTGGAAGGCAAGAAACGCGCTCTGATCGTGACTGACAGCTTCCTGTACAACAACGGTTACACTGATGACCTGCGTAATATCCTGAAAGACAAAGGTATGGAAGTTGAAACTTTCTACGAAGTTGAAGCGGACCCAACGCTGACTATCGTTAAGAAAGGTGCAGAAGTTTGCCGTACTTACCAGCCAGACGTAATCCTTGCGATTGGTGGTGGTTCACCAATGGACGCCGCGAAAATCATGTGGGTTATGTACGAGCACCCAGAGACTGATTTCGAAGATCTGTCTATGCGCTTTATGGACATCCGTAAGCGTATCTACAAGTTCCCTAAAATGGGTACTAAAGCTGAGTTGGTATGTATTACTACCACTTCAGGTACAGGTTCAGAAGTTACTCCGTTCGCCGTTGTAACTGACGATACTACTGGCCAGAAATACCCATTGGCTGACTACGAGCTAACGCCAAACATGGCTATCGTTGACGCTAACTTGGTGATGGATATGCCTGCTTCTCTGGCAGCATTCGGTGGCTACGATGCGGTTACTCACGCGATGGAAGCTTACGTTTCTGTTCTGGCTAACGAATACTCTGACGGTCAAGCGCTGCAAGCTCTGAAACTGTTAAAAGACTTCCTGCCAAGCTCTGTGAAGAATGGTAAGAACGATCCAATCGCTCGTGAGAAAGTACACAACGCGGCGACCATCGCTGGTATCGCGTTCGCTAACGCTTTCTTGGGTGTGTGTCACTCAATGGCTCACAAACTGGGTGCTGAATTCCACATTCCACACGGTTTGGCTAACGCCTTGTTGCTGGCTAACGTGGTTCGCTTCAACGCTACTAACACGCCAACCAAGCAAACTGCGTTCTCTCAGTATGACCGTCCGAAAGCCCGAGCTCGTTACGCAGAAGTTGCTGAGCACTTAGGCTTCCGTGAAGGTAACACTGAAGCGAAGCTGAATGCCCTGCTGAACTGGTTGGAAGATCTGAAGAAAGAGTTGGGTATCCCAATGTCTATTCAGGAAGCTGGTGTTGCTGAAGCTGACTTCTTGGCTAAAGTTGATCAATTGGCTGTTGATGCGTTCGATGACCAATGTACTGGTGCGAACCCACGTTACCCACTAGTTAGCGAGCTGAAGCAAATTCTGTTGGATACTTACTACGGTCGTCCATACGAAGAAGCAGAAGACAGTGCTGATGCGGTAGCAAAAGCTGCTAAAAAAGCGCCAGCAAAGAAAAAAGCTGCTGCTAAAAAATAATCGAGTTTCTCGATAGCAAGAAAGCCGGTCTCTGACCGGCTTTTTTTATGCTTGTTGGCTATGACGTTCCAACCGAGACAAACAATTCCCCAACAAGACGGCATGAAATCATCCATGATGGCTCTACTGCTGCGTCCTGCAGCAGAAGCTTGTTGATGAACTATTTATCCCGCTTGCCAAATAAGCCCGCATGCTCCAATTAGTCACTGCAATTTCTGGGCGTTAAAGAGAGCGAGACTAGAGTGAAGCGTCGCTGGCATGGAAGCCAGCGCCGAGCCTACATAGGACAAATTTGTAAATTTGTCGCGCAGGCAGGAAGCCGTAGCGGGACTTTGCCAAGGGCAGGAGCCCGTCAGCAAAGTATTTACGGCGTCTGAACGTTGGCTTGCGCTCTTTATCGCTTAGTGAGGAGACATAACAGAATAGTGATACTCGCTGACGGCTCTCACCAATCAGATTCCGAGCATTGGCGTTTAGTGATACTTGTTAGCCATAGCGTTTCAACCGAGATAAACAATTCCCCAACAAGACGCCGTGAAATCATCCATGATGGCTCTACTGCTGCGTCCTGCAACAGAAGCTTATTGGTGAACTATTTATCCCGTTTGTTAAATAAGTAAAGCGATACTTCAAGCAGGCAGCAAGTGTCGCTTTGAGGTGCTTCAGTCTGCATGGATGCCGGATGTAGAGCGCTCCATGGATGGACTTGAGCGTCACCGAATAGTGATACTTGTTGACGGCTCTCACCTGTCAGACTACTCGCAAATCAGAACCACAAACAAACCGGCCAGTTGGCCGGCTTATCTGATTCTTCGCAGAAGTTACTGAGCTGGCTTCTCCGCCGCGCTCAACTTTAGCTTAGTAAAAGTAACCTGAGTATAGTTGCCATCGGCCTTGTCTTTCTGCCAATCGCCAGTACCAGGACATTTGGTGTACCAATCGCCTGGGGCATCTTCGGTCGAACACTGATTGTAAGCGCCTGCTTTGAAATAATTCCAATCACCGGTATAGCCTTGCGGGTGGTCTTTTGCATCAACCTTACCGTTAGCATCAATGTTGTTCGACAAATCAATCGCATATTCAACTGTTGGATGACCTTCAGCAGTGAATGTCAGGTACATGGTGTTTTCATAAACATTGATCACATAGCTGAACTCTTCGCCCAGTGCGATACCTTCAGCGCCTGGCTCATCTTTGTTTTCCCAAGTATTGCCCCAAACTGGGTAAGCAATATCGGTGCGGTTTGGATCTTCTTTCGGCAAGTTGCGCTCGTAATTCCAGAACACCGAACCTTTGTCATGATGAGGAAACTTCTTGTAGTAAATCTTGATAGGCTCGTTGCCATAGCCAAAACCACCACCCTCGGCGATCAACTTTTTATCTTTACCCGCATGGATCTGACCAACAACCACCGAATAGGCTGGCCGCTTATCTGGGTAACCGGCATTTAAAGAAACATGATCAACTTTCAACGATGCTTCCATCTTGCCGCCAATGGCAGCAAAATCCGATGCATTAGGATGTGCCGCCAAAGCAAAGTTATTATTTGGCGCCTTGGTTTTAATCTTCTTGTTAGTACCGCGAATCATCTGGCGTAATTCACTGCGAGTGTTAGATGACGTTGCCGTAGTGGTTGCCTTATTGGGCACCGCAAACACCATATTGCCATCGGCGTCTAGATAGAAATAATCAGGGTGCTGGTAGTTCTGGATTGCTTTAACATCAATCTCATCAACTTTACCGTTGCCATCGGCATCCATCGGCAAAGTGATTTTCCACTGGCTAAGATCAAATTTATCGGCCGGTACAGCGGCAATCGAGCCAGCAGAAACGCAAGCGGTAAGACCAACAGCGGCCATTAGATAACTAGTTGATGACAATCGGTACATGTGTCTGAACCCTTTATTTGCACAAGCTTGTCGCATTGTGAATTAATTGGAAGTTGAATGCGGCTCATCGAGCCCAGTTCAGCGCTGCTATTTATCCCTGACAGCTGCACACTCATTGTCCGTAATTGAGCATGTTGCGCAAACGTTACCGCAGAACCAAAACCAAAAATAGGACTGACAACAAAAACATTTAATGTAATACCAATTTAATTGACAAACACCACAATTGGTTAGATTAACCTCCTTCTATGATTACTTTTGTGCATCGAGTACGGCTTGGCGTTGACGTTGGTATTCCTCATAAGATTCTCGATGTACCTGTGCCAAACAGCTACCTCGATCCGGATCCGGTAAGTTCTGGCAGGCATTTAAACGATTTGACTGCGCACTGTTGTATAGCTGCTTTGAACTACATCCTGTGACAGCCAGCAGCATTAGGGCTAAGTAAGTTAAACGCGTTGATGACATAAGGTTGCTCCGAATGATTGAATTATCTATCTGACCAAATTGCCAGTTCGTTGCCACTGGGCTCAGTGAAATGAAAGCGGCGCCCGCCGGGGAACGAAAAAATGGGCTTACAGATGACACCGCCAGCCGCGACGATTTGCTGCTCAGATTGTTCAAGGTTGCTGCTAAACAAAACCACCAACACACTGCCCTGCTCCGTTCTTGCTGATAGTGGTGCTCGGTAAAAACCTCCCTCTATACCAGTGGCAACGAATGCAGCGTAATCAGGGCCATAATCAGTGAATTGCCATTCAAACACTGTCTCGAAAAAGGTTTTGCTGGCCTCTAGCTTGTCGGCAGCAAACTCGAGGTAGTTGACCGAGTGATGCGGTGGCACTTTAGTTGTCGTTGTCATTGCTGTTGTCCCTTTGGCTTCACGTGTTTTCCTCCAACCATGGTTCGTCTCAGAACCAGTGACCGAGTTCAAGTCTAGTCAAATATCACGTTGATAATTGGCGAAATTAACGGTTAGATCGACTGCACAGTAACTTTTGTAAACAATTAAATGAGAACCGTCATAATAACTGGAGCCAATCGGGGGTTAGGGTTGGGGTTCTGCCGCTATTACCTTAATCAAGGTTGGCAAGTGATAGCCCTCTCACGGTCGGGTATTGCAACCGAGTCACTGGCTGACGTGGCAACCACGCATTTACAGCAAATTAACGTCGAGCTTGGCGATGAGTCGTCAATTCGTCATGCGGCTGAGCGCATCGAAGTGGCTTGCTCCGGCATTGACTTATTGTTGAACAACGCTGGCATTGCCATTGACCAACCATTTGGCCACTGGCAACAACAAGCCATGCTTGATGCCTATCAAATCAATGCGGTGGCACCGGCATTGCTTATTCAGGCATTGGCCAATCATATGAACCATGACAGCAAAACAATTCAGCTGTCTTCGGGTCTAGCATCGATTGACCTGGCATTAAACTCGGATGGTCCTTTTAACGGCTACAGCATGAGCAAAGTGGCACTGAACATGTTGACCAAGCGCCTCAGCGAGCACTTTAGAGCGCGCAAGATCGTTGTTGCAGCATTGAGCCCTGGTTGGGTTCAAACGGATATGGGGGGCGCCGAAGCACCGACATCTGTTGAACAGGTGGTGCCCATCATTGCCACCACCATCGCTAACTTGAGCATTGAGCAAACTGGCGGATTCTATGATGAGCGAGGACAAGCGATCAGTTGGTAGTTGAGGTCTGCATTAACGGATATCAAAGCCCTCAATGCCGATCTGCTCTTGCCATTCGACAGTAATGGTTGAAACTTGTGCCGAGGGTGGCCCTTCTTCAAGCCAATCGACTAAGTTTTGTAGGTGATTCATTTCACCTTCGGCATACACACATACCCGACCATCAGCAAGATTTTCAGCATAGCCATTCAAATACAATTGCTGGGCTTTTTGCATGGTATGAAAACGAAACCCCACACCTTGCACTAAGCCGGAAATATAACCTTTGAATGCAGCTTGAGACATAGCGCCCCTCCTTGAGAGCCGGTTGTGACGACATCATCGCAACCAACTGAGCCAGATGTAGCATGGCGCTATTTCAGCTTTTTTGCAGGGCGATTAGCGAATTTTTTCCAATTCCGTTAATGCCGCCGCCACTCGCTTTTCCGATACCGGACCACTGGTGCCCAGTTGTTGCGCATGAATTGATACTTTGAGTTCTTCAATTTGCCACTTCACCGCGTCAAGCTCTACCGCCGCTTTGCGGCGCACAACAGCCTTATCAGCAAGTGCCTGATAACGACTAGTGAGCTTATTCACCAGCAGAATACTTTGCCGATCTTTGGTTGGGTTCTCCGCTAGCTTTTCAAAGCGACGCAACAAGGCTTTCATGTAGCGCTCAATATCATCCAGCTTATCGACCCCATTGGCCGCGACAAAGCCTTTGAAAATCAAACCATTTAAGCACTGTTGAATATCTTGGTAGGAGTTCACCAGCTCAAACGGCATTTTGCCTTTCAAGCCACGATTGAGCTGGTGAGCAATGGTTAAGATCCGCTCCACCTGCAAAGCGATTTGACCAGCAGTTTCGTTCAACTGGGCGCGAATATGATCGCGTAGCGCATTAAACTTCGCTTCGGTTCGTACCGACCAACTGTCTTCGATTAACGCATCGGCTGCGGCATCAATCAGATCGGCGACCAAATCATTGACTTGGCCAAGCGGGTTGTAATACATCGCCAGTTTGGCCTTGTTGGGCAAATTCCTCACCAGATAACTGCGCGGCGATGGAATACTCAACAACACCAACCGTCGCACACCAGCATGGTGTTGGCTTTGTGCGAGTGATAGCTCATCAAACTGCTGCAAGCTCACTTCATTGCCATCATCAACCAAACTCGGATGTAACTCGACCTGATAACCATCGCGACGAATTTGAAGTTGCTCTGCCAAGTCACCAAAGCACCATTGCGACGATGAACTTTGCTTCACTTGCTCGGCTTCCACCTTCTTCAAACTGGCCTGAATACGTTCCTGCAATTGCTCGCGAAGCTTGGTAAGGTCAGTGCCCAGTGCCACCGGTTTTCCTTTGTCGTCGACCACCTGAAACTTCATCTTCAGATGATCGGGCACCTCATTCTGCTGCCAAATTGATTCGTCTAGCCGTTGACCACTAAATTTGCGCAACGCCCGAGTCACTTCGCTGATAAAGTCGCCCTGCTCATCAATTTCATTGACCACCTTGCGAGCATAGTCAGGTGCCGGAACAAATTGCTTGCGCAGCTGCTTGGGTAGACCTTTGATCATCGCCGTCAGCAACTCTTCGCGCAATGCCGGAATATGCCAATCAAAATGTCGTTCTTCGACCTGATTCAACAGCGACAGCGGAATACGGACAATAGTGCCATCTTGCGCTTCGCCCGGCTCAAACCGGTAATCCATCCGCAGGCTGACATTGCCAAACTGCCACTGACGCGGATACTGCGATTCATTTAAGTCATCTTCATCGCGGGCGAGCAACTGCTCACGACTTAGCTCCAGCAACTTGTTGTTGGCTTTGGTATCTTGCTTTAGCCACTGTGCCAGCGTCACCTTGTTGTAGACCGAGGTTGGCAATTTAGCGGCGTACAGATCGGCGTGTTCGTCATCGTGAATCAACAAATCACGGCGCCGAATCATCGCTTCTTGCTGCTGGATTGAATTGATTTGGTGCTGATTTTTCTGGAAGAACGGCGCGTTTAGTCGCAGTTTTCCGGCCACCAAAGCCTCTTTGATAAACAGATTTCGCGCGGCTACCGGATCAATGCGACCAAAACTGACCTTGCGACTCGGTACAATGGTTAGCCCAAACAAGGTCTGTTTTTCGCTGGCCACCACATCTTGGCGTTTCTCTTCAAATACCGGCTCTGAGTAGCTACGTTTCACCAAGTGCTGGGCCAATGGCTCCAACCAACTGACGTCGATATCAGCCACATAGCGGGCATACAAACGCGATGTTTCCACCAACTCAGCGGCAACCACCCACTTCGGCCGTTTGCGACCCAATGACGAACCGGGGAAGAAGGTAAACACCCGATTGCGAGCGCCCTGATAATCACGATCTTTGTTGAGCTCACCGACATGGCTGAGCATGCCTGACAATATCGACTGGTGAACTTGGGCATAGCCTGCGGGCTCGTCGTTCAGTTTGAAATCCATTTCCGCCAAATGGGTGGTTAATTGCTGAAAGACATCCTGCCACTCACGGACCCGCAGGTAGTTAATAAATTGGCTGCGACACCATTTGCGAAATTGATTATTGCTCAGTTCTCGCTGCTGCTCTTCGAGCCCCTGCCACAGGTTTAACATGGCAATAAAATCAGAACTTTTGTCATTCCATTGGGCATGGCACTGATCAGACTGCGAACGTTTATCCAATGGTCGTTCGCGCACATCTTGAGTTCCTAGCGCCGCACAAATCACAGCCAACTCTTTGCCTGCATTGTTCTCTGCGCCGTGAACCAGCATTCGCGCCAAACGAGGATCAACCGGGAAGCGCGCCAGCTTGAACCCGAGTTTGGTTAGCTTGACCGCGCCGCGGCCAGAAAACTCGGCGGCGCCGATTTCCTCAAGCAGTCGAATACCATCACGAACCGTTTTGGTATCGGGCTTTTCTACAAACGGAAAGGCTTCAATATCGCCAAAGTTGAGCATCGCCATTTGCAAGATCACTGAAGCCAAATTGGTTCGTAAAATCTCCGGTTCGGTAAACTCAGGTCTGGCAGCGAAATCTTCTTCGCTGTATAGGCGAATACAAATACCTTCAGCAACCCGGCCACAGCGACCTGAACGCTGATTGGCGCTGGCCTGCGAAATTGCTTCGATGGGCAACCGCTGGACTTTAGAGCGAACCGAGTAGCGGCTGATCCGCGCGGTTCCGGGGTCAATGACGTAGCGAATACCCGGCACTGTTAATGAGGTTTCTGCAACGTTGGTGCTAATCACCAAACGTCGACCTTGAGCCGGCTTAAATACCCGTTGCTGCTCGGCGGCGGACAATCGAGCGTAAAGCGGCAAGATCTCGGTCGAGCGATAATTCTGCTTGCTTAGGGTATCGGCTAGGTCGCGGATCTCGCGCTCACCGTTCATGAAGATCAGAATATCACCCGGCCCCTCGGCACAAAGCTCATCCACCGCGCCGACAATGGCATCGTGCAAATCTTGGCTTTGATCTTCCTCAGCTAGCGGCCGATAACGCAATTCAACCGGATAGGTTCGACCTGACACTTCAATAATCGGCGCCTTGTCAAAATGATTGGAGAAGCGCTCTGGATCAATAGTCGCCGAGGTGATGATGACTTTGAGATCGGGGCGCTTTGGCAACAGCTCTTTTAGATAGCCGAGAATGAAATCAATGTTAAGGCTGCGCTCGTGAGCCTCATCGATAATGATGGTGTCATACTGGCGCAGCAATCGGTCTTGCTGAATTTCGTTCAGCAAAATACCGTCGGTCATCAGTTTGATGTAGCTATCGGCACTGGTGTGATCCGAGAAACGAACCTTAAAACCGACGTGCTCACCGATCTTACTGCCCATTTCTTCTGCAATTCGACTGGCGACGCTGCGAGCAGCCAAACGTCGAGGTTGGGTGTGACCAATCAAACCACCAATGCCACGACCTAACTCGACGCATATTTTAGGCAACTGGGTGGTTTTACCCGAGCCGGTTTCACCGGCAACAATCACCACCTGATGATCAACAATCGCCTGAGCAATTTCATCGCGTTTTTGGCTAACCGGTAATTGCTCCGGATAACTGACTTTAGGTAGGTTCTCAGCTCGCATTTGGCGACGCAAAATCGATTCTTCAACCGAAGCAAGGATCTTGCTTCGCACCTGCTCGCGCTTGTTGTCATCACGAATCTTTTTCAAACCATGCCAACGGCCGCGCAACTTACCTTGATCGGCGAGCATGCACTGGTCGATTTGCTGATTAAAACTGGAGCCTGACGATTGGCTTGATTGCGCCATGAAGCAACTACCTTTGAGCTAACAAGTCAGCCCACAGTAGCGGGCATATGCGACGACATAAAAACTAGTCGCGCATGCTATCAAAATAGCGCTATGGCAAGCAAAAGTATGATGCTATTGGTTGCTCTGTGGTCGGGGCTAAAAATGAAACTTAGTCTGTCGAAGGAGTAGCCAATACTTTACCTTTAGCCAAATACAAATCGTCATAACGGACCCCACCGTTACCATATGGGTTTTTCGCCGGCCCAGTATTGCAGTTGGCTAAAAAGTACGTCAGTGGTTGCTGCCGTTTCATGCGATAGTCGGCGCCGCTGTATACCTTAGTTTGGCGCGCAAATTCACCGCCTTTCAAGTACACATCGTAACGCTGACCACCTTCATTTCGAGGTCGGTTGTCCATCACCATCCACACCTGATACCAAACACCTGAAACAATCGGCTGAGCCGATTGCCCGGTTTCAGGGTTGACCACCTTGTCATAGCCTTTGCCGAGCTTGACCATCAGGGTACCGTCATTTTTATCACCATTCGACTCGGCCTTGTCAGTAATTCTCAAACTCGGTTCAAAGGCATTATATGCATGTTGTTCAATGCCTTTGGGTGCTAAATCGGACAAGCCGAAAATATGATTATTGGGAAAGCTCTCGACTTGGAAACGACCATAAAAGGTGTAGATTTCACCCACTTCGACGGGCTCAGGCAGCTTCACATATGTCAATGCCTTGCGATTGCCGACCACGCCTTCAGCTGCAGGCTTTTTTAGCAAATAGTAATTACCATCTGCTTGTGATCGGCGTTCGGTGACTTGTGGGTTGGCTATGTGAGGTTTGGTTTGATTATCAGTGTCGGCTTTAAGCCACTGATTCATCGAAGCTGGATCTTCAAAATCATCGATCAGTTGCCAATACTGCGCTGTCGTTGCAACGGCTAAATTTGAAGTGAATGATAAAGCAATAGCTAGTGCTGCGGCGACTGGTCGAGTAGGTATCATCAGCTGACGTCCGTTGGTTCTCGGTAACCATCACCGAGTATCGATTGATAAGGTCATCACGCTAGCAAGAGCTGTTGTTGATTAAATCGATTCTGGCCAATTTGAACGGCAGCGATCACGAATATTCCTTCCTTCGCGGACTTCTCTATCCGTTTCAGTGACTTTGCACCACAGAATCATGAATCACGTCACGGTTTGCACAGCCAAAAGCGCCACAACCAAACAAACCAATGAATAGTTTACGGTTAACAATTAACCTAACTTCCTAATACTAAGCAAGGAATAGAACAAGGTGGTTTTATGCTGAATCGAATTTTACCGTCGGTTGTGGTTGCAACTGGGTTGTGCTGGAGTGGCATAGCAGCCGCAGATAACCCGCTAGTCACCCACATCTATACCGCCGATCCAACCGCTCGGGTTTTTGGCGATACATTGTATGTGTTCCCATCACACGACATTGTTGAGCACGACGGTTTAAGAGGTTTGAATGGCTTTATGATGCCGGACTACCACCTGTTCTCAAGCCAAGATCTGATGAACTTTACCGACCATGGGGTGATCTTGCACCAGGACCAAATCAGTTGGATTGAACCCAATTCGTTTGAAATGTGGGCTCCGGATGCGGTGGAAAAAGACGGCAAGTACTACTTTTACTTTCCTGCTCAAGATCAAATCGGCGTAGCAATCGCCGACCGACCAACTGGTCCCTATGTGCCGCGACAAAGCCCGATTGCAGGCACTGCGGGTATCGATCCGAATATACTGATCGACGACGATGGCACGTCTTACTTGTTCTGGGCTCGCAACCATGAAATTAAAGCCATGCGGCTTAAGGACAATATGGTTGAAGGCGACATGGAGCCAGTAATCATCGGCAACCTATCCAAAAAGTACAAAGAGGGCCCCTTTGTTTTCAAACGCAACGGCCTTTATTACCTAACTTACCCAGTTGATGAACATGGCAACGAAGAAATCGCCTACGCCACCAGCGACAAGCCACTTGGCCCCTATACGTATCGCGGCGTCATTATGGATATGTGGCAAGATTGCTGGACTAATCATCACTCCATCGTTCAATACCAAGGGCAATGGTATTTGTTTTATCACCACCACGATTTGTCATTTGATGCTTCACTTCGCTCAATGGCCGCCGACAAACTCTTCTTCAATGCCGATGGCACCATTCAGAAAGTACAGCCGACCCGACGAGGTATCGGCATAAGAAATGCGGCGGACATGATTCAAGTGGATCGGTTTGACGCCAGCTCCGGCCTGCAAACGCCAATTCATCGTGAGCATGAACCAGCCGGGATGTATGTCAGCAGTATTTCTCACGGCAGCTGGCTCCATTACTCTGGCGTTGACTTTAGCGATAATCAATTTCAATCCGTTGCTGCTCGAGTCGCCTCTTCAGCTGACGGCGGGACAATTGAGATTCGCCTTGGCAGCAGCGAGGGGCCGTTAATTGCACGCATCGAAATCCCCCAAATGGCCAATAAAGGGCAATGGCAGACGGTCAGCAGCAAACTAGTGGCACAGCCACAAGGCTTACAGGATTTACATCTAACATTCAGCGGTCAGAAATCGGCAGCATCGCTATTTGATTTAAATTGGATTCGATTTGAGTTACCCGCTTCGGCTCAGCTTTATGCCGAAGGAAGAGGCGAAGGCTCAATTACAGTAAACGGCAAGACATTTGCACATTTCGAGCCGTTACCTTTGCTGACAAATTTAGCGAGTCAGCAACCAAAACTGAGCGCCACTGCCGGCTCTGGTTCGGTGTTTGTCGGCTGGAAAGTTAATGATGTTGCTGTTGACGAGCTGCCAGCGATTCAACAAGGCGATCGTATTAGCGCTGTATTTGAAAAGCCGGTCCCCGTTCGACAAGCAACCCAACGAATAGAAGCCGCTAGCTTTCAGCTCAGTCAAGGCGTTGTGGTGGAACCTGTGCTCAACGGCAGCGAGCAAATCGGCTACATCAACTCTGGCGACTATCTAAAGTATGAAAACATTGATTTTGGCAGTGGCGGCAAACTCATGCTCACCGCCAGAGCGGCAAGTAAAGCTGCCGGCGGAACGATATCGATTCACCAAGGCTCGCTCGCATCGCCCCCTATCGCAACACTGACAGTCTCGGATACTGGCGGGTGGGACCAATGGCAGTTATTCAAAGCGCCAGCAACGACAAGTCATGGCGTCCATGATCTCTATGTCAGATTCACCGGCCAGCAACAAAGTTTCTTAATGAACTTCAACTGGCTTGAATTCTCTCAGCTCGAACTCTCCCAGATCGAATAGATGCCAATCTATGTAGACATGTGTTCAACTGAGCAACCCTGTGATTTATTTGGCGAAAAGAAATCAATGAAGTTGGTGTTGAAAGTTGTTGCTGTGGTCGTCAGCGCTGCAGTGGTGTTATATCACGGCTACTTCTATGTCTTGCCCAGCGTGACTGTCATTAACAATGCGGATATCACCATCAGCAATGCCCGCGTCGAGCTGCCAAATTCAGGTTTGGATTTTGGCAGCATCGAGGCCAAAGGAAAAAATACTATCTATTACTCACTGGAACAGTCTGATGGTCAGTATCAATTCCATATCACAATGGCCGATGGCGCTATTTTATCTGGCCGCTGTGGTTATGTGACCAATAGCGAAATTCACAAACGCGTCCGGTTGCTGGTAACAGCCGATCAGGTCAGCTGCGACTCACCTTCATAACAAACCATAAAACAGCTCCAATTGACCGACAACTTGCCTGTTTACGTTCGCTGCACCAGTTAGTTGTCGCCGTCAGCTTGTTCAGTTATGGGCACAATGCTACCGTGCCCAACGACTTTTCTGGCGACTCTAAATTTGATAAGAGAACTATTATGAAGGCGACTTCTTTTGCTGCTGTGTTGTTCAGCCTTACTCCTTTGATCACCATGGCACCGGTATTGGCCGAAGATGACTCATCAACCAAAGCCAATCGGTACGATGTTAGTCAGCATCGCCGTGCCATAGCGATTGACCATCAAGTGGTTACCGAACACAAAACCAAAGTGGATGGCCAACGCTTCGATTACACCGCGACAGTCGGAACACAACCGGTCTGGAACAACAATGGTGATGCCATTGCCACACTCAGTTACACCTATTACACCCGCAATGACATCAAGGATTTGGGCAAGCGCCCACTAATGATCTCCTTTAATGGCGGACCAGGCTCAGCCTCCGTTTGGATGGACATTGGCTATACCGGTCCACGTGCAATTAACGTCGATGATGAGGGTTATCCGCTGCAACCCTATGGCGTTAAAGCAAATCCATATTCAATTCTCGATGTCGCAGATATTGTTTATGTCAATCCAGTGAACACAGGCTATTCCCGTGTTTTGCCCGATGAAGACGGCAAGATGCCAGACAAAGACAAACAAAAAGAATTGTTCTTTGGCGTCAATGCCGATATCAAATATCTTGCCGAGTGGCTCAATACCTTTGTCAGCCGCAATGAGCGTTGGCGCTCACCAAAATATCTAATTGGTGAAAGCTACGGTACCACTCGCGTTTCAGGTCTGGCGCTAGAGCTGCAAAATCGTCAATGGATGTACCTTAATGGCGTGGTCCTCGTATCACCGACAGATTTAGGGATCGAGCGCAACGGTCCGGTTAAAGCAGCCAACCGGCTGCCTTACTTTGCCGCCGCGGCGTGGTACCACAAAGTATTGCCAGAGCACCTGCAACAGATTGATTTAGAAGAATTGTTGCCGCAAGTAGAAGCTTTCACCATCAATCAATATATCCCAGCTTTGGCTAAAGGCGGCTTCATTGATCCTAGCCAAAAACAACAAATCGCCGAGCAAGTGGCAACATACTCTGGTCTGAGTGTGGATGCAGTCATCAAGTCGAACTTGGATATCTCGACCTGGTATTTTTGGAAAGAGCTACTGCGCGAAAAGGGTTTGACCATTGGCCGTCTTGATTCACGCTACTTGGGCATCGATAAGGATGGTGTTGGCGATAGCCCAGATTACAATGCTGAATTAACATCATGGCTGCATTCATTTACGCCAGCTATCAATGCCTATCTGCGCGAAGAACTGAACTACCATACTGACATCAAGTACCAAATGCTTGGCGATGTTCACCCGTGGGATCGAACCGACAACAATACTGGTGAAAACCTACGCCAAGCGATGGCGCAAAACCCATACCTGAATGTGATGATTCAAGCCGGTTACTACGATGGTGGCACCAACTACTTTGATGCCAAATACAGCATGTGGCAACTCGATCCAAGTGGCAAAATGGCTGACCGCTTGAGTTACAAGGGCTACCGCAGCGGCCACATGATGTATCTGCGAGCAGAGGACTTAAAACAATCGAATCAAGATCTCCGAGATTTTATTCAAGCCACTCTGCCACAGCCGAACCAGCCTGCTAAGTATGAGTAATGGTTCACTTTTTCTGAGCCATTTCAGAGGCAAGTTAGTGCCACCGACTTGCCTCTGTTTAGCAGCCTAGCGAGCCGTGGTACACTCACTGCACCTTGCTATCAACTCGCCATTAAGCAATCAAAAGCCTGCCATGAGCCAAACCTTTTTGTTTCACGATTACGAAACGTGGGGCGTTGATCCTCGTCGTGATCGCCCCGTGCAATTTGCTGCTATTCGTACCGATGCCAACTTCAATCCAATTGGTCGCCCTATTGAGCTCTTTGCCCAATTAGCACCGGACTACTTGCCTGCACCCGAGGCATGTTTGGTGACAGGCATCACACCGCAAATCGCCCAACAAAAAGGCCTACCTGAATGCGAATTCATGCGCAAGATTCAGCAGCACATGAGTGAACCAGGTACCTGTTCTCTTGGCTACAACACGATTCGATTTGATGATGAAGTGACTCGTCACAGCTTGTATCGCAACCTGTTGGAGCCTTATGGTCGCGAGTGGCAAAACGGCAATAGCCGCTGGGATCTGATTGACTTGGTGAGGGCCACTTACGCCCTTCGTCCTGAAGGTATCGAATGGCCAACCAATGACGAAGGCAATGTCAGTTTTAAGCTCGAGTTGCTGACTCAAGCCAATGGGCTAGCCCACGAAAATGCTCACGATGCGTTATCCGATGTCCATGCCACCATTGCCATGGCGAAGCTGATCAAAGACAAGCAGCCCAAGCTCTATCAATATTTCTTCGATAATCGCGGTAAGCAAGCTATTGAAGCAATGGTCAACGACGCCATGACACATCCGCAAGGCCCGCAACCGCTAATGCACATTAGCGGTCGAATATCGCCAGCCCAAGGCTGCTGTGCTTGGGTGATGCCGGTGTTGCAAGACAGTCGGCAAAAAACCAAGTTCTTGATGATCAATCTGACCATGGACATTACGCCGTTACTTGAGTTAGATGCCGTCACTATCAAACAACGCATGTATACCCCAAGACAGCAATTACAGGAGCAAGGACTGCTGCCGATTCCGCTAAAGTGGGTGCAATCAAACAAATGCCCGGTGATTGCTCCCGCTAAAACGTTGCGGCCAGAAGATGCTGAGCGCATTGGCATTGACCGCAACGCTTGCCTGCAAAGACTGAAACAATTGCAACAGCATTGGCATCCGCTGCTCGCAAAACTGACCGAATGGTTAGAGCTGGAACATCAAGGAGCAGACGAACGGCCACCAACTGATGCCGATATTGCTCTTTACGATGGTTTTATCAGTAATCCAGATAAACAGCAGATGGATTGGCTTCATCAGCAACAACCCGAACAACTCGCGGGTCTCGATACCTTATTTGATGATCCAAGGCTCAACACCCTGCTGTTTCGCTATAAGGCTCGCAATTATCCATCGAGCCTGTCGGATACCGAACAGCAACAGTGGCTGCAGTTTTGTCGTCAACGGATTTTTGAGCCAGATTCCGACTGGCTGACCTTAGAGCAAATGATGGCGCGCATTCAAAGTCTGAGCGAAACCCACGCTGACGACAGCCGTGCTATTCGCATTTTGAAGCAATGCTATGACTACGCGGTGCAAACTTACGGGTAATATCAGCCAGTCAATGGCCCTTGTTCAGAAACCGAAAAGCGATGCCTGAGTGCATCGCTTTTTTTGTCCTCATACCCGCCAACATTTCTCAACGCTTATCTCAAAAAGATCGTTTCAAAAAGCCACATTGTTAACAATTAAAATTTAGTGCGCCAGCTCACACAACATTAAAACAAAGCATATAGATGACATTTTTGGTCGATATAAGGCTACTTTAAAAAATATTCGCTCATAAAATGACATTTAAATGATTTAGATCAATAAATGCAATGAGTGGAGGCACCATGAATCACAGCGAATTTCCTGATCCATTCGAGCAAGCTCGACAAGGCGATGGAGTCAGCACCATCGATGATCAAAACGATCCTGTCACTATGGTGTTGGGCCTAAAGAATGTTCGCAAATGTGCCCATCAATGGCAAAAATTTCAATCAGGCGCAGAAGCCGGCCGCATCGTGGTACCGTCTGAAGTTCATATTCGTGATACTCGACAAATTCCGTTTGAAGTCGATCCTCCTGAGCATGGCGACTACCGAGCAATTGTTGAGCCCTGGTTCAAACGACCACTTGAGCAAGATTATCAAGATCAGCTCAATGACATTATCGGTTCACTAATCGATGAGGTAGTACAACAAGGTGCCGTGGAAGTGGTTGAAGAATTTGCTCTGCGTTTGCAATCACGAGCATTGACATTACTGCTCAACACTCCATTTGAAGAATCGGAGACTTGGATCAGTTGGGGCACTCACGTGTTCCGTAGCGAAGACAGTGCGCTCGACGCGTCCAAAGCCAACATCCTATACGACTACATTGATGGTCAAATAGACCGCGCAGCAGCGAAGCCAACGGATGACTTGTATTCGGTGTTGCTAAACAGCGATTTTCAGGGCCGCAAGCTAACCAAAGAAGAAGTCAAAGGCGTCATGATCCTGACCTTCGCCGGCGGTCGCGATACGGTGATTAATGCTGTTACCAACACCATTGCCTACTTTGCTGATCACCCAGAGTCGCTCCGATACATACAACAGCATCCTGAGAATACGGGTAAAGCGGTGGAAGAATTAGTGCGCTACTTCTCCCCTCTCACTCACATGGGACGAGTGGTAACCGAAGATACCAGCGTTTGTCAGCATGCCGCCAAAGCTGATAGCCGAATTTCACTGTGTTGGGCATCTGCTAATCGCGATGAAACCGTTTTTGAGTCACCCAACGAGGTCAAATTGGACCGCAAAGTAAACCCTCATGTGGCCTTTGGCTTCAGCCATCACAATTGTTTGGGTGCGACTCACGCCCGCCAAATTTTGCAGATTTTACTAACTCAACTGGCAGCCAAAGTCGGCCAAATTCAGATCCACGACTGTGAAGAAAACATAGAAGATTGGCAGCAGTTCCAGCGCAAAGTCGGCTTCCATCGCCTTAATGTCACTTTCACTGGTAACTAGTTTGACCCAATCGAAAACAACGATAGAGCGAGAGACAACCATGGCAAAAATTACCTTTGTTACCCCTGACAATGAATCTGTCACTTTAGAAGCAGAACAAGGCTCAGTAATGGAGTTGGCTGTCAGCAATAACATTGCTGGCATTGATGGCGATTGTGGTGGCGTGTGTTCATGTGCCACTTGTCATGTCCACGTCGCGCCACAAGACGTCGACAAAGTGGGTGCCGCCAGTGAAATCGAACAGGACATGTTAGAGCTCGACGACAATGCCAACGAATACAGCAGATTATGTTGCCAAATTGAGATCACCGAGCAACTTGATGGCGTCACTTTGACAGTTGCCGGTTAAACCGAGCTCTAGCGCCAAATTGCAGCCAGTATGAAGAATATTGATATGTCTGATCATCTAAACCAAACCTGTGTCATCATTGGTGCCAGCCATGCTGGAGTCAATGCCGCATTTGCCCTGCGCAAAGAAGGCTGGAGCGGTCCAATCACCCTCATCGATGCGGATCCGCACCTGCCCTACCATAGACCACCGTTGTCTAAGGCTTACTTGACCTCAGATGATGACATCAACAGCCACTTATTGAAGCCCATCAGTAGCTATCAACAAAATGACATCGAGCTCAAACTCGGCGTTGCCGTTGAGGAGCTCGATGCCAAAACGAACACCCTATTACTGGCTAACGGCGAGCAGTTAACTTTCGGCAAACTAATTATTGCCACCGGCGCACATGCATTTGTACCGCCTATTGCTGGCCTTGCTGATGCTAAGAACGTGTTTACATTGCGCAATGCCGAAGACGTTAATCGCATCCGCGAAACCTATCGCAACTTAGCTGAACAACAACGCCAACGAGTGGCTGTTATCGGTGGCGGCTACATCGGCCTTGAGACTGCCGCCTCGCTGCGGAAGATGGGGGCTGATGTCACCGTAATCGAACGCGAAAGTCGTATTCTAGCGCGCGTTACTACAGCCCAAATGTCGAAATTTTTCACTGACTTGCATCAGCAACGAGGTGTCGATATCGCCACCGACAAGCAAGTAGATGCAATTTCAGTGAGTGACAGCGGCTATGTGTTGCGCTGCGCTGATGCAACCGAGATTCAATGCGATATGGTGATTATTGGCGTTGGCGTTAGCGTTAATACCAAGCTGGCAGCGCAAGCAGAACTAATGTTAGAAAATGGCATAGCGGTCAATGCATACGGCCAAACCAGTAATCCTGCGATATATGCCATCGGTGACTGCAGCTATCATCATAACCCCCACTATGACCGCAAGCTGCGTTTAGAGTCAGTGCAAAACGCCGTCGACCAAGCCAAAGTTGCCGCAGCTCACTTATGCGGTAAACCCCAAACTTACGACGCAATTCCTTGGTTCTGGTCCGATCAATACGACGTCAAACTGCAAATGGTTGGTTTATCCGACGATCACGATGAGGCGATTACACGTCAAGAGATCGAGCCCAACAAGTTTTCAGTCTGGTACTTCAAACAACATGAGTTAGTGGCCGTCGATGCAGTCAATCAAGCCAAAGCTTACGTGTTGGGTACCAAGTTGATCAAAACTCGGCAAGCGGTCAACAAAGCCCATGTTGCAGACACCAGCATCGAACTCAAATTGGCAAATTTGATTGACTAGGGCTTAACCCAGTTGGCTACCACCGCAATGGGCTAATCAGATAACCGAGAGCGCACTTTCTTTTGATATTGCAATGGCGTAACCGAGAACTGCTTTTTGAATTGAGCAATGAAGTGAGAAGTGCTGGAAAAATCAAGCTGGTCGCTAATATCACCAATGGATTGGTGACCTGAGCTGAGCAACCGTGCCGCTTTATACAGTTTATAGCGCAACGAATATTCGGAAAAACTCAGGCGATAAATTTTTTTAAACAAGCGAGAAAAGTGAGAAGCCGATAAGTGACATAGTTCTGCGGCTTCAGTCATCGATAAACCGATGGCCTTGTCATTTTGAAACCGCACCATCACCGGTTTCAGTTTATCGAATCCAGCAATGTGATTGATGGGTCTAATGACATCGCGCTTTACCGGGAGACCGTGTTCGGCAATCCAGATGATAAGTAGTTTCAATAAAGTAGCGCTTTTCTCACTCAACGGATTGTCAACATAGCTTGCAAGCAGCCATCGGGAGAGCTGTTTGACCTCGTTAATGTGTTGCTCAGGTAGGCGTAAATGAACGCCTTGCTTAAATAGCTGTTGCCATTGCTCAAAGCCATTGGCAGCAAAAAAACGAGGATCAACTTGCAGAATATACCAAGACTTGGCGGCATCGGAGAGCTCAAAATCATGGCTCTCTAACGCCGGAGTAAAAACGATATCGTTGTTGGCTAACTTGGATTGGCCTTGGCTATAAAAATATTCGCCATCGATGTCGTCAAACAAAATAAATTCGTGAACTTCATGAAAGTGAAAATAACAAGAATAAGGATCTTGGGCCTTATAACTGACGTGATGAATTTCAAATTGGTGGCCTTTTTCAATACAAAAAGGTTCGCAATAAACGTCTTTCATAAACCCTAACAATAAACTTAGCCATTCATTTTTACAGGGTAAATGACCTGCAAATGGAAATGCAACGGCTGAATAACTAAACCTCTGACCAACAAACGAGAGAAACATGAAACAAGTAAAAGCGCTTATTTCAAATGGCCGAGGCGACTATAAAGTCTCACAAATCACAGTTGGCGAGCCTGCTGCCGGAGAAGTTCGAATCAAAATTATGGCTGCTGGCATCTGTCACACCGACTGGGACAGTATTCAGAACTGGAACAAGGAATTCATTGTTGGCCACGAAGGAGCTGGCATTATTGATGCGGTGGGCCCGGACGTAACCGATTTGGCAGTTGGTGATAAGGTGATCCTTAACTGGGCGATCCCTTGCGGCGAGTGCTTCCAATGCCGTGAAGGCAACCTCCATATCTGTGAAAACAATTCACCCGTCTGTGGCTGTGACTTAAAAGGCCACGCTCACATTGAAAGCAGCCACCACCATGATTCCCCTATTGAGCGTTCATTTCACCTAGGCACCATGAGCGAATATGCGGTGGTGAAAACCCAAGCCGTGGTGAAAATTGACAGCGATATTCCGTTTGAATCGGCGTCGATTATCGGCTGTGGCGTAATGACCGGTTGGGGTTCGGTGGTCAATGCTGCCAACGTCACTGTCGGTAGCAGTGTCTGTGTCATTGGTTGTGGCGGCGTTGGTCTTAACGTTATACAAGCCGCCAAACAGTCTGGTGCAGCAAAGATCATTGCTATCGACATTAATGAAGACAGGATCACTCAAGCGAAAGAGTTTGGTGCGACTCACGGTGTCATCGCCGACAAAGCCGATTTAGATTTCATAGAGGTTAAAAAACAAGTGCGCGCTCTAACGGACAGTCGCGGTGCTGACTACGCCTTTGAGTGCACCGCTATCCCGGCCCTAGGTTCGGCGCCGCTGACATTGATTCGTAGCGCAGGCACTGCAGTTCAAGTCAGTGGTATTGAGCAGCGGATTGACTTTGACTGTGAACTATTTGAGTGGGACAAAACTTACATTAATCCGCTGTACGGGATGTGCAATCCGGAGCGAGATTTCAGCCGCATCCTCAGCCTTTATGATAACAAGCAAATGAAGCTTGATGAGTTGGTCAGTAAAACCTACACCCTGGAGCAAATGGACGAAGCATTCGACGATTTACTCAATGGTCGCATTGCCAAAGGTGTTGTGGTATTCGACCAAGGGCAGAGCTAATTATGGCAATTCAACGGCTTGAAGTGTCTGATCCGGCATTTAGCGAAGCAAATACTACCACGGTGACGATCAATAGCAGTCATATCGAAGGACGGCGAGATGTCACCATTTACAATTCGGTATCGCCCAGCACCAGCAATGTGCCGATGGTGGTACTACTCCATGGTGTATATGGCTCGCACTGGGTTTGGATGCGTCTAGGTGGCGTCCATCTGGTTTACGAGCAACTCAAAGTTCAAGGCCTAGGTGACTTTGTCTTAGTGATGCCTTCAGATGGTGGTTTATGGGAAGGTTCAGCTTACCTGCCGTTGCCACAAGGTAACTTTGAGCGTTGGATCGTTGAGGATGTGATTAATGCAGCAATCGAGCAATGTGATTGCCTTAGTCAAAACAGCCGAATCTACCTGAGCGGTTTATCCATGGGTGGCTACGGTACCTTGCGGTTAGGTGCGAAGTACCCCGCTCGATTTAGCGGTTTATCAGCTCACTCATCTGTGACCACACTGGCAGACTTGCAGCAATTTGTTGAGTATCCGGTGAGCAATTATCAATGCGTTGATAGCCATGAGGCGGAGTTGCTCCACTGGTTCAATTTGAACAAGGCAAACACCCCTCCTCTGCGACTCGATTGTGGTGAAGAAGATTCTCTGTTTGCCAGCAACATGGAGCTTTCAAAGCAACTTTCTGAAATCGGTATAAAGCACGATTTTCAAGTTTATGCTGGCGGCCACGAGTGGTCGTATTGGCACCGGCATGTAGCGACAACTTTGAAGTTCTTTGACCAGCTTGAGCAAGCTCAATTGAAATAAACGTCAATTGATATCTGACTTGCCTTGACTGCTGTAGCCAGTGGTCAGGGCATTTCTTATATTTAAGATGAATCACCGCCACTACAGATTTCCGACATAATGGCTACAACAGTGCAATATATCCTTCAACTATCCAAGTTTTAACTATATTTTAAATCGCTAACGACGACTGTTTTGTGACAACAATTCTCAAATAAAAGTAAATTCAGTGAGTATGAAAGTTGCTCTATGTCTAAATATTGACTGATGAAGGTAACTTTATTGTCATATCAGGCAAATCACTTCTACCTTATAAGCTATAGATAACAGTATTTTAACGCATATTTAATTAGGGATGAGTATTCTTCCATGCGAGAATCTCCGTTAAACATCATACCTTTAACATTTTATTAGCACGGATGGCTATCAACCGGAGCTCTTGATGACATTTCTGAACTATCTTTCTGTTCGAAATAAAATCTTTCTGATTAGTGTATTCGCTTTAATCGGATTTCTAATCCTAATGTTTGTCAGTGCTTCGGCGGCAAATCGTTCCAACCAGATTCTTCACCAAGTCAGAACAATTTATTACCCGGTGTTGGAGCGCGCAACGTTTAACAATGTGCAACTTGAACGAATCGCCGAAGGCCTCAATACGGCAGTGACCATAGGCGATGAAGAATCGTTACAGCTGACCGACAGTCAATTCGATGCGTTGCTTGAGTCTTTAGCCAGCCAAAAACAATTGGTCAGCTACCGAGCTGATGAAGTGTCTCAAATCGAGCAACAAGCGAAGAACTATTACCAGCAGTCTCGTTCAATTGCAGCATCAATGATCGATGGCACCGCTGATTTCGCCACTATTGGCGCCAAAGCAGCAGACACAGCAAACAAATTGAGCGCGTTGCAGGGTTTATTGGACGATTTTCAGCAACAAAGCCAAAACAAATTTCACGGTTTAATCGATGAGCTGAATCAACGTGGCGAAACAAGCCTACAAACCACATTAGTCACTGGTGTGATAGCCATTCTGGTGATCGTTGCCATCACCTTAGTGATCAGCGCCAAGATCTCCACCAACCTAAAGCAACTGACTCGATCCTTGCGAGACATAGCCGAGGGCGACGGCGATATGACGGTTAGAATCGAATACGTTGGTCGAGACGAAATGGCCAAGTTAGTTCACTTCTTTAATCTATTCCTCGACAAAATGCAGCAGAGCCTGAGTGAAGCGTTAAGCACCATCGAGGAATTAAGTAGAGTTGCCGATCAACTGGCCCATGCCAGCACAGAAACCAACGAGCAGATTGGTTCTCAAGGGCAAGCCATTGCGCAGACCACACAAGCACTGAATGAACTATTCGGCTCAGTCAAACATATCGCAGAACACGCATCTGAAGCCTCTGAAGCAGCATCGAAAGCAGACCAAGAGGCAGTGTCTGGAAGCAATGTAGTCAATTCCACCATCGACTCGATCAATCGATTGGCTGATGAGATGCAATCGACAGCCAGTGTTATTGCCGACCTCGAAAGTTACACCAACAACGTTGGTGATATCCTCGAAGCGATTCGCGGCATTGCCGACCAGACCAACCTACTGGCATTAAATGCCGCCATCGAAGCGGCTCGCGCAGGCGAACAAGGTCGAGGTTTTGCAGTGGTTGCCGATGAGGTGCGTACCCTAGCCTCTCGCACTCAAGAATCAACCCATGAGATTCAATCGGTGTTAGAAGAATTACAAAGCACAGCCAAGTCGGCGGTTGAAGCCATGGATCGTGGTAATACTATGGCCACTAGTAGCGTCCAGCAGTCATCTTCAGCCGGTCAATCATTAGCAACCATTACCGAGAAAGTTGCCGCCATCACAGTGGTCAATGATCAGATTGCAACGGCAACTGGCGAACAACACCAGACATCGCAACAGATCCAAGATCTAGTTGACCAAATTCAACAAATGGCGCAACAGGCAACGACGAGTACATCAGAGCTGGATCAAATCAGCCAATCGATACGCACTGTGACCCAGAAACTCACTTCTGTGACTGGCCAGTTTAAGGTCTAGTCCGAAATTGGGCCCCTAATGGCTTACGGGGCCTATTTAACACACCACTAGAGAACGAAACTATGACAACCAATAAGCTGACGACAGCGACTCTTGCTTCTCTGGCATGCTGTTCTATGCAAGCGATGGCGGCAGAATCATCTGATCAAGAACGCATTCAACAACTCGAACAACAAGTTGCAGTTCTTCAAGCACAGCAAAACTCCAGCGATCTGTTGGACCGTTTCACCATCAATGGCTTTGCCTCTGTTGGCTTTGGTGTTGCAACCGAAGACTTGGAGTATTTAGTCGGTTACGACACCGATGGCTATGGCGGTTTTGAAGATGACAAAATCGACTTTGCCCCTGACAGCATGGTGGCCTTGCAAATGTCATTCGACATTAACGAACAGGCGCAAGCGGTCATTCAGCTGGTCGGTCGTGGCACTGATAGTTGGGACCCAGAAGTCGAATGGGCATACGTGTCATATACCTTTGACAACGATGTTATGGTTCGCGGCGGACGCTTGCGGCTACCAATCTTTATGTTGTCCGATTATCTAGAAGTCGGCTATGCCTATCCATTTGCTCGGCCATCGGTTGAAGTCTACAACAACGTACCAAGCTCGACTTATGAAGGATTTGACTTAAGAACGTCATTTGATGTCGGCGATGCCACGTTGACTGTTCAGCCGTTCGTTGGGCAATCAGACGTAAGAGGCAACTTCAATACCGAAATGACTGAAATCATTGGCTCTGCAGTAGAGCTTTCCTATGGCAACTTCGGCTTCCGTACATCAGTAGCCCAAGCCAGTCTGGAATCTGATGATGACAGTCTTGACGGTAATGATGGCAAATTCATTGGCTTTGGAGGCAGCTGGGATAACGGTGACTGGTTGTTCATGAGCGAGTGGACGAGAGTTGATGTGGACGGCATATTCCCAGACTATGATTCCTACTATGTCTCCCTCGCCTATCGCTATGATGTATTCACCCCATACATCATGTACGCAAATTCAGAAACGCAAGATGATGACGAGCGAGCTTACCCACCAGAGCTAGGCTTACGTAATCCATTGGATTCTGAGCGCACGGCTTACTCATTAGGTTTACGTTGGGATTTTGCTCCGGCAATGGCTGTGAAGTTTGATGCGACTTTACTTGACGACTTTGGTAGCACTGCCGCTGGGTTTAGCGACAATGTCAGTATCACTAGTATTGGCGGCAATCCGATCCCATACGTCGATCAACAGTTTGAAGATGCCGCCATTTACTCGGTTGTATTTGATGTAATTTTCTAAGGAGAGAATAATGATTAAGCGTATTTTTCTAGCCACCTCCTTAGCTTTGTTGGCCCACACCAGCTCAGCAGCGGTGGTGATGATTGGCCACCCCGCGACTGCCGACCAGTTGACCAAGAAGCAAGCTCAGGCAATCTATCTGGCGAAATCGAAAAAGTTACCCGGCGGTATGTCAGTCACGGTCAATGAACTTGCCGCTGGTGATCCTATTCGCACTGAATTTCACGACAAAGTGACCGGCAAAAGCGATGCTCAGCTCAAGTCTTACTGGTCTCGACTGGTGTTCACTGGTAAGGCAGCAGCGCCGTCAGAACATAGCTCTGCCGTCGCCATGAAGGCTGCAGTAGCGGCTAAGCCTGGTGCCGTCGGCTACATCGATGAAGCTGATGTTGATGGCAGTGTTGTTGTACTATTTAAGCCATAACCTCCCCCCTGTGAGATAGTGGCAATGAGCCACTATCTCCCGTCCCCCTGCTCAATCGAACAAGCTTATTTACATTTTGTGTTGGTCAGCAGCTAAGAAATAGCGCAAACTAAAACAGTTTTTATCACTTGGTAGATAGACTGTTGGCTGCAGCCCTCATTCACAAATCACGAAAACAAACAGCAATCGTTTTATTGCTGTGGTTTGTGCTGTGTTTGGGGTTTGTCTGTACCAAGGTGCAACCAATGCAATCGGAGATGGCGGTTGTTACAGAACCACACCAAGCTTCAACAATGATGTCAGGCCATCAACATCATCACACAATGGCTGGTTCGGCTAAATCACAGTTATCTCACCCAGCGCCAAATCAATCTAGCCACTGTGCCGACAAAGCCGATCAACCAATGACCAAGTTACTCAGTAGCAGTGGTGTAGCCTTGATGCTACTGGCACTGGTTGCGCTAGGGTATTTTGCGTCGCACTCGATGGCTCTGAGCTTCCAAGCGATGATTGGCAGTGATGCCTCTAAGCCAGATACTGAACCGCCTAATTCGGGCTATCCACCACTGTTTATTACCACTCAACGACTGCTGAATTAAAACCTCGTCCGGCTCTGCTCCGAATCGGAGTGATTAGTTGTGACATTTTTCTATTTAGAGGTTTGATAATGAATCGGTTAGTTTCGGTATTTTTTTCTGCAATCATTGGTATCGCCATCGGTGCCGCTGGCTATCATCTTGCTCAAGGCAACTCACACCATAGTGATGCTTCAGCACAGTCAGACCAACCGCTGTACTGGGTGGCACCGATGGATCCCAACTATCGTCGTGATGGCCCAGGTAAATCGCCAATGGGGATGGATCTTGTTCCCGTTTACGCCGAACAAGACAACAATGCCGACAGTCCCGGCACAATCAAAATTGCCCCTGAAGTTGAAAACAACTTAGCGGTAAGAACGGCAATGGTCGAAAGCAAACCACTGTCAGATACTATTTCTACCGTTGGCTATGTCGGCTTTAATCAAGACACTCTGATCCATATCCACCCCCGAGTAGAGGGTTGGTTAGATACCCTCAATATCAAGGTAGTTGGAGAACGAGTAGAAAAAGGCGCAGCGCTGTTTTCTATCTATTCGCCCGAGCTGGTCAACGCGCAAAAAGAGTTGCTATTGACGTTGGAGAAAGCCGATCGAGCGCTCATCGAAGCGGCAAAAGAACGTCTTCGCGCGTTGCATGTACCAGAACGACAAATCAAACAACTGGTGGCGAGCGGTAAAGCATCGCAAACGGTAACCATCTATGCACCACAAACTGGTGTTGTAGAGATGCTGGAAGTGTCAGAAGGTTATTTTGTTCAACCAGGCGACACTATTTTGTCGTTGGGGCCACTTAATGAAGTTTGGGTGACGGCAGAAATATTTGAGCGCCAAGCGAATTTGGTTGCGGTTGGCGATGCCGTAACCATGACTCTGGATTACTTGCCCGGGCGTCGCTGGCAAGGCGTGGTGGATTACATTTATCCAATGTTGGAGCCAACCAACCGCACCGCACAAGTTCGGCTGCGCTTTGATAATTCAGATGAGACGCTTAAGCCTAATATGTTTGCGCAGATCCAAATCCATGCCGAATCGTCTAACGAGCGGTTGGTGGTGCCAAACGAAGCAGTGATCCGAACTGGCCAGCAAGACCGACTGGTATTAGCTCTCGGAGATGGCAAGTTTAAGTCAGTGGCAGTAACGCTCGGTCGAGTCAATCAGCAACAAGCAGAAATTATCGCTGGCGTAGCAGAGGGCGACCAAGTGGTTACCTCGGCACAATTTTTACTCGATTCAGAATCGAGTATTAATTCAGACTTCAGTCGCATGTCTATTTACCAGCAAGACAAGCCCGAAAGTGTCTGGGCTGAAGGTGTGATTAAAGCCATCAATGGCGAGCAGCGCATAGCGACAGTTGACCATCAAGCAGTTGATGCTTGGCAATGGCCGCCGATGGTGATGGATTTTCACCTAGCCGATTCAGTCGATATGACCAAACTCAAGCCCGGTACAAAGCTCCACTTTGAAATCACTGAAGTCGAGCAAGGCTATTGCATCATTGCTGTTCACATTATGGGCATGGACCATAGCCAGCATAAGAACATGGACCATAGCCAGCACAAGAACATGGACCATAGCCAGCACAAGAACATGGACCATAGCCA
>NZ_NGNS01000030.1 GCF_002165625.1 Neiella marina
GCACTTGAGCCTTGGCATGAAAACGCCAGAAGAAGTGCACAAAAAAGCCAGCGTTGGAGGAACGCTGGCTTAATCAAAAACCGTCAACTTATTTTAGGACGGCACATCAGAGACCAATTCCTGTCACTTTTTGCCCCAACGGCCACCGCCTTGATCGGTAAAACCAAGCGCCGTTAGAAAGCCATATTGTTGTAACTGGGGAATGTCACCCTCTTTCGCCTCCACCACAGTTGCTACACCGTCGTGCGCTGCAACTGCCTGTTCCAGTAAATAGCGACCCACTCCTCGTCTACGAGTGGCTTCTCGAACGACCAGCCAGTCAATTTTCAACAGCGATTCACTCACAGACAGCAGCAACAAGCCAATAGTTTTGGCATTAAAGGTGGCCAACCAAATTTCTGATTGCTGCTGTTGCAACCAAGATTCGATATCATTGACCCCGTCAGGCAAAGGTAGTTTTGCCAAATCCTGACAAAGCGCGGGAGTGATTTGTTGCAATGGCAACACGGTTAAACGCATGACGACTCTCTAAAACAATTGTGACAACAAAAGCTCAATGAATGGCTAAAACAAATTTTTCATGCCGCGCCGGCTGCGGCGCTTGCTGTATTGTACCCTCGATTAACTCTCCGATCCCAGGAATGCCAAACGGAAAGCCTGCTGGTGTGCGCTGCGTTCAATTGGATGATTTCAATCGCTGCAAGCTATTTGGTCAATCAAACCGCCCTCAGTTTTGTCACGACTTTAAAGCGCAACAGGATACCTGCGGTAATAGCAACCAGTATGCGTTCGATCACTTAATCGAGCTGGAGCAAGCAACCCAACCCTAGGTTTTTGAGAAATCGCGCATTGTATGAGCAGGTTAGCATTGTTAACATGAGGTTCAGACGTTCCTAGAAGCAAACCAACGGACGGATTTTACATGTCTCATACTCTTTGGAGAAAAGTTGTCAAATTAGCAGCCAAGGACTTTGCCTGCTTCTTGATGGCAACAGACGACAAGCAACGTACAGTAACGTTGGAAGCCATGCTTGGTTGTCGCAACCCCAATGCCGAACCTGTCGATCGAATCTACTTCGGCTGGCACGCGGTTTACGCCATGCCGGAAAGTGAATTGCAGCAGGTGGAATTACTGACTGGCAGTTGCCATAGTTTGGGTCAGTGGAATACAACTGATTTGTCAGCAGAAGAAATGAATATCATTGCTGAGCATATGACTGAGTTATTGAGTGATTGGCAACAAAAGCTAGAGCAACTGGAAATTCCATGTAACTTAGAGCAAGTCGCCTCTGCAGCTAATCAATAACATTGCTAACGAGCATAAAAAAACGCCGCTTTAAGCGGCGTTTTTTTATGCAAGCTTGATGCTTTCATCTGGGTCTTCAGCTGACCCTTGCTGGTTGTCCTGATCTAATGCTGCAATCATCGTGAGCATATCTCCCAATGTGTTGGTCGGCGATTGGGTTTGCTCATCTGTCATGTTGCGCGATTCAAGCATGGATAACCTCTGGCATTTGGTTAAGAGTAAAATGTTCTGGGACAGCATTACTCGGGGATGTGAATTAACTCACAAAACGAGCTTGAATACCAGTAAAATTAATACGGAAAAATAGACAACCGCACTTGACTTTGATGAAAATCAAAATTGTAAAATAAAAGTTTTTAGCTGTTATAAATCAGTTATTTACACCAAGAAGCTGGATTCATTGGCGTGCCTTGATGACGCATTTCAAAGTACAGTCCAGCACTGGTTTGTCCACCACTCTGGCCGACTAGAGCGATGGTATCGCCAGAACGAACCTCGTCTCCAGCTTGAAGCAACAGCGTTTGGGCATGGCCATACAAGCTCATGTAGCCTTTACCATGATCTAAAATCATCACTAGGCCCATGCCTTTAACCCAATCGGCAAATAACACTTTGCCATTGGCAATCGCTCTCACGTCATCACCCACAGGGCTGTCGATCAGCACGCCTTTCCAACGTATTTGGCCATGTCGGCGGCTATTGTACTTGTGCTTTAGTCTGCCCTTGGTTGGCCACCGCAATGCGCCTTTCTTTAGGCCACTCAGTTTCACCAAGCTGCGAGTCTTGGCCGACTCGTCCAGCAACCGACGCAACTCCTGCTCGCTTGCTTGTAATTGTTCTATACGTTCTTGCTCTGAGCTAATTTGTCGATTCAGCGAGCGAATGGCTTGCTGTTGCCGCGTCTCTTGGGCTTTGAGCAGTTGCTGCTCGGCGGATTGTTGACCCAACAATTCTTCCAATTGACGCGCATTGGCTAGCAAGTTCTGATCAACTTGTTCGAGCCGCTGCTCAGTCTGGCGAATCGCTTCAAGAGCATCAGCTCTGGCATTGTTTAGGTATTCAAAGTAGGTCAGTGTTCGTTCAATAGTGGCAGGGTCTTGCTGATTCATCAGCATGGTCAGATAGTCATGACGACCGGCCAAAAAATGACTCTCAAGCTGTGCTGCTAACACTTCTTGCTGTGCCGCTCGTGTCTGTTCCAATTTACTGCGTTTCGCTTGGAGATCGCGTTGCTGGGCTTGATTATCTTTAATTCGGCTTCGAGTTTGGTGCAGCTCTTTCGCTTGAGCAGCAACATCTAATTCAACCGAACGTAATTCGGCTTGAGCTCGTTTTTGCGCTTGCTGTTGTTTACTAAGGCTGGTTTTTCGCTTCTCAAGCTCTTGCTGCACTTCTTTGAGCTGACTGCCTTGCGGCTGCTCAGGCGCGGCGTAGGCAATATCGCCCACCAATAACAGCAGGCCAGCAACAATGCTGGCCTGATAACGAGAAGAAAATAACGACAACTGCGTTAAACCTTACTTCAGATTGACAAGAACCTTGCCGGTCATTTCCGGCGGCGTTTCCATACCGAGTAGGTTGAGCATAGTTGGCGCCAGATCGCTCAGCTTGCCACCCTCAACCAACTCAGCCTCACGACCGAAGTAAATCAAAGGAACCGGCTCGCTGGTATGAGCGGTATGCGCTTGACCGGTACTTTCATCACGCATTTTTTCAGCATTGCCATGGTCTGCGGTGATCAGACACTCACCACCAACTTCGTCCAACGCGTCAACAACACGGCCGATACAGTGGTCAACAGCTTCACAGGCTTTCACTGCAGCATCAAAGCTACCGGTGTGGCCAACCATGTCACCATTCGGGTAATTACAAATAATGACGTCGTACTTGTTGCTCTTAATCGCTTCAACAAATTGATTGGTGAGATCTTCAGAGCTCATTTCTGGCTGCAAGTCGTAAGTCGCAACTTTTGGCGATGGGATCAGAATGCGATCTTCACCTTCAAACGGGTCTTCTTTACCGCCGTTGAAGAAGAACGTCACGTGAGCGTACTTCTCCGTCTCAGAGATACGCAGCTGGGTGCGACCATTGTCAGCCAGCCATTGACCCAATACGTTGGTCAATTTTTCTGGTGGGAATGCGACGGTAGTGTCAATGTCTGCGGCATACTCGGTCAGCATGACAAAATCGCTCAGTGCAGGCACTTTTGCACGCTCAAAGCCATCAAACGGCTGATCGACAAATGCGCGCGTGATTTCACGGGCACGGTCGGCACGGAAGTTCATAAATACAACCGCATCGCCATCGTTAATAGCTGCGTCAGCTTCGCCATCTGCTTTGATCACGCTTGGCGCAACAAATTCATCATTCTCGTCACGCTCGTACGCCGCCAGCAGACCTTCAACTGCTGTTGGGTAGGTGTAATCTGTTTTCGCCTCAGTTAGCAATTCGTAGCACGACTGCACGCGCTCCCAACGCTTATCACGGTCCATGGCATAGAAGCGGCCACACAATGATGCGATACGACCTTTGCCTAGTTCCTCGAACTTAGCAGCAAAGCGTTCCAATGTTGCTTGAGCACTGCGCGGTGGCGTATCACGGCCATCTAAGAAAGCGTGCAGATAAATTTGCTCGGCGCCACGCTCTGCAGCCAGTTCAACCATGGCCATGATGTGGTCTTCGTGGCTGTGAACGCCACCCGGAGACATCAAGCCCATAATGTGAACAGCCTTGCCGCCAGCCACGGCTTTATCGACCGCGCCAGCTAGCGCAGCGTTTTCGAAGAACGTACGTTCTTTAATTGCTTTGGCAATCCGCGTTAGTTCCTGATAAACCACGCGGCCAGAGCCGATGTTGATGTGGCCTACTTCCGAGTTACCCATTTGACCGTCAGGCAAACCCACATCTAACCCTGAACCAGAAATCAGACCACTGGCGTAGTGGGCAGCCAATTTGTCTAAATTTGGCGTGTTGGCGTGGTGAATGGCGTTACTGGTGTCATCCTCGCGATAACCCCAACCATCAAGGATGATTAGGGCCAGCGTTTTCTTTTGATCACTCATGCTAGCGTTTCTCTTGTACCTTCAATGAATTAAAACTGCTGCCAGATGTTTCGGTGGCAAACACATGGCGTCGAATTTTGCTTCCTTTTGTTGGCCGTTATTATGACACAAATCAGCTTAAGGCAACGAGTTGAAAAATGCGCCATACAAACGGGTGCTCCCGATTCGATATTCTATGTATAATCCGTTGGCAATTTTCGCGGCCTACCGTAGCGTTCGGCGAAATAAGTTTTCACCCTCACGAAGAGAGACACGATGGATCAACTAATTGAATTCGTATCAGCCAATCCACTATTGAGCGGAGCTTGGATCATTTTGGCCGGTATGTTGATTTACAGCTTTATTGGCGGCCGTTTTCGTGGCTATGACTTGGTTTCTCCACATGAGCTGACCATGTTGGTCAATCGCGACAACGCCACCGTGGTTGATATCCGTGCTGTCGATAGTTTCCGTAAGGGCCATATTGCTGGAGCAAAGAACATCACTGCGTCCAAGATCACAGAAAGCAATCGTTCAGAGCTTGAAAAGCTGGCAGGCAAACCCATTATAGTTGTGTGTGAAGCAGGCATGACTGCAAACAAAGCCTGCGCAACGCTGAAACAATTGGGACTGGAAAACATCTACAGCCTGCGCGGCGGCATGAATGAATGGCGCCAGGCTAATTTACCAGTTGCCAGCAAATAACAGATTTTTTAATTTGATTCGTTGGCCAAAGGCCAACGCCAGAATAAGGTATAAAACCATGTCAGAAGAAGTACAAGCAAACGGCACCGCAGCGCCAGAAGCGCCACAATTCGCCATTCAACGTTTGTATATCAAAGATATTTCATTCGAATCGCCAAATGCGCCAGATGTGTTCCAAAAAGAGTGGAAGCCTGAAGTTAAATTGGATCTGGATACCAAGAGCCGCAAACTAACTGACGATGCCTATGAAGTTGTATTGTCCCTGACTGTGACCACTAACGTTGGCGACGAAGTAGCTTTCCTGTGTGAAGTACAACAAGCCGGTATCTTCGGTATTGGTGAAGTGAACGAAGCACAACTGGCGCACATGTTGGGCTCTTTCTGCCCGAATATCTTGTTCCCATACGCTCGTGAAGCAGTGACGAACTTGGTTACTCGCGGTACCTTCCCGCAGTTGAACCTAGCGCCAGTAAACTTTGATGCGCTATTTGCTTCTTATGTTCAAAAGCGCCAGCAAGAAGCTCAAGCAGCTGCTGCTGCCGCCAGCGGTAGCGACGCATAATCACGATGCCAACGCCAGCAATTACTGTATTAGGAGCGGGCTCATACGGCACCGCTCTGGCTTTATTGATCGCCCGCAATGGCCATCAAACCCTGCTTTGGGGGCATGAAGCCGATCACGTTGAACGCTTACAAGCCGATCGCGAAAACAAAGAGTTTTTGCCCGGCGTTGAGTTTCCAGACACCCTCGCTGTCACCAATGACATTGCCGAGGCAGCAAGTGCCTGCAATACCATTCTCGTGGTGGTACCTAGCTTCGCGTTTGCTGAAGTATTGAAGCGTATCCAACCACACCTCCAAGAAGGTGCCCGGGTGGCATGGGCAACCAAAGGTTTAGAAGCCGAAACCGGTCGACTGCTTGGCGATGTGGCCAAAGAGCAGTTGGGTGGTGACATCCCGCTAGCCGTCGTTTCAGGGCCTACCTTTGCAATGGAAATTGCCAAGGGATTACCAACAGCAATTGCCGTTGCCGGTGAAGATGATCAGCTTGACACCGATCTCGCTGATTTACTTCACTGCGCCAAGCGTTTTCGGGTCTATCGCAACGATGATTTCATCGGTCTTCAGCTCGGCGGCGCGGTTAAAAACGTTATTGCTATTGGCGCAGGCTTGGCTGATGGCATGGGCTTTGGAGCCAATGCGCGTACCGCACTGATCACTCGAGGCTTAGCGGAACTAACCCGGCTCGGCGTTGCGTTAGGCGCTAAACCAGAAACCTTTATGGGTATGTCTGGCCTTGGCGATTTGGTGCTGACTTGCACCGACAACCAGTCTCGCAACCGCCGCTTTGGTCTGGCATTAGGGCAAGGTAAAACCGTTGAACAAGCTGCTGAAGAGATTGGCCAAGTAGTAGAAGGCTACCGCAACACCAATGAGGTATACCGTTTATCTCAGCGCCTCGATATTGAAATGCCGATCGTTGATCAGGTTTATCAGGTGCTCTATCAAGGTAAGCCCGCTCAACTTGCCGCGGTTGACTTGTTAGCACGCGAGCAGACCAGCGAAGGGAAAGCCAGCTAGGGCGTGTTTACTGAGCAGGTGTTTCGTTGCTCTGAAAGCGAATCACCTGCCCTTTACCATTACCTTTAGCCTGATAAAGAGCCTTGTCCGCTTCGGTCAGCATGCTCGCCGCATTGGGCGCATGCAAGCGATAATCCGTCTGCGTCACCCCCACTGAACAACTCAACCATTTCTCCTGAGGAATAACCACCGGACGCTTTAGCGCTTTGCTCAGTGGCTCCGTGAAACCTCGTTTACTAACGAGCGCCTGCAGAATCCGTTCACCGACAAACTGGGCCTGCTCGGCTCCTGTTTCTGGCATGAATACGATAAACTCATCACCGCCCCAACGGCCAGCCACATCAACGTCCCTTAACTGCTCCAATAACAAATCGGCAAACCACTGCAGCAACAAATCACCGGCATCATGACCGAAGGTATCGTTGTAGTACTTAAAGTTATCCAGATCCATAAAGGCAAGCGACATGTAGCCAGTTTTTCCGGAGTAGCGGCGAACCCTGTTGATCTCATCTTGAATGGTGCTTTGCAACGCTTGTCTGTTGGCCAAACCCGTCAAGGTGTCGATCGAACTTAACTCAATCAACTTGTTTTGCTGCCGCACCGCCAGCAACTGGCTGGCAAGCTGGTTGCCGATTAGCGATAGCACTTCTTGATCATGCTTGCTGGGAGAGTATGGTTGATCGATATTAATCAGCACTAGCTGACAACAACGTAGGTTGCCATCTCGTAGCGGCAAAACACAAACCGAGCTCAAGCGTTGGCTGCCACCACGGAACAACCAGCTGCGATTCAATAGCAACTGCTGATTGCGATAATCACGAACGTCCTCTGCCAGTTCATCGACTGGGAAATTTTGCACTTGGCCGTCAACGTGAACAGCCATGACTTCAGCTTTTTCCGTTTGACAGTTCACTACCATCGCTACTTGGAAATCATAATGGCCACAGAGTAAACGGACGGTTTCTCGAGCAATCATCGATTCGCTAGAGCAATCCGAGCCAATTGCTTGCAGGGCGCTAATCAAGCGCACCTCTCGCATTCGCTTCCATAACTGGTTTAATCGCGCCTCTTGCTGCGCGAGTAAAAACAGGTGGTCAAGCTCCAACGTCGGTAGCGGCAAGTTAACCAGCACAGCCTCATTGCCCAATAGCCATTGGCGACATGCCTGCCAGCCTGCCGGCGTCCGTGATTTGATGGCATCGGCTTGTTCAAGCGCCGCGATCGCAGCTTCTTGAGACGGGGCACAACGGACCTGCACCTCTAACCACAACAACTGAAATTGATTGCGTAATCGGACACTTGTAGCAAGGCGCTGGTCAATATTGCTGATGGTGCTGTCGCGATCAAGTTTGCTTGGACCACCACTCTCGCCTAACAGCAACTGCAAAATCGGCAACAGTAAACTGGCGGACTGCGACATCGGAATCGACAGGCGCTTGCTGCGTTCCAAGCATTGCTGCGCCCTCAGCGATTCGCCACTCAAGACTAGCACGACCCCCTGAATCAAATGGACATCATGCAGATTGCGATAGGCAAAGTAACTTGAATGCTGGCTTACCATCAAACGACGTAATTTTTCTAAGATGGTGGCGCTGTGGCGGTAATTACGGACCATTAAATAAAGCCATGCCAAGTTGTACATGGTGGCAATGGTCTCACCAACATCATTGGCCTTAATGACTTGCTTCAAAGCACCATTGAAATAGTCATACGCATCTAAGAATTGCTCTTGCTGACAATAGAAATAGCCAAACCCATTGCGCACTCTGGCTATCTCTACCGGGTCTTGTAATTGATTACGGAGTCGCTCACTAATGGCGAAGCAACGTTTTGCTGGATGAATCCGCCGCATCGACTCCAACACCACAGCACGCGAATGATAGGCCGCAGCCAACCCCGCTCGCTGATCGGTTGTCCTCGCTATTCGGATCGCTTCTTTGGCGGCCTCTAGGGCCTGCGTTTCACTGAGTTTTGATGAATGTTCAAGTTGACCAAAAATATTCCGACACACATAAATTTGGCCATTGTGCATCTCTAATTGCTGCAACAACTGCAGTAGCTCGGCAATGCGTTCCAAACCAAAACCTGCGTTGGCGCGATTACAAGCGACAAAGTAGTTAAACAAGCAGTTGGCGCGCTCGCGCTCGTCAGCCAAACCTGAGGCATAATTCACTGCCTGGCGGCCACAACTAAGTGCTTGAGTTAAATCCGATTTGTATATGTATGCCCAGCAAAGGTGTCGATAGGCGCGTGCCAATGCACGGCGGTCAGAGCCTAACTGCGCTTGCTCCAAGATGCTATCGAGAGCATCGAACGCTTCATCCAACTCCCCCAAGTACAGCAAACAATGGCCTTTGAAAGCCTGCAGGTGCAAGCGCGAACTGGTGTCGTGACTTAACCCTTTGACGACAAAATTACGCTCGGTTTGCTCCGCAGCATAACTCGCTTCGGGCAAGCACATGAGTGCCAACAGCGCCTCGCAATCGCGCAACATGGCTCGCGGATCTTTAGCCATTATAAACGGGCTTTCAGGCCAAACCTGGCTTGCTCCCGTCACTTCATGCTCATGAACGTCGAGAAAGCCTTGTTCACCATCTAGCCACTCAACAAATCCGTGCCAATAGTCCTGAATTCGTTCATCAGCATGGATGTACTCTGGATCAAGCGACATGACCAACATGAAGTGGGCTGATTGGATGTCTGCAAGTCGTCTCACCACCTGTAACGTCGAAGGTCCAGCGAACTGGAAATCGCTAACCAGCAGGCACAACGGCGTTTGTTGAGCAAGCCAACGCAACATGGAAACAATTAAATCGGCGGCAAAATTGCGCTCATAGACCAGTTCTCCCGGCAGTGGCAGCTCAATTCTAGAGGGAGACTTACCAGCGAAATAGCGCAGCAACATGGCGCGGTATTGGTTACGCACAGCAATGCCGTCAAGCAGCTGCTCGGGCGATATTTGACGTTGCCGGATAACCTGTGCAATGAGCGGCAGCAGTGGACTAAACGGGTGACTGGTATCACGTTCGTACAAGCGCCAGCGAAATGCTGTTAAGCCCTCACTAGCAGCCCAATGATCCATCATTCGGCAGCTCGGTTCGCGACGGTCACCTCGGACAAAGGACACATTGGCTACGCCTTGCTGGCACTGCTGCCAACGTTGTCTCAAGCGCTTAAATGTTGCCGATTCAGTGACTGAAGATTCGCTCACAAGCGGTTCCATGGTGACACTACAAGTCCCTTGTTTTGACTATCGAACCATTATCTGCGGATTGGTCTGACTAGTAAATCGCCAATGAATCACAAATCCACCAACAAATGCCAATTATGTGACCTCGACATGAGCATAGCTTATTGATCTACTTGGTTTTATAACCTAGTCACTAAATTATTGGCTGACCGCGCCAGCAAAATCCATTTGGCGCCAGGCTTCATAGCTGACAATTGCCACCGCATTAGACAAGTTCAAGCTTCGGGCATCAGCCATCATTGGAATGCGGATGCGATGATCTGGCGAAAAGCCATTGCGAATGGAATCCGGTAAGCCAGTGGTTTCAGAGCCAAATAGCAACACATCATCGGCTTGATAAGTCGGCTCAGTGTGAGGGCGGCTGCCTTTTGTGGTCAGTGCAAACATCCGCCGCCCAGCCATTGCTTCAGCAAATGTGTCAAAGTTTGGGTAACGACTCACTCTCGCTAGATCATGATAATCCAACCCAGCGCGGCGCAACTTTTTCTCTTCGAGATCAAAGCCAAATGGCTCAATTAAATGAAGTTGGGCGCCACAGTTAGCGGCGAGCCGGATAATGTTTCCGGTATTGGGCGCAATCTGAGGTTCGTGTAGGGCAATATGAAACATGTCGAGCTCTGGCCAATAATGCAATCGCGCCATTGTACGCGCTCTATGGCCTCGACTCTACTTCACCTGCCATGCACACTGTCGCTCCGCGTCGCTCGGCCTCATCAGCCATCGAGCCCATCAGTCATCGATCGCCATCCTAGGAAAGCGTAATACAATTCTCAGCCCCCCTAACTCTGCCGCTTCCGCTCGGACATCACCGTGATGGAAACGCATCGCTTGCGCAACAATGGCAAGCCCTAAGCCTGCGCCACCGCGCTCACGTTGACGAGCAAACTCGGGCCGATAGAAAGGCTCAAACAACTTGCTATGCTCTCCCTCAGGGACACCGCAGCCATCATCCTCAATGGTCAGCACTAACTGTTGGTCAGTGGCTGTCAGCTTAATTTGCAGCATTGAGTCGGCATAGCGACTGGCATTCTCCAGTACGTTGCCAATAGCCCGCTTCAACAAATCGCCATTGCCGGTCATGCTGATGGCTGCGGCTTCAGCTGGCTCGATGGTCAATGAAATCTTCAGTTCAGGGTGAGTGAAACGCAAATTGTCGACACAATGGTGGAGCACAGAGTTGAATTCTAATGCCTGCTTGTCATGCTCTGGCATCAGTTGCATCCGAGACAGGCTCAGAAGCTGTTCAATCATGTCGTTCAGTACTTCACTCTCATGGCGAATGCGGTCACTTTCGTTGTTATTGCCCAATCGCTTGACCAGCAGTGAATTAGCCAAACTCAATCGAGTCAGAGGCGAACGCAGTTCGTGGGAAACATCACTCAATAAGCGTTTATGAGCGGCCAGAGCATCATCGATAGTGGTTGCCATGGAACTAACCGATCGCGCCAGCGAACCAATTTCATCTTTGCGCTTGCGGACCGACTCCGCCACGGGTGCGTTAAAGTCACCAGCGGCAATTAAATTCGCAGTGCCCCTGAGCTCAGCAAGAGGTTTAACGATTTGCCGCGCAACCAAGTAGGCCAATCCGCCCAACAACAAAGCCACGCAAGTGAGCAGCAGCGGACTTTGGCGCAACATATTGCGCAACCAAACGCCACGGCTAATCCGCTCGGGGAGGCCTAAGAACACCAAATATTGATGATCGGAATAACTAACCTTGAGCGGACCAACAATCCAATGAGGGCCCATTTTGTTGAGCAGTGGCTGCTCGAGATCGAGTAACGGCTGAACTTGCTCGATGAACTGAGGAGGAATTTTTTCCGTGATGAACTGACTTTGCTCGGAATCATAGAGCCACAACATCGCGCCATCGGGCATGACTTGACGGTGCTTCAACCACTTGCCCTTTTTCCCCCGAGATAACATACGATCAACTTTGCTGACCTGTCGCTCACTGTATTCTGCCAACCGTGGATCGAGTTGCTGAGGACCAACCGGCACTAACATAGGCCACGCTAGCATTAGCGCAGCCACCGCTAGTAGCGCAACCCATAGCCAGATGAAAATCCGTATTGATAACGACATTAACTGCTCCGCACCACTTCTGCAGACCAACTATATCCTCGACCACGGAGAGTTTTGATAGGCACTTCATCTAAGTACTCAGCCAGCTTCTTGCGGACATGGCTAACATGCATATCAATGCTCCGATCAAACGGCATCATCCGACGTCCAAGCGCTCTCAAACTCAAGGTTTCTTTATCCACTGGTTGTCCGGGGTTTTCCATCAAGCATGCTAAAATCGCCAATTCGGCGCTGGTCATACTCAAATCTTGGTGCTGCCAATGGGCAGTTTGCTTGGCGATATTGACCGACACACCAGCGGACAATAGACCGTCACCTAGATCTTGCGCTGGTTGATAGCGCCGTAACACAGCTTTCATGCGCGCTACTAATTCAGCCTCTGTGAACGGCTTTGGTAAGTAATCATCAGCGCCGTGTTCCAAGCCAAGTACACGATCAGCGGGTTCACCCCGTGCTGTTAGCATGATCACCGGCACGGTCGACTGTTGACGTAATTGCTTAAGGACTTCAAAGCCATTGAGTTGTGGCAGCATGACATCCAACAATATCAATTCATGCTGGCCCTCAAGCCCCTTCTGCAACCCCGTCTGGCCATCATGAACTGCATCAATCTGATAGCCTTCATATTGCAGCAGCTCAGTCAGTAAACTGGCCAATTCAGTATCATCGTCAATCAGTAGTACCCGATTCATGATTTCCTCGATTGTTACCGTACTGCTCAAGATTACTTGCCGCAGCCAGGCAACTCTAGCGACTCGATTCAATTTTACGAATCTTTACGTTGCCTTGACGTTGCTTTGCATTGCTTCCCTTAGACTTCAATCATCGTTGTTCCCCCAACGACTAAAACTGAATTGAACGTAACAGATCTTTGAGCTACCCAACCTGAAGGATTAACAAAATGAAAGCTAAAGCACTTGTCATGGCCTTATGTTGTACGCTTGGTATCGCTGCTCCAGCGTTTGCCAAAGGCCAAATGCCGATGGGCAAAATCTTCCGCCAACTAGATTTAACAGAAGAGCAAAAAACTCAGATTAAAGAACTACGCAGCGAGCAACGCGAAGTTGGCCAAGCTCAAAAAGAGACCAACTCGGCAACTCGCGACGCTCACAAAGCAGCGATGAAAGCTCTAATGACTAACCCAACCTTTGACCAAGACGAAGCTGCTCGTTTGATCGATGAGCGCAATGCGCAACAAAAAGCACGTAGTATTGAGAAAATGCGCGCTCACCATGCCATCATGCAGGTGCTGACGCCGCAACAGCAAACTCAATTCATCGAACTGATGGAACAACAAAAAAAGCGTGGCGACAAAAAAGGTAAAAAAGGCAAGCAAGGCCAAAACTTGGGCGGCAGTGGCTTCTAACAGCTAATTAGCCAAACATTGCCTCAACTCATTGAGCTGAGAGAAATATTCAGGCAGCATGTGGCACACTTGTGACTGCTGCCTGAGTTATCATGCCAGCCAACCATTACGCTACATGGGTTAAAAGAGCCAGCACTGCGGCTATCGTCGTCGCCATCATTCTGGTCATCATCAAAGGGGTTTGCTGGCTTTACACCGGCTCCGCCGCCCTACTTGCCTCGCTTCTCGATTCGCTTATCGATGCCCTCGCATCAGCGGTTAATTATGCCGCCATTCGCTGGGCGACCAAGCCTCCTGATGCCAATCATCGTTTCGGACATGGCAAAGTAGAAGCCATTGCAGCCCTCGCACAAAGCGGTTTTATTGCCGGTTCAGCGCTACTGTTGGCAATGCATGGCATTGATCGAATGCTCAACCCGACAATTGTCAAAAACCTCCCGATAGGTCTGACGGCAATGGCTATTGCCATGCTATTAACCGTGGCTTTGGTTGCATTTCAAACCGTTGCCATTGCTAAAACTGATAGCACAGCGATCCGCGCCGACCGCCTCCATTACCAATCCGATATCCTAATGAATCTCGCAGTATTCAGCTCATTGGCATTGACTTGGTATGGTTGGCAAGCGGCTGATGCTTGGTTTGCATTGGCGATTGCCTGTTACATGCTGTTTAGTGTGGTGGCCATCATTCGCCATGCGTTTTCCCATTTGATGGACCATGAGCTATCGCCTGATGAGCGCCAGTTGATTATCGACAAAGTCCTTGAACACCCTGAGGTGCGCGGCTACCACGATCTGCGCACCCGACAATCTGCCGGTACTCGCTTCGTTCAGCTCCATCTTGAACTCGACGGTTCGTTATCGTTGACTCAAGCACACACCATTTGTGATCAAGTCGAGCGCGATGTCGCTGATCTATTTGAGCTAGCAGACGTTATTATTCACCAAGACGTTGCTGCCAAATAGCCCGCACAGACGGTAGTGGGATATTCTCCATTGAACTTGCTAAACTGGGCAGCATTGATACTTTTCCACCTAAAGAGTTTTTACTATGCCTCTGCTCGATAGTTTTACGGTTGACCACACCAAGATGACAGCCCCTGCTGTCCGCGTCGCCAAAACCATGCAAACGCCAAAGCAAGACACCATTACAGTATTCGATCTGCGCTTTTGCGTACCAAATGCTGAAATTTTGTCTGAGCGTGGAATCCACACCCTTGAGCACTTGTTTGCCGGCTTTATGCGCAACCATCTCAATTCTGATCAAGTTGAAATTATTGATATTTCACCGATGGGTTGCCGTACCGGCTTTTACATGAGCCTGATAGGAACACCGACTGAGCAACAAGTTGCTGACGCTTGGTTAGCATCAATGGAAGATGTATTGGCTGTCTCTAACCAAAATGAAATCCCTGAACTCAATGAATATCAATGCGGTACTTACGACATGCATTCACTTGAGGAAGCCCAACAAATTGCTCAGGCAATTAAAGGCAAGGGCATTGGTATCAATAGTAACGACGCTCTTGCCCTACCTCAGTCGCTATTAAGCCAGCTTTAACCGCAGTTGGCACAATGCAATTGCAGATGGTTGCGATGATGTAAAACAGCGTAACCATCTCTTTACTTCGCCCTTGCGGTTAGCCAATATACCGACTGGCTTTTCCAATTGTTTGTTCGCTCTATGATGTACCTAATTGTAATTCTCGTCGCTAGTTTATTGGTTAACCTTCTGCTATTCGTCGAGCGGTTATCACTGCTCAAGAAAATAGCCAAAGGCGACAAGTTGCTCAGAAGCGCTAACCAGCAGCTGCAGCTAACCCGCCAAACGCTGACCCACACGACTCATCAGTTGCAAGAGCAAATGTTGAGACAAGTGAACGCCAAACAAGGCGCTATCCAACAGCGAACCTCTCAGGTCTTAGAGCACCTGATTGAGCGCCTGCCAGCAATCATTCAAACTCAGGCGCAAACTGGCCAAAATTATGTGCAGGTATTGAAAACTCTGCCGTCACCAGAAGGTTGCAGCGTTGAGGAGTTAACCGATTACTTTAAAGAGCGCAATAAAACTTGGGCTCGATTATGGCAAATGCGCGATCCTAACGCCCTGATGAAGCTCATGAATGCAATGATGAGCCACTCAACCAGCGAAGCAAAACAAGCAGAAACATCGACATCATCGTGAACCATGCGGAGCCATTAACGGAAGATGATCCCCAACGTCAGGTCAAGCTGACGCAATTTGTCGAGCGCCACGAACAGCAACACATCATGACGGGCTGTCGTGGTATGCGGCTGCATTATGTTTTTTACCCGCAAGCCAATAAACCCACCATTGTCGTTGCCCCTGGCCGTGCGGAAGCGGCTTTCAAGTATCGTGAACTAGCAAGAGACTTTTATCAGCGCGGCTTTCAAGTCGCGGTAATCGATCACCGCGGACAAGGCTTATCAGAGCGTTTTTTCCCCAATCGTCAGCTGGGCCATATGGACGACTTTGAATACGCCGCCAAAGACTTACTACAATTAGCCAAACGAGTTCAATTCAATCATCAACCTTGCTATCTGATCGCTCACTCAATGGGCGCGACAATTGGTTTACGCGCTTGCCAAATGGAACCGGGGTTGTTTGCTCGAGTTGCGCTAATGGCGCCAATGCTGTCGCTACCACTGCCGATGCCTGCCATGTTAATGCGAGTATATTTGTGGTGGCGAACGACGACAGAGCGCATCGCTTGGCGTAAACATCGCCAGCCCCCAGAGTACATATCACCAGGCCGCCGCGAGTATCACGACGGAGGTTTTCGCAACAACCCACTGACCTCAAGTCTGGTCCGATATAATGCATTTCGCCAAATGTATGAGCAGCAGCCTAAACTGCAACTGGGCGGACCAACGTCTGGCTGGTTGCGCGCGGCGCTGGCTTTAATCGCAACCGTGTTCAGCGAAGTGGATAAAATCGATCAGCCAATGCTAGTGGCCCTTGCCGACGACGAGCGGGTAGTGACGGCAACCGGCCAACACAAACTGCGACAGCGATTGGCGTCGAGTTCGATAACTCAACAGTGGCTGCAACTGGAACATTGCCGCCATGAGCCGTTACTCGAAATCGATGCAGTTCGAACCCCATTAATCGAACAAATTTTCCATTTCTTTACCACCAGCAACTAGGGTCTGACAGCAGTCCTATGGCGACGATTATTGCTGCAAATTGGCGATGATTGGATTGATCACACTGGCTAGTCGATTTGGCTCTGTTAACGGCAATAAATGCTCACTTCCTTCCAGTTCGATAAACTCATGGGCAGGCTGAATTTGCTGCCAATGACGCCATTGAGGCGCTGCTAAAGTATTCGACAATTCCGCGCGAATAGCAGTGGTAGGTACTTGCAACTTCCGTAAGGTGGTCCATATGTTAGGCAACGAGCCATAAATCGCCGCTTCCCAAGCCTTACCAAACCGCAACCGGAGCTCGTCACCTATGGTTTCAAAACCATGCTCAATGTAGGCATGGAGTGCATCATCTGACAGGTTTCGAAACGCTGCGGCACGGCGATGAAAACGAAATGCCGCTTGTCGGTCGGAGAACGCCTCTGGCCGACCTAGGGTTTTCTTAATCATCGGAATCCGCCGCTTCATGGACCAAGGAAGCCAACGTAGGAAGTGTGCTTTGTGCGACGGAAACATCACCGGATCGACCAAAATCAGTTGTCGGAATAGCTCCGGCCGCCGTTGCGCCGCCATCATTCCCACTACAGCGCCAAGTGAATGACCCAACAACACCACCGGCGGCAACTGCTGAGCTTCAATCTGGGCGATCAAATCGGAAGCAAATGTTTGCCAATGCAATCGCGCAGGCGGCTTTTGCTGGCCGCGCCACAACGGCCGGTGTTCGGTTAACCAGAGTTCCAAGTTACCGCTGAGTTGCCGAAGCAGCGGTTGATATACCATCGGTGGAAAGCCATTAGCGGGTGACAGCACCAGCGGGGTTGCCCCCTGTTGACGGCTCTCTGAATGAAGGATCAGTGGTGTCATCGCTACTCCATGAAACAACGGCTAATGCTGAGTTGGATTGGTAGTATCCACTGAAGGTTAAGATAGACGAATGGTCTGACCAGTTCAATCTGAGGCTAAAAAAGAACAGCTGAAGTGCGCAGCAGATCAGCGGACGCGGAGATCAGGATCGCTTTGAATTAGGCCATGGTGATCAACCGTTAATAACGTATGGCCATGTTCTAAAACAGCTAGCGGCGCCATTTCAGCATTGCGCACAAACAATAAGCTAGCGCCCATGTGAATTAAGTCACTGACGCGATCCATCTGAAATTGGCGTAATTTTTTTGAATGCTGCTCCGGAACAGCAGCACTTTTTCGACGCTCTTTCAAAGCAAAGCCCGAGCGTACCCCAAAAACCATGAATTCCTCACTGGAAAATTGTTATCGCAACCGCCATGTTCTTGGCAGTCGTCATATTCTAGTCAAGCGCAACCATATCCTTGCCTCGTTGAGGGATAATGTCAACTGGAATGTTAGCTGCTGCTAACTTATCGAGATCTGCCGCTAATTCTGGCTTATTGGTGCCAGTTTCAGCGGCAGTATTTGCCATGATCGCGACTACTTGCTAGTCCAATCATCCATCCAGCGGAACACCTCGGCATACCACTGTTTAAGGTTATCCATGTTCAAAATCCAATGATTTTCATCCGGGTACATGATAAGGCGACTTGGAATCCCCCGACGCTGCAATGCTGTGAATGCGGCAATGCCCTGATCGTAAGGCACTCGGAAGTCTTTTTCGCCATGAATGACTAACATCGGCGTTTTCCAGTTGTCGACATAGTTAGCTGGATTGAACTTGACGTAGTCATCGGCGCCCTGCCATTGCGGCCCGCCCCATTCATGCTCTGGAAACCATAATTCTTCGGTGGTGGCATAGAACCCGGGTAAGTCGTATAAGCCCGCATGGTTAATCAAGCATTTAAAACCGTCATTCCAGTTGCCTGCTATCCAGTTGATCATGTATCCGCCGTAGGATGCTCCCAAGGCGCACGCATTGCTCTGATCCAACCAAGGTTGCTGCTTCGCCACCGCAGCAAAACCTTTTTGCAAATCGATCAGCGGTTTGCCTCCCCAGTCTCGCGAGATCGAGTTGGTAAACTGCTGGCCATATCCAGTTGAGCCATGGAAGTCGATCATCACCACACCGTAACCTTGGGCAGCCCATAGCTGGGCATTCCAGCGGAAGTGGAACATATTGCCAAATGAACCTTGTGGACCGCCGTGGATCAAAAATGCCACTGGGTACTTTTTACCAGCTTTATAATTGACCGGCTTTAGCCAGTAACCATAGACGGTTTCATCATTCCAGCCGCTGAATTTGAATTGCTCAAATTCGCCGAACTGTACGTCTGCCAGACGTGCTTTATTGACCGCAGTTAAAGCTGCTGTTTTGCCGCTGCTCAGATCCAATGCGTATATATCTTTTGGCGCATTCAGCGCATGACGACTGAACACCAAGCGGTCACCAGCTACGTTCAAATCACCGGCGTAACCGTCACTGAATAAACGCGTGACTTTGTCGCTATTGACATCAACCACAAAGATACTGCGCTGGCCAACATCCTGAGCAGTTACATAGAGCTTGCTACTATCAGCACTGAAAATGAGTGAGCCGGTTGAGCGGTCCCAATCAGTGGCAATTTGTTTTGATTGTCCGGTCTTCAGATCGCGCAAAACGATACCAAAACGGTCCGCTTCAAAACCTGGCTTGTTCATCGCTAGATAGGCAAGCGTTTTGCCATCCGGCGACAGTGTCGGATGACTGTCCCAAGCCTTGTTTTCTGTGGTGAGGTTGCTGATCTTGCCGCTGCCAATCTCGCTGTAGTACAAGTCAAAGTTGGTGTGCCAAGGCTGATCAGGACCCGGCGCTTTGGCAGCAAAAATTACTGCCTTACCATCATTGGTAATAGCCACTTCTTCCATACCAGAAAAAGGCCGCGCCGGGGCATCAGTATTCCAACCTTGCATCAAAGGTTCGGCATCATCGATCATCTTGCCATCGATTGTTGCAGTGAACAGGTGGCGCTTAAATGGCGATAACCAAGTATCCCAGTGACGAACCATTAATTGATCGTAGACCCGACCAGTGGCCTTCTGCGATTGGTGCGCCTCGATCTTGTCTGCCGAGCATTGCAACGTCTTACAATCGACATCAACACTCATCGATAACACCAAGGTTTTACCGTCAGCACTCAGCTTAAAGCCTTCAACATCCAGTGGCAGATCAGATACCTGCAGCGCTTCTCCACCATTAAGCGGAAGCCGCCAGATCTGTGAAGAGCCACTTCGCGACGTGAGGAACAAGAGGCCACTGCCGTCCGGCGCCCAAACCACATTATGCTCGCCTTGACCACTGGTGATTTGACGGGCTTCGCCGTTGCCGTCGAGGTCTTGGAGGAACAGCGCATTTGATTTTTTCTGTTCGTCAACTGCTGGCGACTTAACGCCATAAACCAATTGGCTGCCATCTGGCGAAACCGTCACGCTGTGAATCTTGTTTAGCGTTGCGATGGTATCAACCGTTAGCCCTCGCGTATCGCCATAAGCGCTGGTTGCACAGGCAGATAACGCCAATGCAAAAAGCTTGTGTTTCATCGGTAAACTCCTAGTGAATATGTCCTGAAAGCCTGCTTTCGAGTTCTTAGCAGGGGTTGGTAGTTGTTGCTGTTATTGTTTTTTGCGCGCTGATTATACCGAATCCGCAGACCCTCGGGCGAGATCACAGTCTGCCGTTTTCAACGTCGACTTCGTTGTTCTTTTATTGCGCAAATGATCGATATTGATATTATCTGCCCGAATTTGATTAATTAAATGAATTTAACTATGCACCCAACTCGAGCATTGCTCGCTTTGCTAACTCTGCTGTGCGCCATCGGAGCGTACGCGGCCCCTTCCCAACCCGCCTTACCACTTGAAGTTTATGCCAACCCCGCAGAGATCGGCATGATGCGCCTTTCTCCCGATGGCAAGCGATATGCCTATCGGCTGACGAGAGGCGAAAAGAAATACTTAGTGGTGAAGGAGTTCGGCCAAGAAAAACCGATTGGCGCCATCGACATCGAAAGTATCAACCCACGCAACATCTACTTTATTGACAAAAATCGGCTGATTTTAAGAGCCTATGAGTACACCGTTGTTGGTGGCTTCACAGGCAAACACAATGTATCCATGGCCTGGGTATATGATTTACAGGAGCAAAAGGTGAGGCAACTGCTGTTCCCCGGCTACGGCATTTTCAAGGGCCAAGGGGGCCTTGGTAAAGTCGTGGGGATCATGCCTGAACAAAATCGCATTTTCATGCCTGCCTATATCGGTGACATGTATAGTGGCGCTGATCCGATCTATACCCTTACGTCAGTTCGCCTTGATCGCAAAAGTAAACCACGGAAAATGACGCGCGGAGCCCATGATGCGACCGATTTCTTCGTTGACGAGAACGGCGAACTCATCGCCCAAGAGTATTACAGCAATAAGAATGATATTCATCGTGTGCAAGCCCGACAAGATGGCCGCTGGGTGACTATTTTCGAAGAGAAAGCTAAAATCAGGAAGCGCAGCTTCGTCGGTTTACCCCCAGATCGCAGCAGTTTGGTAATGCTCAAAACCGACAGATCTGGGCGGCGAAATTACTTCACCATGTCACTAACAGATGGCACTATTTCTAAGCCTCTGTTCCAGAATAAAAACGCAGATGTCGAAGCGGTGATGAGCGATCTAAACCGAGTCGTCTACGGAGTCAGGTTCTCTGGCTTTCACCCAAGCTATGCCTTCTTTGATCCGAAGATTGATAAGCTCTATCAGGATATTCAAAAATCATCACCGAGCCATTCTTTTACCATCTCCGATCATACTCCTGACTGGTCGAAAATCCTGTTTTATGTAGAGGGCAAAGGAAGCGCAGGCGATTACATGCTGTATGAGAATGGCGGGTTCTCGTTCGTCGACACCGCGCGCCGATATGTTCACCCCTCGCAAGTTCACCCGGTGATTGCAACATCCTTTCAAGCACGAGATGACCTGACCATCCCAACCCTTTTGACCTACCCCAACACCTCGCCGCAACCAGCCAAAAAGCTGCCCACTGCGGTTTACCCCCATGGCGGCCCTGCGTCATATGACAAAATCAGATTCAATTGGATGGCCCAGTATCTCGCTAGCCGAGGTTTCTTGGTCATTCAGCCTCAATTTCGCGGTTCGAGAGGGTTTGGTCGAGCCCATCGAACAGCAGGCAACGGTGAATGGGGGAAGAAAATGCAACACGACATCACTGATGCGGTGAAGCACTATATCGCCGCAGGTGAAGTGGATCCTGACCGCATCTGCATTATAGGCGCTAGTTACGGCGGCTATGCTGCGCTAGCTGGCGGCGCCTTTACCCCGGACTTGTATCAATGTGTGGTCTCTATTAATGGCGTCAGTGGAATTCCGGAAATGCTGGAGTTTGAAGAGGACAGACACAATTCCGACAGTTGGGTGCTGACCTAGTGGCGCAAAGTAATTGCCAACAATAATTTGTCAGACGACTTTCTCGAATCTATTTCACCACTCCATCATGCCAAGGCATTTCAGGCCCCTGTACTTCTGATCCACGGTGAAATTGATAAGGTGGTGCCGCTGGAGCAATCCGAAGACATGGCCGACAAGCTGGAAGACAACGATAAAGAATTTGAATTTGTTGAACTTGACGATGAAGGGCATAGCCTGCGCAAAACAAAGTCAAAACTGGCGACATTGAAAGCGGTCGACAAATTTCTCCACAAACACTTGAAGAAATCGGCTTAAAACTAAATCACCAGCTGGCAGTCAGCTTAAACTGGCTGCTTATTTGGGTAAGGCAATTTGAAAGCGCACACCGACAGGCGAATCAACTAACTTGATGGAGCCGTTGTAAGCGTTGTAAATAATATTGCGGATGATGTTAAGCCCAAGCCCCATTTTGCCTTTGGTTTTATTAGGCGAGTAGAACGGCTCAAACACCTTTTCCTTGTCATCTGCCGCGATGCCAATACCGTCATCGTGGTAGGTGATATGAATATGAGAGTTGGACTCTGACACGCCGATGGAAATATGGCCCCGATTAGAGCCATTGAAACCATGCACCAAAGAGTTATCGACCAGCGCACTAAGAATTTGCCACAAGGTATAACGGGAACGACAGCGGATCGCTGAATTCACTTCAATCGCTATGTTGTTAAAACCAGTTTTCTGGCGATAACTGGTTTTCAATTCGGTCAGCAACTCACCAATGTCGAACTTCGCTTCGGACTGGAAAGAACCGCTCGAATCGACTTGTTTGAAAATCTGAATGAGCTGCGAGCTTTTATAAAGATTGGATTCGGTTAGCTTGAACTTTTCTTCTAGGCTGGCGAGCAAAGCGGTGGCTTGAGATTGAGATAAAGTCTTGTTGCTAATGCCGCTCAACAAGCCGTTAATATCATTTTGGGCACACGAGATGGCGGTCATGGCAGTGCCCAGCGGCGTATTGAGTTCATGCGCGATACCGGTCAGCAACGTCTTTACCGTGACCTGCTTTTCAGCTTCCAACCGCGAAGCTTCATTGTCGCGCTGACGCCGGACCAAGTCAGACAGTTCACTGTTCACTTGCTCTAGTTCTTTGTTGCGGTCGTCAACGGTCTGACTTAACTGGCGATTGGCTTCAAGCAACTGCTGTCGATGATTCCAGTTTTCAAACACAACCGCGGCTAGATTGGCCGATGTTTCGATAAACTGAATATCTTCAGCGGTGGGCGATTGTGGCTCACCGTAATAGATCGCAAAGGTGCCATAAACTTTGCCCCCGGAACCAATGATTGGCTCCGACCAACAAGCTTGCAAGCCAGCCTTCAATGCCAGTGGTTTGTATTGCGACCAGTAGGGGTGGGTATTAATGTCCTCGACCACCACACGCTTTTTAGAGAAAGCCGCCGAACCACAAGAGCCAACCCCCAAACCAATAGCGACCCCTTCAAGTGCATCGCAATAGTCTTTCGGCAACGACACCGAGGCAAGTGGATGAAGTGTTTGACTATCGTCATTAAGGGCCAGCACAGAGGTTTTCATGGCCGGATTAAATTCCTCTGATTTAGCACAGAGAAAATTAAGAATGACATCTATGGATTCGCCTTGGGCGGCGAACTTCAATACCTCAGCCCGGCCTGCTTCCAGCCGGCTCAAGCGTTGCCAATAGTCTGCGTTTTTGTCGAACGTTGCGCAATTCACCGAATACCGTACTCATCTATTAGGAACTAATGAAATACAACTTTAATTTTAGAGCGAGACTGCTTTTTTAGCGAATTACGTGATTATCATTATCTGCAGATCAAAAAAGCGAGCCGAAGCTCGCTTTATGACTAAGTCAGTAGCGGTTACTCGCCTTCGAGCGGCAAATCAACCAAGGTACTAACATCTGCTTCATAATCGACATTGTCGAAATCAAAACCAAACAGCTTCAGGAAGTCGGACTTGTAACCGGCGTAATCGGTCAGCTCGAAAATGTTGTCGGTTTCAACTTGTGGCCACAAATCGGTTACTGCCTGTTGAACCGAGTCATCCAGTTCTTTGCCGTCAACCCGAATACGGTTGGCTTCATCGAGGATTTCTTCGCTCAGATACAGCTGGTCGAACAAACCACTGATTTGTTCGATACAGCCTTCGTGTGTGCCCTGCTCTTTCATCACTTTGTACAGCAGTGAAATATACAGCGGCATAATTGGAATGGCAGAAGAAGCCTGAGTCACCAGCGCCTTCAGTACAGCAACATTAGCCTTGATGCCTTTGTCGCCATATTGCTTGTTCATCTCGCTAACGGCGCGATCCAAATCCTCTTTGGCGCGGCCAATAGTGGCATGGCCGTAGATCGGCCAAGTTAGCTCTTTACCGATGTAGCTATACGCAACAGTGCGGGCATTGTCAGCCAACACGCCTGCTTCGGCCATCATATCAATCCAGCGCTGCCAATCTTCACCACCCATAACCTTCACGGTATCAGCAATCTCTTGCTCATTGGCTGGCTCTACCGATACTTCGTGAATGACTTCTTTGCTGGTGTCCAACGTACGGGCAGTGTAACCCTCGCCAATTGGCTTCAATACCGAGGTGAAGGTTTCGCCTGATACAGGATCGGTACGGCGCGGCGATGCCAACGAATACACCACCATGTCAACTTGACCTAAATCTTGTTTAATCAGATCAATGGTCTGTTGCTTAATGGCATCAGAGAATGCATCACCATTAATGCTTTTAGCATAAATGCCTGCTTCATCGGCAGCGGCATGAAATGCCGCTGAGTTGTAGTAACCAGCCGATGCACACTTCTTCTCTGTTGGTGGCTTCTCAAAGAACACACCAACGGTTTTTGCTTCAGAACCACCAAATGAGGCGGTAATCCGAGACGCAAGGCCGTAACCAGTGGATGCGCCAATTACCAGCACGCGTTTTGGGCCATCGGTGATGGCAGGCTGCTGACGAGTGTATTCGATTTGTTGTTTGACGTTTTCAGCACAGCCAGTCGGGTGTGCGTTAATGCAGATAAAGCCACGTACGCGCGGTTTGATGATCATAACGGTGTTGTCCTCGTGTGCACCGAATCTCGGAGCTTTTTAGTCAAAAGCCCTTGAAATTGAGGTCAGGGCTTAGGGTCGGCTGATCGTTGCTGACCCTAACAATTAAGTTGCTAATAGTGGCGGCATATTATCCATGTCTCAAGTTTTCGACAAACTCGACCACTTCTTTTCCACGTTTACTCTGAGCCATTTGCGGCTTGGGTAACAACTTTGCTGCGAAAGCATCCGCCGCATGGAGGCGGCGGCTGAGCCATCAGGGACGATTTCACGGCGTCTTGAAAAGTAACGTTGTTACCCAAACCCGTCCCACTGCATCACCAGTTGCTAGCTACTTTTGCCGACAGGCTAAGCCGATCAAGCCAAACGCCAAGGTACCGGTCGTCGCCATCAGCGCTACCATCGGCAACGGGCCATGATCATTGCCCAAGGTCACCAAGCCGCTCGCTAGCGCGCCCATACCGAACTGGCTCGCACCAAGCTGCGCCGAAGCAGTACCGGCATTAGTGCGAAATAGTTCCATCACTTGCTGAGTCGCATTGGGAAAAACAAAGCTGTTGACCCCAATCGCCAATGCCATTAGTGGCACAATCGTCATCAGTTGGCCCAGCCCTGAGGCAACCAGAGTGACAAGGCAGATTAACGCCATTAACTGCACAGTTTGTGCTCGCCGCAACACCACCCGCGCCTGTGCTCGGCCAGCAAGACGGCCATTGAAGAAGGCGCAAGTTGCCATGACCACGACATTGGCGGCAAACAAAATACCGTACAGTTCAGGGCTAGCACCAAAATATTCCATGTACAGATACGGCGAGCCAGCAATGAAGACAAACATAGTCGACGAGTGGAAAGCCATACCAATAAACCAAAGCCACCCTTTGGGCTCGGTCAATACCACTTTATAGCGGCGAAACAACGCCAATACATTTGCCTCCCCGGTACCTGGAGCCAAATCACCAAAAGCATGCCAGGACCAAACAAGCGCGATTGCGCCATAGGCCGCCAGCACCCAGTAAATAGCATGCCAATCACCGAGCCGAAGCAGAAATGAACCAACAGTGGGCGCTAACAATGGCGCCACCAGCATCACCGACAAAATTGCCGAACGCACCTTGATAGCGGCAGGGCCATCGAACTTATCGGTGATAATGGCATTGATCACCACCGCGCCTGCGGCACCACCAAAGGCCTGAATAATCCGCCAGATCATAAAGGATTCGACAGTCGTAGCGATTGCCGCCGCCACGCTGGCAACAACGAACAGTGCTAAGCCACCTAACATCACCGGGCGTCGACCGAGACCATCAGATAACGGTCCATGAATCAACTGACCAGCAGCAAAGCCGATCAAGAAGGTTGTTAGTGAACGCTGGACATCGGCCAACGGGGTATTGAAGTCCTGAGCAATGGTGGGCATTGCTGGGAGATACATATCGATAGCTAGAGGCGTCATGGCCACAACCATGGCCAATAACGTAATCATGCCTGCCACGACGACACTCGCATTTCTAAAAAAAAGGACAGCAAGTATAACGGCTGTTGAGGTCAGACTTAAGACGCACTGCGACTTTGATGATAATCGTCGTTACCAGCCTCAGTATCAATCAGCGTTCGGGTGATATGAGTGGCTTGGGTACGAACGTCAGTTTGAATCTCCACGGCTAGTCCGCGGGCGCCTTCAACCTGCTGCTGCACTGTGTCCATGGCGTCATTAAACAAACTCACTTGCTGTTCTTGCTGTTGCACGAAATTATTGGCCTGGTGGGCAACGCTAACTGCTTGTTGTGACTTTTCCCGAACACTTTCTGAAGTATCCAGCAGCTGCTGAGCAATTTGCTTTTGATTACTCGAAGCGGTTTGCACTTCGTTAATGTTGCCCTCGAGGCTTTCTGAAGCCTGAGTCAGGGAGTCGAGGATTTGGGTGATTTCACCCAGAGAGTTCTGCGTTTTCATCGCCAAGCCGCGCACTTCATCTGCAACTACGGCAAAGCCACGACCGTGCTCGCCAGCACGGGCAGATTCAATCGCAGCGTTCAACGCCAGCAGGTTAGTTTGCTCTGCAATGGTCCGAATGACATCCAAAATAGCACTTACGTCGCCAACCGATGCAGTCAGATCTCGCAGTGATGTCAGGCCTTGCTTGGTTGCCACCGCAGTCTGCTCACTAGCGGCAATAACTTGCGCAACATCCCCCTGACTATTGGTCATCGCCGCCTCAGTCTCTCTGGCATTGGCCTCAACTTCAGCGGAGATACGGCTCAGTTCGGTAGTGATTTCTGCCAACGCCGAAGTGACTTCTCGAGAGCCGAGCAATTGTTTCTCGGTGTCGCTGTTTGACTCGCAGATATGGTTGACCTGGCCGCTGATGCTCTCTAGAGCATCCGATACCACCTGCAACTGCTCTTGGCGTCGTTTCATGTCAGCCATTTCTTGCTCGATGAGCTGATTGAAGAAGGCGGCGATTTCACCCATTTCCGATTGCTTGTTGCGAATATCAATGGTGGTCAGCTCATCGCTTTCCAGCAACTGTTTGAAGCCAGCTCGCAATTGCCGCAAGGGCTTAAGCACATAGTTAAACTGCAACAAGTAATTGAGAATGGCGATAAGTAGCAAAATTGCCACCAGCGCCCCAACCACTAACTGTAACTTGTTGAGCATTGCCTCGCGTTCGGCGGCAACAACCGCCTCACCCTTGGCCACTTCATCACCAAAGCGTTGCATGTCTTGCTCCAGAGCCTGCAAACTTTGCTCGCGCTGATAGGCTAGCTTCTGCGTTTGTTGCAGTTCGCCAGGGTAACGCTTGATCAAACTCGCCAGATCAGCGACAGCAAGCTCACCAATTTCTTCCGCTTCTTCTTCTTCATCCCCTAGCGCAAATTCATCCTCTTCAGCCTCTAGGTAAACGCCAAGCAGCGGCAATGCCTGAATTCGTCGGCTCAATTCTTCTAAATTGGACACTAACTTATTGATATGGTCTCGCGCTTGCGGTTGATTGTTGAACAGGTCTTGTCGAGCATCACTCAGCTCATGCAGCAAGCTGGCAATATCAGCGCTAATGTCAGTGAATTGCCTCGCGGCGGCGGGCTTGTTGTCATAGCCGTCGGCCGCATAACGAATCAACGCCTTGCTACTTGCAAGCATTTCCCGTTCAGCATTTTTCAAAAGTGCCATCGGGTCGCCACTGAGCTTGCCAATAGCGCGATAATCAGATTTTGTTTTGCTGAGCAACAAGGCGACTTGTTCGCTAATTGGCGCTGAGATTTGTGGTGGCAAGGTAGCGAGATCTTGGTTGAGTTTCATCAACCGTTGTTCCACTTCGACCAACAGCACAGCATCGCCTTTGAGCAGATAGTTCTGCAACGATGCAACAACCCCAAGCGAAGCGTCTTCTTTGATTGTTTGGTAGGTAGTTCGTTGTTCACTGGAATCATTTAACTGCCCCTTGGCCCAGTACAACATACCGGTAAAGGCAAGGCTGACAGAAAACAACGTAATGGCAGAAAACCTAGAGTAGTGGGAAACGCGCATCGCAGTGTCAGCCTGTAGTTAATGTTCGGCTGGCACAGTAGCCAAGATATATGACAGTTTTATGAAATTTCTTTCTGGCTAATGAGTTACCATCACAATCTAACGAATTCCAGTAAAAAATTCAGGGGTTTGTCATGTATACATCAAAGCGATTTTTCTTCGTGACGATTTGATGATGGGGCTGCTGGCCTGCGATAAAATCAGCATAATCGGGGCGTTTTACCACCACTCGCTTGCCAGCATGTTGCAGCGCCACAGTGAATACCGCATCAGCGTCCTCATCTGCTCCAACCAGTTGCTGAAATAGCCGCATCTCCTTTTTGATTTGGGCTGATTTCTGCCGGTGGGGAAACATCGGATCGAGGTATATCACATCATGCTGGGGCAAAGATTCGATCATCTCTCGCGACTGACCATGATGGCATTGCACGCGCTCAGTGATCCATTGACCGATATCACTATCCAAGCAGGCTCGCTGATAGCCATCGTACAACAACGCTGCGACCGCAGGATGACGCTCAACCAGCGACACCTGGCACCCCAAACTAGCCAACACCATACCATCTCGCCCTAAGCCCGCCGTAGCGTCCAACACCGATGGTGTTTGGCCCTTTTTCAAGCCCACTGCTTTGGCAACTGCTTGCCCTCGGCCACCGCCAAAATTGCGCCGATGAGCAACCGCGCCACCCGTCCAGTCGACCCAAACATCGCCTAGCTTGGGTTGTTCACGGTCGCGTAGCACTAAGCCACGAACGGTCAGTATTAATTGTAATCCGGGGGCGTTGCTCGGCCCGAAAGGCAGATTGAAGCGACGAGCAAGTTGTTTAGCACCATCGACGAGTTCAGCGCATTCAGCAATAACAGAGATGGCAGTCATTCAAAACAATTGGGCAGGCATAGACATGGTCGCTATTTTACACCAATCCGATTCGCTTTCAGACAACAACTTGTTAATCTAGCCTTGGTTAGTTGGTCACCAGGACGGTTTATTTTGGCCAGAGAATGGTTCTCTCCCGCAAGATTACAGAACAAGTCGCTATTAGTAGCGATTGGTCTCGGTGTGCTCGGCGCAGTCACCAACTTGTTTACCATTCCCATGTTCGCCAACACCAGCCTGGTCCTCGGCGGTCTATTTAGCATGCTGGCTGCCATTCTGATGCGGCCCCATCACGCCCTGCTGACTTCTGTTATTGCTACCGCCGGCTTAGTCATTAATTGGCAACACGGTTGGGGCTACATCTGGTTTCCTCTCGAAGTGTTGTTTGTCAATTGGATGGTTCGGCAACGAGTCCACGCCTTGGTCGCCGATCTGCTGTACTGGTTACTTGTTGGTATGCCGCTAGTTTATTTGGTGTTGATCAGCGTCCAACAATTGTCGCCACCCATGTTGGCCACCATCTTGGTGAAACAGGCACTCAATGGCTATTTGTATACCCTGTTAGCGGCATTTATCGCGATGTTACCTTGGTGTCGCAAATTCCTATCTGAACGGCCTCTGGCGCTGCCGCCGTTAAAGGTTTATCTCACCCAAGCATTTGGCATGCTGGCAACCCTAAGCTTACTTGCCTACGGCTTAGTCAGTGAGCGCCACTACACCGATAATGTCAAACACCAGCTAGAGCTAGATCTGAATAACTACAGCGAACAGATTCGCACTTATGCGCTGCAACAAAAAGCGCTAGAGCGGCGTCAACTCGACTCGCTGGTGGCGCTTTGGCGCTCCAACTTAGGTGCCGGCGTGATGCCATCACAAGCACAGCTTGACGCCATGTTCGACGCTAACCCAAGATATTTGGCGCTGATGCTAACAACCAGCGACGGCCAATTGCTGCGTTATAGCCAGCAACGAGATTTTCAACAAGGACTGAGAAGTCGAGCACCAGAACCAACAGTGAACGCGGCAGAAATAGAGTTGGCCTCAGGCAGTAGGCAAACTCGACTGTCTCACTCAGTGGCTAGCTCAGATTTTGGTTTTAAACCGACGATTATTGCGACTCGACCAATTTATAGGCCAGACAACTTCACTATCAAAGGGTACGTGCAGGGCGTTCTGCCACTCACTCAGCATCAAAAAAATCTTGATGCTTACATTGCCGGAACGCCTTTTGAATTTGTCATTCTCAATAGCAAGCAACAGGTAAATCTCAGTAGCAGCAATTTAAGCCTGCCGCTAAAAAGCGACTTTGTGTTTGATACCCAGAGTTTGTCAGCGCTGCCTTTACCGCTGCCAGCGCTAACTAGTGAGTTTGGTAGTCACAAAGCCGACTACTTCTTCCATCGGCGAGCGATCGACCAACAAACGGAAGTCATGCTACTGACGCCAGCCAACCAAGTCTTGGTGAAGCTACAACACCACTATCTGAAGTGGGCTTTGTTTATTGTCATGGCCTCGCTGGCATCGGTCGTATTGGGGCAATTACTGGCAAACTTGTTTACTCAACCACTCGATGCACTGCTGAGATTCTCAAGTCAGGATAATTTTCCGATCCCGCAAGACCAATCGCAAAGTCAGAACTTTCACTATCGCGAGCAACACCAGTTATTTGCCAACATAGTGCGCAAAACCAAGGCACTGGCTAGTTATCACAGTTCGTTAGAGCAGCAAGTAAGCACCCGCACCCAAGAATTGCAAATGCTCAATGATCGCCTCAGTCGCGTGTTACAAGCGTCTTCTGACGGTATTCTGGAGGTCAATGGCCGAGGTCGAGTAAACTTCGCCAATCAAACGTTGGCAGACTGGTTGGAACAAAAACCGGAAGACTTGGTCGGCCAGTCCATTGAAGGGCTATTGCTTCCGGTCAGCGGTTCAATGACGCTTGAGCAATGTGTCCACGAAGCGCGATTTACCCGCACCATGGCCGAAGGCGAGGGACAGCTGCGGCAGGAAGGCTCTCTGATTGAGTTAGAATTCAATGCTGCACCAACCGCCGTTGAAGATGGCAATGTTGGCGCTGTAGTCATGCTGCGCAACGCCACATCGCGCAAGGAAATCCAGCGTAATGTCGAGCATGCCCGCCGCAGTGCCGAATTGGCAGCTCAAGCAAAGTCGGACTTTGTTGCCAATGTCAGCCATGAAATTCGTACCCCTCTCAATGCTATCGGCGGTCTTATTCAGCTGTTTGGTCGCGACAACTTATCATCGGAGCAGAAACAATATTTGAAACGAATGGCCCATGGCGCCGAACTGTTGCAGGCCATCGTCAATGATATTTTGGATTTTTCCAAAATCGAAGCCGGTCATTTAGAACTCAACGAACAAGCTTTTGATTTAGAAGCGCTGCTCGACAACCTCAAGCTGTTGATGTTACCGAAAGCGGAACAAAAGCAGTTGCAGTTGAATTTGGAACTAGCAACCGACGTCCCAGTCGGCTTGGTAGGTGACTCATTGCGCCTCAGTCAAGTGCTAATGAACCTAGTGTCCAACGCAATCAAATTTACCAAACATGGTCATGTCACAGTGACCGTTACCCAGCTGCCCGAATGTGATAGTGACAAAGCTCATATCAGAATGGCCGTTGCAGACAGCGGCATTGGCATTGCACCGGAAAAACTGGGCAATTTGTTTAGGCCATTCACTCAGGCCGACAACGCCACAACTCGGCAATATGGCGGCACCGGTCTTGGCTTAGCGATTTGCCAGCGTCTAGTGGGCCTGATGGGAGGACAGCTTCAAGTCACCAGTATTCCTGATCGAGGCAGCAGATTTTGGTTTGATATTCAGCTGCCAGTTGCTGCGCCAACTGCCCAGTTGCTGCAAACCCCTTCAGCGACAGCGGAATCTCCGAACATCATGTTTAATGGTCAGCGCGTGTTGGTGGTCGAAGACAACGGCGTTAATTTGCAAATCACTCAGCTGATGCTGTCGCGCTTGGGCTTGAAAGCTGATGGCGCTATTTCCGCCGCCATCGCCTTGGATAAGCTGCAGCAACAGCCATTTGATTTGGTATTGATGGATCTGCAAATGCCGGAGATGGATGGTATTGAGGCAGTGGGTATCATTCGCCAAAACCACGAATGGGATGCGCTACCTGTTGTCGCCTTAACGGCTCACGTGTCGGTCGCTGACAGAAAACGATGCCTTGAAGCCGGTATGCAGGATCACATCGGTAAACCGGTGGTCATGGGCGAGCTAACTCGAGTGCTATCCCGCTATTTGAGCTTTTCAGTCGACGGCGGCAATAGCAACTCTGGAACCAGTGACTTTGTGACCGAATTGGCCGATCAACAATATCTGCAGAACAACTTCTATCAACGCTACGGCAAAATTGACGTTCACCTCAAAACCTTGATTGAAATCGATGCTTGGCAAGACGCCAGAGAGCTGCTCAATGCAGCTTCCAAAGCAGCTAACGAGATTAGACAAACAGAGCTGGGCAAACTGCTGACAGAGTTATCCGTCAGCATCGAGCAACGCAAGCTGAACAACCAATTGTTGTCTCAGCTTGCTGATCACATCGATATGGCTCAACGGCAACTGCAAGGGACCGAGTTAAACAACGCCGACTAACTGCCAATGCCGCTATGACGCAACAATGGTTGAATGTCGGGCTCTCTGCCACGGAATGCTTTGAACAATTCCATTGGAGGCCGAGAACCACCTTGCTCCAATACCGTATGGAGGAACTGAGCGCCGGTTTCAGAGTTGAAAATACCGTCTTGTTCAAACTTATCGAACGCATCTGCCGACAATACTTCAGCCCATTTGTAGCTGTAGTAACCGGCCGCATAACCACCAGCAAAAATGTGACCAAATGAATTCTGGAAGCGATTAAACTCAGGCGGTTGAATGACTGCCACTCGCTCTCTCACCGACGCCAGTACCTCAGCCACATCACCAGCCGACAAGTGCAGTTCAAAATCGAACAGGGCAAATTCCAGCTGGCGCATCATGCCAAGTGCCGATTGGAAATTGCGGCCATCCAGCAAACGTTGCAACAAATCAGCAGGTAGCGGTTCACCAGTCTCAAAATGGCCGGAAATAAAGCTCAATGCTTGCGGTTGCCAGCACCAGTTCTCGAGGAATTGACTTGGCAGTTCCACCGCATCCCAAGGCACACCATTAATCCCTGAAACACTGGCAATATCGACTTGCGTCAGCATGTGATGAATACCGTGACCAAACTCGTGGAACAGGGTCACGACTTCATCGTGAGTGAACAACGCCGGCTTGTCACCGACTGGCTTATTAAAGTTGCAAGTGAGATAGGCCACTGGCAATTGCAGTTGGCCTTCTGCCGTTTGTCGGCGCACTCGGCATTCGTCCATCCAGGCGCCACCGCGTTTATGCTCGCGGGCATACAAATCTAAGTAGAAGCTGCCACGATGAACGTCTGCGCTATCGTAAATATGGAAGAAACGCACATCGTCATGGTAGCTGTCGAAATCTTGCTGCTCTTCAACACGCATTCCGAACAGTCGATTAACTACTTCAAACAGGCCACTGACGACACGTTCTTCAGGGAAGTATGGCCGCAGGATCTCATCGCTTATGGCATATTTGGCTTGCTTGAACTTTTCCGCGTAATAGGTCAAATCCCAGACATCGAGTTCATTCACACCGTGGGTTTCTCGAGCAAACTCGGTCAGCTCAGCGAGTTCTTTTTTCGCTTGCGGTAGCGATCGAGCTGCAAGGTCGTTGAGGAACTTCACCACTTGTTCTGGCGATTCCGCCATCTTGGTGCTCAGTGACAACTCGGCGTAGTTATCAAAGCCAAGTAATGCCGCTAACTCTGCTCGCAAGGCGACCAACTCACGCATAAACTCGGCGTTGTCCCACTTACCAGCGTCGGGCCCTTGATCCGAGGCGCGAGTACAAAACGCGGTGTAGACTTCCCGTCGCAGTTCCGAGTGATCAGCATAAGTCATCACTGCCATGTAACTTGGAAATTCTAAGGTCAGCAGATAGCCATCCAACTCTTTGCCAGCGGCGGCTTGCTGGGCAGCATCGAGTGCTGTTTGCGGTAGCCCTGCTAATACCGAGGCATCGGTAACATGCTTCTGCCATGCATTGGTGGCATCAAGTAAGTTGTTGCTGAACTGCGACGATAACTCAGCCATACGAGTTTTGATCTCGCCATAACGTTGCTGTTTGTCGGCATCGAGATCGATACCCGATAGGCGAAAATCTCGCAGACTATTGTCGATCGACTGACGCTGAGCCTGGCTCAGACTGGCATAGCCGTCGCTATTGGCTAACTTTTGGTAGGCATCAAACAAGCCTTTGTGCTGGCCAAGATAGGTACTGTATTGGGACAATGCCGGTAAACAGGCATCGTGCGCTTCGCGCCATTGCTGGGTATTCAAGACACTATTAACGTGGCTGACAGGCGACCAAATCTGGCTAAGCCGATCATCTGCCTGCTCGAGCGGAGCAACAATCGCATCCCAACTGACTGATTCAGATTGCGCCAAGACCTCATCGACAACGGTTTTACAATGCTCAATGGCTTGCTCAACGGCAGGTTGAATGTGTTCAGCTGATAGTTTCGAGAAAGGCGGCAGTTGCGCATTTGCTAGCAGAGGATTGGTTTGATTCATTAGCATTCTCTTTAATTCACTGGCGGCAAGGATTGCAGCGCGCTATAACCTTCATATGGAGCCAGAGTCCGGTAATTCAATGGTCACTTTTAACCTGGCCGACCATCTGGCAAACTGCGGACACAAATCCTAAAGAGATGCCCTAATGAAAACATTCGATTACATCTGTATTGGTGCTGGCTCTGGCGGCATTGCTTCGGCCAACCGAGCGGCAATGCATGGCCAAAAAGTGGCGCTGATCGAGGCTCGCCATATTGGCGGTACATGCGTCAACGTTGGCTGCGTGCCGAAAAAGGCCATGTGGTTTGGCGCTCAAGTTGCAGAAGCGATTCACAAGTACGCACCAGATTATGGCTTTGATGTCAGCGTCAACAACTTCAATTGGCAAACTTTAGTCAAAAGCCGTGATGCATACATCGAGCGTATTCACGGCTCTTACGATCGGGTGCTGGGCAACAATGGCATCGAAGTGATCAACGGCTTTGCCAAGTTTGTCGACGCCCACACTGTTGAAGTCAATGGCGAGCACTACAGTGCGCCACACATCTTAATTGCCACTGGCGGCCGCCCTACTCGCCCGAACATTCCAGGTGCCGAATATGGCATTGACTCAGACGGCTTCTTTGCCCTCAACGAGCAACCTAAGCGGGTCTGCGTGGTTGGCGCCGGCTATATTGCCGTTGAGCTTGCCGGCGTACTTCACTCCCTCGGCTCTGTCACTCATCTGGCGGTCCGTAAACATGCGCCACTGAGAAACTTCGACCCGATGCTGAGTGAAACCTTGGTCGAATTGATGGCCGAAGATGGCCCAACCCTGCATACCCACAGCACGCCAAAGTCAGTGGTGAAGCACGACGACGGCAGCCTCACGATTGAGTTTGAAAATGGTGAAGGCATTACCGTCGACTGTCTGATTTGGGCCATTGGCCGTGAACCAGCGACCGACACCATTGCGCTCGACAAAGCCGGCGTTGCTACTGACGAACGTGGCTACATCAAGGTCGATGAACACCATCAAACCAGTGCCGAGGGCGTTTACGCAGTTGGTGACAATATTGGTTATATTGAGCTTACCCCAGTGGCAGTAAAAGCCGGTCGAATTCTGTCAGAGCGCCTGTTTAATGGCCAAGATCAGATGAAAATGGACTACAGCTTGGTACCAACGGTGGTCTTTAGCCATCCAACTATTGGTACCATTGGCATGACTGAGCCAGAAGCAATTGCCGAATACGGCGAAGAAGCGGTTAAGGTTTACAACTCCAGTTTCGGCGCCATGTACACTGCGGTCACCAGTCACCGCCAAATCACTCGGATGAAGCTGATTTGCGCCGGCCCTGACGAGAAAGTAGTGGGCCTACATGGCATCGGCTTGGGTATGGATGAAATCCTCCAAGGCTTTGGCGTGGCTATCAAAATGGGTGCCACCAAAGCAGACTTTGATGCCTGCGTAGCGATTCACCCAACGTCTGCCGAAGAGTTCGTTACCCTTCGCTAACCTCTCTATGAGCACAAAAAGGCGCTACCTCGGTTGCCGGGGTAGCGTCTTTTATTTGCCAGCAATTAGTTACTCTGCTGTGGATTGCTCGATTTGCTTCGGCTGTTCCTTGTTGCCGTGAATCTTCTCACGCATGCGCTGGAACACCACATAAAGCATTGGGATGAACATGATGCCAATCACCGATGACCAAATCATGCCGCCAAATACCGCAGTACCAACACCTCGGCGGCTCAACATACCCGCGCCCTCAGCAATAACCAGCGGAATCAAACCGGCAATGAAGGCAAAACTGGTCATCATTACCGCCCGGAAACGCAACTTGGCACCTTCCACCGCAGCATCAAGAATCGACATCCCTTTCTCGCGCTGCTCTTTGGAAAACTCGACAATCAGAATGCCGTTTTTCGCCGACAGTGCAATGAGCACCACAATACCAATCTGGGCATAAAGGTTGTTCTCTAAGCCTGTCATCCACAAGGTTGTTAGAGCGCCTAACAAAGCCACAGATACCGATAGAATGACCGAAATAGGAATCGACCAGCTCTCGTACAAGGCCACTAAGAACAGGTACACGAACAGTAAAGCTGCCGCTAGGATTGGGCCGGTTTGGCCTGCCGCACGTTTCTCTTGCAAAGCCGTGGTAGTCCACTCAAACGAGTAGCCCGGCGGTAACACGTCACCCGACAGCTCTTCCATCGCAGCCAACGCTTCACTCGAAGAGCCACCCGGTGCAGGACTGCCATTGATGGTGATACTGCGCGCATTGTTGTAACGCACAACCGATTGTGGTCGCAGGACAATTTCAGCATCAGCAACTGAACGCACTGGCACCATGTCACCTTGGTTGTTACGCACGTGAATACGGAAAATATCTTCCAGCTCATTGCGATCCTCCATGTCACCTTGCAAGTTCACCTGCCAAGTCCGACCAAACAAGTTGAAGTCATTGACATAGTAACCACCCAACATGGTTTGCAGCGCCAAGAATAAATCACTGACATTGACGCCAAGGGTTTGCGCTTTGTTGCGGTCAATATCCAGATAGACTTGCGGCGTGTTTGCTGAGTAGGTGGTAAACACACCACTTAAGTCTTCATGTTGATTGGCTTCAACAATCAGGCCTCGGCTGACAGCTGCTAGCTCTTCTGGCGTCCGGCCTTGTAGGTCTTTGATCTGATATTCAAACCCAGAGCCAGTACCCAAACCGATAATCGGCGGCAAATTGAATGGGAAGATATTGGCTTCACCAATGGTCTGAAACTCGCCATACAACTGCTTAATGATTGAATGCACACTCAACGATTCGTCGGCCCGTTCAGTGAACGGTTCAAGTACGATAATCAAGAAACCACTGTTCGATTTAGCTAAGTTATCGATGATACTAAAGCCAATTGTGGCACTGACATCTTCGACACCCGGCGTATTCATGACGATCTGCTCGGCATGTTTGACGATCTGCTCGGTGCGATTCACTGATGAGCCTTCAGGAAGCTGAATTTCGACCATCAATGCGCCTTGGTCCTCATCCGGCAGGAAACCGCTGGGCACTTGCTCATTGGTGAAGATAATACCGCCAAAGACAACGGCCAAACCGGCTAAGCTAAGAATGGATACCCGCACCAAACGGCGCACAATAGAAACATAGCCATCGCGGGCTTTATCAATGCCGCCTAGAACAAAGCTAACCACCTTGTTCTTCTTGCCATGATTACGTTTCAAGAACACCGCACATAACGCCGGGCTCAAGGTTAATGCGTTAATCGCCGAGATCACCATTGATGCAGACACCGCAACCGCGAATTGCTGGAACATTTGACCGGTAATACCCGGAATAAACGCCACTGGCACAAATACCGCGAGCAATACTGATGTGATGGCTAGAATCGGTGCGGTGATTTCACCCATGGCTTTTTTAGCCGCCTCCGCTGGGCTCAAATCAGGCTCATGCTCCATGATGTGCTCGACGCTCTCGACCACAATAATGGCGTCATCAACCACAATACCGATGGCGACCACAAGCGCTAACAACGATACGGTGTTGGCCGAAAATCCCATCATCAGCATCACTGCCATGGCACCAATAATGGCAACTGGCACAGCAATAATTGGGATCAGGGTGGCGCGGAAGTTACCCAAGAATAGGTACACCACGATAACCACCAACACCAAGGCTTCAACTAGGGTATGCAGTACTTCCTCAATACTCTGCTCAACGAAACGCGTGGTGTCGTAGCTAATTTTGTATTCCATGCCGTCAGGGAAACGCTCACCGGCAGTCGCCATGATTTCACGGACACCTTCAGCAACCTCAATAGCATTCGCACCAGGCGATTGATAAATACCCAGCAAAGCAGTCGCTCCGCCGTTAAAGCGGCTGTACAAATCGACCGAACGGCCTCCCAGTTCAGTGCGGCCGACATCTTTCACTCGCACATAGGAACCGTCAGGATTAGCTCGGATCACCACGTCTTCAAACTCTTCTTGGGTAACCAAACGCCCCTTCGTTTGAATGTTGAGCTGGAATGCTTGATCGTCAGTCATCGGCTGGGCACCGATGCGGCCTACCGCAGCTTGCAAGTTCTGCGATTGCAGCGCCGCAATCACGTCATTAACGGTCAAGCCAAGGTTAGTCAGGCGGTTGGTATCAAGCCAGATCCGCATGCTGTAGTCGATGCCGAACAAGAACACATCACCGACACCTTTGACCCGCTTCAAATCATCAATCAGGTTGATGTTGGCGTAGTTGCTTAAAAACAGCGTGTCATAGGTTTCCTCTGGCGACGTCAATGCAATCACCTGCAGCAATGCCGGCGATTTTTTCTGCACATCAACACCTTGGCGCTGGACTTCGGCAGGCAGCTGAGCCATTGCCAAGTCAACGCGGTTCTTGGTATTCACCGTATTGATATCCGGATCGGTGCCTACTTCAAACGTCACCACCAAGCTGTAGGAGCCATCGCTACCACTGGTTGATTTCATGTACATGGCGTTATCAACGCCAACGACTTTCGACTCAATGGTTTGTGCCACGGTTTCCTCAACCACACTGGCACCAGCGCCGGGGTATGAGGTCGAAACTTCTACCTGAGGCGGCACAATGTCAGGGAACTGTGCCACCGGCAGCGCTTTCAAGGCAATTAAGCCGGCAATGGTAATGACCAGTGAGATCACTACCGCGAATCGCGGCCGGTCAATGAATATCGACGAAAACATGATGATTACACCTCATTGCTGGCAGCAACGGTATTAACCACAACACCGGGGCGCACTTTTTGGATGCCAACTGTGATCACTTGCTGGTGCTCTTTCAAACCACCGGTGATCACCACCTTGCCATTAATAATTGGGCCGGTTTCTACCCGTTGCACCTGCACTTTGTTGGCGTCATCCACCAACAACACATAGGCACCAACCTGGTCGATTTGAATAGCGACCTGCGGAATAGTCAGGCTGGTTTCAACGGTGTGTTCCTCAACAAACACTTCCACCAATTGCTGATGGACTAACACGCCATCGGGGTTAGGGAACTGGGCGCGAACCAAAATTGTGTCAGTGCCAGGGTTGGCCTCAACATCAATGAAATTCAAGGTGCCAGACTGGTCATAAAGATCGCCATTGGCGAGACGAACTTTCATAGTTACTGCATCCGCAGGATTGCCCTTCTGGCGATTTTCTTGCTGAAAGTCCAGCAAGGCTTTTTGCGACACGGGGAAAGTCACATACATAGGGTCCTGACTGACCAGCAACGCAAGCGGTTCACTTGCAGGTCCAACAAAATCGCCGGTTGAGTAAGGAAAAATACCAATCTTACCGCCAATAGGTGCCACTACATCGGTGTAGCTCAGCGCCAGCTCTGCTCGCTTCAATGCTGCTTTGGCTGACAGCAGATCACCATTGACCTCTTCCACTTTGGCAACTGCGATATCGAGCTGCTCTTGGGCAATAGAGTGGGTCTTAACCAGCTTTGCTCGGCGATCACGCTCGATTTCTGCTAGCTTTTTCGCACCTTGTAAACGCTCGATGGCACCTAGCGCATTCTCAACATCGGCAATGTAGTTATCTTTTTCAATTTCAAATAACACATCCCCTTGGTTGACACTTTCACCCTCATTGAAAAACTGCTGCTTCAAAAAACCCTCAATCCGAGCGCGAAGCTCAACGCTGTCTATTGCCTCGACACGGCCGGTAAACTCAGAGGATGGTGTTAACTCTGAGACTTCAACTGCAGCAACCGTCACCGTTGGCGGTGGCGCTGCTTGATTGGAGTCGGAACTGTCAGCACAGCCGGCCGATAGCAACAGCAAGGCTGCAACGTTGACGATTCGATTTAACTTACGGGTAAACATAATGAAATTCCTAATGTTTGCTGGCTTGTCAGCCAAGCTACTGCGTTGATAACAGCCTTCTTCAGTGGCAAGGGTCTACTGATAAAAAATTTCAGGAGTCGGTTGCATGTCGGCGCCAAACTGGGCGCTCTGCTGGCCAATCGTCGAGCCAATGAGGATGCAGACGCTGATCTCCTAAATTCCCTTGAAACGGCCACTAATGAGCAAGGCTAAGGATGATGTTTTCAGCAATGACCATGGATAAACTGCGATGCTTGAGTTCATCGTCACTGATGGCAAACGAGCTGAGGTTGTCGGCGCGAACCATCTTGGCAACCGACTCTGGGCAACGAGCAAGCTGTGCGGTGTCAGCTCGACTGGTTGCTATCGAGCTGTGATCGATTGCTAATGAATTGTTTTGTTGAATGCGCATAACTAACCTCTGCCTCATCGTTTGTTAATGAAAAGTTTATGAGGTTGTTGCCAAACTGAGAGCTAGGAAAATTACTAGTTTGGAGTTAGGAAATTACGGTTTAAGTCATATCTGATAAGGCTTTCAGGCACAACAAAGGTAAAAGCCCGAGTGTGAGTCGGGCTTAAATTGTTACGAAAATAGTTAATTTCTTGGCGAACCAGATGGTTAAGCGAAGGCGACGTCCTGGGCAAAGGCAAATTGGTTTTTGCCACGCTGCTTGGCATGGTACATGGCTTGATCGGCAATTTGCTGCAAAGTTGCTTCGCAGTCGCTCATGGTCGGATAAATCGATACGCCAATACTGACACCAATGTGAATGCGATGGCCATTAAACTCAATGTCCTCAGCAACTGCTGCAATCAATTTTTCACAGACCTGTTGCATCACAGCAGCTGACTTGATGGCCGGTAAAATGGCGATAAACTCGTCACCACCGACTCGGCATACTGAGTCACTTTTGCGGATCGTGGTCGACAGTCGTTGCGCCACCGTTTTTAACACCCAATCACCGGCATCATGACCCAAGCGGTCATTGACCGGTTTGAAGTCATCGAGGTCGATGTAAAGCAACGCCACTTTGTGTTGCTCACGTTTTGCTAACTCAATCGCCGTCTTCAAGCGGTCTATCGCTAACCGCTTATTGGGCAGTCCAGTTAACTGATCATGATTAGCCAGCTTTTCAATTTGCTGTTTCTGCTCTGCCAGTTTGATGTTCAAAGCATGAAAGCGAGCGTTGTAAGCTGATATCGCTTTGATCATCAACATACCAAACAGCAAGATGGCAAATATTGCCGCGCCCCAACCTTCAAGTTGATGAATCAACACATTGGCATCAACCGGCAACGTCTGCCGCCCAGAAACAAACAGGTAGCCAGCAAATAGCACCATGGCCGATGTTGCTAACACCGAGTACACCAAGTGCTTAGGAAAACAGTAAGCGACAATCAAAGTGGCAAAGAAAAACCAAAGAAACGATGCGCTGTAAAAACCAAACTGGAACAAGGCAGGCGTGCCAATAGCGAATAGACAAGCGATGGCAACGATAGCTTGAGTGGGTACGGTAAAATTGTTACGAACAAAGAAGAAGCCAACGATGGCAACAATGAGCAGACTTTGGATCACCAAGGTATAGGTGACGCCAGTTTGCAACGCCCTGCACACGCCTGCAAAAGTGCCAAACGGGGCGAGGATGATAAGTGCAATCCAAACATCATTGATGAGGCTTTTTTTCAGTGAACCAAACAGGTCACAACACTCTGGCTGATTGGCTTGAAAAGCATTTCTAAAAAAACTGCGCATACATCAACCATTCCCAAACTGACTTAGTTCGGGTTGGTCGCCGCTAAGCCATTTTCAATTGCAAATTTAATTAACTCTCTGGCGTTATCGAGTTTCAGCACTTCAATCATTTTGTACTTATGAAACTCAACCGTACGACTCGAGATATTCATTATGTTGGCGACTTCCTTTGCCGTCTTTCCTTCCGCCAACAATTGCAGCACTTCATGCTGCCGAGGCGACAGTTGAGCCAATGGATCAGCGGCACCTTTATCGCCACCTTGGCGATAGGCTTCCATCACTTCTGCCGCGAGCAACGAAGTGATGAAGGTTCTACCCGCCAACGCTGCTTCAACCGCGGTGAGCAGCTCCTCGGCTGCCGAGTGCTTCAGCACATAACCAACTGCGCCAGCATCAAGGGCTCGAATTGCGTACTTGACGTCTGGATGCATGGTGAGAAACACCACCTTGGCATCAATTTTTTGCTCTTTAAGTTTATGCAGCGCATCAATACCATTTAGCAATGGCATCGATACATCTGAGACAATCACATCTGGCTTGTGCTGTTTGGCCGCGGTAATCAGTTCACGACCATTTTCAACAGTTGCTAACACATCATATTGCTGGGCCAATAAGTTCTTGATGCCCTCAGCAACAAGCACATGATCATCGGCTAGGATTACAGTCTTTTTCATGTCCGGCTCTTTGTCCTCGACGTCTTCACAACAACTACGCTGTTAGGGACCCAAAGTTCACTACTGTTGATACTAACTCAGGTCCAACCGGATAACTCACAGTTTTCCAACGTTTATTGCTGACTTGTTAACGCACTCCATGCCGGTATCCAGCAAATTCGCCGATGACATTGCCATAATCACTGTGTAGATAACTATAGAGAACGTCACTCAAAGAGCAGGCTGGAAGTTGGCACCATTAAATTAATCTATTGTATTTACTGGTAATAAATCTACTCAACGACACTCACATTAGGTATCGCACGGGACTTCAAGCTCAATGGTTGAGCCTTGATTTAGCTCCGAACTGACATTGAGCACGGCATCAATCAGCTTGGCCCGTTCAATCATACTTTGCAGCCCCAGACCTGGTGATGTCATCGCTTGGTCAACATCAAAGCCCATGCCATCATCAATGACTTGCAACAGCAAGCCGTTATTTTCGAGCTCAATCGTCACTTGCACCATAGACGCTTCCGAGTGTTTTCTAACATTGTCCAACGCTTCTTGAACAATGCGGAATAAACTCAGTCTTACCTCAGCACTTAACTCTGGCAATTGCTTAGTGACATGAAAAGCAACGTCAATCGACTCGCGTCGAGTGAAGCTATCAATTTCTGTGGTTAACGCATCGGCTAAGCCAAGATCATCAATCATTGCTGGGTGAAGACGGCGCGATAGGTCATGGGCATCAGCAGCCACTTGAATGAGTTTGGATTTAAGCAGCGTGACTCGCTCACGCGCCGAACTGATACTGGGCTCTAACTCCAAACTTCCAGCGTCAATGGATATCGCCGCCAAGCGCTGACCGAAATCATCATGTAGCTCTTGCGCCACGCGACGGCGCTCTTCCTCTTGCACGTTGATCAATTTGGCTGCCAATTTCTGCAACACACCAGCATGTTCTGCCAACTGCAACTCATTCATTTTCTGACCATGAATATCTTGTGTGGTGCCTGCAGCAGTCGCCAAATTACCCTCTGCATCAGTGCTCAGCTCGGCAATTTCCCGTATCCACTTAACCTTGTCATCAATAATCAGTCGGTGCTCCGATTGATATACCCCCTGATCAATCGATTGCGCCCAACGTTGTTTAACCGCCAGTTGGTCATCTGGATGAATGAGTTTCAAATAACCACGTCGAGTCATTTGGCGATTATGTGGCAAGTTGATGATTTGGTCGCCTTCTGCAGTCCAAATCATCGAATCGTCAGTCGCTAGCCACTGCCAGCTCGCCATACCTGCCATTCGTTGCGCATTGGCCAGCAGCGCTTCACTCTTTTGGACAGCCTGAAAGGCAATTCGGCGATTGCGAATAGTGATGGCGCCAACGGCCGCGGCTGCGAGCAAGATAATGATGCCAAGCCACAGCAACACAGCGCGCCAATCTGTTTTTTCAACCACTCGAACATGGGTCCATTTGTCGAGTAACAGAGCACGCTCTTGTTCAGAAATGGCCGCAATCACTTTGTTAATCAACGGCACCAGTTCGGGTTTCGATGGATGAACAGCAAATGCCTGCTCAGAGCGATAAGGTGTGGTGGCGGCAAATTCAATGTTGTCGATATCCGACAAGCGCAATACTTGATCCATAATGGCATTGGAGTGTACTAAGCCATCGGCCTGACCGGATGACACAGCCTGCAATGCATCGTCAATGCTATGGTATGAAACCAGCTTGATTAGCGGATAGTCGGCACTGATCTTGTCGGCAATGGCCGATTTTCTTACCACTGCCAGTGAACGATGAGTCATATCCTCCAAGCCGCTGACATAATGAAAATCACTGCGCGTAAATAGCACCAAGTTGTCGGTAAAATAAGGCTCCGAAAACAAAAAATGTTGGGTTCTAGGCTCGGTGATGTATATCCATGGAATGAAATCAATTTGGCCGGTCTCGAGCAAAGCCAGGGCTTCTGCCCAAGAGGTAGCCGGTTTGTAGAACGCTTCAATGCCAAGCGTATCTTCTAGACGCTCGACAATATCCGAGCTGACACCGGCAAACTCATTGTCTCGATTCAAGTAGCTGTATGGGCGAGCTTTCGCCGCTGCTGAGAATATCAATCGATTGTTGTTGGCCAGCCACTGTTTCTCACTCGCTGTTAAATCTGTCAGGTAGGCCTGCGGCCCGCCAATTTGACGAATCCAAGATTCTCTGAGCGTCGCTTCTTCCTGCGGAGTAATTGCATCCTGAGCTTTTTGCAATATAGCCGCGAGTATTGGCCAATCAGAGCGCACCGCGAAATGCAGTCCCAGTCCACCTTCCAATGCACCAATATTAAGTGAGCCACTCACTTCCAGGTTGCTCATAAAGTAATGGTAAATGTAGGCATTACAGACAATCACATCACACAGAAAATAGTTACTGTCTTGTCGCAATACCGATTCTAGCCCTTGCCGAATAGAAGTGACCGATCGTAATTCAATCTCAGGATAATTGTTAGCTAAGAAGGTATGAGGCAGCGATCCGGCCTCCACCGTGACCACCTTGTTTTTCAAGTCCTCAATCCGCTGAACCCTGTCACTCCCAGAGCGACCATACAACATATGAGCGCCGCCCTGCAGATAGCTATCGGTATAAGTCAGGTATGCCTGACGTTCCGCGGAGTAATACACCGATGCCATCAGGTCAATTTCGCGGTTTTGCATCTTGGCCAAGTAATCGTGCCATTCGAGGCCTTTGACGTACTCAAGCTTCAGCCCTAGTTTTTGGGCGAGCAGTGCCAATAAGTCCTGCGAATATCCGCTTGGCCGACCGTCGTCAAGGAAATCAAACGGCATGTATTCAGCCGATGCCTGCACCCGAATTACCGGCGCTTGATTTAACCATTGGCGCTCTTCGACAGTCAGGCTCAAGGGGTCGTCAACACTCAGCCATTTCTGCCGCAACGCTTTTAGCTTGGCCGGCTCGAGACTATTCATGGCCTTATCGACAATTCGCTTCAATTGTGGGTGAGCTTTCGGTGCCATCAAATGGATTGGCCGACCATAGAGAGATAGCTCTTGTTTTGTTTGCGCCACGCGAATGTTGTCAATGGCCAAACTTCGGCCGATAAATGCCGCTGTTGGCTCGTCTGCAATGGTGAAGTCGGCTTTGCCCTGCGAAACCAATTCAAATGCTTGAGCAACACCTTGGGTTGGGATCACCGTCAAAGCTGGATAATCCTGCTGCAGCTTGTCGATGAGAAAAGAGCCAGCTGGCATCGCGGCAACGTTAGTCGTTAGATCGATGAGATTATGGCTTGGCGCGAGATTGGTAAAAGCAGCCAAGGAGCGATCGATAACAGGAGCAGAAAAGTAAAAGTGTTGGCTACGCAGGTCAGTCTTAACGCCACCAGCCAGCAAATCCACTTGCCCTGCCTGTCCTGCAGATAGCAACTGTTCAAACGTTAACTCAGTTTGCCAAGCTACTTTGAAGCCTGCTTGTTCGGCGATCAGTTCAACTAATTCAGGTAAGAAACCTTTTGCCTGACCATTTTCGCTGTAGCTAAATGGTGGCGCTGACGAGATGTTGCCGACAGTAACCACCGGATGCTCCAGCAGCCATTGTTGTTCCTCAGGCGTCAACACGGGATTAGCCCAGGCTCGGAAACTGAACAGCAACAACAACCCAACAAGCAGCGCTTGCCACCCAGATGGCGTGTTCAGTATCGGCTTCATAAAAATACCTACCTGATTGCTTTACTAGTAATTCCAAGGATCACTAAAGATAGCCCTGAGAGGACCAACAGGATGACTAAACTCCTGTTGTAAATAGCGAATTGTTTTCTTGAGGTTATTTTACCCAGCCCAACTCAGCAGCCCTACTCGTAATTTTACTAGTCCTTCAGCCGGTGTTTTTTCCTGCCCCAGACCCGTGGTTTTGCGAGTATCGACAAAGCCACCAACCACATAACATTTACATCAACAAAACAACACTGACTTAACAACATCGGCCCACCGATAACAGCAAGTCACTATAGAACA
>NZ_NGNS01000031.1 GCF_002165625.1 Neiella marina
TGATACTCCCCAAAAAGTAGTGTGGAGATCAGATCGAAGTTAACGGAAAAAGTTCAAAAAAATCCCCGCCAATTGCTTAGCGGGGATTTGTGTATAAGAGACAGGCCGATTGGCTGCCTTTTTCTTTGCCGCTGGTGTGCGCAAGTGACTTTTACAACAGCTAGGTTCGTTGATTGTTTCCTGCGTTATTTGTTTCGAAGCGTGTAGCGAAGCAACCCGAGCACATGGATTTTCATCGAGGCGGTGGCAAACATCGAGTTTGTGAGGAATGTTCTGATGCCGGCAGGAGGTGTTGGGGCGATCGACGCGACAATATGACCATCGAGGCAGATCTCAACCGAAAGACTCAAGCGCGTGGCGATTTGCTGTGCCGCTTCGATGGCGTCACGCCGAATACCCCGCTTCGGAACATAAGCCAAGGCCGAGGTCATGCTCCCTTGCGGTACCAAGTTCAGCATGATGACATCATTTGCTGCTGTTAACGTCCCGGTTACGGCACGGTTATCCTCGCCGGTGCTGTTGCCATTGAGGCTCAGGTGACCATCGAAGCTGAGCGGCGTAGCCGGTGACACAGCCATATTGGTTACCTCTAGCTACTCAGATATATCTCGAGCGCGAATCTTCAGCACACCGTTGATGGTCCAGTGCGCAGTTTCCGATCCTGCGCCAGCCGAGCTGGGTACACCGATCTGCATTTGCTCAAACTCATAGGTCAGCTCGGCGTTTCTTTCGTTTAGTTTTTCATAGAGCGCAATGGCCAGATCTGGCCAAGTTGTTGTATTTGCCATGTCGATTCTCCGTTGTGTATTCGAGGCAGTGGATGCTGCAACAACTAACGCTTGATGCGTGACAATGCATTGGTCACGCAAACTATGATGTTGCTTCATCAATTACGTCGACAGGGCGTGTTTGGATCGAGAGCCGGCTGTTGGCGCAACGGCGGTAACCGCCGTTATTTGCCAGTTCGTTGCATTTTTCTGCAATGAAAACTGGTAGCAGCCAACGACCGCACTCGCTCGGTTGCCTGAGATGCTCACTTCTTGCACCTCAATCGCTGGTGATGCCAGGTTGAGTCCCGGTAAAAAGTCGTCGAATTCGGTGACGAGTTCGGAGCGGCTAACTAACTCAACCTCATCGCCAAACCAATGGCTATAGTCGAGCTCCAAGCTGGGGGCCAACACTTGAGTGACATCCGCAGCTACTCCCAATCGCGCAATTTGCCCCATTTGCTCAAATACTGCGCGAATGGCGGCCTCTTCATTTTGGCTGTCAGCAGCGCTCACTGGCAGCGCCAGCAATAGCGAGGCGGCCAACATCATTGTCGCTAATAAACGGCCTATCATGGTGTTGCCTCCTCGTTGGCTTGCTTGTCGTTATCGTGCTGCTTATTGGCCACCAGCATGTAAAATACTGGGGTAAACAACAGTCCGAACACAGTCACACCTATCATCCCGGAAAACACTGCCACACCCATGGCCTGACGCATTTCTGCACCAGCACCCGAGGCCAACACCAAGGGAATGACACCGGCAGTAAAGGCAATGGAAGTCATCAAAATCGGTCGCAATCGCAAACGACAAGCTTGCAAAATAGCAGCCAGCGCGGTGCGGCCGGAATCATGTAATTCTTTGGCAAATTCGACCATCAGAATGGCGTTTTTACAGGCCAAAGCAACCAACACAATGAGCGCGATCTGGGTAAAGATATTGTTGTCACCGCCGACTAACCAAACGCCCGCTAACGCTGAGAAAATAGTCATTGGCACAATCAGAATAATCGCTAATGGCAAACGCAAGCTTTCATACTGTGCTGCCAACACCATGAATACCAATAACACCACCAGTGGGAAGATATACACCATGGTGTTACCCGCCAATATTTGCTGGTAGGTCACTTCGGTCCATTCGAACTTCATGTCATCGGGCAGTGTCGCTGCAAGCACTTGTTCGATTGCAGCTTGTGCTTGATCAGAACTGTAACCAACGGCAGGGCTGCCATTTAGCTCTGCACTCGGATAGCCGTTGTAATGCATCACCCGGTCGGGTCCTGTGGTTGGTGTGACTGCCAACACTGAACCCAGTGGTACCATTTGTCCGGCGGCATTGCGCACCTTTAGATTAAGTATTTGCTGTGGGTCGAGACGGTATTTGGCATCGGCTTGGGCATTGACCTGATAGGTGCGACCAAACATGTTGAAGTCATTGACATACAAAGAGCCGAGGTAGATTTGCAAGGCATCAAACACCTCAGACAGCGGAATACCTTGGATTAATGCTTGCTCGCGGTCGACTTGAATATCCATTTGCGGCACTTGAATACGAAAGGTCGAGTACAAACCCATTAACTCAGGACGTTTGGAGGCTTCGCCTATCACCGCATTGAGGCTGGCAAACAGCGCTTCAAAACCGGCATTGCCACGGTCTTCGATTTGCAGCTTAAAGCCACCGGTTGAACCTAAACCTTGAATCGGTGGCGGCGGAAAGATTGCGACAAAGGCTTCGTCAATCACTGCGAAACGTTGATTGAGCGCGGCAACGATTGCTCCGGCGGATAAGCTTGGCTCAGTACGCTGTTCAAATGCTTCGAGGGTGACGAAAACAATACCGCTGTTGGGGCTGTTGGTGAAACCGTTGACCGATAACCCTGGGAATGACACGGTTTGGGCAACGCCCGGTGTCGCCAGTGCAATCTGCTCCATCTCGCGGATCACGGCATCGGTGCGATCCAGACTTGAGGCATCAGGCAGCTGGGCAATCGCCACTAGGTATTGCTTGTCTTGCTGTGGAATAAAGCCGCCGGGTACGGCGTTGAATAACGACACTGTGCTGGTGACAAGGCCGAGGTAAACTACGCCAACGATGACGCTAAAGCGGATCAGCTTCTTCACCGTGCCTTCATAAGCATTGGCACCTTTATCAAACAGGCGGTTAAACGGATGAAACAACCAGCGCCCGAAGAGCTTGTTAAGAATCCGAGTTAAGGCGTCTGGTTTGGCATCATGGCCTTTCAGCAACAACGCCGACAATGCTGGCGATAGGGTCAGCGAGTTAAATGCAGAAATGACCGTCGAGATAGTGATGGTCAGGGCAAATTGCTTGTAAAACTGACCCGACAAACCGGTAATAAAAGCGGTGGGGATAAATACCGCACAGAGAACCAAGGCAATGGCGATAATCGGTCCTGTTACCTCGGTCATGGCGACTTTGGTTGCTTCCAGCGGGCTCAAGCCGTTATGAATGTTGCGCTCAACGTTTTCCACCACCACGATGGCATCATCGACCACAATCCCGATGGCTAGCACCAAACCGAACAAGGACAAGGTGTTGATGGAGACGCCCAACCATTGCATCACCGCAAAGGTACCAATCAAGGAAACCGGCACCGCAATCAGTGGAATGATTGAGGCGCGCCAAGTCTGTAAAAACAGCACCACCACAATGACCACCAGAGCAATCGCTTCGAGCAAGGTATGGATCACAGCATCAATTGAGCCGCGGACAAACACCGTTGGGTCATAAGCAATTTCATAGGCCATGCCTGCAGGAAAGGCTTTCGCCAGTTCGGCCATGGTTTCTCGCACCTGATCGGACAACTCAATGGCGTTTGAACCTGGGCGTTGGAAAATCGGCATGGCGACCGCAGGCTTGCCATTTAGCAATGCTCTTAAGGCGTAAGTATTCTGGCCTAATTCCACCCGTGCGACGTCTTTCAGTCGGGTTAAAGCGCCATTCTCTCCGACCCGAATCACGACGTTTTCAAACTCTTCAATGCTCTCGAGTCGACCTTTGACATTGAGCAAAATCTGGAATTGATTCTCCAGTGGCGTCGGTTGAGCACCTAGCGAACCAGCAGCGACTTGCTGGTTTTGCACACGTAAGGCGCTGACCACATCATTGGCGGTCAGTTGGCGGGCGGCAAGGGCATCAGGATCGAGCCAAATACGCATGGAGTATTCACCACCACCAAACAACTGGACATCACCAACACCACCGAGGCGAGCAATTTGGTCTTTGATATAGAGGTTGGTGTAGTTCGACAGGTAGCTGATCTCACGAGACTCATCAGGCGAGTACATGTGAACCACCATGGTCAAATCTGGTGACGCTTTCTCTGCCACCACGCCCAAGCGCTGCACTAGCTCTGGTAGGCGTGGCAGGGCACTGCTAACGCGATTTTGAACTTGGACCTGAGCTTTGTCCAAATCAGTGCCCAGGGCGAATGTGACCGTTAGGGTCATGCGACCATCGCTGGTGGCCTGAGAAAACATGTAAAGCATGTTTTCGGTGCCATTGATTTCCTGCTCCAGCGGCGTGGCAACCGTTTCGGCAATGACCTTTGGATTGGCACCCGGATAGTTAGCAGTGATAACAACCGTGGGGGGTACCACTTCGGGGTATTCACTGACCGGCAACTGGAATAACGAAATACTACCGCCAATGAGGATCACCAGCGACAGCATGGACGGGAAGATTGGCCGTTGAATGAAAAAGTGAGAAAAGTTCATAGCAACCTCTTATCGCTTGGCGATCAGTGGTGTTGGCTCAGCACTATCACTGGTGATGGTGAGCTCCAGCGATGACAAATCCAGCTGCACTGGGCGTGGTTCTATTGGCATGCCAGGGCCGACTTTGGCAGGGCCATTGACGGCAATGACATCGGTTGGTTTCAATCCTTGGGTGATCACCCGATATTCGCCATAACGCTCGCCAGTGGTGACCAAGCGATACTCCAAGGTGTTCTCTGCACTGACGGTAAGCACAAAGCGATTTTTCAAGTCAGTACCGATGGCCCGATCTGGAATCAAAATTTGCTGATGGGCAGCGCTGGCGGCAACGCGGATCCGGGCAAACGAACCGGCGCGCAGTTTGCCTTGCTGTGGCGCGAAGGTGGCTCGGACACGCAAGGTTCCTGTATGGGTATCAATGGCATTGTCGATAAAGTCGATTCTGCCAACATGGGAAAATCGATCACTGCCTGTTAATTGCAGTACCGCGGGTAACTCCGAAGTTGTAGTGACATCACTAAAGCTTTTGTTCCAAGTACGCTCATCGACATCGAAGTAGGCGTACATTTCGTGGTTCGAAACGATACTGGTGAGGATGCTTTGATTGGCATTGACGTTGTTGCCTTTGGTGATTTCTGCGCGCGACACCACGCCGGAAATTGGCGCAGTAATTTGAGTGAATTCAAGATCCAGTTCAGCGGCACGTAGCTGTGCTTGAAACGCTTGCAGCTCGGCTTGACGTTGACGTGCGGCAGAGCTGCGCGATTCGGCTTGTTCAGCTGAAATGGCGTTGTTCTGGCGCAGTCGCTGAGCACGACGGTTCTCATTATTGGCTTGCTCTAACGCGGCGACAGCGCTCTTTACCTGAGCTTTGAGGCGAGCAACCTCTGCTTCGAATGGGCGCGCATCGAGCTTGAACAACAAGTCACCTTCTTTTACGACTTGTCCTTCAACAAATTCAATCGATTTAATAACACCAGAAACTCGCGGCATTAGATCAACTTCTTGCGGTGCTTCAAGTCGAGTGGTGTAGGTATACCAAGCTTGCACCGCTTGCTCGGCTACAGTGGCAACGTCGATTGGTGTTGCTGGTGGTGTAATCGGTGTAGTGGCTTCGTCACTGCAGCCAACTAAGGTGATGATGGTTGCAGCGAGAACAAATGCAGATAGTTGGCGTTTCATTGTTATTGACCCCTCGAATTTGGAGATGTGATCTTAGTTAGGGGTTGGGTGGCAAAAAAGCATACATATGTAAATACAATGATGCCAAAATGGCACCAATTGGTTTCCAAGTTTATAATCACTGCCAAATGATTGATAAAAATCAGCCTGTTGAGAGGAATTGTTGATGGATATGACCAGCCGACTGTTGTTGTTTCTTGAGGTGACAGAACGCGGATCATTCGCTCGCGCGGCTGAATTTCGTGGCATCGACCGTTCAGTCGTGTCGAAACAGCTTGGCAAGCTGGAATCCGAGCTGGGCGTGCGCTTGCTTAATCGCTCGACTCGTTCGTTTTCGCTCACCGCCGCTGGCGTGGAAATGGTGCGCAAAGCAGAAGAGCTAAGAGCATTGCTTGGTGATACTGTTCGAGTGGCGGAAAATTTCCATTCAGAGCCCAAAGGATTGTTGAAAATAACCAGCACGGCGTCATTGGCGCAGCAGGTTATCCAACCTGTGATCAATGAATTTCAGCAGCAGTACCCGCAGGTTGAAGTGGAGTTGACCCTAGACGATCGCTTGCTCGATATTGTCAGTGAGGGGTTTGATTTGGCATTTCGCGTTGGTGAACCACGCGATTCATCATTGATTGCGCGTTATTTGGCGCGAAATCGATTGATTATGCTGGCATCCCCCGAATTCATCGAACGTTATGGTAATCCCACAACCATAGAGCAACTGGCTGAATTGCCTGGCGCGGGCTATTCCGGTGATGGCTTTCGGGCCGATGTGATCAAGTACGCCGATGACTTCAACTTGCCAAATCAAGTTCAAATGCGTTGTAACTATTACTCCAACGATATTGAAATGCTTCGCCTTAAAGCGTTGTCTGGCACGGCTTATTACATGGCGCCGGCGTTCCAAATTCGCTCTGATGTGTTGCAAGGGCGTCTGGTTCCTATCATGACGGACTTAAAGCTGCTTGATTTTGCCGGCGTTTACGCGGTGTATCCGCACCGCGACCTGCCGGTTAGAACGCGGTTGTTCTTTGAAGCAATCAAAACCTACATCGGCGAAGAGGCGCCGATTTGGGAGCACAATATCCCCGGTTTTGACGATATGTATGGCAATAAGTCACGCGCCGAGTGGCAGCATTTGAAGTGGTAGTTTGGCGGCTTTAAGTTTCAGCGTTGCGGTTTTCCAGAACGATACCTAGCTCGTTGCGCTTGCGTTGACTTAATCCCAGCGCAACGAGTCGATACGATTCACTGAGGTAGTACTTCAAATCCTCATCTAAATGGCCTGTGGTATCGGTTTGTTGAATCCATTTCATGCCGCGCGTGGCGAAGTAGGGCGCAGGAATGTAGCCCTCGCATTGGCTCAGAAATTCATAGTTCAGTGGCGAAGATTTGAAGGTAAATGCGGGCTGATCATTTTTTTTGCTCCAACCGCCAATGGCAAACACTTTGCCACCCACTTTCCATACGTGCGAGTTACCCCATTGCACGACATGAGTGGTGGCCTTGAGCCCACCACAAAACTGGTTGAATTGCTCATAATCCATGGTTGCTATCCATATTCCATATCAATGACGAAGTTTAGCTTACGACTAGTTTAACAATCATTTCTGCCAACTCAGTCCACCATTGAGGTTCAAGTACTTGACAGCTTGACAGTCACCGGTAAAAGTGAAAACGTTTTCATCTTATTTATGAATTGGGCGGATTATGAATATGCTGAGTAACAAATGGCTGGCGGCATTGGTGAGCGTTGTCTTATGTGCTGCGCTTCCTCTGGCGGCTGAAACAAATAAGAAGGACAAGGAGCGGGAGCCGGGCGACCATGCTCATTCGGTTGAAGGTTCAGGTTGGTGGAATATTCCCTATCCAGAAAGTTTTGATGTGAAATTGCTGCCGAAGCCACAAGACCATATTCGTATTGATGGCAACCAATTTGTCGACCAGCAAGGCCAGCCATTTTTCTTTCGCGGTTTGAATATTGCTGATCCCGATAAACTGGTTCGTGACGGCCAATGGAGCCAAGCGTTATTTAAAGAAATCGCCGATTGGGGAGCCAATACCATTCGCATTCCGGTGCACCCCATTGCGTGGCGCCAAAAGGGTAAGCAATGGTACTTTGATCGACTTGATGAAGCGGTTATATGGGCCAATAGCTATGACATCTACCTGATTCTTGATTGGCATTCGATTGGCAACGTTGAAGATGGTTTTTTCCAGCATCCGATGTATCAAACCTCCTTGGTCGAAACGCGTAACTTCTGGGCCGACATGGCACTGCGCTACCGTGATGTGCCAACCATGGCTGTGTATGAGTTATTTAACGAGCCAACAGTCAACTATATGGGCGTTGCCAACGGACTTGGCGATATCGAGTGGGACGACTGGCTAGCGTTTCTGGAAAGTAACATCGACCTGATTCGTGCTTATGATGACAAAGTGATCCCTTTGGTTGCAGGGTTTAACTGGGCCTATGATTTAAGGCCCTTTGCCAAAGCACCGGTACGCCGGCCCAATGTTGCATATGCCGCCCATCCTTACCCGATGAAGGCGCAGCCCAAACAGCGCACTAAAGCAAACATGTTCAAAGCATGGGAGCAGGTGTGGGGCTTTATGGCTGACGACTATCCGATCATTGCCACTGAGATCGGCTGGGTGCAAGCCGATGGCTACGGTGCTCACGTGCCGGTGATTGATGATGGTTCATACGGCCCTATGTTTACCGAATATGCCAATAACAAAGGCTTGTCATGGTGTGTGTGGGTGTTTGACCCGGACTGGGGGCCAACCATGATTCACGATTGGCAGTTTACCCCGACAGAGCAAGGCGCATTTTTTAAGCAGGTCATGCAACAGCAGTAGCCTAGTTTTGGCTGTCGACTTGATATGGCTGCATTTTGGCGGCCATCTTTGGCTTAAAATGCAGTTATATGCTTGTGATCCAGTGCTTTGATTATCAAAGATAAAATGGACATCTATTGGTTATAGATTATGCTCAATGTAATCGATTTTGAGTCCACTCATTGGCCCCTGTTTGAGTTTGCCGGGGCGACGTCTTTTTGTCTTGGTAAAGCAACTGGTTATGAAGCACTCTGTGTTATTGAAAGTTTTTGCCGCCGCTATCGGCATTTGTTCGTTGCTGGCCACAAGCGTTATCGACGCCGTTGCTGATGATAACGTCATCGCCGCCCCTGAAACGGTGATGGACCTTGAAGACGTTGAGTTAGATGTTCAGCAAATAGATAAAATGTCAATTGAACTCAAATATTTAGATGAGGTTTTGACCTCTTCGGTATTGAGTTACACCTTCTCCGGTGAGGACAAATGGCTTGCTCGCTATCAGCAGTATGAGCCCGCCCTCGAAGCCTTGCTAAACAAATTACTCGCCAATCCACTCGATGAGCATGCTCAACTCATTCAATCGATTGAAACAGCCAATCGTCAGCTGGTAGCGATGGAAAACGATACGATTGAAAAAGTCCAACGGGGGCAACGTCAGCAGGCAATGGGAGTGTTGAATAGTGATGAATATCGCCACTTCAAAGCGCTGTATATGGAGAACTTGCTGGCCTACATCAGTCTGATTCAAGAGCGCGTTGCGGAGCAAGCCAAAAGCGAGCAGTTGATTGAGGAGTCCGAAGCGATAGCGCTTACCAGCGCGGAGCAGGAGTGGATTGCCAATAACGTCGTCAATGTTGCCATTGATTACTGGCCACCGATTATTTACGTCGAAAATGGCGAGGTAAAAGGTCTTGCTGGAACTTTGTTAAACCAAATCATCAAGCATACTGGCTTGCAAGTGAACTTGGTACAAGGGGAGTGGAATGAGCTGATTGATGGTTTTAAAAGCGGCGATATCGACCTCATTACGGACATCTACTACAGTGAGGAACGCACCGAGTATGGCACTTTTTCTAGCCCATATTTTGTCAATCGAGAGCTGTTTTTTGTCCGAGATGATCGTGGCGACTTGGTGACCAAGGGCGATTTGGTCAATGCCAAAGTAGCAGTGCCGAAAGGGTACATCACCAAAGATAAATTACTCGCCGCCATGCCCGGTTTGACTATAGTCGAAACCCTTCATATTGAAGAGTCGATTAACTTTGTTCTTGATGGCACTGTTGATGCTCTGGTTGAGTCCGAGATCATCATTGAAGATCGATTAGCAGAGCGCAATGTCACCTCCCTGAGGAAGATTAACGAAGATGTTATTAAGCCTTCGTTACTGCACTTCTTCTCCACCAAGCGTCACCCTGAGCTACATCAAATCATTCAAAAGGGTCTCGATAGCATTTCTGCCGAGGAGTTGGTTGCAACCAACAATCAGTGGATCAAATCGAATCGAGCGTCGAAATTAACCGGGAGTGACGACAGCTTTATTGAGGCTCTGAACCAGAACCTTATTTGGTTGTTTGCGGCGGTCATCATAACCTTGCTGGTAATCGGTGTTGTCATCAATCAACTGACATTGAGGATGGATGAGAAAGAGCTGGCCAGCCGTTTTGCGTCTGCCAAGTTCAAATACATCGTGCTTGGTGGTTTGGCAGGATTTTCACTGTTATTGCTTGTCCTTGCTGTTGGTTTCGTCCATAGCGTCAAGAACAAAACGGTGGTAACGACCGAATACAACCTCAATACCTTGTTGAACTCCACTCACTCGTTGTTGAGCTCATGGGTTGAATATGAGGTAACTTCGTTGAAATCGATTGGTCGAAGCGCCGAGCTTATTGCCATGGTCGAACAACTGAAAGCGCTACCCCGTGATAAAGAGTCACTTACTGGCTCGCCAGTACAGCAGCAGATTAGAAGGTTTTTCGCCGATCGCGAGAGTAAAGGTGGCTCGCTCGGGTTTTTCGTTATCTCGCCTGATGACTGGATCAGTCTCGCGTCGCGACGCGATACCAACATAGGTACAGTAAATTTCATTCGTGAGAGAAAGCCTGAGTTGCTCGATCGAGTGATGAATGGCCAAGGGGTGTTTATTCCACCGATTCGCTCTGATGTTCTGCTTGAGGGGGAAAACAACAGCAAAGGCAACCCGCCTACTATGTTTTTTGCGGTGCCGATTAGTAAAAACGGTAAGGTCATCGCGATTCTGACTAAACGCATCAGGCCAAGTGCAGGCTTTTCAAATGTGTTGTCAGCAGGATTTATCGGCAAGAGTGGTGAAACCTATGCCATCGACAAAGATGGCTTGTTGATATCCAATATTCGCTTTGCTCAGGATGCCCGAAACATTGGCCTAATCGAGCCATCAGAAGAACCGTTGCTCAACGTTCGAATCACTGATCCGGGCGTTAATTTGCTAAACAATGAGACCTCAACGGTGCCAAAAGAGCAGTGGCCGTTGACACTAATGGCTGAAAAGGCCACCCGGTTTATTGCTGGCACCGACTTAGATGGTTATCGCGACTATCGCGGCGTTCCCGTAGTTGGCAGTTGGGTGTGGGACAGCGAACTATCGCTTGGCATCGCTGCCGAAATGGACGTTGATGAAGCCTATGGTCAATATGTCACTTTCCAATTCACTATCTACGGTATGTTGTCGATCTCGTTACTGCTGATATTTGGTAGTAGCTTATTTACCCTCGGACTGGGTAAGAGAGCCAATCTGGCACTCACCCGCTCTCAAGTTGAATTGGAAAGTTTAATTGAGTCACGCACGACCGAGTTGCGCCATACCATGCGTCGTACGCGAGCTATTATCGATAACGCTTCGGATGCCATTATTGTCACCAATAATGAAGGTGTTATTGAAGAGTTTAGTCCCGCCGCCGAAACCATCTTCGGCTACAGTGCTGATGAAATTATCGGCCAACCATTGGCTAAGTTGATGGCTGAGCCGTTTCACCTTTACCCTGGTTTGAGCCATCAGGTCGGCGAGGGCAAAGTTAGCGGTGTCACTAAAGAAACCAGCGCAATTCGAAAAAGCGGCGAACAATTTTCGATTGAGGTTGCCGTCGGTGAATCTCAAATTGATGGTGAGCTCGCATTTACTGGGATGATCCGCGATATCACCCGCCGCAAAGATGCCGAAGCTGCGTTAAAAGCGGCTAAACACAGTGCGGAAGAAGCAACCAAAGCAAAAAGCGACTTTCTGGCTAATATGAGTCACGAAATTCGTACGCCAATGAATGCCATTATTGGCATGAGCTATCTGGTGTTACAAACTCAGCTAAGTCGCAAACAAGAAGACTACGTCAGCAAGATCCATAACTCGGCTAATTCGCTGCTGGGTATCATTAACGACATCTTAGACTTCTCTAAAATTGAGGCCGGCAAACTCGATCTGGAATCCATTCCCTTTAACCTCAATGAAACCGTCAGCCAAATTGTCGAAGTTGTTTCTATTCGGAGCAAGCAAAAAGGGCTCGAGTTGCTGATTGATTTCGCCGCCGATATTCCGACCCAACTGGTGGGTGATCCGCTAAGGCTGAGCCAGATTCTAATCAACCTAGCCAATAATGCGATTAAGTTCACTGAGCAGGGGGAGGTGATTATTGCGGCTGAGTTAGTCGCTCCAGCAGATGGATCTGGCGAATCGAAGACTGTGTCTTTGCGCTTTAGCGTCAAGGATAGCGGCATTGGCATGACGCTTGAGCAGCAGGCTAAGCTGTTTCAAAGCTTCACCCAAGCAGATGCCTCAACCACACGTAACTACGGCGGCACAGGTTTGGGCCTGACAATCTGTAAATCGTTAGTTGAAATGATGGGCGGTGAGATAAGCGTTGACAGTGAGGCGGGCGTGGGTAGTACTTTTGCCTTCACTGCCCAGTTCGGTTTGGGCGAGGCGGCGCAAGAGGTCTCATCATTTGCTCACATCGACATTAACCACCTGCGCTTATTGGTTGTCGATGATAGCCCGGCGGCATTGGAAATCCTCGAGAACTTGAGTAGTAACTTGGGTATCGACACCCGAGTGGCTGCCAATGGCCGAGATGCATTGCGCCTATTGGAAGCTGCTGATGGCGAGCAGCTGCCGTTTGATTTGGCCATCATTGATTGGAAAATGCCCTTGATGGACGGTGTCGAACTTGCACAAATTATCCAATCAGCGGCTCAGCTTGAGCACTTGCCAAAAATCATTATGGCGACAGCCTATGATCGCGATGAGATGCAACAACGCTCTCAGCACCTTGACGTTGCCGCCTATCTCATGAAGCCTGTGACAGCATCGTCTTTACATGACTGCATCATGCAGGCGATGGGTGGCGCAGCACCTCAGGCCCAGCGTAGGGGGATTACCCTAGATAAGGACTTGGCTCGCGGTATTGTCGGCGCCCACGTATTACTGGTCGAGGACAATGAGCTCAATCAGCAAATTGCGGTGGAATTGCTCGAGATGTCGGGGCTGCGCGTTAGTGTTGCCGAGAATGGCCAGATCGGTGTCGATATGGTGTTGGCAAATGACTATCAGGCGGTATTGATGGATGTGCAAATGCCTGTGCTCGATGGCTATGGTGCAACTAAGCTCATTCGTCAGAACCAACAGTACAAGTCATTGCCGATCATCGCCATGACAGCTAATGCGATGACCACAGATATCGACAAATGTCTCGCTGCTGGCATGGATGACCACCTTGCCAAACCGATTGATCCCCACGAAGTCATCCGTACGCTAGCGAAGTGGATTCAGCCAGACTTTACCCCAGACCTCGATGCCGTCCAGAACGTTAAGGATGTAGCGTCGGAGCCCCATGAAAGCGAACCGGTTTTACCTCATTTGCCGGGCTTTAATACTGGCCCTGCGTTGGCTCGTTGCGGCGGTAAGGTGGCGAGCTACTTACGTCTTTTGCAGCGCTTCACTGAATCTCAATCTAATGCGGTGAGTGATGTCCAGCGTGAAGTCGACGATGGCGATTTCAATAGCGCTGAACGAATTGCACATACGCTGAAAGGCCTCGCTGGTAATATCGGTGCCGATGATTTAATGACTAGTGCGCAAAGTTTGGAGCATTATCTTAATCAAACCATCGCTAATGGTAACGATTATGACGCTGACCAACTCGATGAGCTAATGAAGGCGACAGATGTGGCATTACAAATTGCTTGTGCTGCGATTGCCACAGCATTGGATAGTGTTCAACAAGGTGATGGTCGCTCAAGCAACCAAGCTGTTGCAATTACCAAAGACGAATTGCTCAACAAGCTCAAGCAACTTAAAGCTGCCATTGATGACTTTGATGCTGAGTCGGTTGATATGTTGGATGAGCTAATGACAATGGCCATGGATGATTCGATTCTGAGTTCACTTAAAAAGGTAGAGGCGTCATTGGCTCAGTATGACTTCGATGAAGCGGGAGAGGCTCTTGGGGCCCTTCTCAGCTCTGGTGACATAGCCTAGCTGGCATAATGTTTCACGTGAAACACAGTTCAATTGGCGAGGCGTTTGATGTAAACCGAAGGAACCTCATTGCTTTGATCAAAGTAGAAGCCGTAGGTGCCCGTTTGTTTTGGGTTGAAACGAAAGTAGGCGCCATTTGAGTTGCAGTTCGCCTTTACTGAAGGACCGTCACTTTCAATGATTTCGTCAGCTTTAGTGAGGTATCCGCAATTGAAGTCTGGCGACCAGCCGGCGTCGGCAAACTTAAAGTCATAGTATTCGCCATCTGCAACCAATCGAGCTTGTGCTTGGTAAACGTTAGCACCGACCTTCTTCACTTTGTACTGTTCTTCGGCATCCCACCAAGTAAACACCGCTCTGAGGTAAAGCAAGTTTTCCATTGCCGGCTTTGGTGGCGGTTCATCAATCACTTCAACTTTTGGCGCCGTGCTCTGGCAGCCAACAAGGGCCAAAACACCGATAGTGAAAAGCAAGCGGGTGTTTATTATCGCAGCAGGTTTGGTGCGGGCATGCATAGCAATTCTTCTGCCTCAGGGTAAACCGTGGCTATAAGGCTAGTCAAAGAGCGCGATGTTGTCATATGAAAAAGCCCATGCTGTGAGAGGCATGGGCTTCGATGTGGCGTGTAGCGCTAAGCGCTACCCGATATTCGATTACTGCAGCAGAGAGATATCTGCAGTGTGACCAAATACCAGATGCAGATGCTGCAGTAACGATTGGCGATTAGCCCGAACGGCGCTGTCATCAACATTGACCATAACGTCGTCAAAGAAGGCGTTGATCGCAGTGTGGAGGCTTGCGAGCTCCACTAGAGCTTGCTGATAGTCGCCAGCGACAAACAAAGGTTGTACCTTGCTCTGTGCTGACTGAATTTCATTGGCCAAAGCAATCTCTGCAGCCTCAGTTAACAGTGACGTATTAATTGAGCCCGCAATTTCACCTTCTACCTTAGCCAAAATGTTGCCCACGCGTTTGTTAGCGGCTGCCAACTCGCTTGCTTGCGGCAACGTTTTAAAATGACTGACGGCTTTAATGCGGGCATCAAAATCAGCAGGACGAGTAGGGCGTTTAGCCAATACTGCTTGGATGACATCCGCTGTGATCCCTTGCTCTTGATACCAAGTGCGGAAACGACCGAGCGCAAAATCTACCACGTCATCAACGACATCGTCGTTGGCCAACTGACCAGCCGAGAAATTGCCTTGGGCAAATGACGCAAGTTCAGCTAAGTCTAGAGGCAGTGATTTTTCTACCATGATCCGCAGGGCGCCAATCGCTGCTCGACGCAATGCAAACGGGTCCTTATCGCCTTTAGGGGCTTGGCCGATGCCAAAGATACCGACCAAGGTATCGACTTTCTCAGCGATAGCTAGAGCACAACCGATGTCGCTTGCCGGCAATTGATCGCCGGAGAAGCGAGGCATGTATTGCTCATTCAATGCAACTGCGACGGCTTCTGGCTCATTATCGTTGCGTGCGTAATGCATGCCCATGATGCCCTGAACATCAGGGAATTCCATGACCATTTCTGTCATCAAGTCAGTTTTGGCTAATAGCGCAGCGCGTTCGGCTTCAAGTTTGTTGGCGCCCAAGGCTTCAGCAATGTGGCCTGCTAATAGTGCGACACGCTCTGACTTGTCTTTCAGAGTGCCGAGCTTTTGTTGGAACACGACGGTCGCCAAACTGGCAATCCGTGACTCGAGTGATTTCTTCTTGTCGGTTTCTAAGAAGAAGCGCGCGTCGGCTAGGCGAGGGCGGACGACCTTTTCGTTACCGGAGACAACTTGCGCAGGGTCTTTGCTTTCGATGTTAGAAACAAAGATAAAGCGTGGCATCAGCTCGCCATCTTTAGACAACATTGGGAAGTACTTTTGGTTGTCCTTCATGGTGTAAATCAGTGCTTCTTTCGGTACTTCCAGGAAGTCGTTCTCAAAACTACCAACTAGTGTCACTGGCCATTCAACCAACGCAGTCACTTCATCTAGCAATTCTTCGTCGATATCGGCTACGCCGTTCTCTGCTGTGGCAGCAGCTTCAACCTGTTGCTTGATTGCAGCTTTACGTACTGCGAAGTCGGCGATGACTTTGCCCTCTGTTTCGAGAGTCGCCAAGTACTCATCAGCGTGAGCGATACTGATGAGCCCTTCACTATGGAAACGATGACCTTGAACCACACGGTCAGATTTAACACCGAGCACGGTGGCGTCGATGACATCGGCGCCGTAAAGAATAGTTAGCGTATGCACCGGACGAATGAATTCGGTGTCGTAAGCGCCCCAGCGCATCGGCTTGGGAATTGGAATCTGCTTGACGGCCTGGGCAATTAGCTCTGGCAGTAACTGCTCGACTGCGGCACCTTTGATTTCGGCGCGATGCAGAAGCCACTCACCCTTGTCTGTCTTTAAACGCTCAGCTTGGTCGATGGTGATGCCATTACCGCGAGCCCAGCCGAGAGCCGCTTTGGTGGGTTCACCACTGTCGTCAAAAGCGACTGATACCGACGGTCCGCGCTTTTCTTCAACGCGGTCGGCTTGCGATGCTTCCAATGCTTCAACGATGAAGCCAATACGGCGAGGGCTTGCAAACCAGTTAATGGTAGCGAAACCCAGGCCTGCTTTTTTGAGTGCTGTTTCAAAACCACTACAAAATGATGAAGCTAGTTTAGGTAGTGCTTTTGGTGGCAGTTCTTCAGTGCCCAATTCAACGAGGAGGTTTTCGGTGTTCATCATTATGCTCCTTGTTGGCTTTGATTGTTGCACATGGGGAAACCTAGCTCTTCACGAGCTGTGTAGTAAGCTTCTGCAACGGCTTTCGCTAGCGCACGAACACGCAAAATGTAGCGTTGCCGCTCAGTCACTGAAATTGCATGGCGGGCGTCGAGCATATTAAACGCATGACTTGCTTTCATGACTTGCTCATAGGCTGGAAGTGGTAAGCCAGCTTCGATGAGCTTGTTGCTTTCTGCTTCGCATTGATCGAACTGCTTGAACAGCACCTCAGTGTTGGCATGTTCAAAGTTGTAGGCTGATTGCTCAACCTCATTTTGATGGAACACATCGCCGTAGGTCACTTTACCCAATGGGCCATCGGTCCAGATCAAATCATAAATTGAGTCGACACCTTGCAAGTACATGGCGATACGCTCAAGCCCATAGGTGATTTCACCAGTCACAGGTTTGCATTCCAAGCCACCGACTTGTTGGAAGTAGGTGAATTGCGTCACTTCCATGCCGTTTAACCATACTTCCCAGCCAAGGCCCCATGCGCCCAGTGTCGGCGACTCCCAGTTATCTTCAACGAAGCGGATGTCGTGAACATTGGTGTCGATGCCCAGGGCGCGTAACGAGTTCAGGTACAGCTCCTGAATGTTATCTGGCGAAGGCTTGAGGACTACCTGAAACTGGTAGTAATGCTGCAGGCGGTTAGGGTTTTCACCATAACGACCATCGGCAGGACGGCGGCAAGGTTGCACATAAGCGCTGCTCATCGGTTCGGGACCAATTGAGCGCAAAAATGTTTGAGGGTGGAATGTACCTGCGCCCACTTCCATGTCCAATGGTTGAACAATGGTGCAGCCTTGTTTGGCCCAATAGTCCTGCAGCGCGAGGATCAGACCCTGAAAGGTCGAAACGTCGTATACCTGAGTCATGCCTGGATGTTTCCCAGAGATTTGTTGAGAGATTAAAAAAAGACCGTAAGTATACCGTTTGCGCGCTTGCGAATGTAGGCTAAGTTAACGGTGATTGAAGCTTTTATGCACAAATAGGCTGAAAAATGCAGAATCCAAACGATTGTTCTTGGCCAGGTTCCGATCCTGAGTATCGCAATTATCACGATAAGGTCTGGGGCCGCCCTGAGTTCGATAGTCAGCAGTTGTTCGAAAAGTTGTGTCTTGATGGGCAGCAAGCCGGTTTATCTTGGCTTACCATTTTGCGTAAACAAGCTAATTATCAGCGCGCATTCGCGGCGTTTAATCCTGCTATTATTGCTACTTGGGAAGATGCAGAAGTCGAGCAGTTGGTAACCGACGCAGGGATTATTCGTTCTAGAGCAAAGATATCAGCCATTATAGGCAATGCCCGTGCGTACTTGGCGATTGAAACAAGCGAAGGTGAGTTCGCCAAGTGGCTTTGGCAATTCGTTGACTACCGACAAATCGACATGGCATTGGAATCTGAATCAGTCATGCAAACGGAGTCGATTGAGTCTCGTGCGATGGCAAAGGCGCTGAAGCAAGCAGGTTTTAAATTTGTCGGTCCAACTATTTGCTACGCGTTCATGCAGGCCGTGGGAATGGTCAATGATCATCTGGTTTCGTGCAGTTGTTACGAAGACTGCAAGCCCAGTATTTACCCTTGGTAAGGTTATTTTTTAACTTGTTTCACGTGAAACACTTGGCGAGTTAATCGAGGCCTTTTTGGATCCAATAGCGATAGGGTGCGAGGTCTATTTCTTTGTGTAGAAGTTGGTGCTCCATGAACTCACAAAAGCTGGGTATGTCTCGCGTGGTAGATGGATCATCTGCGGTTACCAATAGCACTTCACCCTCGGTCATTTCTCTGACGGTTTTACGGACCATCATCACGGGCTCTGGGCAACGCAACCCTTGTGCATCTAATTGGCGATTTACTTCTGGTAGTTCCACTGCTGATGACATTAGTCAGGTAAGTCTCACTCGATTTTCGAGACCCGATCATAGCAACTTCTTGGCAGATTAAAACCGTAAGGTGTAGCGGTGTTGATTATGTCGCTGCGCCATCGCTAGCCGTTTTCACTTGATGGCGCAGCGTGATGTTTAGTTGGTGCGTTCGAGTACCGTTGCAATGCCTTGGCCTAAGCCAATACACATGGTTGCCAAACCGAACTGGACGTCCTTCTGTTCCATCAAGTTAATTAAGGTCGTTGATATGCGAGTGCCTGAGCAGCCAAGCGGATGGCCCAAAGCAATAGCGCCACCATTAAGATTAACTTTGTCATCCATCATGTCGAGCAAACCAAGATCTTTGGCACAGGGTAAACTCTGGGCGGCAAATGCTTCGTTAAGTTCAACCAAACCCATATCGGCCATTGTTAAGCCGCAACGTTCGAGAGCTTTCTGTGTTGCTGGCACAGGACCGTAACCCATGATGCTGGGATCGCATCCAGCAACTGCCATGGCGCGGATTTTGGCGCGAGCGGTTAGACCGAGTGACTTTGCTTTGTCGGCAGACATGACTAACATCGCTGATGCACCGTCAGATAGGGCAGAGGAGGTTCCTGCCGTCACGGTACCATTGGCGGGGTCGAACACTGGGCGTAAGCCTGCAAGTGCTTCGACTGTGGTTTCTGGACGTATCACTTCGTCAAAATCAAACTGTTTGAGCGCGCCATTGGCATCATGGCCTTCGGTTGGCAAAATTTCCTTGGCAAAACGGCCTTCAACGGTCGCCGCATGGGCTCGCTGGTGAGAGCGTGCACCAAACTCATCTTGTTGCTGGCGACTAATGCCGTGAAGCTTACCAAGCATTTCTGCGGTTAAGCCCATCATACCTGCGGCTTTGGCTACCGATTTGGACATCCCAGGATGAAAATCGACACCATGATTCATCGGCACATGGCCCATATGTTCAACACCACCAACAATAAAGACATCGCCCATGTCGGTCATGATTGCACGCGCTGCTTGATGAAGCGCTTCCATCGATGATCCACATAAGCGATTCACGGTGACACCTGCGACCGATTTTGGCAGTTGCGCTAGTAAGCTGGCATTGCGAGCGATATTAAACCCTTGCTCGAGGGTTTGTTGAACACAGCCCCAGATAACATCTTCGATGTCGTTTGGATCCAGTGCCGGATTGCGCTTGAGTAACCCTTTCATTAAGTGAGCCGATAGAGTTTCAGCTCGCACGTTGCGAAACATGCCATTCTTGGAGCGGCCCATTGGCGTACGGATGCAATCGACAATTACTACATCTTTCATGATCATATTCCCCTTAGTGTTTGCCGCTTGCATTCTGTTGCGTTAAGTAGCTGCCACCGGACTCGGCTAGCTGCCGCATTTGCTCGGTGACTTGATAAAGTGGCCCCAGCTCAGCGAGCTGATCAGCCATCTCAACAAAGTGTTTCAACCCCATGGTCTCCAGGTAACGGAATACGCCACCGCGGAACGGTGGGAAACCAAGGCCATAGACCAGCGCCATATCTGCCTCTGCTGGGGTGGCGATGATGCCTTCTTCCAAGCAGCGAACGGTTTCAAGCACCATAGGCACCATCATTCGAGCAATGATCTCATCGTCACTGAATGACTCGATAACATCGCGCTGAACTAAGGCGATGGCGTCATCGCTACTCTGTTTTTTCGGCTTACCCTTTTTATCCATAGTGTACTGATAGAAGCCGATACCATTTTTCTGGCCAAAGCGTTTGTGTTGATACATGAGATCGATGGCTGTGTCGGCGTCATTGCTCATTCGCTCAGGGAACCCTGCTGCCATGACTGCTTGAGCGTGGTGGGCGGTATCAATGCCAACAACATCGAGCAGGTAAGCTGGGCCCATTGGCCAGCCAAATTGCTTTTCCATCACCCGATCAACCTGTTGGAAATCGGCGCCATCAGCGAGTAGTTGGGTGAAGCCTCCGAAGTAGGGGAACAGCACTCGGTTGACGAAAAAGCCGGGACAGTCATTGACGACAATCGGCGATTTACCCATTTTTGCAGCCCAGGCGACTACGGTTGCGACTGTTGCATCGGAAGTATCCTTACCGCGAATGACTTCAACCAGCGGCATACGATGAACTGGGTTGAAAAAGTGCATACCACAGAAGCGACTTGGATCGCGTAAGCTCTGTGCCAAGGTATTGATGGAAATGGTCGAAGTGTTTGAAGTGATGACGCAATGGTCAGACACTTGTTGCTCCACTTCTGCCAATACTGCTGCCTTGACGTTAGGGTTTTCAACCACGGCTTCAACCACCGCATCAACATCCTTAACAGCGGCATAATCAAGACTGGGTACGATGTTGTTGAGCACCTTGGCCATGCCAACACCATCGATGCGGCCCAGCTCGAGCTGTTTGTTTAATAGTTTGGTTGCTTCGGTAAGACCAAGATTGAGCGCTTGTTGTTGAATGTCCTTCATTACCATCGCGGTGCCTTTACTGGCACCTTGATAGGCAATGCCGCCGCCCATGATGCCTGCGCCAAGGACGGCACCCGAGTTGATAACTTGCGCTTGTTTGGTGGCCTTTTTGGCAAGGCCCTTAATGTATTGGTCGCTTAAAAATATGCCCACCAATGCTTGAGTGACATCGGTCTTGGCAAGTTTGATAAAGCCATTTTGTTCATTGATGAGGGCGCCGCTTCGACCACATGTGGCGGATTGTTCGATGGTCTTGACGGCCATCATCGGAGCGGGGTAGTGCTTGCCGGCTTTCATCGCCACCATGCCCTTAGCGGTGGTAAAGCTCATTGCCGCTTCAGTGCGATCTAATGTTAGCGGCGACGTTTTGGCTTTTCGGCGCTCCTGCCAATCCAGTTTGCCTTCGATGGCGTCAGATAACATCGCAGTGGCTACGGTGTGAAGTTGATCGGGAGCGGCGACAGCATCGACAGCGCCAGCTTTCAGCGCGTCGTTGGCCTTGTAGTTTTTGCCTGTGGTGATCCACTCCATGGCGTTATCAGCGCCGATTACCCGTGGCAATCGCACGGTACCACCAAAGCCGGGCATGATGCCTAATTTGGTCTCAGGAAGGCCGATTTTTGCGGTGCTATCGGCGACCCGAAAGTCAGTCGAAAGAATGGTTTCCATGCCGCCACCGAGGGCAAAACCACTGACTGCGCTGAGGGTTGGTACCGGCAAGTCTTCAAGCTTATTGAAAATATCATTGGCCATTTTGAGCCAGCCGCTAAGCTCATTCTCTGGCAGCGCAAATAAACCCAAGAACTCGGTAATGTCAGCGCCAACAATAAAGCTATCTTTACTGCTGCTTAGCAGCACAGCTTTGGTTTCAGATGAAGCGGCAATGGCATCAACTGCGTCACTTAAAGCTTTGAGGGTCAGTTTGTCGAGTTTGTTCACCGAGCCGGGGGCATCAAAGCACAGTTCAGCAATACCGTGCTTATCGAGGGTTACTCGGATAGCGTCCGATTCAAAAATCATGCGTGTCTCCAGCGTCGCAATGTCGCTACTTGTAGGGTTTGAGGCTTTATAATTGTTCTACACTAACTGGTCGAACCAGATGAGTTGATTAAGTGTTGTTTAGTGCGCTTAAAAATTCAACCATTTTTTAAACGCCTGTTTAATTTTTTGACCGGGGTAACATCAATGTTCTAGTAGCAGGGTGTGTTATCGTATGTCGGTTTATGTACCCGTTTTGTTCTGGAAGCGACTATGTCTAGCTTAGAAGCAACTTACGCCAACCATATTGCGACGTTGCAGCAACGCACTGCCGACGCTCTAGCCCGCTCTGGTCTGGAGAAGCTTGTTATTCACTCTGGCCAAACTAAACGCCAATTCTTAGATGACATGGATTACCCATTTAAGGTTAATCCGCACTTTAAGGCCTGGTTGCCTGTCGTTGATAACCCCAATTGCTGGTTGGTGGTCGATGGGGTCAAAAAACCAAAGCTGATCTTTTACCGGCCTGACGACTTTTGGCATCTGGTACCTGATGCGCCGCACCAGTTTTGGGTGGAATCATTTGAGTTGGTATTGCTGGCGCAAGCTGACCAAGTATTCCGTCACTTGCCGCGAGACATGGCCAATATGGCATACATTGGCGAGTATGTTGAAGTTGCAGAGGCCCTTGGCATCGGCCACTTTAACCCCGAGTCGGTATTGAGCTATCTGCATTATCACCGAGCTTACAAAACTGATTATGAGCTGAGCTGTATGCGTGAAGCTAATCGGCTAGCAGTGAAAGGCCACGAAGCTGCGCGTAGTGCATTTCTCAATGGCGACAGCGAGTTCGACATTCATCTTGAATACCTTGATGCGGTAGGTCATGCCGAGCATGAATTGCCATATGGCAACATTATCGGCCTAAATGAAAATGCCGCTATTTTGCACTACATGCATCAGCGCCATACCGCCCCAGATGAACATTTGTCATTTTTGATTGATGCTGGTGCCAGTTACAACGGCTATGCCGCTGATATTACCCGAACCCATTGTTATCGTGGTCATGGCACGTTCGCAGAGCTATTGGCAGCGATGAATGAATTGCAACGTAGCTTGGTCGACCAGGTGTTAGTTGGCGCTAACTATGTCGATTTGCATATCAATACACATCGCCGTATTGCAGCATTACTCAATGCCTTTGGTATCGTTGATATGGAGCCTGAGCAAATGCTCGCTGAAGGCGTCAGTCAGACTTTCTTCCCCCATGGTTTGGGTCATTTAATTGGCTTACAAGTCCATGATGTCGGTGGCTTCATGGCTGACGATCGCGGTACCCATGTCGCGGCTCCGGAACAGCACCCGTTCCTTCGCATGACCCGTAAATTAGAAGCACGGCAAGTGGTCACCATTGAGCCGGGACTCTATTTCATTGGCTCGTTACTCGATAAACTCAAAGCGACGCCTCACGGTGATGCCGTTAATTGGTCATTGGTCAACGCCTTGCGCCCGTATGGCGGTATTCGAATTGAGGACAATATTATTGTTCACCAGTCGGGACCAGAGAACATCACTCGTGATCTCGGTTTGAAGTAGTCGTCAAGCGATAGCAGTAATCGTGACTCAGCAAACTTACTGGCGTCCCACGGCGCCAGCCGAAGCCGAAATCGAAATCAAGAACTCGCGCTTTATTGCCTATCTGGAGCCGGTAGCTAACGCCCAGCAGGCCGATCTTGCCAAAGCGCGCATTCGCCAACTACACCCTAATGCTCGCCATCATTGTTGGGCACAAATAGTTTCAACGCCTGATGATGTTCATGGTGCTGGCAGTAGTGACGATGGTGAGCCCGGTGGTACCGCAGGTCGGCCGATGTTGGCTGTACTGACAGGCAAACCCGCTGGCTACCTAATGGTCATGGTGGTGCGTTACTTCGGTGGGGTAAAGTTGGGTACTGGTGGCTTAGTCCGAGCCTACAGCGGTGCAGTGCGGGCCGTCTTTGATGTGACCGATTGGCAGCAGTGCCTGCCGATGCAGCTTCTGCAGCTGACCATGAGTTATTCGCAGCACCAAAGTGTTTTGCATTTGCTCGGCCAGCATTCTGGTGAAGTGCTGGATAGCGACTTTTCTGAGCTGGTGGTGTTGCAGGTGCAGTTACCACAAGATCGAGCGGCGAATTTCATCGACCAACTCGAAGAGTTGGGAGCTGGGTCCATCGAATTGAAAAAACTCGACTAATGTGGACTTGCTTGCAACATTATTTGTCTTCACACTTATCAGCTATAACTAACGCACGTCGCGATTCGCTCACTGGCTCGGCAAATTAACTAAATGGACTTCCGCTCTCTTGGCCGCATTTTGGGAATACTTGTCACCATTTTCAGTGTGACCATGATCCCTCCTGCGCTGGTGTCACTTTATTTTAAAGATGGTGACGGCCTAGCGTTTACCCTGGCATTCTTCATCTGTTTGGTGATTGGCCTGGCGTTCTGGCTACCCAACCGTAAAGCAAAAGCTGATCTGAAAGCTCGTGAAGGTTTTCTGATTGTGGTGTTATTTTGGACTGTGTTGGGTGCGGTCGGGGCGGTACCTTTCCTTATTAGTCAATCAGTTGACATGTCAGCTGCCGATGCGTTTTTCGAATCGTTTTCTGGCCTGACGACTACTGGTGCGACGGTATTATCTGGGCTCGATGAACTACCCAAAGCACTACTGTTCTACCGTCAGCAGCTGCAATGGTTCGGCGGGATGGGAATCATCGTACTGGCGGTCGCTATTTTGCCGTTGTTAGGCGTGGGTGGTATGCAGCTGTATCGGGCGGAAACGCCCGGCCCGGTGAAAGACTCCAAGATGACACCGCGAATTGCCGATACCGCACAGTATCTTTGGTACATCTATTTGTCACTGACAGTGGCTTGTGGTGTGGCTTATTACCTGGCAGGAATGTCATGGTTTGATGCTATATGCCACAGCTTCTCGACCATCGCAATTGGCGGCTTTTCCACTCATGATGCCAGCATGGGGTATTTCGATAGTCCGGCGATTAATCTGATTTGCGTGGTATTCCTGCTCATCTCTGGGGTTAACTTCGCACTTCACCACGCCTTTGTAGTGACACGCTCGTTGGGCATGTATTGGCGTGACCCTGAATTGCGCGGATTCTTGCTGATCCAGGCGACCTTGGTGCTGACTTGTTTTCTGGTGTTGCTCGGTGACCAAGTCTACAGCGCCGTAGGCACGACTCTCGATCAAGCATTGTTCCAGGCGGTTTCCATCAGCACCACTGCTGGCTTTGCGACCACCGACTTTGCCGCATGGCCTTTGTTCTTGCCGATTCTACTGATGTTCTCGTCCTTTATTGGTGGCTGTGCTGGTTCGACTGGCGGCGGTATTAAGGTGATTCGCGTGCTGCTGATGAATCTGCAGGGCATGCGAGAACTAAAGCGTTTGGTCCACCCTAAAGCTATCTATTCCATTCGCTTGGGGCGCAAGCCAGTTTCCGAGCGGGTAATGGATGCTGTTTGGGGGTTCTTTGCTGCTTATGCGCTGGTGTTTGTGGTCATTATGCTTGCGCTGATGAGCACGGGGATGGAGGAAATAACCGCCTTTTCCGCCACCGTAGCAACCCTCAATAACCTTGGTCCGGGGCTTGGCGAAGTGGCGCTGCATTATGGTGAGATCCCTGATGCATCAAAGTGGTTGTTGATCATTGCCATGCTGTTTGGGCGATTAGAAATCTTTACGTTGTTGGTATTGCTGACGCCAACATTCTGGCGCAATTAATACCAATAGGGGGCAGGACTAAACATGGCGTTGAAGGTTTTATTTGTATTCACCAGCCGAGAAGGTCAAACCGATAAAATCACCGCTCGGATGGCGGAGCGATTAACGGCAGCGGGTCATTTGGTTGAGCGGCGTCAGTTGACTGCCAGCTCTGCTGCGATGAATGATTTGCCAAGCTTCGATTGGGTTGTCATCGGTGGCTCGATTCATTACGGCAAACATGAGGCATTTTTGGCCAACTTTATTCAGCGCCATTTAAGTGCCTTGGAGAAAACTCAAAATGCCTTTTTTACTGTCAACTTAACGGCTCGCAAGGCAGAAAAAAATACCCCTGACAACAATCCCTATCTGAAGAAATTTCTTGATCAAGTGGGTTGGCTACCGACTCGGACGGCAGTGTTTGCAGGCGCTTTGCTCTATAGCCAATACAACTGGCACGACAAGCTCATCATTCGCTTTATTATGTGGCTAACCAAAGGCAATACCGATACCAGTAAAGACATTGACTACACCGATTGGCAGCAAGTGGAAAGGTTTGCCAACAGCTTAGCCGAGTAAGCCGTTGCGCCAATCCAGGGCTACCTGACTTGGTACTATTTCCAAAACTTTGGCAGCAGCAAGATCACCATGGTGGTGATCTCCAGCCGGCCTGCGAGCATACCCACACCAAGTGCCCACTTGGCTAAATCCGGCAAGCTGGCGAAGTTGCCTGCCGGGCCGATGGTGTCACCAAGCCCGGGCCCAACATTACATACTGCAGTGACAGCACCCGTTAGAGCCGTCATGGTATCCAATCCCATTAACGCCAATGCAAGAGCCAGTACCACAATGGTAAAAACAAAAAGAAACAGTAAGGTCAGCACTGAGGTGACTATTTCGTCATTGAGAACGCGTTGGTTGAAGCGCGAGACGAAAGTGCCATGGGGATGGATCTGCCGTTTCAAATGGCGAATCATGATCCGCCATGCCACTTGAAGCCGAAAAATCTTAATGCCGCCAGCTGTTGACCCAGAGCAGCCACCACAAAACGTCAGAATGAAAAATAACATCATGGCGAAATGACCCCAGGCGCTGTAGTCCGTGAGAGCAAAACCCGTCGTAGTGATGACTGAAATGGTATTGAAGAGAGCCAAGCGGAGGGCGTCTAGCCAATGCTGCTGTTGCGATAGCACTAAAAATAGGGTCAGAGCGAGGGTGCTGGCGAGCACCAGTTTGGCGTAGCCAAATACTTGTTCGTCATGCCACGGACGCCAGCTTTTGCGACGCAATGACTGAACAAAAATCAGCAGTGGAATGCCACCAATAAACATAAACAAGCTGCCAACCCAGTGGCAAGCAGGCGGAAAGGCCGCCATGGATTGATCGGAGGTTGAGTAACCGCCCGTCGATAACGTGGTAAGAGCATGGTTGATGGCATCAAACCAAGACATGCCAGCTAACAAATAGCAAACTGCGCACGCTAGCGTCAGTAGCGAGTAAGCGGTAAACAATAGTCTGGTGTAGTGCTTTAAATGAGGGACTTGCTTGTCGCTCCAATCTGACGATTCGGTTTGATACAGCTTCATGCCGCCGACATTGAGGTACGGCAAGATACCAACACCCATGACAATGAAACCAATACCGCCAGCCCATTGCAGTAACGAACGCCAAAGCAGAATGGCCGGCGGATGGTTGGATAGATCGGATAGCACTGTTGAGCCCGTGGTTGTCAGCCCTGATATGGTCTCGAAAAAGGCATCAGTGAGCGAAATGTGCTCCACGAGCACCAAAGGTAGGGATGCCGCTAGTGCCATCACTAACCAAATTAGCGTGGTTAGCAAAAACATATCTCGCGGTCGCATGCTGGCGTTGAGCGGTGCAGGTCGAAACCGAGCAACCGCAGCTAATAAACCGCCAATAGTGGCGGTAGCGGCGGTTGCCAGCAAAAAGTCGAAACTCGAATGATCATCAAAGTACCAACCGGCAACGACGGGGATCAGCATCAGCAAAGCAAGTTTGGATAAAAACAACCCTTGCACCAGAACCAGTAAGCGAAGGTTGAGCATTGCCTGAGCCTGCTAGAAGAAGAAAAACGGGCTGGGTTCGAACAACCGCTCTACATCAGTGATGTACTTCTTATCCACTAAGAACAGAATGACGTGATCGTCTTGCTCAATGCGGGTATCGTCGTGAGCAATTAGCACTTCCTCGCCTCTTACCACGGCGCCAATGGTGGTACCAGGTGGCAGTTTGATTTCGCTAATCATGCGGCCAACCACCTTGGAGGTTGACGAGTCGCCGTGAGCGATGGCTTCAATGGCCTCTGCAGCACCGCGACGCAGGGAGTAAACGTTGACGATATCGCCACGCCGGACGTGAGTCAGCAGTGACGAAATCGTTGCCTGTTGAGGCGAGATAGCAATATCAATATCGCCGCCTTGGACCAAGTCAACGTAGGCGCCACGCTGAATGAGCACCATGACTTTGGCTGCCCCCATCCGCTTGGCCAGCATGGCCGACATAATATTGGCTTCGTCATCATCGGTGACGGCAATAAACAAGTCAGTTTGCTCAACATTTTCTTCGCTGAGTAGCTCCTGATCGGAGGCATCCCCGCAGAATACCGTTGCCTTGGCTAACTCGGAGGCGACATATTCGGCGCGTTGTGGATTGCGCTCGATTAGCTTCACCGACGGGTGGCTTTTTTCTAGTGCCTGAGCCAAACCCAAGCCGACGTTACCGCCACCAACAATAATGATTTTTTGGTAAGTTTTCTCTAGCCGTTGCAGCTCTGACATCACCGTACGAATGTGCTTGGTGTCGGCAATGAAGAACACTTCATCATCGGCTTCAATGATGGTGGTGCCTTGTGGTCGAATGGGCCGACCGCGACGAAAAATTGCCGCGACTCGAGTATCAATGTGCGGCATGTGCTCGCGCAGTGTCGACAGCGCGTGACCCACCAACGAGCCGCCATAGTAGGCTTTCACCGCGACTAGACTGGCTTTGCCATCGGCAAACTCCATCACCTGCAAGGCGCCAGGACACTCCACTAAACGGCGGATGTAGTTGGTAACTAACTGCTCTGGAGCAATCAGGTAATCGACCGGCACATCTTGGCTTTGGAATAGCTTTTCTTTGTACTTAAGGTAATTTGGTGAGCGAATACGGGCAATTTTGGTTGGCGTGTGAAACAGCGAATAGGCAACCTGACAGGCGGTCATATTGATTTCATCGCTGCTGGTTACCGCAATCAGCATGTCAGCATCTTCGGCACCGGCTTTTTCCAGTACGTCGGGGTGTGAGCCGTATCCTTCAACGACTTGAAGGTCGAATCGATCCTGCAACTCGCGCAGGCAGCTGGTGTCACAGTCAACGACAGTGATTTCGTTTTTTTCACCAACTAGGTTTTCGGCTAGCGTGCCACCGACTTGGCCGGCGCCAAGAATGATGATTTTCATGCGTTAGGACTTATCCAGTTTCTGCAGGCGAGCATAGTAAAACCCATCCATTTGTTGCTGACCCGGCAGAATTTGCCAACCCGGTGCATCATTAGACTCTTCTGGGTGTATCGGAATCAACTTAGCATCTGCTTGTGACTGTAAAAAATCGCTGATCTGTAACCGATTTTCAACATTTAATACTGAGCAAGTGGCATACAGTAGGGTGCCTTGAGGCTTCAGCAATTGCCAAACATTGCGCAGTATCTGACCTTGCAGTTTAGCTAGTGCGTCAATATCTGCTTTTGAACGCAACCACTTGATATCAGGGTGACGACGGATCACTCCGGTAGCAGAGCAGGGGGCGTCGAGCAAAATGGCATCAAACTGTTCGCCATCCCACCAAGTTGTTGTGCTGGCATCGGCGGTCAACACGGTCGCGTCGAGTTGCAATCGTTGCAGGTTTTGCTCAACTCGCTGCAATCGACCGGCATCAATATCGATGGCCGTCATCGCTAGCTGGTTGTCGTTGGCCTCTTGCCAATGGCAGGTTTTGCCTCCCGGTGCGGCGCACACATCAAGCACCTTGAGTTGCTTACCTTTGGGCAGCAAGTGAGCGGCTTGCTGTGCTGCTAAATCTTGCACTGCAAACCACCCTTGGTCATAGCCTGGCAGCCGCGTGACATCGGTTGGCTGCGCTAAGAGCAGGGCATCAGGGCCTGCATCGGTGGTTACTGCGGCGATCTCCGCTTGTTCTAGTTGTTGCTGATAACCGGCCGTTGTTTGCAGCCGCTGATTAACTCGCAGCCACATCGGTGCGCGTTGGTTGTTCGCTGTCAGAATCGCCTGCCATTGCTCGGGGTAATCATATTGCAATGCCTTAATGAGCCAATTGGGGTGGGCATATTCGACTGTTGGAGCTGGCCAGTTTGAAGATTCGTCAGCCTGCCGTTGAATGGTACGTAGCACCGCATTAATCATACCGCTAAACGCTTTGCCGTTGAGTTGTCGGCTTGCTGCGACGGTTTCAGATACTGCGGCATGAGCCGGGATCCGGGTGTGCTTGAGTTGGTAAATACCAATCAGGATGAGCTGGTGCAGCACCCGATGACGACCTTTAAGCGGCTTGGCAATGCAGGGTTGTGCAAGGCAATCAAGTTGCGGTAACCAACGTAGCGCTCCGTAGCTTAGTTCGGCGAGCAGGCCTTTATCTTTCGGGTTGTCGAGTTTGTCTTGCGCGGAGCTGAGTGCATCAGTCAGTGAGCGACCTTGCTCAAGCACCTGAAAGATCACTTGTGCGGCACAGGCACGAACGTTCATAACACCACTCACGATTGGGCTTCAAGCTCAGGCAGCTGGAACTGGTTGCCAACCGCAAACCAGTCGCCGCGGGAGTTTAATACATCCGCTACGGCCATGGCTTTTTTACCGGGTAGCTGAATCGAGATTAACCGTAACAAGCCGTCGCTGGTGGCAACATCAATACCGTACTTATTAGCGTTGACTATAGTGCCAACGGCTTGCTGACTCGATTCAGAAACGACTTCAACTTGATGAATTTTAATCAAATTGTCGCCAATTTTGGCCTGACTGCCAGGCCATGGGGTGAAAGCGCGGACTTTGCGGTCAAGTTGCGCAGCTGTCTGACGCCAGTCGAGCAAGGCTTCGGCTTTGGTAAGTTTCGCAGCATAGGTCGCTTGTGAGTCGTCTTGCGATTCGGCTTGAGCGGTTCCCGATGCTAATTCCTGTAATGCGTCAAGCAATGCTGCGGGGCCGAGTTCGGCGAGCTTTTGGTATAGCGTGGCGCTGGTATCGGTGGCTTCAATTGGGCACGATGCTTTCAGTAGCATGGCGCCAGTATCCAGGCCCTTGTCCATTTGCATAATGGTCACGCCGGTGTCGCTGTCACCTGCTTCTAAACTGCGTTGAATGGGGGCTGCGCCGCGCCATTTCGGTAACAGCGAGCCGTGGACATTAATGCAGCCGAGTTTGGGCGTATCGAGTACCGCTTGGGGCAGCAGTAGACCGTAGGCGACAACGATCATGATGTCGGCGTTGAGCGCCGCTAGCTCTGCCTGTGACTGTTCTGTTTTTAGCGTTTCTGGCTGATAAACCGGGATCTCAGCAGTAACGGCAAGTTGCTTCACGGCACTGGCTTGAAGCTTCTTGCCGCGACCGGCAGGGCGATCTGGTTGCGAATAAACGGCAACGACCTGATGTTCGCTGTCAATGAGCGCCTGCAAATGGCGGGCGGCAAAATCCGGGGTACCGGCAAATACAATATTTAAAGGCAAGACGACATCCTTTAGTTAAGCTTGGCGAGCGGCGAGGCGCGCTTCTTTTTCCAATTTCTTTTTGATCCGCTCACGCTTCAATGGCGACAGATAGTCGACAAACAGCTTGCCTTTCAGATGATCGAGCTCATGCTGAACGCAAATCGCCAACAAACCTTCGGCTTCTTTCTCGTATCGATTGCCATCACGATCAAGCGCTGTGAACGTTATTTTCTCAGCGCGATCGACATCCGCATAACAACCAGGAACAGACAAGCAGCCTTCTTGGTTAATCATACTGCCTTGTTTGTCGGTAATTTCCGGGTTAATCAACACCAGTGGCTCATCGCCTTCGTCACTGACGTCCATTACGACGATGCGTTGGTGAATATCAACCTGTGTGGCCGCTAGGCCGACGCCTTGTTCATGGCGCATGGTGTCAAACATGTCATCGACAATTTGACGGATGGAGTCATCGACGACTGCGACCGGCTTGGCGACGGTGCGAAGACGTTCATCAGGAAAACGAAGTACAGGGAGTAATGCCATAAGTCTGCCGTTAATTTCTGTGAGCCCATGGGGCTGCATCAATTGTTGTGTTGTAATAATCTGTCAGTTTAAATGGTAGCCTGTTGTTGGAACAAGGTTTTGCCGCACTTTGCCAAAAACAAGGAAGCTTGCATGAGCACAAAAAGATGGTCTGCGCTGCTGCTGACACTGTTGTTTACGTTGCAGACGGCGCCATTGGTCAAGGCCACCGAGCTGAAAGTTCGCGATGATTATCCCGAAGTCTATGTCGTTAAGAAAGGTGATACGCTGTGGGATATATCCGAGCTGTTTCTTGCTACACCTTGGCTTTGGCCACAATTGTGGCAGGCAAACCCGCAGGTTGATAACCCTCATCTGATTTATCCTGGCGATCATCTCTACCTTAACTTCATCAATGGTAAGCCGGTGCTCACCAAGAAGAAACGGATCAAGCTATCGCCGTCGATTCGCGCCACGTCTAATGCTCAAGCGATTCCGACGTTGCCATTGACCGAACTAAAAGCCTACTTGAAGCGAGAACAAATCGTCAGTCGCGATGAGCTCAATGGCTTACCCATGGTGCTGGGTACCAATGAGGGCAATAAACGCGGCTATGCTCAGCAACTTTGGTATGCCAAAGGAAACTACGATGGCGAACGTAACTACGGTATTTACCGCGTCGTCGGACCGTTGCAGCGGCCAAAGACCCATGAACACCTTGGTATCCGTTTGATGTTGGTTGCGGTTGCCAAAGCGAAAGTAGCCGATAAAGAGGGCATGATCGCACTAGATATTGAATCCAGCATTCAGGAAATTAATCAGGGCGATCGCATCTTACCGCTTTACCCTGCGGAGCAATTTTCCGCTGTGTTTCAGCCATCCTTTCCTGAGCAAGCCATCACCGGACAAATTATTGCGACACACAGTGATGGTCGCTACTTCATCGCCCATGAGATTGTGGTTATCGATCGAGGTGCGGCTGACGGCGTCAAGCCTGGCCATTTAATGAAAGTGATCCAAACGGGCAAACCGATTGTCGATGATGACAACCAGCCTGTTTACCTTGAGGATACCAGTCGTTACGACCAAATCGAGGGAGCGATTATTAACGTCGGTAAAACCCAGTTACCCGATGAAGTCCGCGGTCATCTGATGGTATTTAGAACCTTTGAAAATGTCAGCTACGCTATGATTATGACCGCCGAGCGTCAGCTATCTCTGTTTGATACGGTGACTAGCGCTCAATAATGCCTTAAATGCTACAGGAGTCCGTTCATGGAAGAACGACACCAGTGGCTGAACTTACTTGCAGTGCCAGGGATTGGTTCGTTGACCATTGCCCGCTGGTATCAGCATGGCCTCATGGCAGAGGTGTTCAGTCAAGATCCCATTACCCACAAAAAGCTGGGATTAAACCAAGCTCAGCATCACGCCCTTTGTCATCCCGATGAGCGTTTGATTCATCGAATTGAGCACTGGTGCCAGCAAAGTGGTGGTTTTTACCTTCATCGCCAACATAGCGATTACCCGCAATTGCTCAACGAAATTACCGATCCGCCACCGATTTTGTTCGGCTTGGGCAACGTAGACTGTGTTGAGCAACCGCAGCTGGCCATTGTTGGCAGCCGTCATGCCAGCCCCAATGGCCGAGGTTTAGCGAAGCGATTTGCCGCTGATGTCACCGCCTGCGGCTATCTGGTGTCGTCTGGATTGGCGTTAGGTATCGATGCCTGTGCGCATGAGGGGGCATTAGAGCGGGGCACAACATTAGCGGTGTTGGGTTCAGGGCTGGGTTCCATCTACCCTAAACGTCATCAAGGTTTGGCCCAGCGCATTATCGATAGTGGTGGTTTGTTGCTGAGCGAACAGCCGCCATGGGTAAAACCACAAGGTTTTTTGTTTCCGCGTCGAAATCGGATTTTAAGTGGTTTGGCTGAGGGCGTGCTGGTGGTCGAGGCTAGTGAACGCTCGGGTTCGTTGATCACCGCTCGATTGGCTGCTGAACAAGGTCGTGAAGTATTTGCGCTACCGGGAGCGATCGGTAACCCAAACAGCAAGGGCTGCCATCGTTTGATCAAAGATGGCGCGGTGCTCGTAGAGGAAGTAGCAGATATTTTTATAGTCCCAAGTTTAAAACCTGGGAGCGCGCCCCCAAATAGTTCTGCAGAAGCACAACAACAAACATTGCCAAAAAGTGTTTTGTTGGATAACGTTAGAGACAGTGCTACCTCAGTAGATGAATTAGTCCAACAAACCGGTCTAGCCGTCGATGTAGTGCTGTCAGAGCTACTAACTCTTGAACTGCAAGGTTATGTAGCTGCCGTTCCGGGAGGTTTTATCCGTTTACGGGGGAGCTGACATGTTTGATATTTTGATGTATCTGTTTGAAAATTTTATCCACAGTGAAGTGGAAATTATGGTCGACCATGATGAGTTGACCGAAGAGCTCACCCGTGCAGGTTTCCATAAAGAGGAAATCCTCAAAGCGTTGGCGTGGCTTGAGCGTCTTGCAGACTTGCAAGATAGCGACAAACATCCTTACCTGTACAAGCAGACGCAACCCGCTGTTCGCATCTACACGGCTGATGAAATGGCCAAGGTTGATGCTAACTGCCGCGGTTTCTTGATGTTCCTTGAGCAGGCTCAGGTCCTTGATAATAGCACTCGTGAAATGGTCATTGACCGTGTGATGGAGCTCGATATGGCTGAAATCACACTGGAAGATCTGAAGTGGGTGGTATTGATGGTGTTGTTTAATGTGCCAGGAAAAGAAGGTGCATATTCGCAGATGGAAGATCTGTTATTCGACATCAATGAAGGTTATCTGAACTAGATGCTATACCTGTTACCACAATGAGTAGCGGTATAGACCACAAATTATTTAGTCAGCATGAACATGCCCTTGAGCAAGACCATGGTGACTGTCCTCAGTGCGGCCATAAATTACTGTTGAAACACGGTAAGCGTGGCCCTTTTATCGGTTGCAGCCATTATCCCGAATGTGATTATCTGCAGCCGCTCCATCATCATGCCGACTCTAGCATCAAACAGGTGCTCGATGGCACTTCATGTCCTGAGTGTGGCAAACAGTTAGCACTCAAGCAGGGCCGTTATGGCATGTTTGTCGGCTGCACTGGCTTTCCAGAATGCCATCACACCGAACAAATTGATGACACGCCATCGACTGAACTAACCTGCCCAAAGTGTAAAAAAGGCCAATTGATTGAGCGCACATCGCGCTACGGTAAATCGTTTTACGCCTGCAGCAGCTATCCGAAATGCCAGTTTGCGGTGAACCATCCACCGCGTCAGGGCAACTGCCAGTTTTGTGGTTTTGAGTTGCTCGTCGAGCGCAAAATGGCGTCCGGCAAGGTGTTAGTCTGTGCTAGTAAGAAGTGCGGCAAAAAGCAACAGTAGTGCTTTTTGCCGTTAGTGAGTGTTTACTGGGCTAACTTTTGGCTGGCGTCTTTTAACCCTGGGAAGTCTCCTTCCGGCAGTAAGGCTAACAAGCGGTTTAACTGTGCCAATAACTGCTCTTGATCGCTGGCCGCAACATTAATGTGGCCCATTTTGCGACCTGCTCGTTTGTCTTTGCCATACCAATGCAAGTGAACACCCGCCAGAGCGTGCGCTGCGCTATCCACATAGTCACAACCGAGAATATTTACCATGGCTGTTGGCCGAACTAATTCGGTACTGCCGAGTGGTAAGTCGCACACCGCGCGTAAGTGGTTTTCGAATTGACAAACATCAGCCCCTTGTTGGGTCCAGTGACCAGAATTGTGTACTCGTGGTGCCAGTTCATTGACCAGCAAGGTGCCTTTGACATCAAAGAACTCAATGGCCAGCACGCCAACGTAATCCAACTCAGTGGCAATCTTGCTGAATGCATCGACCGCTTGTTGTTGCAACTCAGCGGATGCTGCTGGTGCGTATGACAGGCTCAGGACACCGTTTTCATGATGATTCTGGGTGATCGGATAAACCGACACGTCGCCAGCACGATTGCGAACCCCGATCACTGATACTTCGCGATCGAATGGCACCCACTCTTCAGCAACCATGGCTTGATTTGCCGAGCTCTCGGCCAAGAAGGTTTCAATTTCGGCCCACACGGTATCGATGTCATCGGCAGATTTGAGACGCCACTGACCTTTGCCATCATAGCCTTCAAGTGCGCTTTTCAGCACTAACGGCAAGCCAATCTCAGTTGTTGCTTGTTGTAAATCGGCTTTAGTGGCCAATACCTTGTATTTAGCATTGGCGACATCGACTCGATCCAATAGCTGCTTTTCCAAGCGGCGGTCACCGCCAACACGAATGGCCCGCTCGCCGGGCAAAAACTTACCACTGGCTTGACTCTCAACCAGAATGTCGTTGGGAATGTGTTCAAACTCGGCGGTAATGACATCACAGTCATTAATGCCTGCGGCCAAGTCTTGTTGGTAATCTTGCAGCGTGACTGGATGGACTACCGTATGGCTTCTGACATCATAAGCGTGGACCTGAATGCCTAACGGTGCGCCCGCCAATGCCATCATTCGAGCCAGCTGACCGGCTCCCAACACCAATACCTTCATGCAATTAGTCCTCAGACGGATCCGGCTGGCTCAACACGGTGTCCGTTTGGTTTTTACGGAACTCATCGACTTTTGCTTGGACGGCGGGGTCAAAGGCGCCAATGATTTGAGCCGCCAATAAGCCGGCGTTGGCTGCACCAGCATCGCCAATGGCCAAGGTACCAACGGCAACACCTTTTGGCATTTGCACGATTGATAGCAGTGAGTCGATTCCTTTTAGCATCCGAGATTGCACTGGCACACCCAGTACTGGCAGGCTAGTAAACGCGGCCGTCATACCCGGCAAATGAGCGGCGCCGCCTGCGCCTCCGATGATCACTTTCAGGCCTCGCTCTTGCGCAGAACTGGCATATTCGGCAAGCAGTTGGGGAGTGCGGTGGGCAGAAACCACTTTGGTTTCGTACTCAATGCCAAATGTATCTAACATATCGGCGGCGTGCTTCATGGTGGGCCAGTCTGACTTTGACCCCATGATAATTCCAACTTGCATGGCTATTTCCTGCTGTTCGAGCGGTATTAAATCAAAAGTGGCGGAATTATAGCGATTTTCGCCATCAAGTTGAATTCGCAAGCGCTGCTGATTCGCACAAATGCTGATGACAAAGCTGCACAGTACCCTCGGTTGGTGATTTGCGGTAAGCTCCGACCATTCGTAAATGCAAATGACTACCACTTAGGAATGATTGATCCGTTACTGGCACTGAACCAAGGCGAGGTAATTGCCTATCCAACTGAAGCAGTTTTTGGCTTGGGCTGCGACCCAGACAATGAAGCGGCAGTGATGAAGCTTTTGGCAATCAAGCAACGACCTATCGAGAAAGGCTTAATCTTAGTTGCAGCCAATGCCCAGCAACTTGCTGATTATGTCAATTTTGAGTCGCTGTCAGCAGAACAGCGTCACCGCGTTGATGCCAGTTGGCCGGGACCGTTTTCTTGGGTGATTGAAAAGCAGCCACAGGTACCGACATTCCTCAGTGGTCAGTTTGATTCGTTGGCCGTGCGAGTCAGCGCCCATCCGGAAGTACAAAAACTTTGTTTGGCGTTTGGTAAGCCGCTGGTATCAACCAGCGCTAATCTAACGGGCGAGCCGCCATGCCGGACCACCGAGCAAGTGATCGCTCAGCTTGGTGAATTGCTCGTGGCGGTTCAGCCGGGTGAATGCGACATCAATGCCAACCCAAGCGAGATCCGTGATGCTCGCAGTAATCAAATTCTTCGCCCCAGTTAGTGGCCCAGCTAAGGAGAGCCCATGAGCAGTATTCAGGTTGAATCGGTTAAGCAATATCTATTGCAACTGCAGGATACGATTTGTCAGCAACTGGCCGCTATTGATGGTCAGGCAGAGTTTTTTGAAGATGCTTGGCAGCGCGATGAGAAAACCGAAAAACTCGGTGGCGGTGGTCGCAGCCGAGTGCTGACCGAAGGCGCCGTGTTTGAACAAGCAGGTGTCAATTTTTCCCATGTCACTGGTGCTCAAATGCCTGCCTCTGCGACTGCTCATCGCCCTGAGCTCGCCGGCCGCCGCTTTGAAGCCCTTGGTGTGTCCTTGGTGGTGCATCCGAAAAATCCATTTGTTCCGACTTCGCATGCCAATGTCCGTTTTTTTATTGCCGAAAAAGAGGGCGCCGTTCCGGTTTGGTGGTTTGGTGGTGGATTTGACTTAACTCCTTTCTATCCGTTTGACGATGATTGCCTTCACTGGCACCAGGTTGCCCACGACTTGTGTGTACCGTTTGGGCCGGAGACCTATCCGCAATATAAAAAGTGGTGTGACGAATATTTCTTCCTTAAGCATCGCGATGAAACCCGTGGCGTCGGAGGCTTGTTCTTTGATGACTTAAACCAACCGGGATTCGAGCAAAGCTTTGCCTTTATGCAGGCGGTTGGTAACGGCTACTTGGATGCTTACGTACCGATTGTTACACGCCGCAAAGACACCGAATACGGCGAGCGCGAGCGACAATTTCAGTTGTACCGCCGTGGCCGCTATGTCGAGTTCAACTTGGTGTTTGACCGAGGCACTTTATTTGGATTGCAATCCGGTGGCAGAACCGAGTCGATTTTAATGTCGATGCCGCCGTTAGTCCGTTGGCAATATAACTATCAACCAGAAGCCGGATCAGCAGAAGCGCGATTAAACGACTATCTGGTGCCGCGCGATTGGATCTAGTCGATATCTGCGTTGCGCATGTGATCGGCCAATTGATAAAAAGATTGTCGCAGTTGCATTCGAGTTAACGGGCAGCTGACATGGCTATCGAGTGCCCTAGTCATGCATAACATCCATTGGTCGCGCATTTGGCTGTCGACCTTAAATGGCAAGTGACGAGCTCGCAGGCGAGGGTGGCCATATTTTTGTTCGAATAAATTAGGCCCGCCGAGCCAGCCACTCAAGAATTCATAAAAGCGTTGACGAATCGAGTCCATCGGCTGAGGGTGAATTGCCAATAGCTCGGCAGCTTCGGGCAGTTGCTCCATGTTGTCATAAAAGGCATCGGCCAGTGCACGGACACCTTGTTCGCCACCTAAAGTTTGATAAATGCTGGTTTGAGTCGTCGTCATATTGTCGTTTACTGGTACTTCGGTTGCTTGCTGTGAAGAGCGCCGCTGCAACTTGTGTTTAAGCCAATTGATCACTATCGTGTCCTCACGAATTTGGCGCAGTGTATCAAACTTAGCCGCCATTACTCCGCATAATACCGCCAGCATTTGAGGCCTTACTATGGATCAGTACGCCGTTTTCGGTCGCCCCATTCAACAAAGCAAGTCACCTTTTATCCATCGTCTGTTCGCTGAACAAACTCATCAGCAACTCACTTATGGAGCGATTGAGCCGAGCGAAGATGAATCATTTGCCGAAGCTGCCACGGCGTTTTTCCAAAGTGGCGGCAAAGGTTGTAATGTCACCATGCCGTTTAAACATGACGCCCATGAGTTTGCCAGCCAATTATCCGAACGGGCTAAGATCGCAGGTGCGGTCAATACTCTCAAGCTGTTAGATGATGGTGGCATCTTAGGAGACAACACCGACGGTGCCGGATTGGTTGCGGATCTCAAACTCAATCACGTTGAACTTGAAGGTGCACGTATCTTAATTATTGGTGCTGGCGGTGCCGCTCGTGGAACCTTGCTGCCATTATTAGAGGAAAAGCCTGCCCAGCTGGATATTGTCAATCGCACGGCGAGTAAGGCCCAGCAATTGGCCGACTTGTTTCCTAACCATGACAATATCAGTGCGCTTGGCTTTCAAGCTTTGGCGGACAGTTATGATGTGGTGATTAACAGTACTTCTGCCAGTATGACCGAACAGCTACCGCCGGTTCCTGCTGCCATTATTAATGAAAACACGTGTGTGTATGACATGGTATATCGTCAGCAGCCAACTGTGTTTATGGAGTGGGCGACGCACTTAGGCGCGCGCAAAGCGATTGATGGTCTTGGTATGCTGGTGGCTCAAGCGGCCGAATCATTTGCAGTCTGGCGTGGCATTCGCCCAGGTATGCGTCAAGTGCTGAGAGAGTTGAACAAGAACCTCGGACGGATTTAGCGGTCATTCCCAATGCGGTAACGTACCGTTCGTATTAACGCTGACGAATACGAACGGTCATCAGCTTTTCTTCTTTATTCTTCTAAATAGTCATTCTTCCACTGAACATAGTTATCGGCTGACTTCTGTAAGCCCGCTATTTCTTGTTCTGTAAGAGGACGTTTCTTGTGTGCCGGACTACCAACATATAAGTGGCCACTTTCGAGGCGCTTACCTGGAGGTACTAAAGTACCGGCTCCGATCATCACATCATCTTCAACAACAGCGCCATCGAGCACAATGGCACCCATGCCGACTAATACCCGATTACCGATAACGCACCCATGAAGTACTGCTTTGTGACCAACAGTCACATCATCGCCAATAATCAGCGGATAACCGTCGGGGTTGGCTGGGTTCTTATGAGTGACATGAAGCGCTGATCCATCTTGTACGTTTGAGCGCTGACCAATGCGGATGACATTGACGTCGCCTCGAGCGGCGACCAATGGCCAAATGCTGCTCTCGTCACCAATATGAATATCACCCATCAACACACAGCTCGGATCGATATAACAATTGTTACCTAGGGTAGGTGTAATTCCCTTATATGGACGTAATGGTCCCGAATGACTATTCATCTTATTGTGCATAAAAATCCCCTTGGTTAATTGCTAGCCGAATTTTACTCAGTTTTTACAAAATTGTACGTTTGAGCACCTATAAACACTGGGTTTTGAGTATAAATGAAATAAATATAAAAAAGTTCAAAAAAGCCCTTGACCGAATTCGAAGAGTCCCTATAATGCGCCTCCACTGCTTCGGGGCAACGGCAAACTTCTAAAGTTTCAAACTTTCTCGAAGCACTCAATC
>NZ_NGNS01000032.1 GCF_002165625.1 Neiella marina
CTAATTTAAAGCCCAATGTATAGTCGCGCTGAGTGCGCTTTCTTTTTGAAGCAATTCGCTTTTCCATCATAGGTCTCCAACGTGTAAACCTATTTCAGGACGGGACAGACGAATGAAAAAAGCACGGTAGATACCGTGCTTTTTTATTGCCTGTCCGACCAATTAACGCCACTCCTGCGCATCCATGCGCCCGCGGCATACCGTCCATCTCTGGACATAAAAAAGCCTCTCATTGAGAGGCTTTGGTGTAGGGTTATTGTAATTAAATTGGTCTTATCAATCGGCTTTATTTACAAAGCTCGTAGATTGCAACGATATCGTCTTTGGTTACTGGGCGAGCACCTGGGGTCGACTGAGGAATTGGACCCGGGAACATCCGAACCACGTCATCAGCCATTTGCTCAAACTTGTCATCCGGAATACCAACATCTGAAAGAGTGAGGTAAGCACCTGTTTCTTTGAGCCATTCCGTAACTTTAACCGATAAAAGCTTGGCTGCTTTGAGGTCATCTTGCTCGGTTACATCGAAACAACGACGAGCTAACTTGGCCCATCGGTGAGGCTTGGCATCAGCCATGTGCTCAAGGTACGCAGGGATAACCACTACCATGCCGCGACCATGCGGTAAATCATAGATGCCGCTCAGCGGCATCTCGATTGAGTGCATTGGAATGCAACCCATGCGGCCTAGCGCTTGAATCCCCGACCAGCCAAAGATAGAGCACAGTGCTAACTGCCCGCGAACCTCAAGATCATCAAGATTTTCAATGATTTTAGCGAAATTTTCCTTCAGACAAAGAATCATGCCTTCAGTTTGACGATCGGCGAATTCAGACTCAGCATCACTCGACAAGTAATGCTCAATCAAGTGCGAGAAGATATCAACGCAACTATCCTGAGTGAGGCGCATCGGCACCGATGCTAATACTTCAGGGTCAACGATAGCGACTTTAGGAATCCGATAAGGCGAGCGAGAGAAGCTCTTTTCATTGGTCTCGGCATTGGTAATAACACCACCGGCATTACATTCAGAACCAGCAGCTGAAATCGTTGGAATTGAAATGATTGGGAAGGCACCGGTGTACTCGCGAGGAACACGGTCACCAAGGACCACGTAATCCCAAGCGTTACCACCAGAGAAAGCTGTTGCAGAGATGTACTTGGAGCCATCAATCACGCTACCGCCGCCTAGTGCGATAACCAAGTCACACTCTTCTGCCTTGAACATTTCAATCGCTTTATCAATGGTTTGAGCACGAGGATTGGGCTCAATACCGGTAAATACGACAACTTCCAGGCCAGCTTCAAGCAACGAAGCTTCGACTGTATCAATTACCGGATCTAGCGGCGAACCTTTAGCATATGTCGCCACCATGGCCTTCTTACCATAGGCTTTTGCAATCTCACCGACTTCGCTGATTCGGCCTGGGCCATAGGTCAATTTTGTTGGAAAATTCCACTCGAATGGAGTCATTCTAAGTACCTCTAACTACTAATTTTTTTATTCTTAATTTCAGACATCAGCGCGAATCGATTGAAGTCTGGCTCTGGTCGTTTTTAAGACATAGCAACTAATGTTTGGCCTGACCGTAAATAAATTTACTCGTCTTACAGTGGGGTATCTGGCTGACCACAAATAGACCGGTTTCACCAAACAACTCAGCGGCGTGACGATCAGGTATAGCCAGTGGATGAACGTCTCACAGGACAACTAACTGCCCCACATAAGCCATCTCAAACCAACATAATGCCAAAATGTAAACATTGGAATACCAACTGTCAATCAATTTACAAACATTTACATTACCAATTGGTAATCAGATCACCATTAATGGTCAGACAGGTATGACTTATTCTCTCATCCTTTTGTTTTTATGCCCTGAACCACGCCTTAACAAAATCTCAACTATCATTTGATTGTACATATTCGATTTTTCATATATGTTGGCAAAAATTTTCTTTTATCATTTCCAACAGTTCTATTTCGAGGGTTCGAAGGATGGGTATTTTTGAGCGTTACTTGTCAGTATGGGTGGCGCTATGTATCGCTGCTGGCGTCGGTCTTGGCATTGTTTGGCCTGGCGTTTTTGAAGCCATCGCACGCTTTGAAATAGCGCATGTGAATTTGATTATTGCGGTGTTTATTTGGGTGATGATTTACCCAATGATGGTTCAAATCGATTTCTCATCAATTAAGGATATTGGTAAAAAACCAAAAGGATTGGTACTGACACTGGTCATCAACTGGTTAATTAAGCCCTTCACCATGGCGGCTTTAGGTTGGTTGTTCTTCAAGCTAGTGTTCGTAGACTGGGTTGACCCCCAGTCCGCCAATGAATACATCGCTGGTATGATCTTGCTAGGCGTTGCGCCCTGCACCGCAATGGTGTTCGTATGGAGCCAGTTGACCAAAGGTGATGCGAACTACACCTTGGTTCAAGTATCGGTCAACGACATCATTATGATCTTTGCCTTTGCGCCATTGACAGCCATGCTACTGGGCGTCTCCGACATTGAAGTACCTTGGATGACCTTGCTAATTTCGGTCGTGTTGTATGTTTTGCTGCCGCTGGTTGCAGGTGTCATCACCCGCTCGCGACTGGAACGTAGTAACGAATCGCATCAGTTAGCGCACTTTTTGGCGCGAATAAAGCCTTGGTCGATTACCGGCTTACTCGCCACGGTCGTATTACTATTTGGCTTTCAGGCCGAAACCATCATTGCGCAACCCCAGACCATTGGCCTCATAGCCATTCCGTTGATGATTCAGACTTATGGTATTTTCATCATCGCCTACGCTGCGGCCAAGTGGCTCAAACTGCCCCATAACATTGCAGCTCCCGCGTGTATGATTGGTACATCAAACTTCTTTGAACTAGCGGTGGCTGTGGCCATCTCATTGTTTGGACTGCACTCGGGCGCAGCCTTGGCGACCGTTGTTGGCGTGTTAGTGGAAGTGCCAGTGATGTTATCGCTAGTCGCAATCGCCAACCGAACCCGTCATTGGTTTGAACCCAGCCAACAGTAAGGCCCTTGCTCCTGATATCGTTTCAACAACAGACATACGGACATTCAACTTGGTTCAAAGCTGAGAGGTGCGACACATAATTATCGCAAAATGAGAATTGTTTAAGTAGAAACGACTCTAATGCTTGACCTATCGATGCGATATAGGGCTCTATTAAACACAGCCAGTTTGTAGATGTTTGTAGTTACCGCTGACTTAGGTGTTTGATTAGTGAAGTTTTATGCTGCCCGCCAAGCGATTTTTAATCGTCGATTAAATGTTGTCGCTTATGAGCTGTTTTACCGAGAGAGTGAAGCCAATACATTCCCTGTTGGGGTCGATCCACATGTTGCCACCAGCCGACTGATATCCAGAACCCATTTTAATAATGGCTTTAAACAATACTGCAGCGGTAAACCTGCGCTGGTGAACTTCAGCGAGTCATCGCTGCTATCGCAAATACCGCATTCCTTGCCACGCGATCAAATTGTGATTGAGATTCTCGAAGACGTGAGTCCAAGCGATAGGGTGCTGCAAGAAGTTCGGGAATTATTCCGAGCGGGCTACAAAATCGCCCTTGATGACTTCGTTTATCGCACCGAGTGGAATCGTTTCTTACAGCTCGCCCGGCTCATCAAATTCGATATTCAAAGAACACCGTTAACGTCGATAAAGTCACTGATCGACAACATTAAAAAGCAATTCCCGAAAACCAAGATCCTGGCCGAAAAAGTAGAAACCCGAGAAGAATACGAGCATGCTAAAGCGCTTGGCTTTGACTTTTTTCAGGGCTATTTTTTCTGCAAACCGGAAATGCTTGAAGGCACCGATGCACAAGCTCGACATGCCGTGTTGCTGGCCACCTATAACTTAGTATTGCGCGAAGAGTTTGACCTAAACAAAGTTGCAGAGCTGTACAAGCACGACGTCAGCTTGACCTACAAGCTACTTCGCTTTATTAACTCCGGTTTATTTCCGATTGTTTCCCCCATTTCCTCCGTTCATCAAGCACTGCGGTACATTGGTAGTGAAGAGACACGTAAGTTCGTACTGATGCTTTTCACAGCAGAAGAACTCAATAGCAAACCCCGAGAGCTGATCAACATGGCGATTCTCAGGGCAAAATTTTGTGAAGAAGTGGCTGAAAAACACCGTTCAGGGCTCGGCGACCAAGCATTCTTAGTTGGCTTGTTTTCATTTATTGAAAACATCATGGACCGGCCAATGGAGGAGGTTCTCGATCAAATCGCGCTTGATCCGGTGTTAAAAGACATTCTGATGCAACAGCCAGAAACTAAGGGTTCGCCACTCACGGTTATTCTCAACACCGCCAAACACTATGAAAAGGGCAGTTGGCATCACTCAGGAATGGAAGCCAAAAAACTGAACCTAGATTACGACGATTTAGCCAGTGCTTACGAGACAGCAATTAAATTGGTCGATCGCTACAACCAAATTGACCGAGAGCCGCTGCGCTGATCAGTCAAGCGCTTCGGTAACGAACTCGGCGACAAAGTTCGCCTCTAGCCCAACGCCCGCCGGCGATTTGAAAAACACCTGAGTCATGTTCAGGTGTTCATTCACCTGACTCCTGAATGGCACCTTGAGCTCCTCTAACGTGGTTAGCAACGACGCCAAGCCAGTCATCCGGAATGCAATGTGATCCAAATATCCGTCTTCGCTTTCGTTGCTATGGTTGTCACTTTTCGATAAGTGAATCACTGCTTGCTCACCGTTGTATAGCCAGTAACCCTGTTTAGCAAACTGCGGCCGACTGCCAGCAGCAAAACCGAACACGCGATAAAAGAATTCTTTTTCTATCAACAGCACCTCCATCGGCGCGCTGATATTAAAATGGTCGAACTGAACAGACATCACTACCTCTCCCTATTACAACTGCAATGGCTAACACATGCCTAACACGTAACGAGCAAACGGCTTAGCCTCATCGACATCGAAGTAGCCATCTTTCTTCTTTGTCGCTCGCATGTATTGATAAGTGGCGACAATTGCCTTCATTAATTTTTCATTTTGAAGGTTAAGCTCTTCACTCTCGGCAAGGTTTAGAGTCAGTTGCATCGCCGTTTCCAAGGCTTCCATGTCAACCACTTCGGCTTTGCGATACTGATAACCACAACCGGTTGCCAGCCATTCCAATGAACAGTTGGCTTTGATAGCAATCTGGTTGGCCTTAGCTAATCCCGGCTCAGAGCCATTTAGATATTTGCGGATCAAGCTTTCGCTCAATTCGACTTTACGAGCAAAAGCACTGACGCTCATATCGCCCATTAATTCGCGCAAGCGCAGGGCAAAGTCATTTTGTTCTGGCATCGATGAAGTTCTCCTGTCTGGCCAAAATCGTACCAAAGTACGAACTATCTCGCACCATAGGATTGAAAATACGCCGTCAGTAACGACAATTCAGGCAACCCATTTGCCAGCATGTACGGAGCGTAACAGTGGAATCAATTGTAGGTAAAACCATCATCATCACCGGCGGTGCCAGTGGCATCGGCCTTGGCATTGCCGAAGCGCTGATAGCCGAAGGTGCCAATGTGGTACTGAGCTCTCGGCGTAGCGACCTATTGATGGAACAAGCCCTTCAGCTGTCCAATAAAGGTCCAGGAAAAGCCATCGCCGTAGCCGCCGATGTCAGAAGTAAGAATGACGTCCAACGAGTAGCCCAAACTGCACTTGAACGATTTGGTCGCATCGACGGCTTGATCAACAACAGCGGGCTTGGTGTGCAGGATTCGATTGAAGATTGCCCAGAGGAAAACTGGGATTTGGTAATGGATACCTGCGCCAAAGGAACATTCTTAATGACCCAAGCAGTGTTACCTACGCTTCGTCAACAACAATCGGGTCATATCATTAACATTGCCTCACAAGCAGCGAAAAATGGCTACGCCAATGCTGGCCCCTATTGCGCAGCAAAATTTGCCGTGGTTGGATTTGCTGCCGCGTTGCAAGAAGAAGTAAGACAACATGGCATCAAAGTGCACAGCCTTTGCCCAGGATTAGTCCAAGTGCCTAAACCACTCAATGACGCCGATCAGATGGCTGGCTGGTTGCAAGTTGAAGACATGGCCAACGCGGTGCTGTATGTGCTGCAACAACCCAAACGCGTGTTCCTTGAAAACATCGGACTCTATGGCTTCTAACGCTCATCAAGCCGGTGGCGGCTCAACGGGTCATGGTTAATGTCGTTGAGCCAAGCTTATTGACAGATTTATACAGCACAACCACCAGCTCTGTGGCATCATCGGTGCCGAAGTAGTAATCAAAGATACCCTGATGTTTGTAAACAAAGCGCTAATGCCGCTGGTAATCGTGATGTCCCTTGGTCTCTCGGGCCTCTATGGTTGTGCCAGTACAGAGTCTCACCGACCAATAGTGATTGGCGATGATCTAGCGGAATATGAAGCTGACTTGGCGCAATGCCAGCAATTGGCCAAGCAACAAGACAATGATACCGAATTCGGCACTATGATTGGTGCGGTAGGCGGAGCCATACTTGGTGCTGCGGCGGACGATGCGCTCGCCGGCGCCGCGATCGGTGCTATTGCTGGAGCTATCGCAGGGGAAGCAAGCAGCAGTCAAAGCCAGCGGCAACTAGTCGTGCAATGCCTCCGCGACAAAGGCTACAACGTCAAAGACTAGTGGTTGTTATTCGCTTTGCTGGACAGGCCAGCTGAGAATAAAACTGGCACCACCCAGCGGCGAATCATCAATTCGAACCTCGCCGCGATGCAGCTTCACATAGCGTTTAACAATAGCCAGTCCTAAACCAATACCACCAGACTTTCGGTCGCGACTTTTGTCTAGTCGAACGAACGGCTCGAATAAGCTTGATCTGCTCTCAACCGGGACTCCTGGACCATCATCATTTACAGCAACCAAAAGTTGTTGTTGTCGGATGGTCAGGTTCACTTCAACCACAGTTGCGGCATAACGAACAGCATTGCGAATTAAGTTATCGAGCATCCTCATCACCGCTTCTCTATCACAATGGATCAAAGGTAATGGTGTTTCAGTCGTTAATTGGAACTGCAGTTGCGGCTCAGTGAGGCGAAAGTTCTCCAACACTAAATCGGCTAGCTCAGACATGTCCTCGAGATGTAATTGCAGCAACGGTTCTTCACGATCAAAGCGAGCATAGGTCAGCAACTCATCCACTAAGCCATCGAGCTGCTCAATATTGTCGTCCATGGTATCAAGGTATTTCGCCACCGCTTTGGGATCATCGAGCTCGCGTACCATTTCCATGGCAAAGCGGAGTCTGGCAATGGGCGTTCGAAGCTCGTGAGAAATACCGTGGGATAACTCTTTGTGCGATTTAAGCAAGCGTTGGATTCGCTCGGCCATCGCATTGAATCGCTCGACCAGGTTTTGTAGCGGTGCCGAGACATTGGCTTTGGCACGAGCGGAAAAATCACCTTGGCCAAATTTGGTGGCGGTTTGCGTCAAAGTCATCAAACCGCGGGATATCGGCATGGCCCAAGCGAACACAAAAATACCGAGGCCAGCGAGAAACAAGATGAGATAGACCAAATCAGCATGACCTGCAGAACCAGTAACGATAGGACCAAGTACAATCAGATGCTGGGTACCTGAAAGCTGGCGCACAAACCAACTATGACCGCCATCATCATCAAACCATGTGATCACCCCGCCCTGCTGCAAATAGTCTCGCTGCTGTGCAGACAGCACTAACCCAGTAAGTTGCTTTAACTGCAGTTCAGGTTGGCGCTGGAATAACTGCAAAGGAAAGCCAAATGATGGCTGTATCGCATCAACAAAACTAGCGCGCTGCGCTTCGGGTCGGCGCCGCAACTCTCCGTCGAGCAAAAACAAGGTTCCGCGATGCAAGTCGAGATCATTAGTCACTTGCTGACGCTGACCATAATGCTGGTACAACTGCTCAACGCCCCAGCCGAGACCAACAATGGCGATAAGCAACAACAAGTAAAGCCGAGCAAATAGGTTCTTCATGACAATCCAGCTTGAGATTCAGCCCCAAGCCTATTCCCACGCATCGGAGACAAACAAATAGCCTTTTTTCCAAACCGTTTTAATGCGGTGAGGCTTGTGTGGGTTGTCGCCCAACTTCTTGCGCAACCGCGACACCAACATATCAACAGTGCGATCCATACCGTCATAGCCAAAGCCTCGCAAATGGCTAAACAATTCATCGCGGCTGAGTATGGTATCGGCTTGCCGAGCAAAAAAGCTCAGCAAATCGATCTCATTGGTGGTCAATTCAATCGCAGCGTTGTTCAACATGACTTCACGCTTGTTGGTATTTATGACCAGTTGGCCAAATTGCAGCTCACCTGTCGCTTCAGCGTGCTCACTATCATCACGGTGAACTCGGCGCAGAATGGCATTCACTCGCGCCAGCAATAACCTTGGTTGGACTGGCTTACAAATATAATCGTCAGCACCGACTTCAAGGCCGACAACCTGATCAATATCATCGGTACGTGCCGTTAGCATCAATACCGGCACATCTGACTGCATTCGCAACTGACGGCATACATCGATGCCATTGAGTCCAGGCAACATAATGTCCAAAATCACCGCATCAGGTTGTGCTTCGATAATTCGCTCAACAGCTCGATCGCCACGTCCTTCCAAGGTGACCTTGAATCCCTGTAACTGAAAATACTCTTGCACCAGAGTCGCCAGCTCTTCGTCATCTTCGACGACAAAGATATGCCGTGGTTCCGCTTCCGTATCGGTCATTGAATGCATATTTCCATAGTTGGTAAGCGGCGAGTTCTGAAGGCTCCTCGCCGCAGTTAAGCTAGCCAAAATTGTGTCCTAAAAGCGGTAGGAAATATAGCCACCAATCGCTTTCTCCAATGAGCTATCGCTTTTATAGCCATTGCGAACCGAATCGAAATCAGTCCAATGAACAAACAACCCCAAATCGGTTTGCGGGCTGTAAGCGTAATTCAAGCCCAAGTTTGCACTGTGGGCTTGGTCCTGAGTAAAGTCTTCCAAATGGTGATAGCTGTACATCGCTGCAACGCTCCAAGCATCGATCAAGTGGCGTTGAACGCCAATAGAGCCGACAATTTCCTTGCGATCTTTGCGCTTCTCTTCATCCCAGTGATTGTAATTCATCGCAAACAACAATGCGGTTTTGGCATCGAATAAATAGCGCCCGCTCAGATCTGCACCATAACCAAAGGCATCATCACCACTACTAGTTTCCCGGTAACCGGTTAAACCCGCACCTGTCGTCAACTCCAAACCACTGCCAGTTTCATCGAGCTGATTGATGAATCGATAGCGAACGCCCAACAAACCGATGGTGAAGTCATCGGTGACACCATAGGCCAGCATCGGCATCGCAGCCCAACTTTTATCACCATTGCTTTCTTCACCGTAGAGCACCGCAGCACCAAGCTGCACTTCGTTATCATCGAGCATCATCGGCGGCAGCAAATCAACAGCCAAGCAAGGGCCAATGCATAGGGTAGAGATGGCTGCAGTTAAAAAACGTTTCATCGAGAGATTCCTTTTTCATTAGGGGACATCAACGCCACTAATGCTATGGAATGACTCGGTTAACATCTTTAACAAAGATGTCGCAAGCTGTTGAGCAAATGTCAAAATCTGTCAGCTTCGGCGACAAGATGTGTCGGCAATGACCTCTGCGGTAGTTAGAACACCCGCCAAAACGCGCGCCGACGCTTGGCTCTCAAGCGCTGTTCCAGAGCCCAAGTGATGGCGACTGTAGTTTGTGCTGCAACAGAACCATCTGGCCCTCTCGTTAACCAGTACGTTCGGTCTTGTTCTGATGAAAATGGCAGCGCATGAGTACCTGACCAATCATCGCGCCAGCATCGCAGCGGCTCTGTCAATTGACTATCCCAAAGACAAAAATGACCGGCTCTTGGCGTTTCCCAAATTAGCGTTAGGTTCATTTCACACAATGATTGGCCCTTCACTAACTCGCACAATGCCGGGCTGGCCTGTAAGGTCGGGATTTCAGTATTCAGCTCGATGTTGAGAGAATCATCAGTTGCCCCATTACTCTCGCCGGTATTAGCAAACACCGACGCACTAGCAAAGCAACTCACGATGGCAAGCAAAACAAAACGATAGCCAGTTAGAACGACCACAGCACCCCCGCATGAATGCTATAGGTTTCATCTCGCCCGGCAACAATCGGGCTATCACTAATTTCATTGCTGACCTTGGCATATCGGGCAAAAGAAATCGCCGACCACTGCTCGTTAATCGGCCGTTCGGCATAAAGTTGAATGCCGCCACGCCAAGCGCTACTTGCTCGATACTCCGGTAATTGAGCGGATGCCTCATGGCTATCGACACCAAAGTAGTAATCAGTAATGTTGCTATCGAGAAACTCGACAAACAACGAGGGGGCAAACAAATAACCAGCCCGATAGATTGGGATCCCCCAGTCAATACTGCCGTAAAGGCCATCATGATTACTCAACGCATCATGCAGCAAACTGAGCTTCAGCTCAGCACGACCAATTGTGCGGTAGTACTCAAAGCCAACTTCCATCGAGTTGCGCCGTTTATCAATACCATCGAGCAAGTTACCTCGCTCTTGTGCGCCTTCGGAAATACGCTCAAACAGCGACTCAGCAACTAGGTTAACGACGTTCTTGTCATCTTCGTGGAGGGTATAGCCAATGGTGGTAGAGCGCCGGTTAACCGGATTGGTCTCGATAAAGAAGCGCTTGTAGTACAAACCGCCGCTAATCACACCATGGATGGTCAACTGCTGGTCGTATTCTTCAATACTTTTAACCAGCCCCTGTTCGTAGCTCAGCACCGCGCCAATATCGATTTGCCAATGGAAGTCAGTCTCGGGCGAATTTTGCTCTGCTAGGACCAAGCCACTGACCAGCAGCAAACAAGCGAGTAAATAGCGCATCACCAGCACCATTGCGAACCTGCATTGGGGCTACGACAAGCAAAATATGAGGTGTCGGTCATCTTCCTTGATCCTCGGAGGCAAATGAAAAGGCCACGTTGAACGTGGCCTTCGACTAAATAACTAAGTCAGTGATCGTTCCTAGACCTAGCCTAGAACGGAATATCGTCATCAAAATCAACAGAAGGCTCAGCACTGCGTGGCTGTTGGTTTTGTTGCGGCGCTTGTTGGCGCGGAGGCTGGCCACCGGCAGGGGCACCTTGTGGCGCGCCGTAGTTGCCGCTTTGGTTTTGATAGCCGCCTTGTTGCGGTTGCTGAGCCATTGGCTGACCCATGCCCTGCCCTTGGCCGCCTTGACCACCACCGGCACGACCACCGAGCATTTGCATTTGATCGGCAACGATCTCAGTGCTGTAGCGATCCTGGCCGTTCTGATCCTGCCACTTGCGAGTTTGCAGTTTGCCTTCAATATAAACTTGCGAGCCCTTGCGGAGGTATTCACCGGCAATTTCACCCAAGCGACGGAACATCACCACGCGGTGCCACTCAGTGCGCTCTTGAGGCTGACCTTGTTGATCTTTCCAGCTTTCAGAAGTAGCCACCGTAATGTTGGCGACCGCATTGCCGTTTGGCATATAGCGGACCTCTGGATCCTGGCCCAGATTACCAACCAAAATAACTTTATTGACGCCACGTGTGGCCATACTAATTCTCCTTCAATTCTGCCGCAGGGGCATTAATCAACGCCATCACGCGTTGCGCATCAAATTCGTGCTTGTTTACTTTTAAATAGACAACCTGCTCTTCGGGCACATATACGGCCTCAGCAACACCAGGCTGTTCAAGTAACTGATCGAGCCAGTTACCATTGGATTGGGTGACAGCAAAATTCACAGACTTCAGATGATGGCGCTGTTGCAAACCTAATGCAAATACCGCCCAACCTAATAACGCGATCAGCATCGCAATAAAGACCGCTGTTTGACCATGCCATTGCAACAAACTGCCAGCAACTAATCCGCCAACAAATGCTCCACCAAACTGACAAGAGGTGAAAATTCCCATGGCACTGCCTTTTTGCCCGGCTGGAGCAAACAAGCTCACCATACTCGGTAAGCCCGCTTCGAGATAATTGAATCCAGCAAAGAACAACACAGCGGCAACCAACAGAATTAAGTAGCTTGGTGATGTTACAAACAATGCAGTCGCAGTGGCCATCAGTAAAGCAGAACAGATTAATCCGGCTTTGATTTGGCCCCGCGCATTAAACACTTTCATCATTGGGATCAGCAAGACAAAACTGATCAATAAAACTGGCAATAGGCTATGCCACAGCTGGCTACCGCTAGCACTAACCGGAAGTAGCAAACTCGGCAAGACAGTGAACAAGCAAGTCATGCAAAAATGAATGACCAATACCGCACTGTTGAAGCGCCACAACTGACCATCATGAACCAGTTTCTTCATCAGAGGCCAACGAGCCGAAGTATCACCTCTTGGCGCCACCGAAGTGGCATCAGGCACCCAGAAGCGGATCACCAAGATCGACAACATTGACAACCCAGCGGTCAACCAGAACAAGCCAGCCAAACCAAACGGCCCGGCCACCAGCGGTCCTACGATCAACGCTATAGTGAAGGACAAGCCGATGAACACACCAATCACGGCCATCACTTTGGGTCGCTGCTCGTCACTACTGAGGTCCGCCGCCAGCGCCAACAAGGCACTGGATATAGCCCCGGCGCCTTGCAGCGCGCGGCCAATCGTGACCCAAACAATATGGTCAGCAACCGCAGCAATCACACTACCAATAGCAAAAACCACCAAACCGGCATAAATCACTGGTTTGCGACCAACCCGATCTGACAAATGCCCCATAGGGATCTGCAAACACGCCTGAGTCAGACCGTAGATGCCAATGGCCAGCCCCATCCAAAACGACGTAAACCCTTGTAGTTCAGGGCCGTAGATGGCAAAAACCGGCATGATCATGAACAAGCCCAGCATTCGCGTGGCGAATACACTGGCTAAACCCATGGCAGCTTTGCGTTCGGTGGCGGTAAATCCCATCAGAGCGATAATCAGGTCGAAAAAATCAAAGTCGCCGATTCTAGCATGTGGTGTAGCACCAATCCACGCAGACATTTGCCTACTCTGCGTGGCGCAACCAGCTGATTGCTTACCTTGAACGAATCTCATTTACTTTTTGCAATGAAATCAACTAACAACCTTGTTAATCGACAGGTTTACCAGAGACAACTGACGGCCCTGAATTGGTGTAATCAATTTGTCGCTTGGTTGTAACGACATTTAGTTGTCTAAAAAAGATCTGAATCAGCGCTGATCATCGTTTCAGATTATGCGATTCTATAGGGCTTTGGTGCTGAGTAACTGGCGGAATAATGGATTCCATCGACATTCGTGGGGCTCGTACCCACAACCTGAAAAATATCAATCTGACGATCCCGCGTGACAAACTGGTGGTGATCACCGGCTTATCCGGCTCTGGTAAGTCGTCATTAGCGTTCGACACCCTTTATGCCGAGGGTCAACGACGTTATGTCGAGTCACTGTCAGCCTATGCGCGCCAGTTTTTGTCACTGATGGAAAAGCCAGATGTTGATGCCATCGAAGGCTTGTCACCTGCCATTTCCATTGAACAAAAATCAACTTCTCATAACCCTCGATCGACTGTTGGCACCATCACTGAAATCTATGATTACCTGCGCTTGTTGTTCGCCCGAGTTGGTGAACCTCGTTGTCCGCACCACGACGAGCCATTAGCCGCCCAAACCGTCAGTCAAATGGTCGATAAAGTGCTTGAGCAGCCCGAGGGCAGTAAGCTCATGTTGCTGGCACCAATCATCAAAGAGCGCAAAGGCGAGCACATCAAAACACTGCAAAACCTGGCGGCTCAGGGTTTTATCCGCGCCCGTATCGATGGTGAAATCTGCGATTTGTCTGATCCACCAACACTAGAGCTGCACAAAAAGCACACCATTGAAGCGGTAGTCGACCGCTTTAAAGTCCGCGAAGGGCTTGAGCTACGGTTGGCTGAGTCGTTTGAATCGGCATTGGAGTTGTCCGGCGGCACCGCGACTGTGGTAAGCATGGATGATAACAGCACCGAGTTGGTGTTCTCTGCCAACTTTGCTTGTCCGGTCTGTGGCTATTCAATGGCCGAACTGGAGCCGCGGATCTTCTCCTTTAACAACCCTGCAGGCGCTTGCCCAACTTGCGATGGCTTGGGTGTGCAACAGTATTTCGACAATGACAAAGTGGTCCCCAACGGCGAACTCAGCCTCGCCGGTGGCGCCATCAAAGGCTGGGACAAGCGAAGCTTGTACTACTTCCAGATGCTGCGCGCAGTCGCCAACCACTTTGACTTCGATCTCAATGAACCATTTGAAAAGCTACCAGCCGATATCCAACACATTGTGTTGCATGGCACTGGCAAACAGAAAATAGAATTCCAATACGTCAACGATCGCGGAGATATCGTGGTCCGCAACCACGCCTTTGAAGGCGTCATTCCCAATATGGAGCGACGCTACAAAGACACAGAATCAGCCGCCGTTCGCGAAGACTTATCGAAATACATTTCCAGTCAACCTTGTAGCTCATGTCACGGCAGCCGTTTACGTGAAGAAGCACGGCATGTGTTCGTCAGCGACACCACCTTACCAACCGTCACGGAAATGGCTATTGGCGAATGCTTGCGCTTTTTCGACCACCTCGAGCTAACCGGACAGCGGGCACAAATCGCCGAGAAAATTCTTAAGGAAATTCGCGATCGGTTAAAGTTTTTGGTCAATGTTGGTCTCGACTATCTGAATTTGTCGCGCTCTGCAGACACCCTATCGGGCGGTGAAGCGCAGCGCATCCGACTGGCTAGCCAGATTGGTGCTGGTTTGGTCGGCGTCATGTACGTACTCGACGAACCCAGTATTGGCCTACATCAACGCGATAATGAGCGCTTACTGTCAACGCTGAACCACCTGCGCGATTTAGGCAATACCGTGATTGTTGTCGAACACGATGAAGATGCCATTCGCGCCGCTGATTTCGTCATTGATATTGGCCCCGGTGCCGGCGTTCATGGCGGTGAGATCATTGCCCAAGGGGACGTCGATGATATTAAGAATACCGTAGAATCACTGACGGGTGATTACCTATCCGGTCGCAAGCAGATTGAGATTCCAGCCGAGCGTCACCAACACGACGAACGCTGGATTGAACTCAAAGGTGCCAGCGGCAATAACCTGAAGAACGTCAATGTCGAATTGCCGATTGGCCTAATGACCTGTGTGACCGGCGTATCTGGTTCGGGTAAATCCACCTTAATTAACGACACTTTATTCCCGATTGCCCATAAGATGCTAAACGGCGCCGCTGGCGATGACGTCGCGCCTTACCAGTCGGTGTCTGGTTTGGAGTATCTCGATAAAGTCGTCGATATTGACCAAAGCCCGATTGGCCGCACGCCACGTTCGAATCCGGCAACCTATACCGGCATTTTCACGCCAATTCGCGAGCTATTTTCAGGTACCCAAGAAGCCCGCTCGCGCGGCTATAAGCCGGGGCGTTTTTCGTTTAACGTCAAAGGCGGCCGTTGTGAAGCGTGCCAGGGTGATGGTGTCATCAAGGTCGAAATGCACTTTTTGCCTGACGTGTATGTGCCGTGCGATGTCTGTAAGGGCAAGCGTTACAATCGTGAAACACTGGAAATCAAATACAAAGGCAAGAATATCCACGAAGTACTGGATATGACCGTGGAAGATGCGCGTGAGTTCTTTGATGCAATTCCGGCGGTGTCACGCAAGCTGCAAACGCTGATGGACGTTGGCCTGTCCTACATTCGCCTCGGCCAATCGGCCACGACCTTATCGGGTGGTGAAGCCCAGCGAGTGAAGTTATCGCGCGAGCTATCGAAGCGCGACACTGGCCGCACCTTATACATTCTCGATGAACCAACCACCGGCTTGCACTTCCATGACATCCAATTGCTGCTGACCGTACTGCACCGGCTGCGCGATCATGGCAATACCGTAGTGATCATCGAACACAACTTGGATGTCATTAAAACAGCCGATTGGATTGTCGATCTCGGCCCCGAGGGCGGCTCTGGCGGCGGCACTATTTTGGTGTCAGGCTCGCCAGAAACAGTTGCCGACTGCCAGCAATCGCACACCGCTCGCTTCCTTAAGCCCATGCTGGGCTAAACGAGCCATGGCATATCGACCTTGATTGCGTGACGACTGTCACGCAACCGAGGTTATGGTGAATACCGTCGACCTCTTTGTCGGTCTTTTTTTGACCAGTTGCGTAATAGCACTGCTGGCCAAACAAAAAGGAGCGGCTCACCATGAAATACTTCCTCGCAACATTTGTCACCACCTCAGTATTGCTGCTGGCTGCCTGCGGCGGCGGTGGAGGCGGCGGCTCAAGTAATGCCACCAATGTTGAACCACCATCAGAATTTACTCCATCATTGACCTTATCAGTCGAGCTAAATGGAGCACAAAGCGTTCCGGTGGTTGATACCCAAGACACAGCTTCGGCAACCATTGAAGTTGACGAGAGTCTTTATCAGTTTCGAGCAACTTTAGATATTAGCGACATTGATAATGTCCAAGCGGCTCATATCCACCAAGGCAGAATTGGTGTCAATGGCGATGTTGCTTTTGCCTTTGAGACAGTGGATGACGACACAATGGCCATTGAAATTACCGACCTATCGGCCGAGTTGATCGACGACATGCTAGACGGCGATTGGTACATCAATGTCCACACCGCAACTTATGCCAGTGGTGAAGTGCGCGGCCAGATCGTTAACCCAACAACCGCAGTTGTCACCTTTATGCTCAGTGGTTCTCAGTCTGTGCCAACAGTAATGACAGATGCCGTTGGTTACGGCTATGCAACCTTGGATAGCAATGGCTATGAAGTTGACTTGAAGGTCCATACCATGGCGGTCGAAGATGCCACTATGGCCCACATTCATGAAGGATATGTTGGCGAAAATGGTGGTGTTGTGGTGGCATTGGAGCAACACCCAGACGATGCCAATGTGTGGCAAACACCTGCGGGCGCGATGCTAGATGAAGCCACCGCTATGCGCTTAGTCAGTGGCGGCCACTACGTGAATGTTCACACCCCGGCAAATCCAAGCGGCGAACTTCGCGGCCAGATTTTGACCGACAATTTTGCCCTGATCACCTTTGATCTCTCCGGTCAGCAGGAAGTGCCGGCGGTAGCAACCACCGCGATGGGGTATGGTTACGCGACCCTCAACTTATCCGATTACGCCGTCGATTTAAAAGTGCTAACCACCGGCCTGGATAATGCCTCAATGGCCCATATTCATGAGGGTTATATTGGCGAAAACGGCGGCGTAGTGGTCGCACTAGAGCAACACCCTGACAATACCAATGTATGGCAAACACCCGCGGGCGCCATGCTCGACGAGGCAACTGCAATGCGCTTGGCCGATGGCGGTCACTACGTCAATGTCCACAGCCCCGATAACCCCAGCGGCGAGTTGCGAGGACAAATCGTTGGCAATCAGATCAACCTGTACACCTTTCCATTGACCGGCGAGCAGGTACTTGGTTCAGTCACGACTTCAGCGATGGGTTATGGCTATGCCACGCTAGACAATGTCACCGGTTTGTTGCGACTCAGAATTATGACCATGGGCTTAATGGACGCTAGCGCCGCCCACATTCATGAAGGAGAACGAGGGGTATCCGGAGGCGTGGTTGTTGGTTTAGAGCAAAGTGCCGCAGACACGGCGGTATGGGCGATTCCAGAGAATACCTTACTGGATTCTGCAACAGCGATGCAGCTTAAAAGCGGTGGTCATTACGTTAATGTCCACACTCCTGCTTACCCGGGTGGCGAACTTCGTGGACAGATTGAATAACACGAGCAAGTCCCTAGGCGTCGGACCATAACCCACCACCGAGCGATGTAAGTTATCGACTCGGTGTGTGGGTGCATCGACTCAAACGAGTGCTAATCAGCTAGTACCATCGCCGCTGCTTTTTCTGCGATCATGATAGTTGGTGCATTGGTATTACCACTGACGATAGTCGGCATGATTGACGCATCGACGACTCGTAACCGCTCCAAGCCATGCACTCGCAACTCGCTATCGACTACTGCATTTCCATCATTGCCCATTTTACAGGTACCAACTGGGTGATAGATGGTGTTTGCTTTTTGTCGAACATAATCTTCCAGCTGGTCGTCGCTCTGACACCAAAGACCCGGGTTCAACTCTTTACCAATGACCTGTTGCTGCGGCCAACAACCAAACATTTCTCGTACCCGTTTAACTCCTTCCACCAAAACTTTTAGGTCTTCTGACTCCGATAGCAGTTGATGATGAATCGCTGGGTGATCAGTCCGATCGGCAGACTTTAGTTTCACCTGACCACGACTCTTTGGCCGCAATAGACAAACATGCATCGACACACCTGCTTGTCTCAGCAAGTTGAGGTTTCTGCCATGATCATCCATTGCCGCAGCAATGCCATGTAACTGTATGTCCGGCCGTTGCTTGGTACCACTGTGATGAATAAAGCCTGCCATTTCAGCTGCTGGCGAGGTTAACAACCCGGTACGATGGCGAAAATAACGCCAGAGCTCTGGAGCAGACTGAAGCACAAAAGGTAACGACAATCGAATCGAGCGGCGGCTAAGATCTTGATAATTGACAATGATATCGGCGTGATCTTGAAGGTTCTGGCCGACTCCGGGCAGTTTATGCTGACAACCGATGCCATGCTCAGCGAGGTGGTTGGGGCAACCAATGCCCGATAGCATGAGCAATTGTGGCGACTGATATGCGCCAGCCGACATTAACACTTCGCGTGCAGCAACAGCTCGCTTGGTTTCGCCATGGTGAGTAAACTCAACACCGATTACTTGCTTGCCCTGCAGCAATAGTCGCTGGCTTAGAGCATGCGTCAGCACAGTTAAATTTGGTCGGTTCAACACCGGTTGCAGAAAGGCCGCATTGGTACTGCAACGCGCACCATGTTCCTGTGTCACTTGATAAAAACCAACCCCAGACTGCTCCGCACCATTGAAGTCTGATTGCAAGGGATAGCCGGCTAACTCAGCTGCCTTTACCATTTCCTGACAAAGCGGATGTTGGTAACGCAAGTCCGCAACGTTAAGCTCACCACCAACGCCGTGGTATTGATCCGCTCCTCGCTCTTGGTTTTGACTTTTAATGAAGTAAGGCAACACATCGTCATAGCCCCAGCCTTGGTTACCTTGTTCAAGCCAGTGATCATAGTCTTGTGCTTGGCCACGGATATAGAGCATGGCATTGATCGCGCTAGAGCCGCCTAAACCTTTGCCACGCGGACAAAAGATCTGCCGTTGGGCGATAGACCCGTCGGGTTCAGAATTAAATAGCCAGTTGCTGACTCGCGAGCGCATCAGCTGCACCAGCGCTAATGGTGTGGTGACATTCAGACCGCCATTGGCTCCACCAGCTTCAAGTACCAGCACTCGACATGTTGGATCAGCAGACAAGCGATTCGCCAATACACAACCAGCAGATCCAGCGCCAACGATAATGAAATCATATTCCATAGCTTCTCCCCGTCCCCAGACAGAAAGTATGTTCAGGCTTTCGCCGGCACTGCAACTAGCAACAGCGGTTAGCAGAGTTTGGTCACAAATGCGTGGCTCCTATCAACTTTGTTTTGATAAACCACGATATGCGTTTAACCACTACACTGAAGTAACCGCTAACCAAAAGGAGTTAAGTATGAAACTCAAACTGTTCATTCTGTTCGCCTGCTCGGCCTTGGTCGTCGGCTGCAGTTCATCACAAGACGAGATGAACGAAGCCAATGCCGAGTTTACCGAGGAAAAGACCAAGACCTTGCAGGAGTATAAGGAATGTGTTGATGATGCCGACGACGAGTACGAGTTGAAGAAGTGCGAAGCACTGCTCAATGCAGTGAAGGCGTTAGAAACAAAATCAAACTAAACGCTGCAACTTTTACTTTGAAAAAAGCTGCGGACTCTATCGGGGGTTCGAGTCCGCAGCAGATTGGCACTATTTATCGGCTAGTGCGGGCCAACTGCTGACTGGCTAGGTCGTGGGGGGCATTGGAAGTTTGCTTGGCGACATCAACGTCTAACCACAACTCTTTGCGATCCACTGGGGCAGAGGCTGGCAAAGTCGGATTATCAATGTGAATAATGGTTCGCTCCGCCATTCGCACCTTGTTCAGCGCATCTTTAATCAACGGATGATTGTAAAACCATTGGTCAAAACTGCCGTCGTTGATAGCAAGGTTAAACGCCTGCTCCAAGTCGACAGCCAGCTGTTCATTACTCTTGGCAGTAAACAAATAAGTCGCTGACGGGTAAACCAGAAGTAGATTGGGTTCAACAACTAAGTTGAGATCCGGTCGGCTCGCGACCTCTGAGTATGGCTCGTGTATCGCTCGGGGAAAATAGTCAAACCGACCACCTTCCAGCATGTGAAACAAGCTACCGTATTTGGGAGGCGTCACCATGGGAATGCCAGCACTCTCAAAAATTGGCGTACTCCCCCAAAATCGACCCTGTCCCGCCATCATTTGCTTTAATTCAGCCAGCGAGTCGATGGCTGAAAAACGATGTTGGTCGCCATCACGAATGATAAAAACACGATGGCCCAACATACCTTTGAGCACCGGAATGCGAATAGGCCGTAAGTCTTGCTCAAGCTGCTGATTGGTTGAGATAGCAGCAAACGAAAGGTTGCCACTCATGATCTCCGAGATTTGTCGACTAATCACCATGGATTTCGCCGGAGTCGGCACGAACTCATAATCATGGTCAATTTTACTCAACAGGAACCGAACCAGCTCCACCTGATACTTGTCTTTTGGTACTTCTGTTGGAATGTAACGAATAGTCGTGGCTTGCAAGCTAAAGCTCAGTATTGAGCCTACGAGCACCGCAGCAGCAGTCATTATTTTTAGAATACTCATAGTCGTTCACTTTGTTTGTTCCAAGGTAATGAGCTTCCATGCTAGCGCCATTGTTATACCAATAACGCTAACAAAATAACAACATATAGGTCATTCCAATTTAAAAACTAATACTTAGATCAAGTTATTTTTTGGTCAACCAAACTAAGAGAGTCAACTGAACGTTCATCTTCAACGAATAATAAATATAAATATCAGTAAATTAGAGCAAAAACCCAACTCAAGAAAAACAACAAACAGGAGACAATGCTATCACTGTGAATGGATACAAAAACCAACAAGGGTCGGAAAAGAAACTAAAAAAACATAAAAATTGTTAACAACAATAGTATCCGAAATCAAATTGGCCTTACCAATAACAACTACCACCCAGCTTCTCAACTAGAACATACCTAGCCGCCATGCTGAGCCGCATTGTAACTTTGTGTAACAACGGGAAACACAACGTAAGCAACCGTTTTATATAGCAAAAGAACAGGTCGATTCGATTTCTTCTGCGGTCATACCGTCTAGAATTTTCCGCATCCAAGTCGTCAGGAGAAATATCAAGTGACCTCAACCACCGTACAGCAGACCGTATCTTTAACTGCCCCATTAAGCGGCATTGTCGTTCCACTGGAGCAAGTACCCGATCCGGTATTTGCCGGCAAAATGGTTGGCGACGGAATCGCTATCGACCCAACATCACAAGTGTTGCTATCCCCTTGCGAAGGCACAGTGTCTACCTTGCACCCAGCCCATCATGCAGTCAGCATCACTACCGCAAACGGGGCAGAAGTACTCATGCACATTGGTTTAGATACTGTGTTGCTTAAAGGTGATGGTTTTACTGCCCACGTCACTGAAGGCCAACAAGTGAAGGTTGGCGAACCATTGATTGAATTCGATGCCGACCAAGTCGCTCAACAAGCACGTAGCTTGGTCACTATGGTACTTATCACCAACCCTGATGATTTCTCAAACTTTAGCTTTGCCGCAGGTAAGGTCGTCAGTAATCAAGACATCATTATTCAAGCCGGCAGCGAGTCTGCAGCAACTCAAAACAGCGAAGAAGCACAAGACTTCACTGCGGTTACCAGCGAATTGATTGCCTTACCTAACCCTGTCGGTCTACATGCTCGACCATCAGCTAACTTAGTTGCGTTGGCAAAACAGTTCAGCAGCAAAATTACCATTAGTTGTCATGGCAATGCCGCCAGCGCGCGCAGCGTGGTAGCGATTATGGGCCTCAATACCAAACAGGGCGATGAAGTTCAGTTAACCGCCAGCGGGGCCGATGCTGAAGCGGCAATCGCAGCAATAAGCCAAGCTATAAAAGAGGGCTTAGGTGAAGATTGTCAGGAAGCACCTCTAGCAACAGCTGAATCATTGCCAGAAGAACAATCGCTGTTGGCTGTGACACATGATGATCCAAATTGCCTACTGGGCGTTTCAGCGTCGCCGGGCAGCGCAATTGGGGTGGTTGTTCAACTCCAAGAACAAACATTTGACTATCCAGAGACAGCCGAGAATAGCGAAGCGCAAGTTGCTGCTTTGCACGATGCTCTTGATGCTGTGCAACAAGATTTGACCGAGTTGCAACAACAGATGACGCAACAAGGCCAAGCAGACAAAGCTGAAATTTTCCAAGCTCACCAAGAGTTGTTATCTGATCCTGAGCTTATTGAACAAGGCGAAACCTTCATCCATCGGGGTAAATCGGCTGCATTTGCATTTAATCAAGCCATTGACGGTCAGGTGCAAGTACTGAAACAGTTAGACAACCCGATGCTTGCCGGTCGCGTCAGCGATCTCGACGATATTCGTAATCGCATGCTGCGTAAGCTATTGGGTCTAACTGATGACGCGATGGCAATGCCAGAAAACGCCATTATTATTGCTCGTGATTTGACCCCATCGATGACCGCAAACTTAGATCCAAGCAAGGTCATTGGCTTTGCGACTACCGAGGGCGGTTCATCGTCTCATTCGGCAATTTTAGCTCGCGGTATGGGGATCCCTGCTGTTGCCGGGATCGACAACCAGGCTCAGCAACTTGCTGATGGCAGCAAAGTGATTCTCGATGGCGATGCTGGCCAGCTTCGAATCAACGTCAGCGATGAGGAAATCAACAACATCCAGCAACGCCAAGCCAAACAAGCGGAGCAAGACCAGCAAGATCTCGCTTCTGCCCACGATCATGCCATCACAACGGATGATCATCAGATGGAAGTGGTGGCCAATATTGCCAACCTTAACGATGCCGAGAAAAGTGTCAAATTGGGTGGCGAGGGCGTCGGTCTGCTACGTAGTGAATTCCTATTCCTAGACCGTGCAACAGCGCCATCGGAAGATGAGCAAGCACAACAATACAGCGCCATTGTTAAGGCTTTACAAGGGCGGCCAATTATCATTCGGACGCTGGATGTTGGTGGCGATAAACCTCTCGACTATATGCCGATGCCAGCGGAGGAAAATCCTTTCCTCGGTGAACGCGGCATCCGTATTGGTCTCAACCGACCCTCGATTTTACGTACCCAAGTTCGCGCCATATTGCGTGCAGCGCAAGGCAGTGAAAGCACCGTGCGGATCATGTTCCCCATGATTGCCACACTTGAAGAGCTACAAGCAGCTAAGCAAGTGGTCAAGCAAGAAGCAGAGCAATTAGGCGTCAGCAACTACGAAGTTGGCATTATGGTGGAGGTACCTTCAACCGCGGTAATGGCCGAGCAATTTGCCGAAGAAGCGGATTTCTTCTCCATTGGTACCAACGACCTCACCCAGTACACCTTGGCCATGGATCGCGGCCATCCAAAGCTTGCAGCGCAAGTTGATGGCTTAAACCCCGCCGTATTGAAATTGATCGAGATGACAGTTCAAGGGGCTCACAAAGCTGGCAAATGGGTTGGTGTTTGTGGCGGTTTGGCTTCCGATCCGCAAGCGGTGCCGTTACTGCTAGGACTCGGCGTCGATGAACTGTCGGTCAGTGTGCCTGCATTACCAGCAATCAAAGGTCAGATTCGCGAACTGTCGTTAAGCCAGTGCCAAACCCTTGCTCAGCAAGCGCTCAAAGCTGGTACTGCCACGGCTGTTCGACAACTAAGTCCGGGGCGCTAAGCCCCTCTAACACAACAACTCACACAACATTATAAAAAACTGAGGTGGTCTTTATGGCTTCTGCAAATGGACTTTTTGCGGCATTGCAAAAGGTCGGTAAATCGCTCATGTTGCCGGTATCGGTATTGCCCGTCGCCGGTCTATTATTGGGCATTGGTGCCGCGAACTTTTCGTGGTTGCCAGATATTCTGTCACAAGTAATGGCCGCATCCGGTGGTGCGATCTTCGGTAACCTGGCATTGATCTTCGCCATTGGTGTCGCTTTAGGCTTCACCGAAAACGATGGCGTGTCGGCGCTAGCCGCAACCGTTGGCTATGCGGTAATGCTGGCCACCATGGGCGTTGTCGCTAATGCCATGGGTGTTGAAACCAAACTCATCATGGGCATTGAGTCGATCGAAACCGGCGTGTTCGGCGGTATTTTGATTGGTGGCGTTGCCGCGGCAGTGTTCAATCGATTCTTCCGTATCCAGTTGCCGGCCTATTTAGGCTTCTTTGCCGGTAAACGTGCGGTGCCGATTATTACGGCATTTGCAGCCATCGTCATGGGCATCGTGCTGGTGTTTATTTGGCCTCCGATTGGTGGCTTGATCGATACTTTCTCGCACTGGGCTGCTGAGCAAAACCCTGCCACTGCGTTTGGTATTTATGGCATCGTTGAGCGCTCACTGATTCCATTCGGCTTACACCATGTGTGGAATGTTCCCTTCTTCTTCGAAGCGGGTTCTTGTGCCAATCTTGCAGGTGAAGCTCGCACCGGAGTATTAACCTGTTACCTTGAGGCTGATGCAGCAACTCGTCAAGCGGCTACCAACCACTTTGGTCAATTAGCTGGCGGCTACATGTTCAAAATGTATGGCCTACCTGCTGCTGCGATTGCAATTTGGCACTGTGCTAAACCAGAACATCGCGCCAAAGTTGGCGGTATCATGATGTCAGCGGCGTTGACTTCATTTTTGACCGGTATCACCGAACCAATCGAGTTTGCTTTCTTATTTGTTGCGCCAGTGCTTTACGGTATTCATGCATTGTTAGCCGGCTCAGCATTTGTGGTTACTAACACCTTGGGCATGGTTCACGGCACTTCGTTCTCTCACGGTCTCATTGACTTCATTGTGCTGTCAGGCAACTCAGAGAACTTCTTCCTGTTCCCAGTTATCGGCCTGATTTACGCAGCAATTTACTACACCGTATTCCGCTTCGTTATCACTAAATTCGATCTCAAAACACCTGGCCGAGAAGATGATTCAGAAGTGTTAGCTGGTGCCGGTGATGCCGAAGGCGACGAAATGGCAGCTGAGTTAGTCGCAGCGTTTGGCGGCGCGGCGAACATCGAAAGCTTGGATGCATGTATCACCCGCCTACGCGTCGGTGTGGTCAACAAAGATGCTGTCGACCAAGCTAAACTGAAAGCTTTGGGTGCAGCAGGTGTTGTCCAAGTCGGCAACGGCATGCAAGCGATTTTTGGTACTCAGTCGGACAACCTGAAAACCGATATGGAGCTTTACCTAAAAAAGCGCCAAGGCTAGTCACGCAGCCGGCAACGGTCGAATCCAGCCCACAATCTGAGCCTGAAGTTTCAGGCTCAGTGAACGAGCAGGATATCAACGCGATGATTAGCCAACTCGGCGGCAAAAGTAACATTAATTCGGTAATGGCATGTGCCACCAATCGACTTCGATTTACCTTAGAGCAAGACGAGGAATTAGACGTTCAAGCACTGACCAAACTACCTTGCGTCAATGCCGTGATGCAGCCTCAAACTAAGGTTGTTCACTTGCTACTCAACGAAGATGCGAGCCCTTGGGCAGCGAAGCTGATAGCACAACTTGATAATTAGCTAACCATTTGTTGAAAATGTAAAAATTAAAAGCCGTCTTTGTGACGGCTTTTTACTTTTCGCGCTTTCGATTCAACAAGGCTGAACTATAGTTTAGCTACCTGAAGCCATGGAAGCGTTCTAATGTCAGAGCAACGTCTTGAATTGAAAGCCCCCGTCAGCGGCGTCGTCATTCCCCTCGATCAAGTTCCCGATCCAGTTTTCGCCCAAAAAATGGTTGGCGAAGGCATTTCCATAGACCCAACGAGTGAGCATTTACTGGCGCCCTGTAACGGCAAAGTCATTCAAATGCACCCAGCCAAACATGCCATTACCATAGAGTCCGAGCAAGGCATTGAAGTGCTCATGCACATTGGGCTAGATACCGTCATGCTCAAAGGAGATGGTTTCTCGCCATTGGTATCGGAAGGAGAAACAGTAGAGCAAGGACAGCCGCTCATTGATTTTGATGCCGATAAGATCGCCTTATCAGCTCGCAGTTTGATGACCGAAATTGTCATCACCAACGGCGACCAAGTCAGCCGTTACCAATTCACGTCGGGCAATGTCGTCGCCAACCGCGACACCTTGATGACGCTAGAGTTGGGAGCACCGGCAGACACCGATGAAATAGACCAAGAAGGCCTGACCAAAGAGTGCGCCTCCGATTGGATTAGTATACCCAACCCAACGGGCATTCATGCCCGCCCCGCAGCCGCTTTGGCAGCTGAAGCAAAGATGTTTCAATCGCGCATTAAATTGGAGCGTGATGGCCAATTTGCCGATGCCAAATCAGTTGTGGCTCTAATGGGTTTGAACGTCAAATTAGCCGAGAAAGTACGAATTGTTGCCAAAGGTCGAGACGCCGATGAAGCCGTTGACGCGCTCACAGTAGCGATTTGTGATGGCTTAGGCGAAGACGTATCAACTGCTGTTGCACCAACAGTGCAACCAGTGGAAGTTGAAGAAGAGGTATCACTGCTGGCGAAAGTCAGCGCCGACCCCAATATTTTGCTCGGTATTGCGGCTTCGCCAGGGATTGCTATTGGCAAGGTTCATCAGCTTGAACATCAGCAACTCAGCTATGACGAACTCGCCGCCGATGCTAATGCCGAACGCACTTCCCTAACCGATGCCATTGAACATGCTAAGGCTGATTTAAAGAGCTTGCAGGCCAAACTGCAAAGCGAAGGCAACCAAACAAATGCTGAGATTTTCGCCGCTCACCAAGAACTACTCGAAGATCCGGCGATCTTCCAACAAGCCAAGAAACTAATTAAGGAAGGAAAATCGGCGCCATTCGCTTGGAATAAAGCAGTACATGAACAAATCAAAGTACTCCGAGCGGTAGACAGCGATGTCATTGCCGGCCGGGTAGCCGATTTGGAGGATGTCTGTACACGCATCCTCAAACTACTTCTTGGAATCGACGATGCTGCAACGGCACTGGCCGAACAAACCATTATCGTTGCTGAGGATTTAACGCCCTCAGATACAGCCAACTTAGATCGCAGTAAAGTTATTGGTTTTGTCACCACGCTTGGCGGCGCCACTTCACATGCGGCTATTTTGGCCCGTTCAATGAACCTGCCAGCCTTAGCCGGAGTAGATCCTCAGGTACTGGCGCTGGAAGAAGGGCTACAAGTTGTCCTTGATGGCGATGCCGGCACCTTAAACATCGCCGCATCCGATGAAGAAATCGCGCAACTCAGGCAAAAACAACAACAACAAGTGGCACGCGCCGAGCAAGCCCAGCAAAAAGCTCATGAGCCAGCGGTAACAAGCGACGGTGTAGCAATTGAGGTAGTCGCCAATATCGGTAACGTCAAAGATGCCATCGAGGCCTGTAAATTTGGTGCCGAAGGCGTTGGTTTGCTACGCAGTGAATTTCTCTATCTTGATCAGGCGACCGAGCCTAATGAAGATCAACAGGCACAGGTTTACACCGAAATCGCTGATGCCTTGGGGGCAGACAAGCCACTGATTGTCAGAACCCTGGATGTCGGTGGTGATAAGCCATTGCCATATTTACCGATGCCAAGTGAAGAAAACCCCTTCTTAGGTGAGCGTGGCATTCGGATCGGTCTCAATCGACCATCCATTCTCAAACGCCAGGTCCGAGCGATTTTGCGCGCTCATGGCCACGCCAAACTGAAAATTATGTTTCCGATGATTGCCACCCTGCCAGAGCTCAAAGCGGCCAAACAGCTGGTGCAACAAGAAGCCGAGGATTTGGGCGTATCTGGTGTTGAGATTGGCATCATGGTTGAGGTGCCATCCACCGCTGTGCTATCGGAACATTTTGCTGCCGAGGCTGATTTTTTCTCGGTCGGTACCAACGATTTAACTCAGTATGCATTGGCCATGGATCGGGGCCACCCGAAACTAGGTTGGCAAGTCGATGCGCTTGATCCGGCAGTTCTAAGACTCATCAAATTGACCGTTGACGGCGCCAAGAAACATGGCAAATGGGTCGGTGTATGTGGCGGAGCCGCCAGCGATTTGCTTGCCGTACCGGTGCTCATTGGCCTTGGCGTTACCGAACTATCTTGCAGTGTGCCAGCAATTCCGGAGGTCAAAGAACTAGTTCGCAGCAGCTCTCTAGCACAATGCCAAGCACTAGCTGAGCAAGTATTACAACAACCTGATGCGGAATCAGTCCGCGCCCTACTACAAAAGATATAAAACCAAGCAATTAAAAGTCGGTTTAAAACGATAATTAAGGAACTAAACATGAGTGTATTTACCAATGCCTTTGGGGCATTACAGAAAGTGGGTAAATCATTGATGCTGCCGGTGTCAGTGTTGCCTGTAGCAGGTTTGCTATTAGGTATTGGTGCGGCAAATCTACCCTGGATCCCTGACATACTGTCACAAGTGATGGCAGCATCAGGTGGCGCAATCTTTGGCAACTTAGCATTAATTTTTGCCATCGGTGTAGCCTTGGGTTTCACGGAAAATGATGGTGTGTCAGCGTTAGCGGCAACCGTTGGCTACGCGGTACTGTTAGCGACCATGGGTGTTGTTGCCTCCGCGATGGGTGTTGAAACCAAGTCGATCATGGGCTTACAGTCGATCGAAACTGGGGTGTTTGGTGGCATTCTAATCGGTGGTGTGGCTGCCGCCGTGTTCAATCGCTTCTTCCGTATTCAGCTACCTGCTTACCTCGGGTTCTTTGCTGGCAAAAGGGCTGTGCCGATTATCACCGCTTTTGCTGCCATCTTCCTAGGCATCATTTTGGTATTTATTTGGCCACCGATTGGCGGCGTGATTGACGCCTTCTCTCATTGGGCTGCGGAGCAATCGCCAGCGATGGCATTTAGCATCTACGGTATTGTCGAGCGCTCTTTGATTCCGTTTGGCCTTCACCACGTCTGGAACGTACCATTCTTCTTCGAAGCTGGATCGTGCACTAACTTAGCGGGCGAAGCGCGTACTGGTGTATTAACTTGTTATCTAGAGGCAGACCAAGCGAGCCGAGCAGCAGCAACCAACCACTTTGGCCAACTTGCAGGCGGCTACATGTTTAAGATGTATGGTTTGCCAGCAGCGGCGATTGCAATTTGGCATTGTGCTAAACCAGAACATCGCGCCAAGGTCGGCGGCATCATGATCTCGGCTGCATTAACCTCGTTCTTGACCGGCATTACCGAGCCCATCGAGTTCTCATTCTTGTTTGTTGCACCGGTACTGTATGCCTTGCACGCCATCCTGGCGGGTACCGCATTCTTTGTGACCAACAGCCTGGGAATGGTTCATGGCACCTCGTTCTCCCACGGTTTCATCGACTTCATTGTGCTATCGGGTAACTCTCAGAACTTCTTGCTGTTTCCTGTCATAGGCGCAATCTATGCAGTGGTTTACTACAGTGTGTTCCGCTTTGTGATCACCAAGTTCGACTTGAAAACGCCAGGCCGAGAAGATGAATCGGACTCGCTGCTCGCCAGTGCTAGCGATGGCGATGAGGATGAAATGGCTCGAGATCTTGTCGTTGCCTTTGGGGGCGCAGGCAATATCGTTAGCCTTGATGCCTGTATTACCCGGCTCAGAATCGGCGTCAATGACCCTGCAAAAGTCGATCAGCCGAGATTAAAAGCAATGGGGGCTGCTGGCGTTGTGCAGGTAGGTAACGGCATGCAGGCTATTTTCGGTACCCAATCGGAAAACCTAAAAACGGCGATGGACATCTTCCTTAAAAAGGGTGGCGGAACAGAACCGGTAGCGCCAGTAGCAGCAACACCTGCGCCAACCACAGACACTGCGCCAGTAGAGTTAACTGCCGACGTAGAAGCTGCGGTATCGGTTTGCGTGGCGACATTTGGTGGCGTCGACAACATCAAGAAGGTCACTCGATGTGCCACCAGTCGAATTCGTTTGCTACTCCGCGAGCCTGTCGATGTCGACCCTGATACCATCGACTTGCCACTCTCACAAGCAACCATGAAGGTACAAGAAAACCTTTACCATATATTGGTCGGTGAGTATGCAGAAGCCTATGAAGCCGCCATCAACAAATTAAGAGAACAGTAAACCTTCTAATCAAGCCCGCAAACGCGGGCTTGATTTTTACTAAGACCGATTCGTCACTGCTTTTCCACCCTGATCGCAACCGTGTTCTCGCCACTCCAACTGATAATCACTGAGGTCCGTTTTTAACTGCCTCTGATCAATCGGATCTTTTTTCAGTTTTTTGACAATACGATTCATTTGTTTAGCCAAATAGAGGCACTTGCGATCCATTGACGGCTTGGTTGGGTATGGCTTGGAGCTCGCGACTACTGGGGAGTTGAGGCATAGCAACAAGACCAAAGCGACGCTTACGGGAGTGTAATTAGACATATATTTCGTTCCTTGAAATTACGATTTAACCGAACCACCTTGTTCGACCCATGTCTAATTTTTACACAGCTGGCTTTAATTGCTCATGTGATTTTGATAATTGTATCGGTTCGCCACTGACAGATTGAGATATCTGACTCAGTGATTGAGGAAGGCCGATTTGTTGATGGAGGGCAACATGACCACGACTATTGAACGTCGATTTGCTGCGCAACAAGTGTCTTTAGAACGACTCAATATTGCTCAGCGCTCTGCGTTTAGCGAAATTGAAGCTGCCGGCTATGGCTTGCTGTTTATCCGTTCCACCAGTGGCGGTAAAGTCGCTATTTGTAGCAGCGGCCAATCATTTGCAACGATAGATGAGGCGGGCCAGCTCAATACCTGCCCAGAGATCGATCTCAGACGTTAACGTGCTATGAAGCGCGATTGCGACTCGCTCTTGCATGTGAGAGTTCGACCAAATTGGTCGCCGCATCACTTTGATACAACCGCTTGCCGCCGCCATGGCGTCGCCCAGAGACCTGATTCAAAACAATACCCAGAATAGGCGCATTGACTTTCCGTAACCGGTCGAGGCCATCTTTCACGTCTGCCCTCGAAGTTTGTTCTGCCTTGACCACGTAAAGTAATTTATCGGCAACGGTGGAGACTACCTGAGCGTCACTCACGGCTTGAATCGGGCCAGTCTCAATGATGATCCGATCGTAGTGCTCTCGTAACCCCGAAATAAGCACTTTGAATTTTTTCGATGACAAATAGTTCAGCGGATCACTTGTAGTCGCCCCAGCAGGCAAAATATCAATACCCAGCTCTTCTGAGCGATGAATACAAGCGCCAACCTTATGCGAACGCGACAACACGTTACTCAGGCCTGGCATCGTCGGCTCCAAATCCAACATGGTGTTGATTGACGGTCGACGCATATCGGCATCGATCAGCAACACCTTTTCTATTTCGCCACAAGAAATCGCCAGCTGTATCGCAACTGACGATTTACCCTCTCCCTCAGCAGTCGAGGTTATTGCTGCCAATTGATTGCGGCCGCCACTGAGCTGTAGGCGAGTTCGCAAACCATGTATTGCCTCAGAAAAATGCAGATCCTCTGATAAAGCTTTCACTGGTGAGCGCTTCTTCAGCTTTACCACAGGCAATTCAATGAGCACATCCAAACCGAGCGATGCTTCAACTTGTGTGCCTTTGCTAATGGCACCAACCAGTAAGCTCTTGACCAGCACAATGAGCGCGCCGACCAACCCACCAAGAACGGTAGCCACCATCAGGATCATCAGTTTCCGCGGTTTGAATGGATAAAGCGGCACCACTGCAGGATCGATCAAGCGGGCAAAATTATGTTCCAAATCATCGGTCGCTTTGGTTTCCTCAAAGCGGGTTAAGAAAGTGTCGTAAAGCTTTTGGTGAGTTTCCACATCCCGCTGCAACTGGGTAAAGGTGGCTTGGACCTTACTTAACCTTTGATAAGTCTGTTTGGTTCGTTGGAAGGCTTGCTCGAGTCCCTGGACTCGCAACTTAGCCGCTTGAAATTCGTTGCCAATAGTCGTCGATACCTGCGCTAATAACTCTTTCAGGTTGTCATCAACCGCCCGTTGCTCTGCACTCAATGCCGTGCGCTTCGGGTGTTTAGGGCCATAGCGCTTCGCTAACTCCGATTCACGTAACCGCAGTTCTAGGCGCTTGTCTCGCATCCCTTTGATCGATGGATGGTCGCGAACGGCTTCAATCGACAGCAAATCCATCACATCTTGTTTGCCATAGTTGGCGACCAACTCACTTAACACTCTTACTTCTTCAAGCCGCTTACGGGCGTCAATAATTTGCGATGAAGTGAGGTTAAGTTCCTGACTGACAATGCCCAAAATACCAGAGATATCGATCAAGTCTTCACTCTGACGAAACTCAGATAGCTCGAGCTCTGCCTGCAATAAGTTGGCTCGCTGCTCCTGCAATTGCTCAAGCAACCATTGGCTGGTTTGCTCGGTGATTTGACTGCGCGAATCGCGGTGATAATCGATATAGGCGGCGACAACCGCATTGGCGACACCGGCGGCTAGTTTGGGATCATAGGCATCGAAGCTAATTTGGATGATCTCACTGTCACGAACCGGAGTGACCGACAAGCGACTGCGAAACTCGTCTTCAGCCCGCTGTTCAGACATTTCCCGCCGTAGCTTCGGCAGTAAAGCCTCTTTACCAAAGAAGTAAGCATGCCAATACTGATACACGCTCGGCTGCCGATAGGTAAACTCCGGATGAGTTTGCAGCGACATTTGAGCCACGACCTTGCGTGCGATGGCACGGGATTTAAGCAGTTCAACTTGGGTACTCATGTGAGAAGAGCTGCGCTCATCGAGCACGTAAAGCTGCTCGATTGCTACCACGTTGGACTGTTGCCCACCGATTTGCACATTGGCGCTAGCACGATACATCAACCCCAGCGACTTAACATACAGCACGGCCATGAGAGCAAATATCGCCACCACAGCGACAATAACCATGCGCTTGTTCCACAGCAGGGTAACGAAGTCGAATAGCAACTCGTTGTCTTTGTCGGGATTGGTCGGTGAATGATATGGCGTCATAGTGATTGGCTAAAAGAAGCTTTCCGAGATTTCGATGATGTCACCGGCCATCACCTGGGTATCGCGCGCCGCATCATGTTCGGTTTGATGCGCTTCTCGCGCTCGGCGGATCGACCAACTCGATTTTGATGCCCGTTCTTTCAGCCCTCCGGCCAATGCAATCGCCATATCGACCGTTAAGCCCGGTTGATATGGATAACCACCAGGCGCATATACCTGACCATGGATATAAAAAGGACGATAGCGGGTCACTGACACTTGGACGTGGGGCTCGATCAAGTAATCGCCACGCAAGCCATTTTCAATAGTGATCGCTAATTGTCGGGTAGTAAGACCTTGGGCGAGAACTTCTTCTAGAAATGGGAAACTGACAAAACCGGCTCGGTCGATTTCAGTTTCGATACTGAGATCCGGTTCGTTATAGACATGCACATTCAACTGATCGCCAGGCCCTAGCAAGTACTCCTCATCCGATTCAACCGCATAAACAGCAAATTGAATCAACAGAAGCACTAGCAAGCTGGCCAGCTTACAGCCGAATTGTTTGTTAGCAGCACGGTTAATCAACAGCATCCTTGAGCACAGTTCAGACCACGAGCACCTTTTTCTAGTGTTTATATCGGTGTCACGCGTTAATACTTGAGTTCTACTTATCTGCACCATCATACCCTATTTGTCGGCTGATACTGTGACCGTTTGACCAAGTTCATTTATTAATCAGTTCAGTCAACGACTCAGATGGTGCGTTCGAGATAGTATGCTAACGTTAGTGATTGATGAATAGATTAACTTGCCGCTCGAATGTGACTCTTTTGGAACAGGAAATCCGCCCATGCACGCTTTATTGAAACGGACCATCAACTCCCTCTTTGCAATCACCCTATTGCTTACCACGTCGGCCCATGCCACTGATTACGAGCTATTAAGCGATCAAGAAATTGATCAACGCTTGTCATTTTTGACCAGCAAGCTCGAATCTATCGAATCGCCGTCGACTTATTGGCAATACGGTTGGACTGGCTTCTATGCTGCTTCAGCCATCGCTCAGGCTGCTAAAGCGGCTGACGAAAGTGATAGCGATGATTCAACCAAGCAGTGGGTGGGAGCCATCAAGTCAACCGGGGGCTTGGCATTGATGCTATTGAAACCACTCCCGGTAGTGACAGGAATGGATGACTACCGACAGATGCCCGCAACGACCAGAGCAGAAAAAATTGCACGGCTAAAAGAAGCAGAACAGATCATGCGGCATAGTGCTTGGCGCGCGAACGAGAAAAACACTTGGAAACCACACCTAATGACGATTGGTGTGAACTTATTGGGTGCTGCTGCAATCGCAGCGTTTGGCGATAGTGACGACGCGCTGGGCTCTGCAGCATTGGGCATTGCCATCGGAGAAGCCGCAATTTGGACACAACCTTCGGCACCACAACAACATTGGCAAGCATATCAAGATCAGTTCTCTGGCCAACAAACCGCTTATCAATGGCGATTGGTGCCAACATTAAATGGTGTCAATTTGGAAGTTAGATTCTAATCAAAGCGCTGGCGAGCCAGCGCTTTCACAACACCTTAGGCGCCACCGGGTTCGCCAGTAAACTCGACCAATAAATCCTCATCGGTAACGATTGCTTGACAAGCAAGTCGGTACGTCGGCGGTATATCCTCATTCGATGCGCGCTCTGCTTCAAATTCCGGCAGCTTACCAATCGACTTAAGCACTGAGCGCTCTTTGTCGGTCAGCATCACCGCTTTGATCCGTTCCCCATCCAGATGAGTCACTTTAATTAGGCAAGAGCCACATTCGCCATCACGGCATTCGCAAGGAATCTTAATGCCGTTTTCTTCAGCTAAGCCTAGAATCGCATTGCGCTTGCCAGCAACAGCCTCAACTTTTTTGTTCTTCCGCATTGTCGGGGAAGAGAAATATACAAATGCCATAATTTTTCCTTCTTGAGGTTAAAACAGAGACATTTGCAAGCCAAGGGCCACAACCCTAATCAACTGATTTATTTATCAATAACGTTCACCATGTAGATGTTCAGGTGTCTTGATTACGACAAAAGCTACATTCAGATTGAAGGGTTGTTGACTTTGAGGTCAAAACCAACGCAGATTCTAGGATAAAGATGTTATGTTAAAGACTGTTGTTCTTTGAATACTCAAAGATCAAGAACAGCACTTAAAATTAGGAGCATACGGAATGAGTGCCATAAGAGCAGTGCTTACAAAATACAATCGTAGGCTTTATAAGCTGCCGTTTTATTGGAGACTTTTAGCCACTATCCTTCCTTACTTTGCTCTTCTTATGGCGCAAGCGCTAACTGGAGATGCCCATTTAGAACATGGGGTGGTATTTGCGACAGCTATTGGGGGAGGTATCGTTTTAACATTATTGACAATGATTGAAACCGATAAAACCTTCTTTGATCTGGATAAACATTCGACAAAAAGCCTTAGTAATAACGGATACTTTGTTCTTTCTGGTATTAGCACAATTTGGATTGTTTCTATTTCTTGTTTTTCTATTTGGCTATATAACGATTTAGGTTGGCAGCTCGATTTCACAGAGAAAGGTTGGAGAAAAGCATTTGATTTATTCAGATTCCCCATCGGAGCTTTCACCGCAGGGCTGGCAGTGATGGCATTTTTCGCAACAGTTCATCGCTCAGCCCAAACAGCAGCACAAATACAAGAGACAAAAACATCCAACAATTTTTCAATATACTTCAAACACAGAGAAGAGTTTAAATCTGTATTGGAATCTATCACTCCCATCAAGACTGAGCCACGAGTGAGTTGGCATCATTTATATCAGAGTTTCTTTAGTCATAGTTCTTTTTCTAGCTTAAGTCTTAAAATATCAGCCTCCACCCAGAAAAAATTTGAATACATGCTCGAAGTCCCTTCAGCAAGCACATTAAAAGAAACATGTCCGACTCAAGACCATTTAGAAGTTAAATTGTTAGAAGCAGTATTTGGCCGCTTAGGTTGGTTTTATTCTACCTTATCGATTAAACGACCCGATGTTATCGAGAAACTAGACCAAATTAAGGGCATTCCAGACGAGCTGAACACTGCCAGAAGATGTTCCCGATATAAGGAGCGTGAGCATTTAGTTGCTTTAGATCGAGCAATTTTAAGTGTATTTGAGGTATGCATCGTCGTGCTAGAACTCTCGGAAGAGCTACCTAACAGCCGAGATTTAAGACTTGAGTTAAAAGACGCGAAAGAGCAATGGAGAGATATCGTGTCGCATATACGCAGTGATGAATACCGCGAATGGTATCCTCGAAAGTCACCGAATCAATAAACCTAAAATCATCGTCAGCTCACGCTGCCACACTGATTTGCCGCTAGACCAACCTCGCTTTACATAAAGCCGCCGAATAAGGCGGCTTTTCTTTAGCTTCAGCTAGCCTAAGAAGCTAGTCGCCTTCGTGACCTACTTTACTCCTAGCTCCTCGGCTTTGTCTCCTGAGTCGCCCTACTTCCTGTAGTTCTGCCCTCCGCCCTTCAGGCCAGCCTAAGGGCTGTTAATTATATCAACAAAGATATGACTCACATGGGGGCGGAGCAGGTGCGTTCACAAAGCAACGCTTTGTGCACCTGCGGAGCGCTAGCAGCTTAGCTGCGACGCTGGGAGCCTGCGGCGCGCTGTCGTTAAGCAGAGTGATAGGTTGGAGACCCAGCGCTTCACCGCGATTGTTGGTTTGCGCGCCGCGAGGCGCTTAAACGACAAAAGGCCACCCTATTGGGTGGCCTTCTGACGTTTTATTAGGTGCCTGGCGGTGAC
>NZ_NGNS01000033.1 GCF_002165625.1 Neiella marina
CAAAGAAGCAAGCTTCTTCCTGTTACCGTTCGACTTGCATGTGTTAGGCCTGCCGCCAGCGTTCAATCTGAGCCATGATCAAACTCTTCAATTAAAAAGTTTAATGCTTGTCTCAACTGATTGATTTTCGATTAATCGAATTGACTGTTCATTCGAACACTCTTCAATAAGTTGATAATTTTTTATCTCAACTCACTGCGAGTGCCCACACAGATTGTCTTGCTAATTGTTAAAGAGCTGTCACTTGCCTGACTTGCTTGAAGCTTTTGCCCCGAAGCGGATGCGCATTTTAAGGATCTTCAGGTTTGAGTCAACCCCTGTTTTGAAACTTTTTCGATCTTTTCGACTCAGACTGCTTATTTATTCATCTAATTCAATGTAACAGACTGAATTAATTTCATTTAATTTTTTCTAGCATAAAAACTCTAACGATCATTAAAGTGTTGTTTAAGGATCTATCGGTTAATCGTACAGATTTAAACTAGGAGAAATGGATGACAGGTAAGCAACGTGCCCAGCAGATCTTCATCATTGCCATATCAGCGATCGAAAAAGCGCTGTTGGTTTTTATTGCGTTAGCGACGCTTGTCGCGATAGCAATTGAGATTCGCCATATTATCGATTCGCAAAACGTCCACCTAAGCGACATCTTACTACTGTTTATCTATTTGGAAGTGATGGCGATGTCGCGATTGTACGCAGAGCTTGGACGCGTGCCGGTACGCTACCCTATATACATAGCGATCATTGCATTAGCGCGTTACCTGACGTTAGCAACGAAAGAAATGGAGGCGTTGAGTGTGTTCTGGATTGCAGCGGCAATGCTAGTAATGGTGTTAGCCACTATCGGGTTAAGGCTGGGTCACCGTTACTTTCCATATGAAACAGACAAGGTTGACAAAACTTAGACACAAAAAAGCCGGGCGAACCCGGCTTTTTCAAAGTGATGTTGCTTACTCTTCAGTAGCTGCTTCAGTTGCTTCTTCTTCAGCAACTTCAGGGCGATCTACTAATTCAATGTAAGCCATAGGTGCATTGTCACCAGCGCGGAAGCCACACTTGAGAATACGAGTGTATCCACCTGGGCGCTCTTGGTAACGAGGACCTAATTCATTAAACAGTTTACCGACAACTTCTTGATCGCGAGTGCGAGCAAAAGCTAAGCGACGGTTAGCAACGCTGTCTGACTTAGACAGGGTGATCAATGGTTCGATCACTCGGCGCAGCTCTTTCGCTTTTGGCAGTGTTGTCTTGATCACTTCGTGACGTACCAGCGAGCTTGCCATGTTACGGAACATAGCTTGGCGATGGCTGCTGTTACGGTTCAGTTGACGACCACTCTTGCGATGGCGCATGATCTTTTCCTTCTAACTCAGTTTACTTCGGTATCTGGTTATTCACCGTCAGCAATGCTGGCAGGTGGCCAGTTTTCTAGGCGCATGCCCAGAGACAGACCGCGAGATGCCAAAACATCTTTGATTTCAGTGAGTGACTTCTTACCCAAGTTAGGGGTTTTCAGCAACTCAACTTCAGTGCGTTGTACCAGATCACCAATGTAGTGAATCGCTTCTGCTTTCAAACAGTTAGCAGAGCGAACGGTGAGCTCGAGATCGTCGACAGGACGCAATAGAATCGGATCGAATTCTGGTTTCTCTTCTTTCTGCTCCGGCTCGCTGATATCACGCAGCTCGACGAATGCTTCAAGTTGTTCAGCCAGAATGGTTGCCGAACGGCGGATCGCTTCTTCAGGATCCAAAGTACCGTTGGTTTCCATATCGATAACCAGCTTGTCCAAGTTAGTGCGCTGTTCAACACGCGCCGCTTCCACATTGTAAGCAATGCGGCGAACTGGACTGTAAGATGCGTCTACCAACAAGCGGCCAATTGGACGCTCATCTTCTTCGTTATCACCACGAGCGGATACTGGCACATAGCCACGACCACGCTCGACAACGATACGCATGCTGATTTCACCTTCACCAGTCAAGGTGCAGATGACGTGTTCTGGGTTTGCGATTTCAACATCACCGTCGTGGGTGATGTCGCCTGCTACAACCGAGCCTGCACCACTCTTAGTCAGGGTTAATACTGCTTTGTCTTTACCAGACAACTTAACGGCCAAGCCTTTAAGGTTCAGCAGGATTTCGATGATGTCTTCAAGTACACCTTCTTTAGTGCTGTACTCGTGTTGTACACCATCAATTTCTACTTCAGTCACCGCCACACCGGGCATAGATGACAGCAGAATACGACGAAGAGCGTTACCCAAGGTATGACCGAAACCACGCTCAAGTGGCTCCAGGGTGACTTTTGCACGAGTGGTAGATACCTGCTCGATGTCAACCAACCTAGGTTTGAGAAACTCTGTAACAGACCCCTGCATTTGTGTCCTCTCTTTAAATTAAGCGTTTAAGCTTTACTTAGAGTACAGCTCGACGATCAGCTGTTCGTTAATATCGGCAGACAAGTCAGCACGCTCAGGGTTGCGCTTAAATACGCCTTCCATTTTGCTTGCTTCAACTTCTAGCCAAGTTGGCTTTTCACGTTGCTCAGCCAGTTCCAAAGCAGCTTTAATACGCGCTTGGTTCTTAGCTTTTTCGCGAACAGCAACTACATCTTCAGGACGAACCTTGAAAGATGGGATGTTGACTACTTTGCCGTTTACCACAATACCTTTGTGGCTAACTAGCTGACGCGCTTCTGCACGTGTCGCTGCATAGCCCATACGATAAACTACGTTATCTAGGCGACCTTCCAGCAAAACAAGCAGGTTTTCACCTGTGTTGCCAGTAATGCGAGCAGCTTCTTTATAGTAGTTGCGGAATTGCTTTTCCAGAACGCCATACATACGACGAACTTTTTGCTTTTCGCGCAACTGTACACCGTAGTCAGACAGACGCGGTTTACGCGCACCGTGTTGACCTGGCGCATTGTCGATCTTGCACTTGGTGTCGATTGCACGAACACCACTTTTCAGAAACAGATCTGTGCCTTCACGACGGCTAAGTTTGAGCTTAGGACCCAAATATCTTGCCATGTTCTTTCTCCAATATCCGTAAGCGGGGCGTTATACGCGGCGCTTTTTAGGCGGACGACAACCATTGTGAGGAATCGGCGTAACATCAACAATGTTGGTGATGCGGTAGCCAGTAGCGTTCAAAGCACGGATCGCAGACTCACGGCCTGGACCTGGACCTTTCACGAATACTTCCAGATTCTTCACGCCATATTCTTGCGCTGCAGTACCAGCACGTTCGGCAGCAACCTGGGCCGCGAACGGAGTCGATTTACGAGAACCGCGGAAGCCAGAGCCACCTGCAGTTGCCCACGACAACGCATTACCTTGACGATCAGTGATAGTCACGATGGTGTTGTTGAAAGACGCATGGATGTGAGCCATGCCGTCAGGAATCTGCTTTTTGACGCGTTTACGCGTACGAGTTGGTTGTTTAGCCATTTTAAAACCTCTTCCCGATTACTTTTTGATCGGCTTGCGCGGACCCTTACGGGTACGGGCGTTAGTCTTCGAACGCTGACCACGCACAGGAAGGCTACGACGGTGGCGGATACCACGGTAGCAACCCAAGTCCATCAGGCGTTTGATGTTCAGCGTAACTTCACGACGGAGGTCACCTTCAACGGCGTACTTACCAACTTCGTCACGCAGCTTATCGATAGTTGCTTCATCCAACTGACCGATTTTGGCGTCTTCGGCAACACCAGTCGCAGCACAGATATCTTGTGCGCGGGTGCGGCCAATACCGTAAATTGCAGTCAATGCAATTACAGCGTGTTTATTGTCAGGGACGTTAATGCCGGCTATACGGGCCATTAACAGCACTCCTCTATTTATGGGTCATTGATTTGAAAAGCCCGTAAGGATACTCAACCAATAACCTGTTTGCAAATCAGGCAAGCCGTTTTATTGGCTTGCCCACTTTTCGTCCGATTAGCCTTGGCGTTGTTTATGCTTCGGCTCGCTGCAAATCACTCGAACAACGCCGCGGCGTTTGATGACTTTGCAGTTACGGCACATTTTCTTGACGGATGCGCGAACTTTCATTCTTAAACTCCGTTAATTAACCAACCCGACCTTAACGGCCGTAGTTTTTAAGGTTGGCTTTGCGAAGTACAGATTCATACTGACTTGACATCATATGAGTCTGCACCTGGGCCATGAAATCCATAATTACCACGACGATAATGAGCAGCGATGTACCACCGAAGTAGAACTGCACATTCATGGTAATGAGCATGAACTCAGGGACCAGACAAACTAATGTAATATACAGTGCACCGGCCAAAGTAAGACGAGTCATTACCTTGTCGATGTAGCGAGATGTTTGCTCACCAGGACGAATCCCAGGAATAAACGCGCCGGACTTCTTCAAGTTATCTGCAGTTTCACGCGGGTTGAAAACCAACGCCGTGTAGAAGAAGCAGAAAAAGATAATCGCAGCTGCATACAACATCACGTACAGCGGTTGACCTGGTTGCAGCGTCAAAGACACTTGCTGCAGGATTTCCGCAACCATGCTGTCACCTTGGCCAAACCAGCTTGCCGCTGTGGCTGGGAACAGAATGATACTAGAAGCGAAGATTGGCGGAATAACACCAGCCATGTTCACTTTCAGTGGTAAGTGAGTGCTTTGTTGTGCAAACACCTGGCGTCCTTGCTGACGCTTAGCATAGTTCACAACGATGCGACGCTGACCACGCTCAACGAACACCACGAAGAAGGTTACAACGAACACGATTGCTGCAATCAGTAGCAATACGATGGCGTTCATTTCACCTTGACGGGCTTGTTCGATGGTCTGACCGATAGCTGAAGGCAAGCCTGCAACAATACCGGTGAAAATCAGAATCGAAATACCGTTACCTATACCACGCTCGGTGATCTGCTCACCAAGCCACATCAGGAACATAGTACCGGTGACCAAGCTGACTACTGCTGTGAAGTAGAAGCCAAAACCAGGGTCAACCACCAAACCTGGCATCAGGTTTGGCAGGCCGGTGGCAATACCAACGGCCTGGAAGGTACCAAGTACCAACGTGAAGTAGCGGGTGTACTGGCTAATCTTACGACGGCCAGCTTCACCTTCTTTCTTCAATTCAGCAAATGGCGGGTGCACAACCGTCAACAACTGCATGATAATCGAAGCCGAAATATACGGCATGATTCCCAATGCGAAGACGGAGGCACGCTCAAGAGCACCACCGGAGAACATGTTAAACATCTCAACGATGGTACCGCGCTGCTGATCGAACAAGTCAGCAAGAACCGAGGCATCAATACCAGGGATGGGTACAAATGAGCCCGCCCGGAACACGAGAATCGCGCCCAACACAAAGAGGAGGCGAGAACGTAATTCGCTCAAACCACCTTTCGCACTATTCAAGTCCAATCCTGGTGTAGCCATTGATCCTTATTCCTCGACTTTGCCACCAGCTGCTTCAATTGCAGCCTGTGCACCTTTAGTTACAGCGATACCTTTCAGGTTCACCGCTTTGGTCACCTCACCTGAAAGCACAACTTTAACGTACTTAGTTGTACCTTTAATCAGGTTGGCTGCGCGCAGTGCATTCATGTCAACCACTTCGGCTTCCACTTTGTTCAATTCGTGAGTACGAATCTCTTCGCGAGCCAATTGCTTGCGAGAAGTGAAACCAAATTTAGGCAGACGTTGTTTCAGAGGCATTTGACCGCCTTCGAAACCAGCGCGAACGCCGCCGCCAGAACGTGATTTTTGACCTTTATGACCACGACCGCCGGTCTTACCAAGACCAGAACCGATACCACGACCAACGCGTTTACCAGTAGGCTTTGAACCTTCAGCTGGAGATAGAGTATTCAAACGCATTATTCGCCCTCCACCTGTACCATGTAGTAAACCTTGTTGATCATGCCGCGAACTGAAGGAGTATCTTCCAGTTCTACAGTGTGACCAATGCGACGCAGACCCAGACCAGTCAGGGTTGCTTTGTGCTTAGGCAAGCGGCCGATAGAGCTTTTCACCTGAGTCACTTTCAATGTTTTCTTCGCCATGATGCCTTACCCCAGAATTTCTTCTACAGATAGGCCACGTTTCGCAGCGACTTGCTCTGGTGAGTTCATGTTCACCAGTGCATCGATTGTTGCACGCACAATGTTGATTGGGTTGGTAGAGCCATAGGCTTTAGACAGAACGTTCTGTACGCCAGCTACTTCCAACACAGCACGCATTGCGCCACCGGCGATAATACCGGTACCTTCAGATGCAGGCTGCATGTAAACGCGCGAACCAGTGTGACGGCCCTTAACTGGGTGCCACAACGTGTTGCCGTTCAACTCAACTTTTTGCATGTTGCGACGGGCTTTTTCCATCGCTTTTTGGATCGCAGCAGGTACTTCGCGGGCTTTACCATAACCAAAGCCAACACGACCTTTGCCGTCACCAACTACTGTTAGAGCGGTGAAGCTGAAGATACGACCACCTTTAACCGTTTTTGCTACACGGTTTACGGCAATCAATTTCTCCAGAAACTCGCCTTGTTGCAATTCAGCTTTTGCCATTATCGACTCCTTAGAACTGCAGGCCGGCTTCGCGAGCTGCTTCTGCAAGCGCTGCTACACGACCGTGATACTTAAAGCCAGAACGATCAAAGGCTACAGTGGTAACTTCTTTTGCTAAAGCGCGCTCAGCAATGGCTTTACCCACAGCTTTAGCAGCTTCAACGTTACCGGTAGACTTCAGGCCTTCGCTTAGTGCTTTCTCTACAGTAGAGGCAGCAGCTAGGACTTCTGAGCCGTTTGGCGCGATCAACTGAGCATAGATGTGGCGTGGGGTACGGTGTACCACCAAGCGCGTTGCACCCAACTCGCTGATTTTTGCGCGGGCGCGTGTGGCGCGGCGCAAACGAGATACTTTCTTATCCATCGCGATACCTTACTTCTTCTTAGCTTCTTTACGACGAACGTGCTCGTCATCGTAACGAATACCTTTGCCTTTATAAGGTTCGGGCTTACGGTAAGCTCGAATGTTTGCAGCAACTTGACCAACCAACTGCTTATCAACGCCTTTCAGCACGATTTCAGTTTGAGATGGACATTCCGCTGTAACACCTTCAGGCAACTCGTGATCGACTGGGTGAGACAAGCCCAAAGCCAGGTTTACAACCTTGCCTTTAACCTGTGCACGATAACCAACACCGTTCAGCAACAATTTGCGAACGAAGCCCTGGCTTACACCAGTAACCATGTTGTTTACCAACGCACGAGCTGTACCTGCTTGTGCCCAAGCACCGTCAACACCTTCACGACCAGCGAAAGTCAAAGCATTTTCTTCTTGCTTAACTTCAACGCCTGCGTGGATAGTGCGAGACAAAGTGCCTTGACCACCCTTGATAGTCAGATCTTGACCTTTCAACGTAACTTCAACGCCGGCAGGGATCTGAACTGGAGCTTTTGCTACTCGAGACATCCTCTACCCCTTACGCTACGTAGCCGATGATCTCACCGCCCATGCCCGCTTTACGCGCAGCACGGTCAGACATCACGCCTTTAGAAGTGGACACGATAGAAACACCCAAACCAGCCAGTACTTTAGGTAGGTCGCCTTTCTTCTTATAAATACGAAGACCAGGACGGCTTACGCGCTGGATAGTTTCGATAACTTCTTTACCTTGGAAGTACTTAAGAACTACTTCCAACTCTGGCTTCGCTTCGCCAGCCACTGAATAATCAGTGATGTAGCCTTCTTCTTTCAAAAGTGCAGCAATAGCAACTTTCAATTTTGAAGACGGCATTTTTACCGCAACTTTCTTGGCCGCCTGGCCGTTACGGATGCGAGTGAACATGTCCGCAATCGGATCTTGCATACTCATATGTATTTACTCCCGTGAACGACAGATTACCAAGAAGCCTTACGCAGGCCAGGAACTTCACCACGCATCGCTGCTTCACGCAGTTTGATGCGGCTCAAGCCGAACTTACGCAGGTATGCGTGTGGACGGCCAGTCACGTTACAGCGGTTACGCTGACGTGAAGGGCTGCTGTCACGTGGCAAGCCTTGAAGTTTCAAGACTGCATCCCAACGCTCTTCTTCAGAAGTCGCTGGGCTTGCGATCGCAGCTTTCAGTGCCTGACGCTTTTCAGCGTATTTAGCAACTAGTTTGGCGCGCTTTGCTTCGCGTGCCTTCATGGATTGTTTAGCCATAACCCTGTCCTTACTTGCGGAATGGGAAGTTAAAAGCAGCCAACAGAGCACGGCCTTCTTCGTCAGAACCGGCAGTCGTAGTAATGGTAATGTCCATACCACGAATCTTGTCTACTTTGTCGTAGTCGATTTCTGGGAAGATGATTTGCTCACGTACGCCCATGCTGTAGTTACCGCGGCCGTCAAAAGACTTAGCGCTAACGCCGCGGAAGTCGCGGACACGAGGTAGAGCGATGCAAATCAGGCGCTCCAAGAATTCCCACATGCGCTCGCCGCGCAGGGTGACTTTACATCCAATTGGGTAGCCTTCACGGATTTTGAAGCCGGCAACTGACTTGCGAGCTTTGGTCACTACAGGTTTTTGACCGGCGATAGACGCCATGTCAGCAACTGCGTTTTCCAAAACTTTCTTGTCAGCTAGAGCTTCACCAACACCCATATTAAGGGTGATTTTTTCAACCCGAGGGACTTGCATGATACTGCTGTAACCGAACTCTTTAAGAAGAGCTGGTGCAACAGTCTCGTTGTAGTACTCATGCAGTTTCGCCATCGTAATACTCCGAATTAGCTGATTACTTGATTAGTCGACTTGAAGAAACGAACTTTTTTGCCGTCTTCAACTCGGAAACCTACACGATCTGCTTTGCCAGTTTCGGCGTTGTAGATCGCTACATTAGAAACGTCAATTGCCGCTTCTTTTTCAATGATGCCGCCCTCAACCTGTAGGTATGGGTTTGGCTTCTGATGCTTCTTGACGATGTTAACGCCTTTAACAAGGACTTTGCCCGCTTCAACTAAGACTTGCTCGACTTCGCCGCGCTTGCCTTTGTCTTTACCGGCCAAAACGATAACTTCATCGCCTTTATGGATTTTCGCTGCCATGATTGATTCTCCTTACAGCACTTCTGGCGCCAGAGAGACGATTTTCATGAACTTCTCAGAGCGAAGTTCACGCGTCACTGGACCGAAGATACGAGTACCGATCGGCGCATGGTTGGCGTTCAACAGAACGGCCGCGTTACGATCGAATTTAATCAGAGAACCGTCTTGGCGACGAACACCCTTTCTGGTTCGCACTACAACGGCATTCAGAACATCACCTTTTTTAACTTTACCGCGAGGAATTGCTTCCTTCACAGAAACTTTGATGATGTCACCAATGCCGGCATAGCGGCGGTGTGATCCACCGAGAACCTTAATACACATCACGCTGCGAGCGCCGCTATTGTCAGCTACGTCCAGCAGGGTCTGCATTTGGATCATTTCAGTGCTCCGCTATTTACTTTACGTAAAACAAAAGATCCGGGCCCGTTCGAGCTCGGATCGTGGCTGCCTTTTTACAAGGGCGCCGAAGTATACCACCGGATTTGTGAGATGGGTAGTGGAAATTTGAACTAACTTTTAGCGCCGGGTAACGCTTTCGAAATAGCTTTTCTGATCGTTTCTCTTGCCGATTGTGGGCTTGCTACTTTGAAGTTATGGGATGCAAAAGTAACTATAGTGATTAGGCATCAAGCAAAGTGATTATATTACCGAGATTATTAGCAACGAAGATCTATCCATTGGTGAAGCTAATACGCACCCCATCATGGCCATTATCAGATGCGATGCTACTGCTGAGGTAGGCGTACTCATTTGAGATGTTGTTACGGATAGTACACGCGGTCGTTGACTATAAGCCCTAACTCCTTACTTCAAAAAAAATGTTTAACGCTACTGCTCCTGCCAACAGTAACAGAAAGACTACGCTGTCTACCCCCCAAAAGGACCCGAGCTTTCCAAACCAAAAGGAAGTTAGCATAGCTGGTAAAATCGCTCTTTGGGTTCTGGTCATAGTGTCTCCTGTAAATGCTCCAGAGCAAAAATGGGGGCTTCAATAATGCATGGTTTTTGCACAGTGCTGACCTGGCTAATGTTTTGTAAACATTCGAGTAGAGTCAGGCTACCTTTTTTTGTGGCTTCGTTAGGTGGGTAATCCAAGTTTGAGAGCTATATCGCGCAATGGAATCCCATTGACAATGCTCTCGTGGCTTAATGCACTCCGCACTTCCAATGGTCGGTTGTCGAATGCAACCTCGCTTTTCGATAATAAAAACACCTAGTAACTAAGTTTCTACGCGAACTAATGTGCACAGCGGCGCAGACAACTTAGCAATACCAAGGCACAAAGTCATACCTAATAGATAACTTACGTCAGCATCAACCTTATATGACGACAAAACGCGGTCTAAAAGTAACCATGAAGGTACACCAAGAATACACGTAGCCAAAAGTGATGAAACTATACTCTCCGTGAGCCTAGCCTGACAGTGGTCGCAGTCGATAGTTCCAGCTTTGATCAGCTTAACTCTCTCTTTTAAATCAACAGGGGCGTTACAGCACGGGCAATTTACAACGAAGATATCTTTAAACATAAACCGGATCTCACTTGTTTGGGCGTGAGCATGCTGCTCACGCCCAAGAGTTTTTTGTTAAGAAGTAATTAATGTTTTAAGCCCATCATATAGAGCGCCGCCACCGACAGCTTGCGCCCCAAAACGGACTGCCCGATAAGTTCTATAAGCGTGGACAGCACCTACTCCAACCCAGTATAAAGCTACGAATCCACCCTTTACCTCAGACAGTTCACTCTCTTTTAATTCTTTCATAACAATTTCCTTTTGTAGTTACGTTTAACATTCCCGCACCGCGCGGGAATTCATGCAACAGCTCCAAGCTGTTGTTTAATTTGTTGCGTGACGTCTTCTATGCCATCACGTGTTAAATGCAAAATCCGGTCTGCTGAAATCATCGTTTCTGGACGATGAGCAATGATCACTCGGGTAATATTAAGTTCGGCGATGGCTTGGTTTACTGCATGCTCTGAATTTAGATCAAGATGACTAGTCGCTTCGTCGAGAAGGAGAATTTTTGGCTGCTGATACAAAGCTCTTGCCAGTAAGATACGTTGCTTTTGACCACCTGATAAACTGCTACCCATATCACCGATGAGGCTGTTGTAATTCATCGGCATAGCCATGATGTCTTGATGAACCGCAGCCATTTGAGCACAGTTGGCGATTCGCTCCATATTCAACTCATCACTGAAAAATGAGATGTTGTCGGCAATGGAGCCCGATAACAATTGGTCGTCTTGCATCACCGAAGCTATTTGACGACGGTAATGTGTCATACATAAGTGGGGTAATTCATGGTCATCAACAGATATCACCCCCTGAGAAACGGGCAACAAACCCAGTAGCGCTTTGACCAAGGTCGATTTGCCAACGCCTGAAGGTCCAATTAAAGCAACCGACTCTCCCGCTTCCACGGCAAACGACACCCCGTTGAACAAGTAAGGTTCTCCTTGGTGGTAGCGAAAGCCAACATTGTTAAACTCGATGCGGCCCTTTATCTCGGGTTTCAAGCCTTGTTCATTGACTGCTTCTTTTGGTGTTAAGGCAATATCCGCCAAGCGTTCCATATGCAGCCCTAGCATTTTGAATTGGATGAGCTTCTCAATGAGATTGGCAAAACGCTCAGTAAACTGCTGCTTATAAGCAATAAAGGCAAACAGCATACCCACCGTAAACTGACCATCCATAACCAACAACGCGGCGAGATAGATAACGATAACGTTCTCGAGACCAAACAGCAGCTGATTAGCACTAACGAATCCCAGCTCCAATTGGCCAATACGAATATTGGCGTTAAGCGTATCGGCAAAGCGATTTTGCCACAGCGATTGCCGCTGAGTTTCCGCGCCAAACAAACGAACCGTTTGAATCGCTCGAACTGTCTCAATGAAATGGCTGCTTTCTTTCGCTTGATTGCCAATAGCCTCCTCATTCTTTTGCCGCAGTGGCTTGAACAGCACAAGTCGAATTGCCGTAAACAAGGCAACGGCAGCCAACACCACCAAAGCCAGTTTGACGCTGTAGACAAACAGCATAATGAGCACGGCTAGCGCCATCACGCCATCGATTAATGCTTCAACAACGCCGGTGGTTAGGAACTCTTTGACTTGTTGCAATGATCCAAAACGAGAGATGACATCACCAATATGGCGACTTTGGAAGTAACTAACGGGCAGCCTGACCAAATGACGAAAAAGATTGGCGGCAACTTGAATGTTAAGCATGGAGCTAAAGTGCAATACCACGAATCCTCGCAGCAAGTTCGTAGCCATACTCGATAACGTGATAAGGCCAAAACCGATAGCAAGAATTAATAGCAGGTCTTGGTCATGGCTAAGCAGGACATCGTCCACGACTAACTGGGAATAGTATGGCGACGCCAACGCAAGCGCTTGCAACACCACAGATAGAATAACTAATCGAGATAGAGCCGATTTAAAGCCACTGATATTGCTCCACAGCTGAGAGAGCTTGAGCCGTTCTTTCACCCGATACTTTTTGAATTCGCTCGTTGGCGATAGTTCAAGGGCGATACCGGTAAAGTGATTGCCTAACTCCGCTAATTTTAGTTTTCTCTCCCCAACGGCTGGATCATGGATAGTGATTGAATCTCTACTCACGCTCTTTAAAACGACAAAGTGATTCATATCCCAATGCAAAACACATGGAGTTTGGAGCTTGCACAAGTGATCAAGATCGAGCTGCAACGCACGCCCTGACATGCCCAGATGACCTGCCAACTGAATAAGTTGCTGCAGGCTCAGACCTCGTTGCGCACCTCCGATTTGCTTACGTAAGCTCGACAAACTTTGCGCGCAGCCATGATAACCCGCAATCATCGCAATGCATGCTAACCCGCACTCCGACACCTCAGTTTGTAAAACCATCGGCAAGTTGCGCCAACCAAAAAACTTTACCTGCTGATTTGCGGCGGTGACCGTTGCTTCTGTCATACTCGTCCCCTCAAGCTATATAGCGGGTCAAGCAACCAATCGAGTAGATTTCGGGTATCAAGAACGATATCAGCTTCGAGCATCATGCCAGCTTGTAATGGCAGACGTTTACCATAAGCGGATATGTATTGCTGCTCTAGTTCAACGATCACTCGATAGACAGGTTCTTGTAACCGAACCGGTAATTTCGCTTCATCAGGACTGACGATTGATTTGGAGATCACAGCCAACTCACCATCAGCGATACCAAACCGCTGATGAGGAAAAGCATCAAAACGAAGCCTAGCCAGTTGCCCCTTCTCGACAAAACCTGCTGCGCGAGTCGGCAACCAAAGCTCAGCGTACAAAGTCGCATCGTCTGGCAATACCGATAACAACGGCATCGTCGCAACGAGCGATTCACCTTCCTTTACTTGTATGGCCGAGACCGTGCCGTCTGCGGCTGCCCGCAACACTAATCGATGATTCGTTTCTTCAGTCAGCGACTGATGTTTAAGTGCTGCGATCTGACGTTGTAACTCCAAGTGTTTGTTGTTGTATTCAAAAGGCGCTTGAACCAGCTTGTAGTCAATTCGCTTGAGCGACAATCGACTCTTCACAACCAGCGCTTTTAATTGCTGAAGTTCTTGCTTCGCGACTAGAACACGTTGTTTATGCTGTAAATAATCACTTTTAGTGACATGACCAGCTTGAAAAACTCGCTCCATATCGTCCAGTTGACTACGAAACAGTGCTTCTCTGGCTTCAAGTGCCGTTTGTTGCTGCTGCATTTCATCAAGCTCTAACTGCAGAAAACTCTTGGTTGATTCAAGCTCTTCTAACTGCTCACTATGCAGCGCATGGAGTTCTTGTTGCTGTTGCTCTAGAACCGCAATTTGCTGTAGCAGTTGGCCAAGACGCTCTGTGCCAGCGTCATCTCCTGTCATTAGCGATTGCTCAGAGACAAAAGTTATTAGCGCGTCACCCTTGGCAACCCAGTCTCCTTCAGCAACATGAAGTTTTTCGATCTTACCGACTCTCGGAGCGTAGGTTTTGAGCACGCCCATGTCGGGCACTAGATAACCCTTTACGACTTCTTTGCGGGTGTAGTCGCCAAGCCAAAGAAATACCAAACTGACGACTAGCAACAATAGTAGGAAGCCGGTGAGGGTCGAAAATGCAACTGGCTGGGAGACGATGACATCACCAGTCAAGCGATCTTTTTGATGGGTAACGGCTTGTTTTCTAAACAAACCTTTAGGGTTGGAGTCTGGCATCATACGTCCTTGTAATCTCTTTTGCTGTGGGTACAAAAGCCTGATTACAACTTCATCTTCCTGATGAAAACCAGCTTGTGATTAAGAAAAGATCATCAGTTATTTATCGTCAATTTTTTTGTTGCATATTTTTTGTACAAATGTATCAAGATCACATTTTTTAGTTAGATAAGCCGATTTTGACAGCTCAAGCCATTGCTCAAGCAAGTAAAAACCACAAAAAAAGCAAGGCTTTAGCCTTGCTTTTTTATTGCGAGATTTTGAAGCGTTTAACTAGGCTTCGAACGGATGTTTCCGAATGATGGTTTCGACTCGGTCTGGACCAGTTGAGACGATATCGATTGGAATTTCCAATAACTCTTCCAAGCGATTGATGTAATTCAATGCTGCTTGTGGCAATTGCTCCAATGACTTGACACCAAAAGTGTTGTCATCCCAGCCAGGCATGCTCTCGTACACAGGCGTCGCTTCTTCATAGCCTTCAGCAGCCAGCGGCGGAACATCAACAACCGAGCCATCAGCCATTTGGTAACCAGTACAAATTTTCACTTCTTTCAAGCCGTCAAGAACATCGAGCTTGGTCAAGCAAAGACCAGTCAGGCTGTTAATTTGAATTGCTCGGCGCATGACTACGGCGTCAAACCAGCCACAACGACGTTGGCGACCTGTGGTGGCACCGAATTCATGACCTTTTTCACCGAGGTATTGGCCAACTTCGCACTCCAGTTCTGTTGGGAATGGACCACCACCAACGCGCGTCGTGTAAGCCTTAACGATACCCAGAACATAGTCCAAATGACATGGACCAAAACCAGCACCGGTTGCTACGCCGCCAGCAGTGGTATTTGAGCTGGTAACAAACGGATAAGTACCATGGTCAATATCAAGTAAAGTGCCTTGAGCCCCTTCAAACATGATTTTGTCGCCGTTCTTACGCGCTTTATCCAGTACGTCAATGACGTCAACTGTCATCGCCTTCAACGTATCAGCAACTGCGAGTGCGCCTTCAAGCACTTCGTCATAGCTGACTTCAGGTGCTTTATACAACTCACGCAGAGCAAAGTTGTGATATTCCATCACCACTTTCAGTTTCTCGGCGAACATCTCTTTGTTGAACAAATCGCCTACGCGTAGACCGCGACGAGACACTTTGTCTTCGTATGCAGGACCAATACCACGACCTGTGGTACCAATTGCTTTTTTGCCTAAGGCTTTTTCGCGGGCCGCGTCGATTGCAATATGGAAAGGCAAAATCAGAGGGCAAGCTTCGCTAATAAATAGACGCTCTTTGGCCGGTACACCGCGCTCTTCGAGCATGGCGATTTCGGTGAACAAAGCGTCGGGTGACAGTACTACACCATTACCGATAATACACTTGACGTTGTCACGTAAGATGCCAGATGGGATCAGGTGGAGGACGGTTTTCTCGCCGTCGATTACCAGTGTGTGGCCCGCATTGTGGCCACCCTGATAGCGCACCACATAACTTGCTTGATCGGTCAGTAAGTCAACGATCTTGCCTTTGCCCTCATCACCCCATTGGGTGCCGAGAACCACAACATTATTGCTCATGCTTGAACTCTTGAATTGGTCGGTTAAACGCAGGAAAGGGCCGGATTTTAGCAGAAAATAACCAGATTGATCACCTTATTTGTGACCTCGCATGGTATGAGCAGTTGCGGTTTGCTGTAGGCGCCTTACTCCATAGGGGTTTCAGTAAAATGAATCAGTGATTGAAGCGATGACGATAACCAACACAATTCAATATTTAATCGATAAAAGCTATCAAGGAAATGGAAACAATCAATTTTACCAAGTCCACTGAAGCCGTTATGCTTGATTCATCTTTTGTTCAGAGGACTTTCTCATGTTTGCTGTTATTTTCGGCCGCCCTGGCTGCCCATACTGTGTTCGCGCCAAACAACTGGCTGAGCAACTTACTGAAGCTCGCGATGACTTTAAATTCCGTTACGTCGACATTCACGCAGAAGGTATTAGCAAGGCTGACTTGTCAAAAACCGTAGGTCACGAAGTAGAAACAGTGCCGCAAATCTTCTTAGATGAAAAACACATTGGCGGCTGTACCGACTTTGAACAAATAGTGCGGGACAACGGCTGGGTTTAAGCCAGCGTTTGATAGCCATAAAAAAGATGCCCGAGGGCATCTTTTTTTACATTGGCGTATTGGTTACTTACCAGTCGGATCCTTCATGTATCTAAAGAACTCACTATCTGGTTCGATCACCATCATGTCGCCACCTTGGCCAAAGCTCTTTTGATACGCCTGCAAGCTGCGGAAGAACGCATAGAACTCAGGATCTTGACCATAAGATTCGGCGTAAATGGCCGCCGCTTCGGCATCACCAGCACCACGAAGTTCCAGTGCTTGACGGTCGGCATCTGCCAGCATCACCGTCACTCGAGCATCGACGTCAGCGCGAATCGCTTCAGCTTTCTCACGACCTTGTGAACGGTGTTCCCGAGCCACGGCGGTCCGCTCAGCTCGCATCCGTTGGAAAATCGAATTACTGACTTCAGATGGCAAGTTGATTTGCTTGACTCGCACATCAATCACCTCGATCCCCAGCTCTTGAGCACCCTCAGCAACCTGTGCCAGGGCATTTTCCATCAGCTCGCTACGCGTGCCAGACACGATCTCTCGGATGGTGCGGCTACCAAACTCAGTACGCAAACCGTTGCTGATACGACGTTTTAGCAGCGACTCTGCGCGGAAAAAGTCACCACGAGTCGACAAGTAAAACTTTGAAAAGTCACTGATACGCCATTTCACATATGAGTCAACGATCAAATCTTTTTTCTCTGACGTAACGAAGCGGTCAGCACGATCGTCTAGGGTCTGAGTACGGGCATCGAGGTAACGAACGGTGTCGATAAACGGCACTTTGATGTGCAGGCCCGGTTCATGGACCAAGGTATCGCCAGTGCCATCAATACGTTGCACCTTACCGAAACGAATAGTAATCGCACGTTCACCTTCTTCAACAACGAACAAAGAAGAGAAACCGGCCAGAATAAATGCTGCTAGAGCAATGAGTAATACAGGTCTCATTTAGTTTCTCCCTCCATTGTTAAAACGGTCAGTACGTTCGCGAGAACTGTTTGGGCTAGAACCAACGCCAACAGGCGCGCGCTGATTAGAGCGAGAATTTGGTTCTATAAACGAATTACCAGTTGCGCTTTGCGGAGCGCCTTTGGTCATTCGGTCAAGTGGCAAGTACATCAAGTTATTACCACTTTCGACATCAACCAATACTTTATTGCTGTTGCCATATACCTGTTCGATCGTTTCTAGGTATAGGCGTTTGCGAGTCACTTCTGGCTGCGCTTTGTACTCTGGCAAAATCTGGTTGAAGCGAGCGACATCACCCTGTGCATCAAGAACTTTCTTTTGCTTGTATGCATTGGCATCTTCAAGAATACGCTTAACTCGACCACGCGCTTGCGGCTCCACTTCACGAGCATAAGCTTCGGCTTCACGGACGAAACGCTCTTCGTCCTCTTGCGCCGCAATAGCATCGTCGAACGCGTCTTTCACTTCCTCTGGCGGACGGGCTAACTGCACGTTGAGATCGATAATCTCCAAGCCTGTTTCATACGGTTCGATAATGCTCGCCAGTTCTTCCCAGGTTTCAGCCCGGACTTGCTCCCGGCCACTGGTTAAGACGTTATCCATGGTGTTATGGCCAACAACGTAACGCAACGCACTGTCCATCGCTTGAAGCAATGTGTCTTCAGGATTCATGACGTTGTATAGGTAGCGATATGGGTCGGTGATGCGGTACTGAACATCCATTTCAATGCGAACCACGTTCTCATCTTTGGTGAGCATGAAACCACTGGTTGGCATTGAGCTGACCGAGCGCACATCTACAGGCGTCACTTCATCAATAAAGGTCGGCTTCCAATGCAGGCCTGGCTGGACGTTTTCGGAGAATTCACCGAACCGAAGTTTAACGCCCAACTCAGCTTCGCGAACGGTATAAAGGCCACTGAAGCCCCACACCAATACCGCGATAATGACAGCTAAACCTCCGCCAAATTTCATCACTTCGGAGTCGTTGCCGCCTCCGCGGCGCCCTCCGCCAAACTTGCCGCCGAGTTTTTTCGACAAGTTGCTCAGCACCTCATCTAAATCCGGTGGTCCCTGATTACCCGACTGTTTCCCTTTCCAAGGGTCATTCGGTTTTTTACCGCCCGGTTCGTGCCAGGCCATCATGGATTTTTTCATAGTTATATTAATGTCTCTCCGACATTTCCAGATCCAAGGGTTATTCAGAAATAATGTAATCTTCCGCTTGCGGACAGTCACGTTTGACTAACGCCCGCCAATCATTTTTTGGCATACGAATCAGCAACTCTGACTCGCCTTGCTCAGTGTAATGTTCGTTTTGCACAACATGACGCTGGTAGAGCATACCTCTCAACTTGCCTTGAGCTGGCGGAATACGCAAGGTGTATTCAACCATGGTACGTCCTAATCGTTCTTGCAGCGCTTGAAACAATAAATCGATACCCAAACCTTGTTGAGCCGAAACCCATACGCGCCAAGGCATGCCATTTTCGTCTCTATCGATACGTGGAACTGCGCCTTCGAGCAAATCAATTTTGTTACAGATCATAAGTACGGGTACTTCGCCCGCATCGATCTCATCTAACACGATGTTGACTTGGTCGACATTATCGGCGAAACGATCATCAGCGCCATCGTAGACGTGGAGCAGTAAGTCTGCTTCTTGGGTCTCTTGCAGCGTGGCTTTAAAAGCAGCGACTAAATCGTGAGGCAAGTGACGAATAAAGCCAACAGTGTCGGCCAGGATAGTCGGGCCTACGTCAGCAACATCGATTTTACGTAAGGTCGGGTCGAGCGTTGCGAATAGCTGGTCAGCAGCATAAACACCCGCTTCGGTCACGCGATTGAACAAAGTTGATTTACCAGCATTGGTGTAGCCAACTAACGACACCGTAGGCACCTCAGCCCGCTTACGCGAGCGGCGACCTTGCTCACGCTGCTTGGCGACTTTGTCCAGTCGTTTGAGAATGTGGTCAATACGTCCGCGGATTAAACGACGGTCCGTTTCCAACTGGGTTTCACCCGGGCCACGCATACCAATACCACCTTTCTGGCGCTCTAGGTGAGTCCAGCCCCGAACTAAGCGGGTTGAAAGATGGCGCAGCTGCGCTAGCTCGACTTGCAATTTGCCTTCGTGGGTCCTTGCTCGCTGCGCAAAGATATCCAAAATCAGTCCGGTGCGCGGCAACACGCGACACTCACACAACTTTTCAAGGTTGCGCTCTTGGGCTGGCGATAAGGCATGATTGAAAATGATGATGTTGGCTTCGTACAGCTTGACAGCTTGAGCGATTTCCTCGGCTTTACCACCACCAACGAAATACTTAGGGTGTGGCGCTTTGCGGGATCCGCGCACCACCCCTTTTACCTCAACGCCAGCCGACTCGACCAACATTTCCAGTTCGCGCAAATCCTCGCGCTCGTGCTCATCCGAGAAGTCAATGTGAACTAATACAGCCTGTTCACCGGCTTGATAACGATCAAACAACCAATCGACTCCTTCGCGTTACGCGATTATTCGGCACCACTGTCAGAATCAGACTTGCCCGGCCCTGAGTGCTGTTGAGTCACATGCGACACCGGACGAGCAGGCACAACTGTAGAAATGGCATGCTTATAAACCATTTGATTAACAGTGTTTTTTAGCAGAATGACAAACTGGTCAAAAGATTCAACTTGGCCCTGAAGTTTGATGCCATTTACCAAATAAATTGAAACAGGAATACGCTCTCTGCGCAGCGCATTCAAAAACGGGTCTTGTAAAGATTGCCCTTTAGCCATGGAAATAGTTCCTTTTTATTAAAATTTTGTAATTAGATCGTTTAAAAAACTTTTAAGTGCGGCAAGTATAACCCACATAATCAGGACTGGCGAAGCCCTGTCAATGCAATAACTTGCTGCAAATTCGTTGCTGAATGTGTATCTAGCCAATTTACCTCTGGCCAACCACGCAACCATGTCATCTGGCGCTTGGCTAACTGGCGTGTAGCAACAATGCCACGATAGACCATTTCATCATAGTCGATTTCACCAGTGAGATAAGACCACATCTGCCTATATCCGACACTCCGAATTGAAGGGAGTTCCGGATTTAAATCTTGCTGTTCAAATAATTGCCGAACTTCACCCTCAAAGCCAGCTGCCAGCATTTGTTCAAAACGAAGTGCAATTCGCTCATGCAATATTGCGCGATCTGCCGGCGCAATAGCAAACTGCTTGAAGCGATAAGGCGCTTTGCTTTGCTCTTGCTGTGTTTGTAACTCCGTCAATGACTTACCGGAGATACGAAATACTTCAATTGCACGACTCAACCGTTGCGGATCGTTGGGGTGAATGCGTGCAGCTGCCACCGGATCAAACTGTGCTAACTGTTGATGTAAAGCTTCCCAGCCTTGCTGTTCAGCTTCAGCTGCTATTTGCTGGCGAATCTGTTGGTCAGCGCTAGGTAATGACGACAAGCCTTCAAGTAAGGCTTTGAAATACAACATGGTACCGCCAACCAATAATGGCGTTTTACCGGCACCAACAATTTCTGCCATATGCGCCAACGCATCTCGGCGAAAGTCAGCGGCGGAGTATGCCTGGCACGGATCGATGATGTTAATCAATCGATGCGGCGCCCGGGCTAGTTCCTCAGCCGTCGGCTTTGCCGTACCTATGTCCATACCCCGGTAAACCAGCGCAGAATCGACACTGATAATTTCACAGTTGTAATGCTCTGCTAAGGTAATCGCTAAATCTGTCTTTCCAGATGCGGTTGGCCCCATTAAGGTTATCGCCAATGGCAACTGCTCGAGTTCAGACACGTTGTAGTACTCAGTTAAATAAGGTCGCTAGCAAATCAGCTGGCACTTGGCGCCAATATCGCGCCGACATATTCTCCGTCGCCACCGACAATAGCTGTGGCGTACGAGGCAGCCAAACTGGCATCGAAAAATCGATTGCCACCAATGCCTTTGCCGTCTTGGCTTGATCATCCGACTCAAGTGTTACCAGTAAGTCATCAAGCCGATTGGCCAGATCCGTGTGCCGGAGTATCGCCGGTAAACTTCTGACAATCAGTTTATTGGGGCGCGGTAATACGATTTCAATACCAAATTGCGCCGCGTAGTCTAGGATTTTTCGCCACCGTTCACTTTGTTCTGGCGCAATTGATACCGCCATGGGTAACAGTAGCGGCTGCGGGTGCCATGGCAACGGCATTAAAGTAAGTGCTAACTCTGACACTGCTAATTCAACATTGAACAACCAAGGTTTTTGTTGATGAAATAGCAAGACGAAGTTCGGCTCTACGGTAATAAACTCGGGTCCAGATTCAACGACTCGTGTTTTATCAGACCGGCGCTCAGGCTCCTCAACACGCTGAGTCAGCGCGTCAATCGGTGCAATCAGCGCCTGATAGTTTTTCACCGCAGTTTGCGAAGGTGAGCGCTCGGCTACCCATTGCGGCTTGTTGCCAAAGGAGTGGCTAGGGTAGTTTGATGGCGCCGGACTAGCAGCCTGATGAACCGGCGTTGCTGACACAACCTCACCGGTATCACGGTCAACGTATTCGCTACTTTGTTGCTGTTGAGGTTCGGCGACTGCAAGCTGGGTTTGCTGCAACGCTTGCGCAACGGCTTGCACAACGAAATCATGGACTAACCGCGTTTCTATAAAACGCACTTCGTGCTTGGTCGGATGAACATTAACATCGACTTGATCGAACGGTAGGTCAATGTACAGCACATAGCCAGCTAAACTGGTGTCAGAAACCACCGCGGCATAAGCTTGTTTAATCGCGTGGGTTACCACTTTATCGCGGATCATACGACCATTGATAAAGGTGTACTGCGGCGGATTTTGCACCTGACAAGCCATTGGTTTAAGTAACCAACCCGCAAGTTTTAAAGTCCCTGCATCTTGCTCAATCTGAACCAAATCTCGGCAAAAACCTGCGCCACAGATCATTTGTAAGCGCTTAAGTTTAGCCACATCGGTATTACAACGTGGCAAATTGCGAATCGACTTACCATTGTGACTGAGAGCAAAACCAACATCAAAACGAGACAATGCCAGTCGTTTGATCAGTTCATCGATATGGTGAAATTCAGTTTTGTCAGCCCGCAGAAACTTGCGCCGAGCAGGGGTATTGAAGAACAAATCGGCAACTTCAACCGTTGTCCCAACAGGATGCGCAGCTGGTTTGAGCTGAACTTGCATGTCTCGACCTTCGGCATAAGCTAGCCAAGCTTCAGTTTGCTGTGGCGGGCGAGATGTCAGGGTTAACCGCGACACCGAGCTAATACTGGCCAATGCCTCACCACGAAACCCTAAAGTTGCAATCGACTCAATGTCATCAAGCGAATGCACCTTGCTAGTGGCATGTCGACTCAACGCCAAAACCAATTGCTGCTTGTCGATGCCACCGCCGTTGTCGCGGATCAACAGCTTGTTCTGACCACCGCGCTCGACTTGTACTTCGATATTTGTGGCGCCAGCATCGAGACTGTTCTCGACTAACTCTTTTACCACTGACGCAGGCCGTTCAACCACTTCACCTGCCGCGATTTGGTTGGCTAAGCGAGGCGGTAAGATTTCAATGTTCATTACGAGCTGCCGGGAATTCGTAAAACCTGACCGATACGAACGACGTCAGATTTTAGTTTGTTTTCTTTTTTCAGCTTGCTCACTGAGGTCTTGTATCGAGCAGCGATGAGAGAAAGTGATTCGCCGCTTTGAACCACGTGCTGGCGACTCTTGTTTCTTGCCAGATAGGAACCATGGGGCGGATGCTGCTTGAAGTAATCTCGGGTACCACGAAAGATAGCGAGCGCTAACTTATCTTGGTGGCTGGCCGTTGACAGCAATTTGGCTTCAGTCGGATTGGAAATAAAGCCAGTTTCAACCAAGATCGATGGGATGTCTGGTGATTTAAGAACCGCCAGACTAGCGGCCACCGGTTTCTTTTTATGGAGCTTGGTGACTTTCCCCATTTCTTTGACAATGCGCGCCGCCACCTCTTGGCTTTCTACCATCGAACGATCCATCGACATATCGAGTAACGCCCGCGCGACATATTTTTCGCTGCTGGTGTTTTCAATCACCTCGGCTGCCCCGCCGAGTAACTCAGAGTGCTTCTCAGTTTGTTCCATCCAGCGACCAATTTCAGAATTGGCCCGCCCTTGGGACAGTACCCACACCGAGGCGCCGCGTGGTTGTGGCGAGGTAAAGGCATCAGCATGAATCGAAATCAACAGATCCGCCTGGCGTTTACGAGCAATTTCTGAGCGTCGATTCAGGTTCACGTAGTAATCGCCGGTCCGAACCATGGTCGCTTTCATACCTTTTTGTTTATTAACGTAATTCGCCAGTCGCTTGGCAATTTGCAAGGTAATCCGCTTTTCGAATCGTTTGCCGGGACCAATAGAGCCCGGATCTTCCCCGCCATGTCCTGCATCGATGGCGATAATGACATCACGGTCTTGACTCACTTTTTGACTAGCAGTAATCGCTTTGGCTGGCTCACGCGTGTCAAAAGCATCAATGACTAATCGATCGCCATAAGGTTTAGTAGGTGACAGTGGAAACAGTACTGGCTTGACTGGTCTGGTTAACTCCAATACCAACCGCAAGGTGCCTTTTTCTGGTGGTTTGGAGGTCCGAATTTTCTTGACTAGTTTGCTATCGAGCTTGATTTTGCTGAGGTCAACCTTATTGCTCGTTTGCTTTAAGTCGACCACTAAGCGATGGGGATTGGTGAGGCTAAAGTACTTGTAGGAAGGTTGGTCTGACAGATCCAACACCACTCGTGTTGAGTCCGGCGACGGCCAAACCCGCACTCCTTTCAGATCATTCGCATAGGCAGCAGCCGACCAAGTCAGCACAACCAGTATGCCAACAAATAATTTGATTAGTCCCCTTGCGCGCTCCATGACACTCAATACCATCATTTTTTAGTTTGCGGATAACGCCTCTAACGCGCGTTTTGCCGATTCGCTATGAGCAACCAAATGAGCGACTCGCCCTTGGCCCTCATAAGTCAATGTAATCTCCAGATCAGGCGCAGGCAATATACCTTGACCACATTCTGGCCATTCAATGAGACAAAGTGAATGATCATCAAAGTATTCGCGGATCCCCATGAATTCCAATTCTTCAGGATCGGCCAGTCGATACAAATCGAAATGGTAAACCTGATGATGGTCAAATTGGTAGGGCTCGACTAGCGTATAAGTCGGACTTTTTACCGCACCTTGATGACCAAAACCGCGCATCACGCCGCGGCTCAAGGTAGTTTTTCCTGCGCCTAAATCACCATGTAAAAACACCACGGCGGGTAATTGCTGATGAACAGCAAGAGCCATTCCCAACGCTTCTGTGGCCGCTTCATCGGCCAGCGGATACAACAACTCAGTCATTACTCGGATTTACTAACCGTCTTACATGTGGATACAAATCGCTGGCCAGCATACCACGCTCGCCAAATTCAGCCGCCAAGTCTGCAGCATCACCATGAATACAAACTGCCAAGCAGGCCGCCTCAAACGCAGGAATACCTTGGGCCAACAAGCTGCCAATAATACCACTCAAGATGTCACCCATCCCTCCGCTTGCCATACCTGGGTTACCGACACGGCAGACGCGCATGTATTCGCCATCAGTGACTAAGGTGCCAGCGCCTTTAAGAATGACAATGCCGCCATATTTTTTCTGCAGCGCTGAAGCGGCAGCAAAGCGGTCGAGTTCGACGTCTTCGATGGTCATATCGAGTAATCGAGCCGCCTCACCAGGGTGTGGGGTAAGAATCCAATTGTCACGAAATGATGGACTATCGGCGAGAATATTAAGTGCGTCGGCATCAACAACCAAAGGAACATCGGTTTCCCGAACCATGGAAAACATCGACTGCCCCCAATTTTCTGTGCCCATGCCCGGCCCCACGACAATCACCTTAGCGACATCAGCAATGGTTTGACGTAACGTTGGACTGGCAGTTTGGGCACCAGAGACAATTAATTCGGGGCGATGGGACAAAATAGGCCCGATGTGCTCAGGGCGACTGATCACGGTGACAATGGCTGCCCCTGCGCGTTGGCATGCCTCAGCGGCAAGTCGAATCGCACCAGGCATACCCAAGTCACCGCCAACCACATAGACTTTACCGCACATTCCCTTGTGGTAAGTTCGCTGCCGAGCGCGCAAAAAGTGCTTGAAATTGGCATAGCGCACTTGCTCGACATGACTATCGATTTGAGCCTGAAACGCCTGTCGAATACCAAGTTCGTCAAATTCAATATCGCCAACAAAATCAGGTGCCCGACCGGTATACATACCTTGCTTGCGGGCAACAAAAGACACCGTCATTTCGGCTCTCACAGCCGTGCCGAGCACTTTACCTGTGGTGCCACATAAACCAGACGGGATATCGACCGCGCAAACCGGCTTACCGAGTTGGTTAATCACCTCAATCATGTAGTCGAATGGCGCCTCGACAGGACGATTCAAACCGGTGCCCAACAGTGCATCGACAATAATATCGGCTTGTTCGAGGTTGGCTTCATCAAACGGTAAGATCTGGCCACCACTTTGCAGCCACTTATCGCGAGCTTGCGCCGCTTCACCACTGAGGGTATTGGGATCCCCTACCTGAATTAGCTGCACACCAAAACTATGCTGGCGCGCTAATCGTGCAACAACATAACCATCGCCACCATTGTTGCCACGGCCACATAGAATCAGCAGTCGCTGTTTGTTGAGCCAACGCCGCTTAATGGCATTGAAACAAGCTTCACCAGCGCGCTCCATCAGCGCCGCTAAGGTTGCACCTGCCATTTGAGCGGCAACGGGTTCGTATTTACGGACTTGTTCGGGCGTGTAGAGCTTATATGGTAAACTCGCCGGAGAAACATCGAATTCAGTCATGAGCTTATGTCGGCACCGAGTGAAACAGATTTGAGTGAACTGGCCAACCTTATCAGGCAGTGGAGTAAAGCGCTAGGTTTCGCCGATGTTGGCTTTAGTGATTTGCGGTTAGCTCACCATCAGCAAGCCTTTGAACAATGGCTCAATGCCGGTTTCCACGGCACCATGAGCTTCCTTGAGCGCAATGGTGAATTACGCTTTCGACCCGAGCTACTTCACCCCAATACAGTGAGCATTATTTCGGTGCGGATGGACTATTTGCCGCATCAAGCTCGTTTCGCGAGCGATCTTGATGATGACTCGCAAGCATATATCTCCCGATATGCTGTTGGTCGTGATTATCACAAGGTCATGCGTAAACGCCTCAAGCAGCTCGGCGATAAAATTCAGCACTATTGTATTGAACATTTCGGCGAATCCAGCGATGCCCGACCGTTTGTTGACTCAGCCCCAGTGCTAGAACGACCAATAGCGGAAAAAGCCGGCCTGGGCTGGATTGGTAAGCACTCGCTACTATTAAATAGTGATTCGGGCAGTTGGTTTTTTCTGGGCGAGTTAATGATTAACTTGCCTCTGCCAGTCAATGAAACACTGGCAGTCAACCAATGTGGCGATTGCGTTGCTTGCCTTAAAATCTGTCCAACCAATGCCATCGTTGAGCCCTACGTCGTCGATGCCAATCGCTGCATTTCTTACCTGACCATCGAGCACGATGGCGCCATTGATACAGACCTACGACCATTAATGGGCAATCGCATCTATGGCTGCGATGACTGTCAGTTAATCTGTCCTTGGAACCGCGAAGCCGAGCCAACCGACGAAGCAGATTATCAGCATCGCCCAGTGTGGCAGCCTCATGACTTAGTGACCTTGATGGGCTGGGATGAGACGACTTTTTTAAACAACACCGCTGGCTCGCCGATTCGGCGGATCGGCTATGAGCGCTGGCAGCGTAATATTGCTATCGCCCTTGGCAACGGACCAAGCACTGATGCTGCAGTCGCAATCCTCAAGCAACAGCGCGGGCAGGTTAGCGACCTTGTCGACGAGCATATCGATTGGGCGCTGCAGCAATTGCAGATCATCCCGACTCAATCAAGAAAAACAGCCCGATTAGTGCGCTCTATTCGTACCGGTTTACCGCGTGATGCCGATTAACCATGACGGATTTCAGCGACAAAAAAACGCTGCTCCTCGTAAAGGGCAGCGTTTTTCATAAGGTCGAGAGTAACGCTTACTTGATGTTCTTACGAATCGCTTCGACTGCGGCCTTGTAATCTCGAGCGCGGAAGGCGTTGACAATATCGGTGTGCTCGTCGACCAGCTTGTCGGCATTCTTAATCCGGTGATAGTTCATCCGCATCCGAATCACAATTGGGTACCAGATATTCAATAAGCTGTCGCCGCCGCCAAGCTCAACATAATACTGGTGGAAAGCAATATCGGTTTTGGTCAACTCAGTGAACTCACCTGCCTCGAACAACTCTTCCATTTTGGCAATCAAGCTATCAAGGTGGTCAAGCTCTTGATCGGTTACCGTTTCGATCAGTTGTTTAGCAGCAAATTCTTCAATTTTCTTACGCAGCGCAATACTAAGCTTCTGCATGTCGGGAGTCAGAGGACTATTGACCGACGAACCGACGTTATCTTTACTAATCAGCAAACCTTCTTTGGTTAGCTTCAGAATGACATCACGAACGGGACCACGAGAGACGCCAAAGCGTTCTGCAAGCTGATGTTCATTTAATTTAGTATTGGGGGCTAAATCGCCAGAGATAATGTCAGAGCGAAGTGCGTCAGCAATTTGTTCTCGAACTGAAATAATTTTTTTTGCTCTCATCCCTAATCCCACGATTGCTAGTTTTCTAAAATCTATTGTTAACTCGTTATCTGCCAGCGATTGTATCTTTCCATCGCTGGAAAAGTCCAGAAAACGCCCTGTTGGTGAGATGCATATTAGTCACAATTTTGTTAACGCAACGATAAAAAACCGTGTAAATGTGACAATAATCGAACTTTGAATACTTTACACTGTTAACAATTAACAAGAAAAATAACCTGCTATATATTTAAAGCTTGTTTAACGCCAGAACAACGACAGAGAAACGCACATGACATCTCGTTCCATCAGTACTGCCGCAATCATATCCGCTTTATTATTCGGCTGTGATTCTGGCCAATCGCAACAACCACCAACCGTTTTATCCTCGGCTGAAAATGACGCGCTAATGCCGCTGAGCACCACCGACAACCCACTGAGCATTGAATTTGAAAATGCCTCTGGAACAGTGCTTAAAGAGGCAACCCAGCAGCGCTTACAAGTATCATTTGCTGGTCAACAACATCTTTACTCGGCGGTGGTATTGCGTCCGGAATCACCGTGGGACTGGAGCGAGCTGGAAGATTTCCACTTGGCGATGGACATCGCCAACCCAGGCGACCATTCGGTACAAATCTTCCTCGACATTGAAGATATTGATGGCGCCAATTACACCCGCTCGGTTGCCATCCCGATGGGACCGAGTAAAACCTACTACGCCAAAATTCACGGCCATGATCTGGCCACCCCAGATGGTGAAGAAAACGTTGAGCTTAACTTCCTTTCGGGCCTCCGCTCCAACCCTGAGACTTGGGAATCGGACGACACTCAGTTTATCTCCATGTGGGGCCAAAAGAACCTCAACATCAAAGGTATCAAAGAGATTCGCATTAGTGTGCAACACAATTTGTTTGATAAAGAGTTGGAGATCACCAATCTCAGGTTGCGCAAAAACCCAACTTTCAATGATAAGTTTCTGACCGCAATCGTTGATCAATTCGGCCAAAACGCCAACGTCGAATTTCCGGGCAAAATCCATAACATGGACGAGTTACAGCAAGCCCGAATCAATGAAGCCAAAGAGTTAACTGGCGAACTGATGCCAGAATTCGGTAAGTTTGGCGGCTGGAAGAATGGCCCTAAGCTCGATGCCACCGGATATTTCAGAACAGAGAAGTACCAGGGCAAATGGAGTTTGGTTGATCCGGAAGGCTATCTCTATTTCGCTACTGGGTTAGATATTTTGCGACTAGCAAACTCATCGACCATGACAGGCTACGATTACGACAATTCGCTGATCGATGATGTCTACGATGATGGCGTCACCCCGGATGATTCAAAAGGCCCAGCGGCAATCAACAAAGCGGCATTACCAACCCGCCACTTAGTTTCAGAGATGCGCAACAAGATGTTCACTTGGCTGCCATCGCACGATGAGCCTCTCGCGAAGTGGTATGGCTATCGCCCTTCAGCGCACTCGGGAGCCATGACCAAAGGCGAAACCTTTAGCTTTTATGGCGCCAACTTGGAACGCAAATACGGCGAGCAAGCGCCAATCGACGCTTGGCGAGACGTCACCGTTAAACGCATGATGAGCTGGGGCTTTACCTCTCTCGGCAACTGGACTGATCCGAGCTTTTATGACAACAACAAAGTGCCTTTCTTTGCCAATGGCTGGATCATCGGTGACTTTAAAACCGTCTCTAGCGGCAATGATTTCTGGGCTCCGCTGCCTGACGTATTCGACCCAGAGTTTGAACGCCGCGCTTTTATTACCATTGAGGTCGTGGCGCAGCAGGTGAAAAACTCGCCTTGGTGTGTCGGTATATTTGTCGATAACGAAAAGAGCTTTGGCCGCGGCGCTCACCCGGAAGGTCACTATGGCATCGTATTCCATACCCTACGCCGAGATGGTGCTGAAGTGCCAACCAAGGCTGCATTTACCGGTATATTGAAGGACAAGTACCAATCAATCGACGAATTGAACAAGGCATGGGATAAATCCTTCGCATCTTGGGAAGAATTTGATCAAGGTGCAGACTCGACGCTCAATACCGATGCCCAGCTAAAAGACTACTCCACCTTACTGCACGCCTACGGTGCCAAATACTTTGAAACCGTCAACAAGGCGATTGATCATTACTTGCCAAACCACCTATACCTTGGCGCTCGATTCCCAGATTGGGGAATGCCAAGAGAGCTCATTGAAGCAGCAGCCAAACATGTCGATGTGGTGAGTTACAACATCTACAAAGAGGGGTTACACCCGCAAAAATGGGGCTTCCTTGATGAAATCGATATGCCAAGTATTATCGGCGAATTTCATATTGGCGCCATGGACAACGGTTTGTTCCACCCGGGCTTGATTCACGCTTCCGATCAAAATGACCGTGCGCGGATGTTTGAAGAGTATCTGCATTCTGTAATTGATAATCCAAACTTCGTTGGCGCCCACTGGTTCCAATACATGGACTCTCCCATTACTGGCCGCGCATTTGATGGCGAAAACTATAACGTCGGTTTCGTCAATGTCGCCGATACACCGTATCGACCAATGGTTGAAGCGGCACGGCGCGTCAATAGCAGTATGTATCCGCGCCGGTTTGGCAAGTAACGTCGAACATGAGCGACCTTGAGTCGCGAAGGTGAAAAACGGACGCTTCGGCGTCCGTTGTCGTTAATGAAATGTGATCAATGACAAAACCACCACAATTATCAATTGTTAACAATCTACAAAGAACATAAACTAACGGTTAAACACCCAACAGCCCACTACGTTCATAACAAATTAGGGAGCTAGGCCCGATGAAATCATCATCATTTCTCATCGCCCCTTTGATGCTGGCATTGCTGGCAGGCTGCCAAGCCGATAATGCTACAGAGAATAGCGCTGCAACTGATATGGCAGCAAACACACAACAACCGAGCACGCCACTACTCGATCTAACCCAAGCAACCATTCCGGCTGAAGTAAAGTTTTACAATGCAGCTGGCTCGATGCTGCCCGGTCAAGGTCTAAAAGTGGATTTTGATACTGCCAAGCACAAATATGCTTCGGTCATGATTGAACCAGAAACACCGTTCGACTGGAGCGATTTGAAAGATTTCAACCTCGCGATGGACATAGCCAACGCCGGTGAACGCTCGGTCCAAATATATCTCGATATGACCGACATCGACGGCGGCAACTATACCCGCACCGTTGCCGTGCCAGTGGGTGACAGCAAAACCTATTACGCCAAAATGAGCGGCCATGATTTAGGGACGCCAGATGGTGAAGAGCATCAGGAACTGAACTTCAAGTCAGGCCTTCGCAGCAACCCGCCAACGTGGGAATCCGACGAAACCATGTTCGTTTCCATGTGGGGTAAAAAGAACCTGAATCTTAAGGGAATCAGCAAAATCATTATCAGCGTACAAAGCTCGCTCTATGACAAAGAGATCACCCTGAGCAATGTTCGTTTGCGTCAAAACCCGCCATTTAATGAGAACTTTTTAGATCACATCGTCGATCAATATGGTCAGAATGCATTGGTTCACTTTGAAGGCAAAGTCTATTCCCAAGCTGATTTAGACAAAGCCCGCGAGCAAGAAGCTCCCGAGCTGACTGGCCAAGTAATGTCTGGCTACAGCAAATTTGGCGGCTGGGCTGATGGACCAAAACTGGAAGCCACTGGCTTCTTCCGTACCGCCAAACATAACGGCAAATGGTCGCTCGTTGATCCAGAGGGCTACCTCTACTTCTCCACGGGCTTGGATATTGTCCGGTTAAACAATACCGCCACCATGACCGGCTTCGACTACGATCAAGCCGCAATGAAACCCGAGGAGCGTTCAGGCATTAGCCCAGAGCACCGCACTGCTGATCAGCGCATCAATAAACGCGCGCAGCGCTCTCGCTACGTGGCTTCCGACACCCGAGCAAGAATGTACCGTTGGCTACCTCGCTTTGAAGACAAACTTGGTCGCTGGTATGGCTACCGCCCTTACGCCCACTCTGGCGCATTGAAGAAAGGCGAGAGCTTCAGCTTCTATGGTGCTAACTTGCAACGCAAGTATGGCGACTCAGATCCACTAGGGGCTTGGAAAGAAGTATCAATCAACCGGATGTTGAGCTGGGGCTTCACCTCGCTTGGCAACTGGGCCGATCCAATTTTCTACGACAATGGCAAAATTCCATACGTCGCCAATGGTTGGATCAATGGTGATTATAAAACGGTCTCCAGTAACTTTGACTTCTGGGCACCAATGCCCGACGTGTTTGACCCTGTGTTCGAACAAGCGGCAATCAAAACCGTGAAACAAGTCGCTGCCGAAGTCAACGACTCACCTTGGTGCATGGGTGTGTTTATCGACAACGAAAAGAGCTTCGGCCGCGGTGAAAACAATAACCTCCATTACGGTATTGTGATCAACACGCTAGGCCGCAACGGCGCCGATGTGCCAACCAAAGCCGAGTTCACTCGCTTGATGAAAGCCAAATACGGCACCATTGATGCGTTGAACAAAGCTTGGGATAAGAACATTGCATCATGGCAAGCCTTTGATCAGGGCATTGATTCGTCGCTCACCAATGATACTCAACTGCAAGATTACGCCGACTTGCTTCATGCCTATGGTGACAAGTACTTCTCGATTGTCAGCGCAGCAATTAAGAAATATCTGCCAAATCACATGTACTTGGGCTCTCGCTTCCCTGATTGGGGCATGCCAATTGAGATTGTTAAAGCCGCTGCTAAGCACGTCGATGTAGTGAGCTACAACATCTATAAAGAAGGCCTACACCCGCAAACTTGGGGGTTCTTAGCTGACATTGATATGCCAAGTATCATCGGTGAATTCCATGTTGGAGCCAACGACAACGGTTTGTTCCACCCTGGTTTGATTCATGCCGCAGATCAACACGATCGCGCCGACATGTACACCGAGTACATGGAGTCGGTGATTGAAAATCCATACTTTGTTGGTGCTCACTGGTTCCAGTACATGGACTCGCCAATTACCGGCCGAGCCTATGATGGTGAGAACTACAACGTTGGTTTCGTCAATGTCACCGACACGCCGTATCGTCCGATGGTTGAAGCTGCCCGTAAGTTACACAGCCAAATGTATCCAAATCGCTTTAACAGCAACTAACAAATTGGACACCGACGAAAGCCACCCTCTGGGGCTGTCTCTTGATCACATCTTAGAGTTCAAGAGACTTGGCTAGCTCGTACCCTTCAAGGATGGCTTGTAATTTGCGCCATCCTTGCCACAGCACTTTAACTGAAGCTCTTCCGGTACGCTTGGTATCTTTCCAGCCTCCTAATCGCGCCAGTTGTTCATAAGCCCACAGCACTGAAGGCACT
>NZ_NGNS01000034.1 GCF_002165625.1 Neiella marina
TGATACTCCCCAAAAAGTAGTGTGGAGATCAGATCGAAGTTAACGGAAAAAGTTCAAAAAAATCCCCGCCAATTGCTTAGCGGGGATTTGTGTATAAGAGACAGGCCTTGTGGCAGCCTTTTTTGTTGCTTCTTGCCTCTCTTCTCCGTCCCGTCCCGAAATAGCTTTTCTCGCCTAAATTTCACCAGCTTTTCTCCCACGGTTTTTTGACGCATGCGTATTTAAATAATTGAAAATAATCAATTAAAAATAGTTGGCGCTGATATTGCTTTTGTCCGTTATGAGTTTTAACTGACGAAGGTTTGACTATGGATCGCGCGTTATACATTGCAGCCCAAGGTGCCAATCAAAATATGAATGGTATTGCGGTACGTAGTAATAACCTGGCCAATGCCCAAACCACGGGTTTTAAAGCCGATATGGAACAGGCTAGGGCAATGCAAGCTTATGGCGGAGGGTTGCCCACTCGGGTGTTTGCCATGACCGAGCGGCCATCCCAGAATTTTGATTCCGGGGCATTTATGACCACCGATCGGCCGCTTGATGTCGCCATCAAGGGCCAAGGTTGGTTTGCTGTTCAAGCTGCTGATGGAAATGAGGCCTACACCCGCACGGGAGCGTTGCAGGTTTCCGAGGGTGGGGTGTTGGAAAACAGTCGAGGCGAAATGCTGATGGGCGAAAATGGCCCCATTGTTGTGCCGTTGCCAATGGAAAAAATAGACATTGGAATCGACGGTACCATTTCGGTCTTGCCTCAAGGTGCGCCACCAAATGCCATTGAAGTCGTTGGTCGAATCAAAATGGTAAACCCAGATATTCGTGAGCTGGTGAAAGGCTCAGATGGCTTATTTCGTCTGCGTGAAGGCGGCGAGGCGGAGGAAAGTATTGATGTCAAGCTAGCCTCTGGCGTACTCGAGGGCAGCAACGTTAATGCTGTCAACGAAATGACAAACCTAATTAGTCTGCAACGACAGTTTGAAATGCAGATCAAAATGATGAAAACCGTGGAAGAGATGGACTCGTCCAGCTCGTCAATGATGAGCCTTCGCGGCTAATATGAGGTACTGACTATGCATCCCGCTTTATGGATTAGTAAAACCGGTCTGGATTCACAACAAACAGATATTTCGGTGATATCCAACAACATCGCCAACGTCAGTACTGTTGGTTTTAAGAAAAGCAGAGCGATTTTTGAAGATCTGCTTTATCAAAACATCAATCAACCGGGTGGTAGCTCATCGGCCAACACCGAAATGCCTTCGGGGTTAATGATTGGTGCCGGCTCTAAGGTTGTAGCTACTCAGAAAATCCACTCGCAAGGCAATATCATAACCACCGACAACTCGTTGGATTGGACCATTAACGGCAAAGGCTTTTTTGAGATTCTGCTGCCAGATGGCAACCTCGCCTACACCCGCAATGGCCAATTTACCCTTAACGATGAAGGCACCATTGTTACTAACGGTGCCGGCTATGAATTGCAACCGGCGATGCAGGTGCCAGAAGATGCCCGCTCAATCACGATTTCTGGCGATGGTCAGGTGTCAGTGCAAATCGAGGGAGAGGCTGAAGAAACCGTTATTGGCCAGCTCACCATCTCTGATTTTATCAACCCGTCTGGGTTGGAGCCGATGGGTGAAAACTTGTATGCCGAAACCGGCGCCAGTGGCGCACCAATTCAAGGTAATCCATCGCTCGATGGCCTCGGCAGTATTGGACAAGGCATGTTGGAAACATCAAACGTCAATGTCACCGAAGAGCTGGTCAACCTGATTGAGAGCCAGCGTGCTTATGAAATGAATTCCAAAGTGATTTCTGCTGTTGATCAGATGCTGTCGTTCTTGAATCAGCAGCTATAAGTCGGAGTGCACTATGAAACAGTTACTTCTGATTAGTATGGTTGCGTTGGCGGGTTGCGGAGCAACAACGCAGAAGCCCATTCCAGACGATCCTTACTATGCACCGGTGCTGCCTGAGATGCAGCCTAACCCGGTAATCCGCAGTGGCTCGCTGTTTCAAGACGGTTATGCGCAAAACTTATATTCGGACATTAAAGCCCATCGCGTCGGCGACATCATTACCGTGGAACTCAGTGAGTCCACTTCAGCGAAGAAAAGTGCCAAGAACGAGATCGACAAAGAATCGGAAGTGGGTTTGCAAACGCCAATTCTAATGGGCAGCCCACTGACGGTAAACGGCAACGAAGTTAATGCATCCATAGCCATGGAAAATTCGTTTTCCGGCGAATCAGATGCTGACCAAAGTAATAGTTTGAATGGCTCGATTTCGGTTCATGTGGTGCAGGTCATGGCCAATGGCAATTTAGTGGTACGCGGTGAAAAGTGGATGACGCTGAATCAAGGTGATGAGTTCATCCGCCTGTCGGGCATTATCCGGCCTGAAGATATTTCCACTGATAATTCGATTCCTTCGACTCGTGTCGCCAATGCTCGGATTCAGTACGCTGGCACCGGTGCGTTTGCCGATGCGCAGGAGCAAGGTTGGCTGTCAGCCTTCTTTAATAGCCCTCTGATGCCGTTCTAATGGGAGATTTAATTATGATTCGCTCATTCACTCTATTGTTATCTCTGGCGCTTTTGGTGGCGCCAGCAGCAAACGCAGAGCGCATCAAAGATATCACCAAGGTTCAAGGCGTTCGCGATAATCAGATCGTTGGCTATGGCTTGGTCGTCGGTCTGCCTGGCACTGGTGAACAAAGCAATTTTACTGAGCAAAGCTTTCGTACCATGCTCAGTAACTTCGGCATTACCTTGCCATCAGGTAGCCGCCCCAAGATCAAGAACGTTGCTGCGGTTGCCGTTCACGCCACTATGCCTGCGTTTGTTAAACCCGGCCAAACTCTAGATGTCACGGTATCTTCAGTCGGCAGTGCTGAGAGCTTACGTGGTGGCACGCTGCTACAAACTTTTCTTAAAGGGGTTGATGGCAAGGTGTATGCCATTGCTCAAGGTAACTTGTCCGTCAGTGGTTTCTCGGCTACTGGTTTGGATGGCTCGAATGTCGTTCAGGATACGCCGACCGCCGGACGTATTCCCAGTGGCGCAATTGTTGAACGGGCCATTGAGTCGCCATTTAGCCAAGGTGACCATTTGACCTTTAATCTTGACCAGCCTGATTTTTCAACCGCCATGCGGGTTTCAGAAGCCATTAATGAATTGGTTGGCCCGCGGACTGCGATGCCATTAGATGGCGCTTCAATCAAGGTGCTGGCACCACGTGACGTCTCTCAGCGCGTGGCGTTTCTGGCACTACTGGAAGACATTCAAGTTGAGCCGGCAGATACATCTGCTCGTGTCGTAGTGAATGCTCGCACTGGCACTATTGTAATTGGCAAAAACGTCACCTTGTTACCTGCTGCGATTACCCATGGCGGATTGACTGTGACTATTGCTGAAACCCAACAAGTATCTCAGGCCAATCCGTTTGCACCTGGCGGTGAAACGGTAGTTACCAATCAATCCGTCATTGATGTCAACCAAGAAGACTCGCGGATGTTCAAATTTGATCCAGGCACTACACTGGACGATCTGGTCAGGGCGATCAATGCCATTGGCGTTGGCCCGAGTGATGTGATGGCGATTCTCGAAGCGCTGAAAGAAGCAGGAGCATTACGTGGCGATCTCATCATCATCTAATAATGCCCAAACATTCGGTCAGGCCAGTAATTACAATGATCTGGCCTCACTCGATAAACTTCGGTCAGCCGCTCAAAAAGACGAGAAAAGCGCGCTACGAGAAGTTGCTCAGCAATTTGAGTCAATCTTTATGCAGATGGTACTCAAAGGAATGCGACAAGCTAATGCGGCATTCGAATCGGATTTGACCAACTCCAACTACACCAATTTCTATCGCGATATGGCCGATCAGCAGATGTCGCTGAATATGGCGCAGCAAGGGGCTCTAGGCTTAGCTGATGTGATGGTCCAGCAGTTGAGTCCTGAAGGTAACTTTACCCCTGCCAGCGTTATGCGAAGCGGTAGCATGCCATCCGAATCAAAAACTAGTCTCGATGCCAGAGCAATGATCGATCGGGCCGAGCATGGTAAATCGCCAGCCCGTTCAGTTAATAATGCCGTTGCTTCGGAAGCAAACTCCACACCGCAAGATATTAGTTTCTCTGGCCCGCAAGACTTTGTCGAAAAGCTCATGCCAATGGCACGTAAAACTGCTCAAGCGCTTGGCGTAAATCCTACCGCTATCCTCGCTCAGGCAGCGCTTGAAACAGGCTGGGGGCAGAAAATCATCCGTAACATGGATGGTAGTAACAGCTTTAACCTATTCAATATTAAAGCAAACTCATCTTGGCAAGGTGCCAAGGCAAGTGTTTCCACCTTAGAATTTGAAAATGACTTACCCGTCAAAAAAGTGGCGGCCTTTAGGAGCTATCAAAATCTTCAAGATAGCTTTAATGATTACGAAAATTTCCTATCTAATTCATCGCGTTACGCTGAATCTCTAAGCAAAAAAAATGATTCGGCAGGCTTTTTGCAAGAATTACAAAAAGCCGGGTATGCGACAGATCCTCGTTACGCTGAAAAGGCAGTATCTGTACTCAATAAAATCACCGGCATGATTGAACCTTAAGCCATAGGAAACTGCCATGCCGGTAGACATGTACAATTTGGGCGTGGGTGGCCTGATGACTGCTCAGCAGCAGCTCACCACCACCAGCCACAACATTGCCAATGTTGATACAGAGGGCTATACCCGTCAGCAGGTTGTCCAAGGCACCCAAGGGGCTCTTTGGGAAGGCGGTAATTACTATGGTACTGGCGTTTATAGCCAAGAAGTCCGCCGGATCTATGATCAGTTTGCTTACAATGAAGTGATCTATCATCAAAGCCGTTTTTCTTATTCAGAAACACTCGCAAATCGCCTCCAAGGGCTTGATGACACCATGTCCAAGGTCGGTGGCAATATGCTGGATTCGGTGGCCGAATTTTATGACGCCCTGAATTCAGTGGTCGATCAACCAACTGATGTTGGTATTCGCCAGGTGATGCTCGATAAAGCAGAAGCCATGGTGTCGGTGTTCAACTCACTTAACTCATCCATTGAATCGCAATACGAAGCGGTTAATACCGATATCGAAACCGTTGCCAGCAGAATGAACGAAATTGCTGAGCAAATTGCTACGTTGAATCGCGAGATTGTCACTGCATCTGGTAATGGCAATGGTGCAACACCAAATGATCTGCTCGATCGCCGCGATCAGCTGGTTAACGAGCTAGCCGAATACACCAATGTGTCAACGGTGGAGCAAGCAAGCGGCACGATGACGGTCATTATCGGCAATGGTCAAACACTGGTGGCAGACAATACTGCGTTTGGCGTCGATACAATTGCCGGTTCGCCAGATGTCCGCGACATTGAAATTGTTCTAACTCAAAGCGGCAATATTGTGCCGCTGTCCGGTGAAAAACTCGGTGGTCAGGTTGCTGCGCTGTTTGAGTACCGAGAGCAAGAGCTCAAACTCGCTCTCAATGAAATTGGCTTATCAGCGATCGCACTAGCGGATGCATTTAACTCGCAACAGGCTCAAGGACTTGATTTAAACGAGATGTACGGTAATGACATGTTTACCGACATCAATGAAACCTCGCTGGCGCAACAGCGTGTTCGCACCGATACCAGCAACACGGGGGCTGCTCAGCTTCAAGTCGATATCACTGAGGTCAGCAACCTTTCAGGTAAAGATTACGAGCTGGCATTTGAAGGCGGCGCTTATTTATTAACAGAATTAGATTCTGGTACCCAGTACAACTTAGGCGCTCCGGGTGCGATTACCATGCCGGATGCCGATGGCGACGGGGTGTCGGATTTGGGCTTTGATCTGGTTGACTTCGTTGTTGGCCCGCCCCTTGATGGTGATCGATGGCTGGTGACTCCAACCCGCGGATTTGCCGGTGATATGCAAGTGGCGCTGTCTGACCCGAAACAGATCGCGGCATCGTCAGTATTTGAAGTCTACCCATCGGATCTAAATGTCAGCCCAGCAAACGTTACTATTGTTGATGTTGATCCCTCGGATCCGCTGTTCTCAAACAATGATCTTGATTTCACTTTCATTGAGAACCCGGCTGGCTCGGGAACCGTTTTTTATGATGTTTTGGATTCAACTGGCGCCAGTCTGATTGGCGGTCCAGCGGCTTTGGGGCCAACGCCAACTCAAATCTCTTATGGCGGTATTACGCTTGACGTGACGGGCAATCCGATTGGTCAAGCGCCCAATGCGCCAGAGGTCTATTCAGTCCAGTATGCATTTGGACCCGGTAACAACTCCAATGCGGTGGCAATGACGGCCTTTCAAACCGCCAAGTTGATCAAAGGTGACTCGCTAACGATCCAAGGGGCTTATCAAAGTGTTGTTACCCAGATCGGTGTTCATACCGAGACGGCGGAAATTCTTCATACCACTAACCGCACAACTTTTGATTCTGCGACCGCCACTTACCTTGCCGCAGGTGGTGTTAATTTGGATGAAGAAGCATCAAACCTGTTGAAGTTTCAACAATCATATCAGGCTGCAGCTCGCATCGTGACAGTAGCAAAAGAAATAACCGATACCTTGCTGAATAGCTTTTAAGGGGTGATGCATGCGCGTATCCACGTTTCAATATTACCAGCTCAATACCAATAACATCCTCGATAAGCAAAGCAAAGTTAACGACAGCATCATCAAAATGAGTGAAGGCAAACGAGTGATTACTGCCTCTGATGATTCTGTTGCTGCCAACTCTATTTTGAACTTCAAGCAAGAAGTTCGAGTGACTGATCAATACCAGCGCAATATCGAGTTCGCCGAAGCTCGGCTCAAAACAGAAGAAACGGCTCTAGCATCGATCGAAGATCTTATGCTGCGGATCAAGGATCTAGCATTGCAAGGGAACAATGGTTCTCTTGGTCAAGATGCCAAAGAAGCGATTGCTCAGGAAATGGAGAACCGCCTCGAAGAACTACTCAGTATTGCCAACACTCGCGATGAGTCTGGAAGCTACATTTTCAGTGGTTACCAAACTGAACAAATACCTTTTTCTCAACAGCCTGACAAAACAGTGCAATACAACGGCGATCTTGGTGTGCGGGAAACGACGATCGGATCGAGCGTTTCAGTTGAGACCAACGATCCCGGTCAAACTGTATTTATCGATGTGCCCAACAGTGTCGGTGATTTTCGCCCGGCATATGGTGCCACCAATAACGGTAGAGCCTTTGTTGAGTCGGCCAACATTGTGGATCCGGCAAACTATGATGCCACTCTCGGTGACTATCAGATCAACTTCGTCGATCTAGATGGCGATGAAGTTATTGAGTATCAACTGTTTGATGGCGCTGGCAACCGTCTGCCACCTTTGCCGGGCCCTCCGGATTCAAACCTTTATGAGCCGGGTCAACCGATCAGTTACAACGGTTTTGAAATCGTCATCACCGGCGATCCTGAAGTGGGTGACACGATTGATCTGACCGAACAGCGTACTAAAGATATTTTCTCATCAGTACAAGATGCGATTGATTGGATGCGCCGCTCGCGGGATACCGACCAAGAAAAAGCATTACGCCAGGTGGAAATGGGTCACATTGTTTCCGACCTCAACCAATCAATGCTGCATATCACCTCGACACGTTCCAACGTCGGTTCTCGTCTACAAGTGATCACGTCCCAAGACATGATCAACGAAGACTACAAGATCACCGTTCAAACCGCGCAATCCAATTTGGAAGATCTCGATATTGCCGAGGCGTCAACAACATTTAGCCGGCAAACAGTTGCCCTTCAGGCGGCACAACAGTCTTTTGCGCAAGTCCAGAGTTTGACACTGTTTAACTATATTTAGATTAACATATTGAATTGTAAGTATTTTTACCTTTTGGCACGGTCAATGCTTAATTCAATGTGTCGCCGAAAAAAACGGCAATTTATTGACTCGATTAGCGGCCTTCTGCTTAAGGCCATAAAACACTGAAGTTGGAGGCTAGAAATGGCTCTTACCGTACAAACCAACGTGTCGGCTCTGAATTCGCAGAGAAATCTGAACCGCACCTCTGAAGATCTGAACACGTCTTTGACTCGGCTGTCTTCTGGTCTTCGTATCAACAGCGCACGAGATGATGCTGCTGGTCTACAAATCTCAAACCGCCTAACCTCTCAGATTAATGGCTTGGGCGTCGCGATCCGAAATGCTAATGATGGTATTTCGATGTCGCAAACGGCTGAGGGGGCGCTGCAGGAGTCTACTTCTGTGCTGCAACGGATGCGCGATCTGGCCATTCAGGCTGCAAACGGCTCGAACAGTGCTAGTGATCGAACAGCAATCCAAGAAGAAATCGCTCAGTTGCAAAAAGAATTGACCCGTATTGCTGAAACAACCACGTTTGGTGACCGTAACTTGCTGGATGGTACTTTCGGTACCGAATCTTTCCAAGTCGGTGCTAATGCCAATGAAACCATTGAAGTTGCGCTGGCGGCATTTCGAGCTTCTGATATGGGCTCCTATCAGCAGCAATTGAGTGTCGCATCAAATGCCGGTCAGGTCGTTTCTGCAGGTCTTGGCGGTGCAGTGATAGCAACTGCTGCATCAAACACTGCAGCACCGACCAATACAGTATTAGCCAATGGTGTTGGTGCTGGTGATGTAACTATTACCAGTAACGGTAATCAAGTCGCAGCTACTATTACTGCTGATGACTCCGCTAAAGACATTGAAGATTCGATCAACGATGTTGCCGGCGAAACTGGCGTTACCGCAGATGCTCGTACTCAAGTCCTGTTGAGCGGATTTTCTGCCAATGACACTATTTCGTTTAAGCTCATCGGGGACAACGACGAGGATATTCTCGACGCTAAAACCATCATCGCAGTGACCGGACCCAACGGAGAGTTGAGTGGTCTGGCAAATGAAATCAATAAGGTTTCAGGTGATACAGGCGTCACAGCTCGGGTAAATTCCGATGGCAACATCGAACTGACCAGCGAGCGTGGTGATGACATTGCAATGGTGGACTACCGCAGTAAGAACGCTACGGACCTGAGCGTACAGGCTTATGAGTACGACGGGACAACCTTTGCCGGAGCGGCACAAACCGTTGGCGGAGGGGCTGGTAGTGTCACCATTGCTGGTACCGTGCGACTCGACTCGTCAACGTCTTATACTGTTGATGCCACTGGTAATACTTTAGTTGGTTCGTCCGATGCAACTGGCTTGTACGGCGCAGCGGTGGCTTCCAACGTATCAGGCTTGGCGCAAGTGTCTGACATTGATGTAGGAACTGCTAAAGGTGCGCAGGATGCGCTGGCAGTAATCGATGGCGCATTAAACTACATCGATAGTTCTCGAGCACAGCTTGGTGCGGTTCAAAACCGTCTAACTTCGACAATTTCGAACCTCGATAACATCATTGAGAATCAAAGTTCAGCTCGGAGCCGGATTCGAGATACAGACTTCGCCGCTGAGACCACAGAGCTGACAAAAAATCAAATTTTGCAGCAGGCTGGCACCTCAATTTTGGCGCAAGCGCAACAATTGCCACAAGCGGCACTTAGTTTGCTGCAAGGTTAAGTTAAATCAGGTAAAAAGGCAGCTGTCATGGCTGCCTTTTTATTTTGGAGTGTTGAATGCTCAAACCCGGATGGCAACAAGAATTTGGCCAACTGGCCGACAGTTGTATTCGCCTACTATCGGAATTAGCTGAAACTGCTTATAAGCAGGGCAGTGTCACTCGCTTGCGAGCTACCGTTGAGAGTTTGCTAAAACATGATCACTGTGATGATCAACACCTCATCCATTTAGCCGAAGCAGGTCTTAAAACCAGCCGCCCGAAACTCGCAGAGTTTGCCTTAAGCAAACTAATCGAACGCTCTCCCCAACAAGCCGACTATCTTCTCCACTTATCGAATGTCAAAGCGGCGCAAGGCCAGTTTGACTCTGCACTTGAAATCCTCGAACGCATACCCGGGCAATACCAACAAGCGCCAGAGCTCACTCAGCAAAGGGCAGACATCAGTTCTCGGCTGCAGCAGCAACAAGAGTTGCGTAAGCTTATTGATGAAGTGTTGGTCAGTAGCGTAGCCAGCGGTATGAGTGAGCAAGACTTCGAGACGCACGGTCAATCAATCTTGCAGGCCGCCATCAATTTAAATGATCAGCAAGCAATCATTGATGTCACAGCGGCGTTGAGTAAACGTCTACCGCTTGAGCAAGAGCTACTTATTCAATTGTGTCAGAGCTTAGAACAAGCGGATAACGATGAATGGATGGGGCGTTTCGTCATGGCGTTGAGCCGTTGCGGGCGCTTCCCCCATTTGATTCGTTATTACCTAGAGTGGATGTTGAACCGCAATCGTCAAGCGAGCTTGGTGGCTGTCGAGCCGCTGTTGAAGTCTCTTGGCCCACATAGCCAACCTGATTGTGTTGATATTGTAGCAATCCTATTGGCGCTGAAAAGCGATTGGCAAGGTTTTGCCCGCTGCTGCGATTCTGCGATGGCGTCGATGACCAAACCTCCAGTGCTGTTTCGGTATGCTATTAGTTATTGGCTGCAAAATGGCTTTGCTGAAAAACTAGACTCTTGGTTAAAGCAAGCAGAGAGCTTGACGGCTAATGAACTGCGATTTTTTGCTGCGGCCCTTGAAGGGCAGCGAGAGCATCGAGCAACTCGTTTGCAACTGCTGCAGCTGGCGTATGGCAAAGCCAGCGACGACCCCAATATTCTCAACGACTTGGGGGATGCACTGCTTATTAGCGGCAATAGCGCTGATGCCATCCAGTGCTTTTTTAAAGCCATAAATAACGAACAAGAAGAGAGCTTTTACACCTGTTACAACCTCGCAGTTACCTTGCAGGCCGAAGGAGACAATCGTCAGGCATTTGATTACTTCAAACGTGCCATCGCAGTCGACCCGCAACAGTGGCCGAGTTGGAAACAACTCTGTCATCTGCTGGTCAGCTCGGGTACTTGGCAAATGGCCTATGATGTTGCTCGCTATTACCTGTCTGAGCATGATGAAGATGCGCAAATTTGGGGCCATCTAGCAACGGCCGCTTTGAAGTTAAGCCAGATCTCTGATTCGCGTACCTATATTGAACAAGCGCTGAAACTAAAACCCAACGGCAGTGGTCCGCTAACCAATTTAAGCTTAATTGAAATGGCGTGTGGCAATATTTCCGAGGCATTTGCCGCCAATCAGAAAGTTCTGATGAGCAGCTCCGCGCCGGATTTAGTGCGCCAGAACGCGCTGTCAAATATGCTCTTTTGCGGCAATTATGATCCCAATAAATCAGCAGCTGAGCTTTATAACATCTACCGTGCTGTTACTGGTCACATGCCACGACAAAAGTATTTTCCAACGGTCAATGATTATCACGGGCGGCGCATTCGAGTTGGCTATGTGTCAGCTGATTTGAAAATGCATCCGGTGGCGTTCTTTGTCGAAGCACTATTTGCTCATCATGATCGCCGCAAATTTGAGATTTTTGCTTATTCTGGCGTTGGTATGGAAGATGATTATTCCGATATGCTTCGCAATCATGTTGATCATTGGAAGTACATTGGTAAAACACCAGACGAAGAACTGGCGGAGATGATCATTGACGATGGCATTGACGTGCTGATGGATCTGAGCGGCCACACGGATGGGAATCGGCTGAGTATGTTTGCCTTGAAGCCGTGTGCCGTGCAAATCAGTTGGCTTGGTTTTGCTCACTCCACAGGAATGAGGCAAATGGACTACTTTCTCGGTGATGAACAGTTGACGCCGCCTTGTTGCGACCAATACTTCGCCGAAAAACCTTACCGTTTGCCACGAGCTTCTTATTGCTTTACGCCTAACGTTCGCTTCCGTGACTTTGAGCCCCAGTTGACCCGCCGGTCGGATGAAGAGCCTCTGGTTCTGGGTAACCTCGGGCGCGCCATTCGTTTCAATACGCCAGTGTTGAACCTTTGGAAACGTGTTTTGGATGCTGTGCCAAACAGCATTATCAAAATTGACAACCCTAACTTTAAAGATCAAGAAAGCCAGCAAATGATGCGGCAACGCTTTGCCGAGCACGGTATTCCCAATGATCGACTTTGGGTTGGCTTCACTTCTGATTACTGGCAGTCCATTGTCGATATTGATATTGCGCTCGATGGCTTTCCGCAAAACTCAGGCACTACCTTGTTCGAATTCCTCTGGTGCGGAACGCCGGTGGTGAGTTTAAAAGATCGCCCGTCTGTTGGGCGCTTGGGCGCAATGGTGCTACATGGAGCCGGCCGCGACGAATGGATTGCAGAAACTGCCGAGCAGTACATTGAGATTGTCGCTGAGCTCGCTGCTGACCGCGATCGGCTGCATCAGATTAGAAGCGGCTTGCGACAACAGTTCCTTGATTCAGAATTATGTGATGGGCCCGATTTTGCCCGCGCAGTGGAAGATGCCTACGTGGCCATGTTAAAGGAGAAATCCGCTCATGACAGTCATCGATAAGCAAATGAAAGCCGTGATTCTTGCTGGCGGACTGGGAACCCGTATTAGTGAAGAATCGCATTTAAAGCCGAAACCCATGATAGATGTCGGCGGTCGTCCGATTCTTTGGCATATTATGAAGATATGCTCGCACTATGGGATCAATGAGTTTGTCATTTGTCTCGGCTACAAGGGATACAAGATCAAAGAGTATTTCAGCAACTACTTTCTCTACAATTCTGATGTTACCTTTGATTTTAAGTCCAACAGCATGGATGTTCATAATAAGCATGCAGAGCCTTGGAAAGTGACGTTGGTAGATACCGGCGATGATTCTGATACCGGCGGGCGGCTAAGGCGAGTTCGTGACTACCTTGGTGATCAGCCTTTTTTGTTTACCTATGGTGACGGTGTTGCCGATATCAATATTGAACAGCTTGTGGGGTTCCATAAAGCACACGGCAAGTTAGCAACCGTTAGCGCGGTGTTGCCGCCAGGACGCTATGGTGCTCTTGAGTGCGACGGCGATATGGTTAACGGCTTTCGCGAGAAACCAAGAGGCGATGGCGGCATGATCAATGGTGGATTCTTTATCCTTGATCCGGCTGCTGTCGATTACATTGAAGGTGATACAACTTCTTGGGAGCAGGCTCCGCTAAAAAACCTTGCAGCAGATGGCCAATTGCAAGCTTATCGTCATGATGGGTTCTGGCATGCAATGGATACCCTGCGTGATAAAAACCACTTAGATAGTTTGTGGAAATCGGGTAAAGCACCATGGAAAGTCTGGCCGTAGCGGCAGAGTTTTGGCGCGGTAAGCGCGTTGTTGTCACCGGCCATACCGGATTTAAAGGCAGTTGGCTGGTTACTTGGTTAAAGCAACTGGGCGCGGAGGTCACAGGCGTTGCACTTGCGCCAAATACCTCGCCAGCATTGTTTGAATTACTCGACTTAGAAACAAAAGTAGAACATCGTGTGGTCGACATTTGTAATGCCACTGAAGTGCAGCAAGTGATTCGAGCGGCTAATCCCGATGTTTTATTCCATCTCGCGGCCCAACCTTTGGTAATCGACAGCTATCAGCGACCGTTGTTGACGATGGCAACCAATGTCATGGGTACCGCTCATGTGCTTGATGCGGCAAGGCAGTGTCGAGCACTAAAAGCTGCCATTGTCATCACTACCGATAAAGTTTATCGGCCCGATCCGAATGGCGCTCGCCATCTTGAAACTGACCACCTCGGAGGTCACGATCCATACAGTGCAAGTAAAGCCTGTACCGAATTATTGGTTGATAGTTTTCGAGCGTCTTTTTTTAGTGTCCCAAATTCTCCTGAAATTGCTACCGTTCGAGCCGGCAATGTCATAGGTGGCGGCGATTTTGCAGAGAATCGGTTAGTGCCAGATATTTGTCGGGCGTGGGCGTCGAATAGCCAAGTGATCATTCGACAACCGAAAGCGATTCGACCCTGGCAACATGTACTTGATGCGCTGCATGCTTACTTGCTATTGGCCCAATCTTTATGCCAGAGCAAGGGTTTTGGTCGGGCTTGGAACATTGGTCCTGCAGCTGACGACATGTGGCCTGTGGGCGATATTGTTGCGTACATGCAAACCTTATGGAACGGGGCAAAGGGCATGAAAATCGAACCAATGGAATATCACGAAAATCCTAGTTTGTTACTGAATAGTGATGCCATTGCACAAGCAATGGGATGGCGACCTGTATGGGATTTACCTCAAGCGTTAGAAAACACTACTCGCTGGTACCAGCTGTGGGCTGATGGCTTGGATGTCAAAGACTTAACTAACTGTCAGATTGAACAATTCATGAAGGATGCGTGTCACTCGTGAATCAGGATTTCTCTCTAGAGCCATTACCGTTGGCTGGCGCTTTTCGTATTCGGCATAAAGTCTTTGCCGATCAGCGCGGTATGTTTAAACGCATCGGTTGTCACCAAACACTGCTGGATGCAGGGGTTGATGCGCAGCCGCGTCAAGTGAACTGCTCAATGACGCCAGTAAAAGGCACAGTGAGAGGCATGCATTATCAAATGCCTCCTGCTGCCGAGGTCAAGATTGTCAATTGCTTCCATGGTGAATTGTTTGATGTGCTCATCGACTTGCGACCAAATTCGGCGACATTTTTGCAATGGCACGGAGAACGTTTGTCGGCCGATTCACATACCAGCCTGATTGTTCCCAAGGGATTTGCTCATGGCTTTCAGGCTTTGAGTGACAATGTTTTGATGATGTATCTCAACAGCACAGATTATTCGCCCGATCTGGAAGGAGGGCTAAACCCTCTCGATCCGACGATTAACGTGAAGTGGCCGCTGCCAGTGGTTGGATTATCAGCCAAAGATGGCGGCAGAGAGTTTATCGATTCTCACTTTGACGGTATTCCATTGGTTACGTAATGGAGCAGTTTGAATGAAAATTGCTATGACTGGAGCCGCTGGTTTCATCGGCCAACATGTGTTGCAGTCGCTGCTGCGGCGGGGTCATGAGGTGATCGCAATTACTCACCAACGGCCGATTGCTGTCGGCCACAAGCATTTAACAACGCTCAGTATTCCATTGCAGAAGTTGGCTCAATCGCCTCTGGCGTTCGCCCGATTGCATCAACCTGAGGTGTTTTTGGATCTCGGTTGGCAGCACCTTGATGATTACCAACATACTTCGCACATCGCAGAACAACCTCAATTACATCTCGCCTTGATTGAAAATTTAGTGCGGCAAGGTATTCAACGTGTTGTTGGGGTCGGCACTTGTTTTGAGTATGGCGATGTCTCAGGTGAAGTTGATGAGCAGCAAGACTGCAAGCCACAACAAAACTATCCCCAAGGTAAATTACAGCTTCTGCAATCGCTACAGTCGCTTAAGCAGCAACTCTGTTTTGATTTGTGCTGGCTGCGACCCTTTTATGTCTATGGTTTGAATACCGCGCGGCCAACGTTATTCAATGCCATCAAATCTGCCGATGACAATGGCGAAATCGAGTTTCCGCTTCGGACGCCCAACGCCGCACATGATTTCGTAGCGGTCGCAGAGTTAGCCGATATGATTGCACGATTGACAGAGCTAGGGCAGGATGACGGCGTTATTAACTGTTGTCATGGCCGGTTGCGCTCGGTCCAACACGTGGCCAATGATTTCGTTGCCGAACAACAACTCGCGATCAAACCCGTACCAGCGGCTGATGCCGAACTGGTGCCAGTCAAACCATTTTTTGGAGCCGTTGCTAAGTTGAATAGTATTTTGCAACGCTCTGTTGAATCTGTTTCTGGAGAACAATAACTATGCCTGTGCTCGTCAACGGCAAGCAACATTTGCTTTTCATCCATGTGCCCAAAACTGCTGGCACCTCAATGGAAATATTGTTTCAAAAGAGCGGTTGGGGTGTGGGTTATGTTGATTATGGCTTACAGGGCACATTAAACCATTTGCGTCCCTGCTCGCCACAGCACATGCATGCGGAGATGCTGCAACAGCAGTTCGTGCTGCATCAGTTTTCCGGCATATTCATGATCGTCCGTCATCCTTACGCTCGATTCCGCTCGGAATACTGCTTTGCCAATCAGAACAACCTAGATACTTCTGCTGCGGCGGTTGAAGCTTGGACCCGTAAGGTCATGAGTGTGTACGCCGCTAATCCACATATCTTAGATAATCACATTCGGCCTCAACATGAGTTCTATGTGCCCGGTGCAACTGTCTACAAACTGGAAGATGGTTTCGATAGCATGAAAGCTGACTTGTCCGCCACCTATGGTGTCCAATTTACCAGTGAAGATGTACGCGAGATGACCCGAGAAAAGCAGCATGGTTTTTCATCATCTGATGTGGTGCTCAATGATAATGTCAAAGCGATGTTGGACGTGTTCTACGCCGAAGACTTCATCAAATTTGGCTATCAACGCAGCTAATAGTGAATAGTCGCGAAGAGCAAAAAAGCAGCCGACTGGGCTGCTTTTTTAATGCCGAATAGTTGCTAGTTTGGTTATATCTGCAGCCAATCTTGTACATCAATGTCGAAATCTTGCCCTAACTGGGTCACGTCCTGTAAGTAGAAGCCGCGCAAAAACTGCTGCTCTTGTGCCGATAGCTTGGTTTTATGCGGCTTTTGATTGACCGGTTTGCCAGGGATTTGTTGACGCTGAACGCCGATGAAATCGAATACTCGATTGAGTGTCTCCTGATGGGTATGAAGCAAGTCATCGTGCTTTAGCAAAAGCAGTTGTTCGGCCGGAAAATACTTCATCACATTTTGCAGTTGTTGGGCGTAAAGTCCGCGTTCTAATAAGCCCGGTTTCACCGACTGTTTGCTGTGGAAGTCACTGATAGCAAAGTCTAAGAAATCGACTTCCCCCTTGAGCACTTCATTGCGGAACAACATGTTCCAGTGGGAATTAGCGCGAGAAACTGGATCGCGTAGCAAACAAATCAGCTTCATATTCGGGTTATAACGAGCGATTGCCGCCATAGCTCGGTCGTACCGCAAGTACGCAGGAGTGGCCTCGCCGCAGGCAATGGTTTGCTCTGAAGGTTGAAATTGTTGCTCGAGCAGGCTGAAGTCCTGATTTTGTTGTTCGTCGTAAAAGTAATGCAGCTCTTTTTTATCAGCTGGCATACACACGTTGGCATGCTGCCGCAAGAAATAATCAAGCGCAGTGGTGCCGCACTTCTGTGCGCCGATAATGACGAAGTTCAACAGTGGCTTTGACGCCGTAGTATCTCTACGCGAGGTGCTGACAGGCGTTGAAGCGAGCTGGCCGCCGATCCCCAGCGAATCGATTGGCTTGATCAATGCCGCCTGCTCTGTTGCCACAGACAATGGCTCTTCCACGACAGCAGGCTTATGTTGCTGCCAATTTGCTAACAGTTGCTGCTCTGAGTATTGCGCCATCGCTGGCGCCGTTGGTATCACAGTGTAAGGCCTCTGATGTTGGTCGCGATAAGTGGCCAAACAAGGAGTTTGTGCTGGCAGTGTTAAACAGCCTTGAACCAACAGGGCACTGTCTGTTGCTGCCACTATGTCGAGACTAGAGCGCCGAAGGAGGTTATCCAACCGTCGTTGTTGCATTAACGCCAGTGTTTGTTGTCTAGGTAAATCCAGCAGTTTGTCAGTTAAAACTTGTCGCTGATCACTAGTGATTTCTGTTGTTCTGAGCTCGTTGAGTGATGTGTCATGTTCAACCAGCAGTAAATCTTCGGCACCTAGCAACGTCATGGCAGACAAGTTATAGATTCTTAGCATCGCTTTGACAGGGAGTCGTTGCGCTGGCAAACCGGACAAGTGATAAACCACCACTTGTTGTGGGCAGCTGTTAAGTGTTGATGCCAACTCCGGACTGAGCGGTTGATGGTTGATATCGACCCAAATGATGGCATCGCAGGCTGCCACTTCTGGACTCTGCAGATCGAGGAGTCCTTGAGAATTGACTGGGCAGGAAACCAGTTGATCAAACTGAGCCGACTCGAAGGCATCGACCAGATAATCAGGGCACGCCCATCGTTGGCCGTTTGGTTGCTGGCCGAGCAACTGAGTTGCCGCAGTCAGATTTGGCAGCAGTTGCAATTGCGTATTACTGGGTAAGTTACCGAGGTAGCGATATGCTTGGAGCAACTGATGTGTTTGCTGTTTTGCTGACTGTTTGTCATAGTTTTTGAGTAGGGTCGCCAACTCAGGATCAACAAGTTGCTCCTGATACACGGGTTTACCAGCAAGATGATTGTAATAGCTCACTAGCTCTTTTCGATAAACCTGGCCCCAAGGGCGACGAAGCAAATCGTCCATGTTGCTGATACTGAGACTCAAACCGCCATCTATCCACCGCACGTTTGGAAAACGCTGGCGCAGCTTGAGCATCCAATAAGTGCCAATCGTTGCTGCTTGCAGTAATACGACTGCGTGTTGATCAAATTGCTCTAGAATTGCGACAATCTCGTCTTCGAACATATGACGCATACAGCAAGTATTCGTGGGGTGTATCTGCAGATGTTCGAATCGCGGCAATTTGAATAGGTTGCCGAGTTCTTTGAGATAGCCAGGGCCGACCAGCAGCACGTTTTCATGTCGAAGTCGTTCAACTAACTGATCAAACGAGAAGTCGTGGATAGCTAACTTAAGGACCAGTCCGTCGTTATTGTTGATGGCCTCTTTGCCGACCATGTACTCCAGGAATGGTACTGATTTTTCTGGATTGTGCGGAGTTCCAAGAATCGCATTGTCATCAGGCCATGCGCTCAATCCAAAATTCAAACTTAAACTTGGATCTTGGTCATTAAGAGCCTGTTTGAGCAGCGTATCAAGTTCATCGACCAGGCCATCTTCCCAATAGCGTCGGGGGCTATTTGCGTTACTTTGCTGATAGCGAATATCAGCCTGAATTTTTTCTTCAATCGTTACCGGCCATTCAACACCGTCTAACGATTCAGCGAGCTTTTCCCAATACCCATGATTGATCTTGGTATAGGAAAAATTTGGATATTTGTCATATTGCTCAATGAAGCAATCGAGTGCTTTTTTCACGTTGTCGTTAACCTATTTATGCGCGTTATACTTTGCTGTCGATAAAGTGAGGCTTATCGCGGATCTCGGTAATTTTTCGGTGGAGCTTACCGCGACGTTCACGCTCCGCTTCTGGAATCGTCATAAATTCAGGTTTTTCATAGGGCTCGACGGCACTGAGTTGCGCCTCCAAGGCAATAAATTCAGATTCGCTTAAACGTTCAAACACTGGGGTATAACCCAGCGACGCCATCTCGTCCCAACACAGATATTCAATAAACTTAATCTCATCTTGAGTCAGTCGTTTTTCGAAGGTGTTGAAGTTGTTTTGCATCAACGGGCTACCGATATTGCGCCAGTCAATAGCAACGCTTGAGCTTGATTGAGTTTCCTGTTTCTTGTGGAAATTCAACATGTCAGGATGAAAGTCGATGTTCAGTAGCGAGCATGCATGTTGCAATGTTTGCTGCGGTTGTTGCAGTAGCGACTCGTAGCTGAAACACGGGACATTGTCGGCTCCAATCTCATGTCGCATTGCAGTATAGCCATGCTGATCTTGCTTCCAAGTGCGTGCTGCTCTGACTACTCCGCCGCGGATCGCATAACCTTGCTTCCACGAAGAGGCCATATCGCGCGGGTCTCGCATCATGTACAAGTACTTTGCATCCGGAAAGTATCGGCGAATATAGCTGGCATAACTGTAGATCTGGTTTTCTTTCAGCAAAATATGCTGCTTGCCGTGTAGTTCTCGCTCTTTTTTGTAAATGGCGCTCAGCAAACTTGGGAAGTCACCCGGCGCGGCAAAATCAGCCACCATCTGCTCGGTTAAGGTCAGTCGCCATGGTGAATTTTTGAGTTCGAATAGCTCAAGGGTATCTTTGCTAAGGAGTTCCCAAGAATCCTTGAGGTTACCGTACTTCCATAGGTTGGGAACGATGATCTGAGCGAGGTGGCTCGGGCTTGGGCCACACACGTTTGGGTGAGCATCGAAAATCTTGGTGATCAGATTGCTACCGCTTCGCTCGGAGCACATTAAAAATATTTCGGACACGGTTCCTTTCCTTCTAAAGCGCTTGCGAGTCAACCGTTGTAGAACACAAGTTGGCTTGGCAATGAAATTGGTATGCGTCAAGCAACTGACTGACTTCTGGTTTGGTCAAAGCCTGTCGGTTATTTGGTTTGAATTGGCTAACACCGGTGTAATCCGCAGGAATCTCGTAGTCGAGATTGGCTAGCGTTTGACGCAGTTGCTGATAAAAACCAGCTGGGTTTTGGCAAAATTGATCGTAATCGATGTGCAATGCGTGACTATGGTGTGTGAGCTGCTGGGCAATTGAATCATTGCTGTAAAACACTTGCCCTGCCACTTGGTGATAGCAGTCCATGGTCAACAGTTGTTGATATTGCGCAGGCTTCACTGACCACCACTGCTCTCGGTTACCGTAGTATTGCTCTCGTGCCAACAAGATCGATTGCATGTTGCACAATGGCTCTCGCTGGCAATGGATGATCACCACTCGTTTGAGAACTCGGCATAGCGGAGCAAGATTAAACTGGGCCATCATGGCTTTGGTCACGAATGGCTTTTGAAATACATCCTGAATGCTGAACAAGCCCTGGCAAATGCCCTGCCAATCGACCTCATTGACTTCTTTGTCTGACAAATGCGCAGGCATGTAATGATTGATGTACTGGCGGAAGAAATGCTGAAACTCGCTTGTAGCCAAGGCGCCTTGGCTTTTGCCAAGCAGCGATTCAAAGTTGACCGATGATTTTAAGTCGTCAAATTCTCCGCTGGGATCGAACTGATGCTCGAACAGCATGCGTTGAATCAGCGCGCCAATGTGCGGCGCATAAGCAAAGCGATTCATGACGTTGCTCGGGTAGGCGAATAACCCAAGTGAAGATAGCCATTGCAACATCAATGTGGTGCCACTGCGAGGAGCGCCGACAATCAGTATTGTTGGCCAATTGGCTTGCTCATGATGGACCTGCTGTTGCATTTGAACAGGGCTGAGCAGTGAACTCAATTGTGTGATCACATGTTCCAGCTGGCTGTATTTTTGTTCGGTCATATCACGCTGTTTGTTGGTCTGGCGACGGCAGATTCTAATAATGGCCATCAACAGTCACGGTTTCGGCCATCCTAACACCTTATGTCATCACTGCACTGATTGGTGTCGCAATATTGCGGCTCTCGGCGGTATCCCATCGGTGTCGATTAGCCGTGATTTATCCAAAACCAAGCATGTTACATGCCAAGGATTGGTGATTACACGAGGTCAAATTCAGCTAAAAAGCCGCAAATGTCATCTACCGAATTGTGCATCATGACATCGATAATGCTCAAAAACGGCACAAATTCGTGGCCGCCCAGCTGTTGATAGGTGATGTTTTTTGATTGCAGAAAACTCAGCTTGATACCGGCATTGGCAAAGTCATCGCGATTGTACAGGTCCGTGCCGCCAATCGGATTAATGTAGTGGTTTGCGGCCATCACGCGGTTTAGTTCGATGACTCGCGATTGCCCCTGTAAGGCATTGTTTTTTGTGAGCTGCGAAGAGCAAACAATGTTTGTCGTTATACCTAAATAATCGCAGCAGGTTTGAAGTGTATGGACGGCAAATCGCGCCATATTGATATCCGGGGTCGTCAAGCTATCAACAACAACGTCCATCGCTTGTTTGAAGTAAGGGCTTTTGCCATATGCGCCCTTTATCTGTCGGAGTATTTTGGCTCGTTGTTGTTCCGTATCGGCAGATAGTTGCCGTTCGTTGATCGGCAAAAGAGTTGAATCTTTTTTCACTGGCAGGGTGATGAAGTGCGGTTTGCCTTGCACGAGGATGCGATTACGGTTAATCCAGCCGCCTTTAATCCACTGGACGTCGTCATGTATGACAAATTGGTCAACTGCCTTGATCAGCTGGAAGTACCCAATGTATGGAAATACATAGGGCTGCATGATACCAAGTTTCATGTGCGGTCCTTTACTTCCAGTAGTCCATGAATCCATTTTTGAAATGCAGGTATTGCCAGCCGAGTGCTTGATTGAGTTGCTCTACTTGAGGTTGAATCACATCTGCATGCTCTCTAAACAGCACCCACATTTTTGAATCTGGATTATAAACCGAGCATTGGTAACCCCAGTTTTCCATTAGAATAGCCATACTCTTGTTAGTATGAAAAGCACAATGCACGGGGATCAGATACATCCAATTTGGATCTTTGGGGACAGTTTCAGGGACTAGAGTGTGGATAGCGAAGCTACCTCGATCGCTGACATACGATTCGATTTCATCAAGAGTTTCTCTGCCGCGGACATGTTCGAAAACGGCCGTGTTGACGACCAAATCAAACTGCCGTGGTTTGAGCTCGGCTTCCTTGATGACGTTGATGTGCGGCGTGAAGTACTTATCGTAAGTTAACAAGTTAAGGTCAAAGTAGTCATTCAATAATTGCGATACCGCGCCGACGCCACAGCCCCAATCTAACCAATTGCCTTGTTTGACCAGACCTTGCTTGGTCATCAACGAGAGCATCATGGCCTGGTTAAAATAGCGTTGGTTACGATTGTGGGGGTTATCTTCCGCGAAGTGACTTTTGGTATGATACGCCTCGTTTAGTTGGTTCCAATCGCTTTGGGACAACTCAAAATGAGTGTGTGATGCGCAAAAACCGCAGTTGGGGCATTTGCAGTAGTCCACTTTGCCTAAGTCGTACTCATCAAATTGCTTTGAAAAGTAATAGTTCATGTTGGAATCGCAGATAAGGCATTTCATCAACAATCTAATCCTGTTATCGGGCGGCATTGTTGCCTACCGCACTTCATTTCTAATTTGCTCAGGTTTGCAGTAGCTGCTCAACTGCGGTGGCCAAAACAGCCATTTGTTGTTCGTCATAGCGATGATCGATTGGCAGAGGGACTAAATGTTGCGCCAGATGTAATTCAGTCGCCGGCACATCTTGGTTACGAGTTTCGACGTCGGACCATAGCGCAGGAACGAACAGACCTTTTCGCGACAATTCAGCTCTATCAATTGCTTTATCCGCCAGCAATGGATAACAAAATGGACTAACGGGGCGGCTCGGTAAATCAAGTTGATTGTATTGGCCTAATCGCTGATGCAAATAGTCAAAGTTTCTTTGTCGAGTCAACTGAACCGATAGCATATCAACTTGCTTTAAAAGCTGCTGGCTCAATGGCAGCATTTCAGAGACGGTGCAATCGAAACTCTGTTCGTGCTGCTTATACAGCTCATATCCTTGTTGGGTAAATCCTGCTGCGCGTAATTCGTTGTGTTTGATGCTGCGCGCTGACGCTGGCGCGGGGTAAATCTGTGCTGCTGGCGCGCAAAGTAAAGCACCATCAGGTATGCCAAAGTACTTTCTTAGTGAGCTAAAGGCATAATGCCGCGATGGCTCAAATCCAAATAAGTTATGAGTGTCATCAATAATCAGTTGCTCAGGACAATACCTTTCAATCAGCTGCTCTTTAACATCTGAACAAATGCCAAAATAGTTAATCCATAAGAAAACATCGCCGGTCTTTAATGATGGTAGCTTGCAAGGAATGAACTGCTGATCAATCGGGTAGAAACAAAGTTCTATACCTAGTTGTTCAAATGGTAACAGCACCGAGTCACAGCAATAGTGAGGCACATAGGCGCGCTTGGGGTTAAGGTGCTGAAGGATCGCTGTCAGGCAGGCCCTGCCACTCGTTAAACGATGAAGCTCTGGCCTTTGCCACATCGCTACCTTGGGTTGCTCAAGCTCAAAATAACCGCCAATATTGTGCACAAGCCGTGTCCTTCTCTGCGCTATTGCGAATCGCCAATGCGTCCCACTATCGGTGATTTAATTGGTATTGGCTAGTCGCTGAAACAGTGCGCTAAATTGTTGATCACTAATGTGACAGGTTTCGCTGTGACAGGGCACATTGATAATTCGATCATACAGTCCCTTGGCTGTCGGCGTTGCAGCAAGCGGCGTGTAGTATTTCCGCAAGGTGATGTAAGGATTAGCCAAGTCGTCATCGGTAATTGGTTGATCGGCTAACAGCGGTACATTGCCATAGGGCTTATCCGGTTCAAGTGGCAGCAGCAAGCGCAGCCCTTGCTGTTCGGCCAGCGATGCGATTCGAGCCGCTTGTTGAGTGTATACCGGATACCATTCAAACATTTGCTGCAGCCATGCCATGATGGATGCTGCATTAATATCGGCAAGCTTTTCATTGCTGCAATAGCGGCGCTCAATATGAGCCTGAGCACGACCAAAACACAACATGTCTTTAATGAGTTTGTCGTCTTGTTCATTGACGATGATGCAACCGCCTTCACCGATCCCCCAAGGTTTGGTTTGGTGGAAGCTGATCGCTTCATTGGGCGAGTGTTGGTGACGCCAACCGGAAAACAAGCCCACTGCATTATCGACAATCAGTACTTTATTGTGTTGTTTACAGAATTGCTCGTATGCACTGATGTCCTGGCAGAGGCCGAAAATATTGGTGATGACAATGCCATCCCAACTTGATTCCGGCAGGGATTTCAATGCATCGATGCTTAGCATGCCATTGATGTCACAATCGAGAACCTGAGCATCGCTCAAGCAACCGATGTTGCTGGCGATAAAGCCAAACGATGAAATCACCCAATTGAGCTTGCGACCCGCTTTGTGCTCTTCTAGGTGAACGAGCGTATGTAGCGCGGCAGTGCCACTTTTGCACATCACCGCTTTTTTATGTGGTGGCAGGTTTAGCTTCTGTTCTAAAAAGCTTTCTAGACGCTGGCTGGCTGGTCCATAGTTGGCCCAGTGATTGTTTGCCTTACTGTCGACCAATAACGATTGTATGGCTTCAAAATCCATGGCTTTGTTTTCAATGAATGCCACTGGTTTCACATCAGATAACAACTCAATTGCCGATTTGGCTTGTGGATTTTGTGTTGCCATAACAATACCTTCTCGAAAGTATCAGAACCTCTTACAACTGGGTCCTATCAATGTCTGAACTCTTTATCGGCGCTTTCGCTTGAAAGTTAAGTGCCCAGCAGTGCAAAAATGTCGCTCCTTTATTTCGCCCACTGATTATTGAGTCAATGGTATCGAACCTGTTGCGCAGGTTTACTGCAATAAAGCAACGGCAGGTTTTTGACACAACCCCATCTAGCCAAGTTCTGTGCACATTACATGCCAGCGGCAATAATCACTGGCTTAACAGTTGAGCATAGTTGTCCGAGTTGATAGTGGCGGCGATCACTGAACGTTGATACTCATCAAGCCCCAGCGCTCGTTTTGCTTCTATTTCTTTACGTTTGTCAGCATTTTGTTGCCACAACTCCAGTTGAGTCGGCGGTAGTGGCAATTGCAAAGATTGATACAGGCTCTTCAATACCACGGTATCTCGATACAAATCCTCGTACTTGATGACGAAAATACGGAGCTTTTTCATCGCTTCTAAGGTCTTTGCAATTGATTCATTCCATTCATCGATAGCAACTCGCCAATTTCGCTCGACGGGCCAAAGGCGCTCGGCGGATTGGCCCTGGGCCACCTGTTGTTGAGTTTTTTCCGCCCTTTTTTGGTAAGAATCGGCAACTTCATAAGGGTTGCGCATCATATATATGACCTGACAATCGGGAAAATTGCTGATCAGCTTGTTGTAGTGATTGAACAGTGACGGCAGCTTGTCGCCAACCCATTGGGCTTGCTCGAAGTATTCGGCAGCTTGGCCATAGTAGGCTTGGTGGACCGCGTGGTGTGAGTCATCTGCTTGATAGTCAATACAGAAGCGATGTTTTTCGAACAAAGACGGATCGAAATCGCCCGTTTTTGCTAGCCGCCACGCAAACCGTTCTCGCCCCATCACGATTGCCTGATCGTTACGAAGAAAGTTGGCGATGGTGGTTGTACCAGAACGAGAAGTGCCGGTAATAAATAGATGATGCTGGGGCATTGCTGCTGCTCCGAACGTCCGAAGATTGACTAACCCTTAGTTTACGGAAAGAAGCACTCGTTGTGCCAACATGAAATAAGTGATTTGGATCATATCTAAAGCTGATACCCCATCTGTTCTCCGAATTTTTATTTAACGGTTGGTTTATGGATAAAAACAAATAAAAACAGGTTGATAACACATTGTCTCGCTCCTTTGATTGTGAACCAAAGGCCGACAGAGAGGGGCATTTGATAAAAATTTAAATTTTTTTCTAAAGGATTTTTTTAATGGCCCGATAACCATGGTGAGACTAAAAAATACCTGCTGAGGTTTTGACCCGCAGGACAAGAGGAAAACACTATGGCTCTTACCGTTCAAACTAACGTTTCTGCGATTAACTCAACGCGAAACCTGAGCAAGGCCTCTGATGGGGTCAATACATCTCTGACTCGTTTATCTTCGGGCTTGCGTATTAACAGCGCACGTGACGATGCAGCAGGTCTTCAGATTTCTAACCGCTTAACATCTCAGATTAACGGTCTGAATGTTGCTGTTCGTAACGCCAACGATGGTATCTCGATTTCGCAAACTGCTGAAGGTGCGTTGCAAGAATCAACCAACATCCTGCAGCGTATGCGTGACCTGTCCATTCAGTCGGCAAACGGCTCAAACTCTTCTTCAGATCGTGTAGCGATTCAAGAAGAAGTAGCTCAGCTGCAAAAAGAATTGACCCGTATCGCTGAAACCACTTCTTTCGGTGACCGTAAACTACTTGACGGTTCATTCGGTTCTGAAGCATTCCAAGTTGGTGCGCAGGCGAACGAAACCATTGATGTCACCTTGGCTGCATTCCGCTCTTCAGACATGGGTACGTACCAGTCACAACTGCGTAACTCAGATGGCTCTGGTGGTGCGGCTCCTGCTTCTGCTGGTGGTCTGGGTACAGTTGTTGTTGTAACCGGTGCGGCTTCTGCTCCTCAAGGTGTTGCTGCTGCTGCAGGCAACGGCGTTGATGGCGGTGATATCACCATTACTTCTTCTGGTGCATCTGACACCATTACCGTTGCAGCTGACGAATCTGCCGGTGAGGTTGCAGACAAGATTAACTCCAACGCGGTTGAAACTGGCGTTAAAGCTGACGCTCGTACTCAAATCGACGTCACAGGCTTCACTGCCTTGACTGAAGGCGACACCATCTCATTTGACTTGGTCGGCGCAAATGACGGCACTAGCCAAGAGAAAACCATCATTGCCACTGTTGGCGCTAATGGCAACATTGAAACGTTGGCAAATGAAATTAACAAGGTTTCTGGCGATACTGGTATCACTGCGGTTGCCGAAGATGGTGGCTCGACACTTCGATTAGTGAGTGAGAACGGTGAAGACATCAAGATCGGTAACTTGAATGCTGGCGGAGCGACGTTAACTGCTGAAGCATACGAGTTTGATGGTGAAACTAAGTCAACTGGTGCCGGTGTGACCTTTGATGATGGTGATGCGGTCACCTTCTCCGGAGTTGTCCAACTTAATGGTGACAGTGCTTACAATGTATCTTCGGCAGATGCCTCGGTAGCAGTTGGTTCGGGTACCGATATCGCCAATACCGGCACAGTCAAAGCTTCCGAGTTGAGCGCCGTTTCTGACATTGACGTGACCACGGCCAAAGGTGCTCAAGATGCGCTCGCGGTGATTGACGATGCACTTTCATACATCGACAGCTCTCGAGCTCAGTTGGGTGCGGTACAAAACCGTCTAACTTCAACAATCTCTAACCTTGAGAATATTGTTGAGAACTCATCTGCATCACGTAGCCGTATTCGTGACACAGACTTTGCCAAAGAGACCACTGAGCTGACCAAGAACCAGATCTTGCAGCAGGCCAGTACTTCGATTTTGGCACAGGCCCAGCAGTTGCCACAGGCAGCATTGAGTTTACTTGGCTAAATCAAGTAGTTAACTCGCTGAAAAAGGAGCTCATTAAGTTGAGCTCCTTTTTGCGTTTGTACGGCTAAAGTATTTGCATACTCGGTCGATAAATGAACAATAGAGGAAAGGCTCTTTCGGAGGTGACTTATGGCGATTGACAATAGTGTCATGCCAGATCTGAGCGCGGCGACGACTATTAAGCCTCAGGTAGCTCCACAAGCTGATGAAACTTCTAAGTCTGAAGAAGTAACTAAGCAGACCGTGCAAGAAGCAATTGCTGCGGCAGAAGCAGCAAAAGCACAAGCACAGGCAGAGGTGGAGCAAAAAGCTGCGGCGGCGGAGGAAGAGCTGAAGCCCGAGCAGCTTGAAGTTGTGGTACAGCAATTGCAGGAATTTGTGCAGACCTTGAATCGAGATATTGCATTTTCGGTTGATAAAGAGTCTGGCAAGGATGTGATTAAGGTGACTAATCAAGACACCGGAGAATTGGTACGGCAAATCCCTTCCGAAGAAGTGCTGTTACTTGCCGCTCGTTTATCTGAAGCAACCGGACTGCTTGTAAATACAGAAGTTTAAGAGAGTTCGTTATGTCAACAATTTCTACTCCAGGTATTGGCTCTGGCATTGATATCAATGCCATTGTAGGCGCTTATATTGACGCTGAACGGGTACCGTTTGAGGCGCGCACCAAGGAGCAGGAAGACAGGTATGTTAATCAGATTACCGGCTACGGAACCCTCCGCACAGCGGTTGATACACTAGAGAGCTCGCTCGCCAAGCTGACTGAGTCTGATACTTATGGGGGAATGAAAATGACCCTCAGCAGTAGCAGCTACTTTGCCGCGACAATTGATGAGACCGCAGACGCAGGTAGTTATGAAATTGAAGTGCAACAACTTGCGGAAGCTCAGAAGTTGACCTCTGCAGGCTTTGTTGCTGAAGATCCTGTCGGTGAAGGGCGACTGGAAATTAGCCTTGGCAGCGATACCTTTGAAATTACCGTTGCAGCTGACGCAACTCTTGACGACATCAAAGAAGCCATCAATGACGCGACTGATAATCCCGGTCTTTCGGCTTCGATTGTGACTGATGATACTGGCGCTCACCTGGTACTTAATTCTTCTCAAACCGGGTTGGCTAACCAAATTACCATTAAAGCCTTTGACGCCACGGATACTGAAATCACCGATGGTACAGGTTTAGGAAAGCTGCAATTTGACTCGGCCGATGTTGCTGGTAGCCAAATGAGCGAAACTCAATCTGCTCAGGATGCAATCATTATCATTGACGGGTCGTTGACGGTAACCAACGACTCAAACTTGATCGAAGGCGCGATTGAAGGTGTCACATTTAACCTAACTGATACCAACGAACCAGGCGAAACGACTCGGATCAGTATTTCCGAAGATTCCGGTCAAATTAATAATGCTGTCAAAGCATTTGTCGATGCCTACAACAATTACATTGAGACATCAAAAAGCCTTCAGTATGTCAATCTCGATGCGGACATTACTGCGCCGCTGGCTGGTGATGCGACGCTGCGTATGATGGATCGCCAGTTCCGAGGCGTAGTGAGCTCGACATTTGGCGAAACAGGCATTAACTCGTTATCTAACATGGGGATCACCACCAATCGAGATGGCTATCTTGAGGTTGACTCTTCGGCATTATCAGAAGCTATCAAGAGCAATACCGAAGATCTGCAAAACTTCTTCATCGGTACCGATGAAGAACCCGGCATGGCGGTAAAACTCGAAGCGCAATTGCAAATCTATTCCGGCGCTGATGGCATTGTTAGTACTCGGGTAGACACCTTAACAGGTCAGGTAGAGCGCTTAGACATAGAGCGCGAGATTTTTGAAGAGCGAATCGCAACTCAAGAAGCGCAGCTTTATTCGCGATTCAATGCCATGGATGCACAAGTCGCATCACTGAATAACACGTTAGATTTTGTTACCTCGCAGTTGAAAAACTTACCGGGCGTGGTCAGAAACAACAAAGACTAACTCAGTTAGCCTGTTGGACAATAAAAAAGCAGCCTGTGGCCTGTCTCTTATACACAAATCCCCGCTAAGCAATTGGCGGGGATTTTTTTGAACTTTTTCCGTTAACTTCGATCTGATCTCCACACTACTTTTTGGGGAGTATCA
>NZ_NGNS01000035.1 GCF_002165625.1 Neiella marina
CTAATTTAAAGCCCAATGTATAGTCGCGCTGAGTGCGCTTTCTTTTTGAAGCAATTCGCTTTTCCATCATAGGTCTCCAACGTGTAAACCTATTTCAGGACGGGACAAAATATAAAAAAAAGGCAGGTTAATTAACCTGCCTTTTTAATTGCGAGCTGGTTGCGACATTATGCCCACCAGCGATTGGCCTGAATAACTTCCAGCTGATCAAATCCTTCCGGCAATTGCACTTTGATTACCTTAGGTTTACCAGTGATCCAGCTTATCAATTGGTTAATCATAGTGACCACTCCCAGTTAGAAACGAACAGGAATACGTTTTTCTTCTAAAGGTTCAAAGCGAACAGGAATTCGTTGCTCTGACGCTGCCTCGAATCGCACTGGAATCCGAGCTTCAGAAGTTTGTTCAAAGCGCACAGGAATACGCATTTCAGTTGCAGGCTCAAAACGGACCGGAATTCGTTCTAGATCCGCAGTTGCTGGCACTGCAGTAGTCATTGACATTGCAAGAAACAGACTAGTTAACATGATGCACTTCCTTTAATTTTATGTTGTGAAATATGCTCAAAAGCACAGGACACAAAGCTAAAGAAATGCCATGTTTTATATGTTTTTGTTTTTAAATGATTTTATGGTGTTTTTGGCGTGGAAAAATGATTTATTTTTAGAGCCTGACAATTTATTGACGGCAAGATTATTCCGCTTGGAAATCACGTTGTGCCGGGTACTGCTGAGGCGACAGTTCATGCTGATGTTGCTGGATATGCAGGAATGCCGAAAAGTCGGTTTCATTGAGCGGACGACTCATCAGGTAGCCTTGGAGTAATTCGCAATTCATTTCGGTCAGAATGTCTCGCTCTTCTTCGGTCTCTACACCTTCTGCAACTACTGATAGATCAAGGTTGTGAGCCAGCGACACAATCGATGCGACCATATTACGGCCACTCTGAGAAGTGGTTAAATTGCGAATAAAGGTTTGGTCAATCTTTAGCGTATCAATCGGGAAGCGCTGAAGATAAGCCAGCGAAGAGTACCCGGTGCCGAAATCGTCAAGCGAGATATGAACGCCAATTTCTTGCATGACCTTCATGACTTCTATTGCGCCTTCAGGGTCAGCAATTAATGCGCCCTCGGTCAGTTCTAACTCCAAGTAATGTGCCGGTAATCCCGTTAGGTCTAGGGCGCGTTTGATCCGATCCGGCAAACTTGGCGAGCTAAACTGTCGTGCCGATACATTGACGGCGATGCGGCCTCTCATCAATCCCTGGCGGCGCCAGCTTTCCGCTGCGAAACAAGCTTTGCGAAGAACGATGTCGCCAATTTCAATGATCAAGCCATTTTCTTCAGCCAGAGGAATAAACTCACCGGGTGAGATTGGACCGTGCTCTGGATGATGCAATCGGATTAGTGCTTCCATGCCATCAAGCTCGCCGGTTACTGACGAGAATTTAGGTTGATAGTGCAGCTGGAAACTGTCGTCGCGAATGGCTTGTCGCAGCAAAGATTCAAGGTGTAATTGATGCATCGCGCTCTGGTTCATCTGCGATGAGAAGAACACATAACGATTGCTACCTTGGCTCTTGGCATGATACATCGCCGTATCGGCATTTCTCAGCAGCTCTTCTGAGGTTTCGCCATCTAATGGATAGAGTACGATGCCAACAGAGCAAGTAACCACCAACTCTCTGGATGCGATGGAAAACGGCGCCTCAAGTGACTTTTGCAAGCTTTTAGCTGCTCGTGTGATGGTATTTACGTCGGTAGTGTTTTCCATCAACACGGCATATTCATCACCACCAAGGCGGAATAATGTGTCTTGCTGACGGGTGCAGTGATTTAACCGGATTGACACCTGACGGAGTAATTCATCACCGGCGACGTGACCGAGCGAATCATTGATTTTCTTAAAGTTATCAAGATCGAGAACCATTAATGCATGGCGAGTTCTCTTTTCAACCAACTTGTGATGTTCTGCCTGGAACCAAGAGCGATTAGGTAATTTGGTCAAGGTGTCTTCAACACTCAGGCGGTGGAGCTCTTGTTCGGTTTGCTTTCTTCGGGTGATGTCAGAGAAAACTCCGACGAAGTGAGAAATGTCACCTTCCTCACTGTGAATTGGGTCAATAGTCAGCTCTAAGAAAAACTGCTGGCCATCGGCTCTGAGTTCCTCAAGTTCACCAACCCAACGACCTTGTTTGGCCAAGCGCATTTTAACTTGCTCAGAAAACGCATCTGGGTAACTACGGAATCGCAGTGAGCGATTGAGCACTTGCGACTTGCCAAAGCCAGTGATGCTGCTGAAGGCTTCATTGATTTCTACGATTCGGAACCGGCGGCTCAAAATAAACACACCATCGGAAATGTTTGCAACAGAGCGGGCGAACAGGGTTAATCGCTCTTCAGCTTGTTTTAGCTTGCTGATGTCTTTGATGGTACCGGTCATGCGCAGCGGCGCATTTTCGACATCGCGCTCAACGATTTTGCCGCGATCAAGGATCCATATCCATTCGGCGCTTTTGTTTCTAACCCGATAAGTCGCCTCGTAAAAGCTAGTGTTACCATCAAAATGATTGTTTAGCGCTTGCTGAACACGCTTCAAATCGCGGGGGTGAATATTACTCTGTTGACCCTTTTGCGGGCTGCGGCGACCATCATGGGGAAACTCCAGCAAGCCCCATATATTTGAACGATAGATTTTGCCGGTTTGTATATGCCAATCCCACAGCTCATCACCGCTGCCCCACAGCGATAGTTTTAACCGTTCTTCACTTTTAATAACTTTCTGTTGTTGTTCTTGGCGAGCCTGGCGCTGCTTAGCCAACAACATCATGATAATAATCAGGACAATGGCGTAGCCGAGGTATGCTGGTGGTGTCCGCCATAACGGTGGCGCCATATTGATTGTTAAGCGGGTCGGCTCACTTTCCCACAGGCCATCCTTACTTAGGGCTTTCACTTCAAAGTCAAATTGCCCCGGTGACAGGTTGGTGTAGGTTGCTCTTGGTTTACTTTCGTCTGAAATGAGCCAGTTGTCCTCGAGCCCCAGCAATCGATAAGCATACTTAAAGTTGTTCGCATGGGCAGGATAGGGCAGCGAGAACTCTAGAGTAAATGGTGAATCCCCGTGGATTAAATTGACGGTTGGCAAGGCCTGTATATTGGCCGACAAGCGCTTGTGCTCATCATTTGCTTTTACAATTTGGTTGAATACCCGCAGCTGGGTAAGCTGAACTTGGCCGCTGTAGTTTGTTTCAACCACTTCGCTACCGTCAAAAACGACAATACCGTCTAAGCCTCCCGCATAAATCAAACCTGATTCAGAAAAAGAGCTAGCCTTGTGATTGAACTCCGCATTATGCAGACCATTGTTCGATTGAAACGATCTCGCTACAGATCCTTTATCAGCAATATTGCTAATTCCGAAATTGGTAATGACCCAAGTACCTGCCTTGCGATCGACGATGATATCGCAAATGCCATTGTCAACAAGGCCATCCTCGGTATTGAAATTTTGTTCCAGCTCGAAAGTCGGTGTTAGCCGATATGCGCCATGTAACAATGAACCAACCCAAATACTACTTTCAGTCGCAATAATCTTGGTAATCCAGCGACTATCGCCATCATCTAAATCGATTTGTGAAAAAGATTGTTGCTCAGGAGAAAAAACTAGTAGCCCAGTTTCGCTCCCAATGAGAATTTCTCCATGGTGGAACTCTAGCGTATTGAAATTGCCGTCAATATTCTGTGGAGTTTGGAATTGCTTCAACGCTGATGTATTCGGAGAGTACCGCAACAGGCCATGGTGCTTACTGGCAATCCAAATGTGGCCATCACCATCGAGTTTAAAATCAAATTCTCGTGATAGTGGTTGTTCTGCAACCAAAATAGGGTGGTGTTTAAGTTGCTGATTGGCCGGCGAATAACTGTATAGCCCGGTATCTGAACCAATCCAGACTTGCTGCCGAATGGTGTCGTATTTAATGCGGTAATGGTTGGCAATGGAACGATTGCTTTCAAGAGCAATGCGCTCCACCACTTGTTTGGTTAATGGGTCCCAATGCATCAACAAGCCGGTGTCGCTAATCATCCATACGCTATGTTCGGACACGGTAACCGCTTGGATATTTAGGTTAGTCGAATGGTCGTCAGCAATTTGATATTGGCGAAACATATCCGCCGACGCATGGTGTACGCCAAACAAGCCACGACCACCAAACCATACATTGCCGTAGACATCTTCTTTAATGAGATAGACAAAGGCACTGTCAACGGTCGACTCACCGTTGTAAAACTGCTTAACGTTGATGAAATTGGCTTGGTCTCGGCTAATCAATAGCCCTTTTTCAGTACCCACCCAGATGTTGCCATTGGCGGCTTTAAAGACGCTGCGTATCGATTGTGAAGCCAGTTTATCGGATGAGTGTTTACGTAATTCTGTGGTTGAAGTCTCTGCCACATAAATGCCTGCCGAAGAGGCAAACCAGAGCTCATTCTCTATTTCAGTGATTTGATAAAGCTGAATGCGAGCAGCGGTAAGCTCTTCGTTGGCACGATGAGGCGTAACGGTAAGGGACGCCAAATCAATATCGAAAATGCCGTTTTCATAGCTCGCGGCAATGGCTCGTTGCTGGTCCACAAAGTGCAAGGATTTCAGCTCAATGGCAGAGGTTCCCTCTGGCAATAGCGGCTTAAACTGCCGTTCTGTTGCATGCCACTGATACAAGTTGTCATTGGTCGATACGGTAAGCGTGCCATTGGGCGATTCGAAAATGCCCCAAATCACCTTTTGTTCTAGGTAATGATTGAAGCTATCGCTATTGGGGCTATATTGGTTCAAGCCGTTTTGAGTGCCAATCCAAAGCCGATCAGCGGAGTCTTTATGGATGGCGCGAACAAAGTTGTTGCTTAAACTACCGGCTTGCTCGCGATGGTGGGTATAACGTGTTGTGGCGGTGCCATCGTAACGGATTAGACCTTGAAAAGTGCCAAGCCAAAGGTAACCATCGGCGTCTTCGGCGATATCAAGAACATCAGATTGCTCACGCTGCTCTGATAAAGAAAGCTTTTGATAATGGATCACTTCATCGGCGAAAGTTGGCAACGCCGAAGCCCAGAGCATGACCAATGCTGCTGCGAGCCACAAAATCGAATTGTCATTCCAGCGATTGCTTATAGTTGTTCGCTGAGTTAGTTGTCGCACAGCCGTCACACTTAACTGTCTGCCAAAATAGCAGCAGCACCTTCATCCCAGATGGTTGAAACCATTTTTATACGGAATGGTCGGAATGATGTCAAAGCAAAGTGTGATTTGTGGGGGGATTGCAGCGAATTTAGGGTGTTCTGAGCAATCTAAGCTGAAGAATTAGTCATTAACAAATGTATGGTTAATCAAGCCAACTAAGTTGGGCGTGTGACGCGCAATTTCTTCGCATTGGTTTGAAACTCGTCGATTGACTCGAACTGAACAGACTCTTCTTGTTGTTCGAGATGACGATGTGATTGCCCGAGTGCGTGGAGCACCAAGCGATCGCTACCACTGGCTTTCAGTTGCTCTACGATAAACTTCAATACATCAGTGCGTTCAATACGCTGTAGCTCGGCGAGAATTCGCTCGCGTTGGTTAAACTCAATGTCACCATTGCTAATGCTAACCCAGAAGCGTTTGCTCTTTTCTTGCAACGAGCCATCTTTATCCATGATCTGAGCCATTAATGATGCTTTGGTTTGCTGCCACGATTGCTCTGAAAGCTCCAACAGAACCAGTGGGAATTGTTGAATGAAATCATCAATAACAGCGAGAATGGTTGACGGCGAAGCGACGTTGGATTGCACGTAGAACAGTAACCCGGGAAAAGAGGACAAGGGCATATAGCCGGTGCCAACGCTGTAACCGAGCTGTTGTCTGGTTCTCAGTTCGTTAAAAAAGGTTGCCGACATCAACTGGTTGGTGAGAGCAAACAAGGCCATTCGATAAGGGGTTGCAAAGGCACTTTGGTAATAGACCACGACAGCTGAGTCTTGATGTTGATTGTCAATCTGGTAATCAACTTGACCCATGCCTTCAAGCGAGATGATTTGCTTTTCTGGAATGTCGTAGGGTTCGCCTTCCTGAAATACCCGACTTGCCATCTGGCCTGCCAGTGAGCGCGCCTCCCATTCGGTATAATCGCCGTATGCCAGAATCTCTAGGGCAATTTTTTTGCGCCACTGAACGGCAAATTCAACAATGTCTTCATATTCAGTGTCGGCAATGTGTTGCGCCATCAAATCAGGAGTTAAGCTCGCCGGTTGAATCAGATTAGAGAGTGCCGCAAATAGCCGGTTCAATGGTCCTGAATTAGCTTGGTTTTTAATGTTTCTTAGCAGTTGATAACGGATCTCTTCGAATCGCTGTTCGGATAGCTCTGGCTGCCTAAAACGTTCGAAGATAAGCTCTAATAGAAACGATTGCCGACCGGTGAAGCCGCCAAGGTGCAGTGAAACGCCAGTAGAATGGGCAAACAGTTCATAGCCAATACCGGCAATCTCGGCTTGGTAAGTAATTTCACTGAGCTCATCATAGAGCATATCGACGTAAAGCTTGGTCCAAGCGCGATGTCGAGGTTCGGCATCGACCATTGGGCTGTCAGAAGCAATGTATAGATGGCCTTTGGGTTGATGGAATCGCTTCGATTGGCCGTGCCACATTTTCAAGCCGTCTAATTTAACCAACAGCTTAGGTTGCGATTTTTCCCGGTCCTGCCGCCTCGGTTTGAGTTTGGTCTGAATAAATGGATTATTAGGCGGAAGTTGCCATTCGACGTCGACCATCGCTGGCTGCAGCCACAGCTTTCGTTGATCCGCATTAAACGGCCGAACTCGATAAGGGGTGTGATACCAGTCGGCGACCTGCTCACTGTCGTTGTCTGGATGTACTCGGGTTAGCCGCATGTTAGCCGGCGATATGGCGTTGAGCGCCTGTTGGATGATCTCCGGCTCAAAGTCGGTCATTGCATAGTCGCCGAATACATAATGTTCCGCCGGGTACTTATGCATGTTTTGAGCGAGGTGACTGACGGTATCGAGGGCGCCCGGTTGTTCTGAAAACTCGAATGCTTGCTGCATCAGGTTTTGTTTCTCTTGGTAGCGCCACTCCTCAATACCTTGGAGCTTGATGAGCTCCACCAAGTCGAAAATTGCGCGGACGATATGGTCCTGATTGTCCCAGCCTTTTTCTGTTAAATTCAACGAGATGTTGAAGTCATGGTAGTTGCTGCCGCGAATGCCTCCGCCGGCACTCAGGGTGTTAATTAGGCCTTGGTGCTTTAAGTCGGCATAGAGGGAATTGGGGCCTTCGTAACCAATCAAATGGCTCAGCAAAGCAATGGGTTTGGTTAAATAGCAGCGGGCCGATTCGGGCATCGGAAAAGTCAGCAGTACCCTTCGCATGTTACGAATAGGTACGACATCAATCTGTATCCCCAGGTTTTCAGGCAAATAGAGCGGAGCCAATACCGGTCTGTCCTTCGCGTTGCCGCTTTGAACTGAGGTAAACAGCTGGCGAGCCCATTGCTCCAGTTGCTCCAATGACTGTGGTGCTAACAATACCAAAGTCATTCGACGAGCATCATACTGCTGACGATAAAATGCCATGACTTCGTCGCGCAGCGAGTCGGCCTCATTGTGTAAGGTTGATAAATTACCGACCGAAAATCGACTGAAAGGGTGCTCCGGGTTTACTGTTTCCTTGTGAACCTGATAAATCCGCCGGGTGTCGTCATTGACCTTCATCTGATACTCAGATTCGATGGCTTGACGCTCTTTGTCGACGCATTCGGAATTAAACGTTGGGCATGTAAAGAATTGGCTGAATCGGTCTAACGCCTGCTCATAGGCTTCTGGTCGGCAATCAAAAAAGAAGCCGGTTTGCTCGGTACCGGTCCAAGCATTGTGGTTACCGCCGTGACGCTGAATGAATTCACCATACTCACCGGCAACGGGGTAGCCCTCGGTACCAAGAAACAGCATATGCTCAAGGAAGTGAGCCATGCCAGGGCGGTCGTCGGGGTCGTCAAACTGGCCGACGTTAACTGTCATCGCCGCCGCCGCTTGTTCACTTTTGTGATCCGCAACTAGCAGTACCCGAAGACCATTGGGTAAGGTCAGGGGTTGATATTGTCGATGGTCCTGAGGACTCTTCAGCACTATTTATCTCTGTATTATTTACTATTGACAACGGCTATCAGCCGAGACTGCATTGACATAGCAATGGTGTCTTAAAGCTTGCGGCTTGCAACGAAAAAGGTAAGCACGAACAGCGTGTTCAAAAAGTTGTTGACGGGGGCCGTCGCAAGCGCATTTTCTATTGTTGCCAATCAAGATCGTCGTTATCTGTTTAACTAACCAATAAATTGGAACAAAAACAAGCGTCAAAGTGTAAATTTATCCTAATACTAGACTCAGTTTCCAAGCCTGCCACAAGTTGACCGGGATCAAGGCCAAGATGTGATCTGGACATCTAGTCGATAGCGAATCTAAGACTAATAGTCTATTCATTAGTGATGTTCTATCAGCTACTTTTGATCTAAGTGATAAACCAAGATGACAAAGTTTGTGTTCCGGTAGTCATCGAGTACAATTCGCGTCGTTAATTACAATGCAGCAAGTTTAGGCGGACAGATGCTGGTATATATAATGCGCCACGGCGAAGCAGAAAGCTTGGCTGGGCGTGACCGGGAGCGACAACTCACTCCTGTTGGTGCGTCAGAATGCGCACAGGTCGGCCGTTGGTTATCGACCATTCAGAGTAACATCGACTATGCGCTTACTAGTTCTTATGTCCGAGCGGAACAATCCTTGGCTGCGCTCAAAACGAGTTGGAAATTTGGTCATGCGGTGGAAGAAACCCATGATTATTTGATTCCCAGCGCTTCTGCAGATGCCGCGGCGAGTTACTTGTGGGAATTGGCCAACGCCAAAGCAGTGAATGCAGTGCTGGTTGTTAGCCACATGCCGCTGGTTTCGTTTTTGGTTGAGGCGTTGGACAGTGGTCGCCATGCGCCAATCTTTTGTACGTCTGGAGTGGCTTGTATTGAGTTAAATACAGACAACCAACTTGGTCACTTAAAGTGGATTAAAGCGCCCCACGAATGCCGCTAGGCAGTCATCAGATCGCTTCATCGACAGTCAGTAGTACCAGCAGGGCGGAGCGACCGCCCCAGCTTTTCGGTGCCTGACAAAACGCTTGCACATCAGGATGTTGCACTAGCCAATGGGGCAGACGATTTTTCAATACGCCAGTTCCTAGCCCAGTCATGACGCTCACGCACTGAACCCGCTGACGTCGAGCTGCAGTCATTAAAGCCGCTAACTCTATCTTTGCTTCAGCCTGAGTCATACCGTGTAAATCGAGCATTAAATCCGGTTGTAGCTGGCCTCTTTTCAAGCGTCGAGCAGCATCCGCTGGGGCATCGTCACTGAGCCAACTGATTTTGTCAGTGTCGGCAAAATGGGCTTCGAAGGTATCCGAGAAAAAAAAGTCAGCTTCTCGTTGTGCATGCTTTTGTTGTTGCACGGTTCGGTCGCTACGCTTTTTAGTGCGCTGCGGCGTGGGGGATATGGTATCCTGCCGCAATTGTTTGACGTCAGCCATTAGCTGGCGAAATTCGAGCTCATCGTCATCACTAGGCTGGGTCATCGCTGCTCCACGCGGCACTGTTGTGCGGTTTGAATTATCGGTTGGCGCTATGTTACCTGTGAGCTTGACAGACACCAAGGGTTAAAAAATGGATAAAATTTTTGTCGACGAGGCAGTCAATGAGCTCGTCACGATTCAAGATTTGCTGCGCTGGGCCATGAGCCGCTTTAACGATGCCAAGATATTTCTTGGTCACGGCACCGACAATGCGTGGGATGAAGCCGTCGCTCTGATAACCCATAGCCTGCATTTGCCTGGCGATATTGGCAATGAAGTACTAACCGCGCGGTTAACTCGCTCCGAGCGCCAGCGCATCGTCGACTTAATCATGGCTCGCATTCAACAACGAACGCCGCTGCCATATTTGACCAACAAAGCCTGGTTTGCTGGCTTGCCGTTTTATGTCGATGAGCGTGTGCTGATCCCACGCTCACCAGTGGCGGAGCTGATTGAGCAGGAATTTGCACCATGGTTGCTTGAGCGACCGCAGCGGATTTTGGATTTGTGCACCGGCAGTGGCTGTATTGCTATCGCCCTGGCATATGCTTTTCCGGAAGCGGAAGTTGATGCGGTAGATATCTCTGCCGATGCCCTCGCAGTTGCTGAAATCAACATTGAAGAGCATGGCCTAACGGATCGCGTCTACCCACTGCTATCGGATTGTTTTGATGGCATTGCCGGGGTCAAATACGATCTGATCGTCAGCAACCCGCCGTATGTAGATGCCGAAGACATGAGTGACTTGCCCGATGAGTTCCAACATGAACCCGAGTTGGCGTTGGCGGCAGGTGACGATGGTTTAGATTTGGTGCGTCGAATGCTGCGCGAGGCACCAAACCAGTTATCAGACAATGGCTTGCTGATCTGTGAAGTCGGCAATTCTCAGGTTCATATGGCCAGAGCGTTCCCCGATGTGCCCTTTGTCTGGCTTGAATTGCAAAACGGCGGTCACGGTATTTTTGCCATTGACCGCAATGCACTGTTGACCCACAGCGCTGCGTTTGCATAATCGCTCAACCCGTGAGCAGTTTTCGCTGCTCCATTGAATTAGAAAACGGATGTAACAGCACTATGTCAGGAAACACCATAGGTAAGCTCTTTACCGTCACCACCTTTGGCGAAAGCCATGGTACTGCGCTTGGTTGTATTGTTGATGGATGTCCCCCGGGACTTGAAATCTCTGAGGCCGATTTGCAAATTGATCTCGACCGACGCAAGCCCGGCACATCTCGCTATACCACTCAGCGTCGTGAAGATGATGAAGTAAAAATCTTATCTGGGGTGTTTGAAGGCAAAACCACTGGCACCGCTATTGGCATGGTCATCTATAACGGTGACCAACGTTCCAAAGATTACTCTAACATCAAAGATCTGTATCGCCCTGGTCATGCCGATTACACCTACGATCAAAAGTACGGGTTCCGTGACTACCGTGGTGGTGGCCGTTCATCGGCTCGTGAAACTGCCATGCGGGTGGCGGCAGGTGCTGTTGCTAAAAAGTACCTGAAGCAGGTTCATGGTGTTGAAATCAATGGTTACCTGTCGCAACTGGGGCCTATTCGAGCGGAAACGGTTGACCTCAATGAGGTTCACAACAACGCATTTTTCTGCCCCGATGCCAGTAAATTAGAAGCCCTTGACGCCTACATGCGTGATTTGAAAAAAGCCGGAGACTCGGTTGGCGCCGAAGTGACTGTGTTGGCTTCGCAAGTGCCGGTTGGGCTGGGCGAACCGGTGTTCGATCGCCTCGATGCGGAACTGGCTCACTCGCTGATGAGCATTAATGCGGTCAAAGGTGTGGCGTTTGGTGATGGCTTTGACTCGGTGACCCAAAAAGGCTCCGAGCATCGCGATACACTGACACCAAACGGCTTTACCAGTAACCACGCTGGCGGTGTGCTAGGGGGAATTTCATCAGGCCAAGATATTGTTGCCCGAATCGCCTTGAAGCCAACGTCCAGTATTACGGTGCCGGGTGAAACCATTACCAACAGTGGTGAATCGGCTGAAGTGATCACCAAAGGCCGCCACGATCCATGTGTTGGTATTCGTGCGGTGCCAATTGCCGAAGCCATGGTAGCTATCACCCTGATGGACCAACTACTTCGTCACCGCGGCCAAAATGCAGGTGTTAGCGCACCAATCCCACCGATTCCTGGGCAGTGTTAACGTCCCAGTCTGACGTGCGCCGCTCGGATATATCCATTCTAAGCGGCGCCTACTTTACCTTCTTTGCCATCGTTGGTCTGATGGTGCCGTACCTGAGCGTCTACCTTGATCGGCTCGGGTACGACTCGCAAAGCATTGGCGAATTACTGGCAATGATCGCCACCATGCGGATCATTGGCCCCAGTCTATGGTCTGCTATCGCCGATAAAACCGGTCGACACATCCTCGTGGCTCGCTTCGGTAGCCTTTGCGCCTTGCTGTGTTTGGTTAGTTTGTTTTGGTTGGAAAGCCGAATTGGCCGACTCATCGCGTTAGCTGGCTTCAACTTGTTTTGGACTGCGGTGTTGCCGCAGGTCGAAGTGATCACCTTGCGCAAGTTGGCAGTGATCCCGGGTATGTACGGCAAAGTTCGAAGTGCCGGTAGCTTGGGTTTTATCGTGATTTCAACGCTAGCTGGCGTCGCCATTGCCGACTATGGGGCCAATGCATTTGTTGCCATTGGGGTGTTTTTGTCGGTGCTGCTAATGGCCAATTTGTGCTTGGTGGCGCAACCAACAGCGAAGCAACAGCAACAACATCAAGAGGCCAACAGTGATGCGCCATTTTGGTCACTGGCGCTCGTCGGTTTAGTGACATGTAGCTTTCTCATTCAAACCAGTCACGGCGCATACTACAGCTTTTTCATTCTCCACATGGTCGATCTAGGCTACAGCGAATTTGCTGCCGGTTGGCTGGTCGCTCTTGGTGTCGTTGCTGAAATCGTCTTGTTTTGGAAAATCGGCACATTGTTCAGCCGTTTCCGTTTGCTGACTTTGTTCCAACTGGCGTTAGTACTTACTTGCATTCGCTGGCTGCTGATGGCCGGCTGGCCTGATGTCTGGCCGATATTGATCGGTTCTTTGCTGTTACACGCCGCTAGTTTTGGTGTCATCCATGCCTGCTCAATGCGCTGGCTTCACCGCAATATTGCCAGTGAGCACCACAGCAAGGCTCAAGCTTTGTATAGCGGCACCGGCTTTGGTGCGGGCAGTGTGGCAGGGCCTGCGGTCGTCGCGCCGCTGTGGCAACAAGGCGCTGGCGCGATGGAATCTTATTTAGTATGCGCGGGGATCGCGGCATTGGCGATAGTGGTATTTCGCTTGACGATCAGTTCATCGTCAATGGCGGAGTGACAGCGCTTCCTATTAATGACCTTTAGGGCAAGGGCGGTGAGTCAGCAATCAAGGACTCACCGCCAGAGCAGGCGGGGGCATTTAGCAGAGTTAACACTTCCTACTCAGAAGGCTATGTATTGACTGCGATAACGAGGTCAAGGCTAGAGTGAAGCGTCGCTGGCATGGAAGCCAGCGCCGAGCCTACAAGTATGTATTAACGGCGTCTGAACGTTGACTTGGCCTCGATATCGCTTGGCGAAGGGAACATCACCGAGTAGTAATGCTTGTTGATTTCAGAGCGAGAAGCAGAATAAACACTTCCCCAACAAGACGCCGAGAAATCATCCCTGATGGCTCTACTGCTGCGTCCTGCAGCAGAAGCTTGTTGTGGAAGTGTTTATCCCGCTTGCCACAGAAGCTCACCGAAATCCGATAGCAGTTAGCAAGGATTGCTGCGAGGTGCTTCAGCCGACATGGATGTCGGGTGTAGAGCGCTCCATGGAGGGACTAGAGCGTCACCGAGTAGTAATGCTTGTTGGCTGCTGTACCTTGAGCAGAACAAATACAATACATTGAATCAAACCGCAGGCACCATTCGTGCGCAACCTGTTTGCGTCAATGCGTCAGCTGCGTCAAACAGTTGCGCTGGCTGAATGTAGCCACGCTGTTTTAGCAGCAGTTCGCCATTCTGATCAAAAAACAGCGTGGTTGGCGTTGCCGCAACACCTTCAACAGCAGCAAGAAATCGTCGATCGGCTTCAAGTGCAGGTAGCGATTGATCGAAGTGCTTGAGTTCTCGGCGCAACTGTCGGTAACTGGCCTTATAGCCAATGATGGCAATATTCAACTCGGCGCCGCACTGATTCAAAATTTGCCGCATTGTTTTGCCTTGTTTTTTACACCAAGCACAGTCAGGTTGAAAAACCATGGCAATAGATGCCACCGCAGTGTTCGGCGCCAATGGTGCCGAAGCCGCGCGACGCAAATCGTCGAGCGGCTGGTTGACCACGTTATCGGCCTGGGCAGGAGCCCAGACCACGGCCAGTAGCAGGCTTGCTGCTAGGTTTTTAAAGCTTGATTTCAAAGCCAGCATAGAACTCACGCCCATGGAGAGGGCCGTAGATGTAGCCAACATCGAAACCACCATCAGCATCCCAAAATAGTGGCGTTTCGTCTTCTTCAATTTGGGTGTATTCAAAGACGTTTGAAACACCGGCATAAAGACTGGCATCGTTACCAAGCCATTGATTCAGAGGGACCTTAAAACGAACATCACTAACCGAGTATGCTGGTGCGTCTGTTGGTTTGATCGAACTAGCATCACCAAGGATGTTGTAGCCCTCATAGCCATACTCTGTTAAATCACGGCTACCAAACCAAACGGTTGACCAGAACACATGGACGTATTCAGTTGTCCATTCAATATCCAGCGAGGCACGATCCTCAACGGGGGCAATGGCATAGGATGACTTGAACTCGTCATCGTGATCAAAGTGCTCAAATGATGCATTGACCAACAAGTTATCAGTGATGTTGTAGCCAACAACCAAATCAAAGGTCGCAACAGAGGCATCGTCTTCTAACTGAGTCAGAATTGGCACGCCATCTTCGGTTTCCTCTAATGCCGCCAAGTTCTCAACATTGGAGTAGGCGATAGACAAAGTGGCAGCTAAGCGCTGGTTATCGAAGCTCAGGGCATAGTTGGCTGACAACGACTCTTCGAGTTTATCGACATCAATCAGATAACCCAGTTCGGTATCGAGAATGCCGTGATCGGTTTCGAAGAACGACAACGGTGCGCGGTAACCACGGCCCAAAGAAAAGCGAGATGTCCACTGCTCGGTATGGTCGTAGCGCATGTCGAGGCGCGGAGCAATGAAGGTTTCATCAATCTCTGTGCCCGGCTTTTTGTCGTCGATAAAGTCAGCTTCGACCTTATCTAAACGCAATGCCAATGCTACTTCTAAGTTATCCAATGGGGTCCAAGTGTCTTGCACAAAAATGCCATAGGTGTCGTAATCAAATGAGTCCGACACATAGGCTTCAACGCTCTCTAACGCTTCGGTTTTGGAGCGCATTTCTTCCATTCGACTATCGACACCGAAAGTGAAAAAGTGGCTGTTGCTGAACTGCCAGTCAAACTTAGCGCGGCCATACCACATGGTGTCTTCGGCGATATAGTCGATACCTTCGTAAAACGAATCTTGATCATGTTTGGCATAGCTCACGGCAAATTCTGATGCTAGCTCGCCGTTAATATCCGTCAGCCATTTGAGGTAAGCTTCTTCGCGTGAGGTATCAATCCACTCTGCGGTTTCCCATGGCTTGCCGATCCACTCTTTGCGAACATCGTCATCGACAAACAATTGCTCTGAGGGAATGCCATCATAGCCAGCTAGAACCTGGCCGATGGAGTCAGCGACATCACCAAGTACCGGGCCACCAAAGATCTCCGATTCAACTTGAGATACCCGAATTTGAACATTGTTGCTGTCATTGACGTCGTGACTGACTAGAGCGGTCAGTGACATGTTTTCGTGGAATGGTGCTTCTGACACGTAGTTGTCGTCGTGATCTTCCTGATCCTGAGTGTCATATTGGGCGATTAACGTCAGGCCTGTCGTGCCATTGGTGGAAATACCCGTGGCACTGGCTTTGTAAGCTGTGTAGCCATGGGAGCCTTTTGATACGTCAAACTGTGCGGTATTTTCATACGCTTGCTTAGTGACAACATTGACTGTGCCGCCGATTGCCTCAGGCGCAATAAGTGAGGCGCCAGCGCCGCGGGCAACTTCGATTCGATCAATACCTGTTGTTGCGATGGCATCGACGGCATAGAAACCAGAGATCAACGTATGGGTTGGCAAGTCATCCACCAGAATCGTGGTGTGCTCACCTTTCATGCCGTTTAGCATGACACGCTTCACGCCACACATGGAACATTCATTAGAGACATTGACGCCAGGCTCATTGTTGATGGCGTCAGAGAGCGATAGGGCATTCTTGTTTTCGATCATCACCTGATCGAGCACTTCTGTTTTTTGAATCACGTCTTTCAGCCGGCCCGCTTGTTCAAGCTTGTGACGAATCGAGCGAACCTCAATGACTTCAACGGATTCATCGGCTGATGGTGACTCTGCAGCTTGAACCAATGCTGGTGCAATCATAGAGATAGAAAGGCTAGTAATAATTGCCTTGGAAACTGGCGACAAGTTAAACGACATACGACACGGTTCCTTGCTTAAGTAAGCTTAATAAGAATGCGAATGATAATTAATTGCAAATGATAATACTTGTTATTTATTTGTGATTCTAGTGTGAGCTGGATCTTGTTTTTTGTTCTAGGTCAATTGAATGAGAAGTTTTCTCAATGTCATTTGTTGTCAACGAACTGGTAAAGAGGGATTGCAACATGCAGGTTGGTTGGCGCAGTGACTGTGATCAAAGCGCCAATTGAGGGTAAATATTTAGCGAGGGAGTGGCTATTCGGTTAGGTGTTGTGTTTGACCAAACGAGTCATTAGCGCTGAGGTATCCCAACGCCCCCCACCCATGGCCTGGACTTCGGCATAGAATTGATCAACTAACGCGGTGACTGGCAACAAACTGTGGTTGCGCTTGCCCTCGTCAATGGCGTAGCCCAAGTCTTTGCGCATCCAATCAATGGCAAAGCCAAAGTCATATTCGCCTTTGAGCATGGTGTGGCCGCGGTTTTCCATTTGCCAGCTTTGCGCTGCGCCTTTGCTAATGACCTCAAGCACCTTGTCGCCATCTAAATCGGCTTGTTGAGCAAATTGCATTGCTTCAGATAAACCTTGTAGTAAGCCTGCGATACAAATTTGGTTAACCATTTTGGTCCGCTGGCCGGCGCCTGATGGCCCCATATGGGCAACTTTTTGCGAGTAAGCTTGCATCACAGGTAGCGCCTTGTCATAGGCCGAACTATTGCCTCCGACCATAGTCGTCAAGCAACCATTTTCTGCGCCAGCTTGCCCGCCCGATACGGGGGCATCTAAATAGTCGATACCATACTGCTCGGCCAATGCAGACATGCGTTCGGCTAACAGGGCAGACGTGGTGGTGTGATCGATGACGATGGTGCCAGGTTTCATTACTGAAGCAACGCTTTGTGCTTCCATCATTTCGATGACGTCTTGGTCTCTGCCAATACATACACAAACGAAGTCGGCATCGGCTACCGCATCTCGTGGGTTTTCAAATGCCTTACCTGAGTAGGTTTCAGCCCATTTTTGCGCTTTGCTGGTGGTTCGGTTGTAAACATTGACGTTAAAGTGTTTGGAGAGGTGACCTGCCATGGGGAAGCCCATGACGCCGAGGCCGAGAAATGCGACGGTAGTCGTCATAACAAAGTCCTTGTATCAAACTGGAAGCAAATTAAAAGTTGCTAGTTGAGGCTGAAGCTGCAGACAACATAGAATACGTCCTCGCAGGGCAGTTTAGGTATTCGCCCAGAGGATAGATTGTTGCCAGTAACCGACACAGAACAAACCGCACCTTTAATTGCGCTATTCAACCAGACTTTTCATGCCTTGAATACGATTTTAGTCAAGGGCGACGGCGAGCCGCTTTATTTGCCCGCAACAGCGGCGACTCCCGCGCAAGTGATTTTCGCCAATGGCTATTTTGCCAGTGCCATGCATGAGTTGGCGCACTGGTGCTTAGCCGGAGAAGAGCGCCGCAAGCTTGAAGATTATGGTTACTGGTACTGTCCCGATGGTCGGGATGCAATCGAGCAAGCCGAATTTGAAAAGGTTGAAGTTAAACCGCAAGCCATCGAGTGGGCATTCATGGCAGCATCCGGACGCGATTTTCGGGTCAGCACGGATAACCTCAATGGCGTCGAGCCTGACCGATTAGGCTTTCAGCATCAGGTTTATGATCAGTTGCGAGACTACTTGCAAGATGGCTTTCCTCCCCGAGCGCAGCAGTGGATCAAGGCACTGCAACAGGCTTATCAAACGGCAGAGTTATCGATTGCAGACTTTAACTACCGAGGAATGTATGAGCGCTAAGCTGACCATTGGCTTTATACTAAATCCATTTGCTGGTATCGGTGGCAGTGTTGCCCTCAAAGGCAGTGATGGCGAAGATACGGTGAAGCAAGCACTGGCCAAAGGCGCTGTGCCGCTGGCAGAAAAGCGTGTTAGTCAGGCCCTTAAGCTACTCCAACCTTATGCAAAAGCAATTGAGTTCATCTGCCCAGCCGGTGCCATGGGGCACGATTGTTTAGTAGCAATGGGGTTTGACGCAAACGTTATATTTCAGCCACAGCAGCCGAGTGTGGCCAGCGATACTCATGGTTTTATCATGGCACTCAACGACTATGGTCAGCAGCAACCCATTGATCTGCTGCTGTTTGCTGGTGGCGATGGTACCGCTCGCGATATTTGCGCTTATGTCAGTGACAGCACCCCAGTACTGGGGATCCCAGCAGGCTGCAAAATTCATAGCGGAGTGTACGCGGTTACTCCTATTGCCGCAGGCCGTATGGTCGAACATATGGTCAACGGCGAGCTACTCAGTTTGGTTGAGGCAAACGTCATGGATATTGACGAGTCTGCCTTTCGAGACGGTGTGGTGAGAGCCAAGCGCTATGGAGAAATGACCATTCCAGATGATCTCCGTTATGTGCAAAGTGTTAAATCCGGCGGTAAGGAATCAGATGAGCTGGTGCTTGCTGATATTGCTGCGGAAGTGGTCGACTTAATTGACGACAGCCGCGCCATTGTCGGCTCAGGCTCTACGGTTGCAGCAGTGATGGAGTTGTTGCAGCTGGACAACACGCTGCTGGGCGTTGATGTTGTTGCCGAGCAGGAGTTAGTAGCGGCCGATCAGACCGCAGCCGAATTGATTAAGCATGCGCAAACAGCTCTGGGTAACGACCAGCTCTGCAAATTAGTGGTCACCGTAATCGGCGGCCAAGGCCATATTTTTGGCCGCGGCAATCAGCAATTATCGCCACAACTGATCCGATTAATTGGCATCGATAACATTATTGTGGTGGCGACTAAATCCAAGTTGCAATCGTTACAAGGTCGGCCTTTGATTGCCGATACCGGCGATAGTGAACTCGATCAGCAGTTATCTGGCTACATTCGCGTCGTGACCGGCTATCGTGACTATGTCATGTACCCGTTGTCGAGCCCTCAATAGGTTGCTGCCGGGTGCAATCCAGAAGTCGCGGTAGCTAGTGTTCTAGCAAAGCCGCACGGGTGTCAGTGAGTTCGGTGCTGGCAACCGCTTCAGGTACTTCAACCAGATAGGGCTTTGGCCTGAACTGACCACCGTATTGCATCTCTAGGCGGTAGTAGTGAGTCTTGCCTGCTTGCACCGATAAAGTCGCCAGCTCTTCAAACAAAATTTCAGTATTTATCTCATGTGCATGAGCCGCTTTGGCTATCGATGTTCCTAGGTCAAAGTAGCTGGTGGGCGTATAGAGCGGGGTAACTCTTAAGTCAGCTGATAGCCGGACTTGCCCGGGCGCAGCGAGATAATTTAGGTAGGAGTAACTAGAGAGGATTGCTATTTCATCTTGACCATCGGCGATTAACCATGAATAGCCATAACCGAACGCCCTGTTGTTGTAGATGATAATCTGTGCTTCGTCAGCCGCTGGCGGCGCAATACTTGATGAAAATTTGTCACCAACAGGCTTGGCTGCACAACCGATCAGTGCTGTCGTAATAAGAGCTAGCAGCCATCTATATTCCAATCTCTTAGTCATCATAAAAATCCCTTTTTGATGTTAATAATTTTATTTTAATTCATTGCGTTAGGGATAAAAGTAGCTAATGCACATTGATACATTTTTATACATTTGATGACAAATTAATCAGCGCTGTTAGCAGGCGTTTTGATGTGTTTATTAATAGGCACTCTGAAGCAGAACTACTTGTACCGCCCATAAAAGGAGCTTTCGCTGCGTCCAGCAGAGCGGTTTTGATGGTTTTGAAAGGTGATTTATTCGCCAAGCCATTGAAGCTTGGCAGCTTTAGTAATTTCATCGAATTCAGCTTGAGTCACTTTACCGGTAGCCAAATCCTCTTCTGCTGACTGAATCACCAGAACGTATTGGTATTCTATATCGGCTAGGATGTATCCCAATTTTGTTTCGCTAATATTGCCTTCATGAAAATGATGCATTGCCAGTTTTCTATTCCATGACTTACCTTCAGGTGGTGGTGGCAATGTGAAGTCTAGGACCAGAAGCCTTTCATCCGATATTTTATAGCCTTTAGCTATTGAATCTTCAGCACATTTATAAAGCATGTAATCAATAGAATCTTGAAGGCCGTAAAAGTGCCAGTCATAACCAGCAATATAGCCACCTACGACATCTCCCTTGCTGTCAGTGATGCTTATGCTTCTCTCTGCACAACCTGAAAGACTGAATGAGATAAGTAGTGTTATGAACAATTTATAAGGCATCAATGAACTCTGCTATGCACCCAGACATCAAAGCTCCCTGATTTGAAGTGTCGATCTTTTGGGAAGGGCGTGGGGGAAAGGTCACTCCCTATAATGGTATCGGTAAGCCTGGACTTATCAAACATGGACTTTCTGGTTACTGATCCAGACTCATCAACGATGAGCACCGTATCGTTCACAACTATCAAGATGAGACGATCTTGATAGCTCAACTGCGATATCACTATGGTACAAAGCGGGTCAACTACACAGTCCGACAACTCGCGCTTGTTATGCCTTTGTCTTGATAGAGTCGATGATATTAGTAACATACTTCTCATTAAACCCAGCGACAAAGCCCCAAAATATCAATTTTGCATAGTCAGAGGGACCTTCTGCATGTTGAGAAAATATTGCATCAAAGCTATTAGGTATGTCTTCATCTTTAACTATAGTGGGAAACAACTCACCTGAAATTATCCCCGAAATGAAAATGACGTATAAAACCATTGATAGAATCCCTCCAATTAAAGGAGGTAGTATTAAAGCGAACCATGACTGAGATAACTGAGCTAAATCATCATCTGAGTAATCAAACAAACTTCGGTGGATTGCGCAGTAGCCACCGAGGTTCCCTGCGATAAACATCATACTTAATATTCTAGCGTCGCCCGCGTAATTCATTACTACTGACATTACGACCAGAATAAAGAGAATAACTATTCCGAGTTTTTTCCAGATGCGTTCTAGGTGGTTGGCTCTTGTCATAGGTTCTCCGAGTTTATGTGGTGGCATAACGCTTTTAATAAGGGGAGAGCGCTAGCGAGTCCGAGCCAGCGTTTTTGGCTGGCGTTTTCGTTGAGCAACTTGTTATATGAGCTGGCTTTAAATTGACGCAATGCTGATTTTTGCACAGTTGGCTCTCTTAACAACGTCCATGACGGCTACAACATTTTTATGTTCGACATTTTTATCAACCATTATGACTATCGACTCAGGGCAGTTTTCTTTTGCAGAAAAGAAAGAGCTTAGATCAGAGACAATATCACCATCTACGATCACATCCTTATCGGACACCTCTATCACAATACTCTGTGGCATTTGCTCTCCGGCTCCGCAAACATTTAGCAATAAAGCTGAAAATATGAGTAAAAGTAATTTCATGCTCATAACTCTACTAATTGGGCCAATTTTTACTAATTGGTGGCTTGATAAACAAGTACGCAAGAAACAACGCAAATACACATTCAGATGCAATCCAAAACCAGTACATGATTGGCTCTTGAGAACGCATTATTAAACGCCCGCGTATGGATAGCTCTTCAGCTACAAAGCTTTCATATGTCACGTGTAACCGGAACAAAAGAAGTAAGAGACAAAAGATTCTTAGCGGTACCTTCAGGAGTTTTAAGTCAGAATTACTCATGCTCTCTTAAGCTCAACGCCGCAATAAGCGGTGAGTAATAGTTTGCTAAAATGTGAAGCGAAGCGAAACCGAGCAAACTGTAACGAATCCGACTTCATTGCCTTGTTAGCTGACTTTAAGCGAACCGCCTTAAGATATCTTTTACTAGTATGGTCAACTGGCTATCCTCTAACATAAAAGCATTACGGTATATTGCTTTCTTAAACACTTTATTATCAATACCGGAGTGCCTTGAAAAATAAGCAGAAGCCTTACCAAAAACTTGCTTACCATCACAACGATCTATAAGAGTATTCTCATTTTCTACTTCATAGGCATCGAACACAGAAGTAATCGATTCTTTTAAATCAGAGGCTAAAGATTGAATGCTAGCAATATCCAAAACACTATCATTAATCTGCGTCACTATATTATCTTTATTTTCCCAGTTAAAAGACCTGTTTCCCCAAAGCTTATTTGCAAAGAAACTTTCAATTTTATGGTTTAGTACTAAAGAAGTTTCTTTTTTGTAGACTTGTGGTAGAGAGCTATTAGCAAACTCTTTAAACTTTAATTTAATATCTTGAGTCGTAACTTGCTTATCTTCCTCACCAGAATAACTTACATAGTGATTAACTACATTACTAAATACTTCCTCATCCAATAAGTAATTTTCAAACTCGTGCTTTGACAACTTAATGAAGGATTCATCATAAAAGTTAACATCTAAATCTCTTATTTTTACGAAATACTCATTAGGTTTATTATCTGAATCCACTAGAAAAACAAATTGCATGTCTCTAATGTGCTCTTTAAGTGCTGCAAGTTTTTTAAAGGTTTCGATAACCTCCTTGCTTCCACCTAAAGGCTTAATATTAATGTTTTTACCTTTTAATATATATTCAAGAGATTCATGGTCTCCTGTTCCTTCGACTAACAATACCTTACTATGTATTGAGCTCAGGCCTAATTCTCTAAGGTCATTTTCTGCATCATCATAATTTATCTCTTTAACTTCATCGCTAACGATAAAATTTTTACCCATCGTAAAAATTTTATATATAAGAGTTTTGGAATGGGTTGATAAAATGACCTGATTTAACTGGTGATCTTTGTACTCTTTTTCTAGCCATTCCTCTTTTAGGTTTAATCCCCCACCGCTTTCGTTTTCCCTAGTTGCCCAACCTAGCAACCCTCCATTTTCACAAAGTGCATAAAGTAGGCTTATAAACTCCAATAACAAATTTTCGTGAAAGTGGTTTTCTGGCTCATCTATAAATAAGGCACAAACTGATTTAGAGATACACAGAAATGATAAAGTACTTAATAGTGCCTTTTCACCAGAACTAAACTCGCGAACATCATATAATGGTTTTCGTCTATCTATATTTGCTTTCCCTAAAAGAACAAACTCTCCTTCTTTGTGTTTACCACTAAAGTTCTTTAGTTCTACATTAGGAATTAAAGATGTGAACATCCTAGAGGCAACTCGAAAATAAAGAAGCCTATCAGGTTTGCTCGGAATTAGTCGACCATGGACATGGTCTTTAACTAACTGCCGGTATATCCCAGAAAACAGTTGTTCTGGTCTAAGTACAGCTTCAATAGCAAGATCTATTTTACTGTTATCAGCAATATTTAATTCATTAAATTGTAGAGTTTCTTCTGAAAACCCTTTACTTGCATCGATATATAAAATCAAATTTTCTGGTGACTTTAAATTCCAATATCTCTTTATAAAATCATCATTATTACAATCTAATGTGATTTTTTTCTTATCAATAAATAAAGTTAGAGTAACTTCCTCATCACCCTCAAACATTGTTAAATTTATGTATGAATTTGATGAGTTTAGAAAGCGGCTAGCTTCGGCTTCAAACTTTTCCCAAAACTGAGAACCTAAAAGAATACAAAAATAAGCTTTTTGTATTAAGTATGCTGACTTAAGAATCGTAGATTTACCCGCTCCGTTTCTACCAGAGATACTGTACACGGGAGTATTTTCATCAAATTGACATTCGATCACGCTATCAAATGACTTTACATTATTGAGCTGTATTTTTTTTATTTTCAACTTATATCCTTTAAGAACTGATGAATATCAATATGACTAAATGCAGGGATTCCTGTCAGCTAACGCCGCGTTCTAAGGAATCCCCTCATAATATTGATTCCTTTCAATAAGATAGACACGCATGAGGCGATTTGATCTAATTACTTTCGCCAAAAAACAAACAGATAAACACCCC
>NZ_NGNS01000036.1 GCF_002165625.1 Neiella marina
TTCAGTTAAAGTGCTGTGGCAAGGATGGCTCAAATTACAAGCCATCCTTGAAGGGTACGAGCTAGCCAAGTCTCTTGAACTCTAAGATGTGATCAAGAGACAGGCCTTAGCGGCCTTTTTTGTTTGTGAACAAAGCGATTTAAAAATTTGCTGCCTAGGATGACTGCTTTCTACTAGGCTCATTAGTATTTGCTATCAGGAGTAACTTATATGCAATCTGCGATTTTGCAGCCTGTTCCTAGCCATGGTGTCTATCTGACATTAGACAAGCTTCCCGAAGTATCGGTGCTTCAAGCCTTACATTGCATCCAACAGCTTGAGCTGGCTGAGCAACATGTCATCGGTATTGGCGCTGCGCTATTACCGGCGACTGCAACTGCCAAAATAGCAGCGTTTCCAGCAATGGCTGGACCGGGAGTGACGGTGCCATCAACACAGGCGGATTTGTGGATTTGGCTGCGTGGCGACGAGCCCGGTCCGTTGGTCGTTGAAGCCCAAATGATGGCAGCAGAATTGAGCGAGTGCTTTGATTTAATTCAGCAAACCCAAGCCTTTAAACATGGCTCTGGAAGAGACCTGACCGGCTACGAAGACGGTACAGAAAACCCAGATGGCGATGATGCCGTGAGTGCCGCGTTTGTTGGTGGTGTTGGCGATGGTATTGATGGTTCTAGTTGTGTGGCGGTACAGCAATGGGTCCACGATTTGGCCGCTTTCTCATTACACAGCCAAGAACAGAAAGACAATATGATCGGTCGTCGTTTGGCTGACAACGCCGAGTTCGATGCGCCGCCAAGCGCTCACGTCAAGCGCACGGCACAAGAGCAGTTTGAACCGGAGGCCTTTGTCTTGCGTCGTTCAATGCCTTGGGCTGAATCTGCCCAAGCAGGACTGATGTTTGTCGCATTTGGTCACTCAACCTTAGCGTTTGAACAACAAATGCAGCGTATGGCTGGCATTGATGATGGCATTGTCGATGCGTTGTTCCAGTTCTCCCGTCCTGTGACTGGCGGCTATTACTGGTGCCCGCCTCGAAGTGCCGCCGGTCTAAATTGGCAAGGGCTTAACTTAACTGCCTAAGTTATTACTTTCAGGAGCGTTTTATGCGACTAAAACTCTTTGTTTTGGCTTCAATGTGGTTTGTTTGGGGTTGTGCTTCAACGAGTCAGGACATCACAGCAGAGAGTGGCAAAGTTCCCAGTGTTGAACAGCTTGTTCACCATCACTACAACCTAGAAATGGTCGATGGCGTGAAGCTGTCGGATATGCTGGGGCAACCGCTTGAAGCGGGTAAGCGGCCCGATATTGAGTTCCAAGAAGGATTACGATTGGCAGGTATTGCTGGTTGTAATCGATTCATGGGGCAGGGCACGCTTGAGCGCGGCGCTTTGTCGATGGCTCCGGGTCCTTCGACACGGATGGCGTGCATTGGTGAGTTAGCCAAAGTCGAGCAGTTGGTTTTCACTGTGCTGAATGAAGGCGCGCTGATTCGCATCAAAGACCAGCAACTGATTTTGTTGCACCAAGATCATACGCTGGTTTATCAACTTGCTGATTATGTCTACTGATCTCGCGACGCGTTGAGTTTGCTTCACAAGGACTGGCGATGTACGAACACAATAGTAAAGGGCCACGAGATTTGAAGCAGGCTTCGCTATTACAAGCCGGCGGCAAATTACTGCCTTACGCTGCGGCTCAGCAGTTGGCGAAAATGCCCAAGACGATTATTGCCCTATTCATCGGTTTAGCTTTGTTCTACGGGTTTCCGTTTATTTTGCAGCTATTCTTCTGAATGACAGATAAGAAAAACGGGAACCGAAAACTTCGGTCCCCGTTGATGGCAATTAGAGCCAATAGAGCCAGACGAGATTAAGCGACCAAGACCAGACCAATGGTTGGTCGCCAACTTGAGCAAGCTCACCCCCGCTCAGGAAGTGTTCTCAAGTTGGGTTAATCATATAAGCTGCTTTTTGTAATTGCAAATGATAATTATAATCATTTAATAAAATTATTTTTCCATCTCGCCGTGGGGATTGTGTTCCTCGGTCGGCAGCGACTTAAACGCTGAGATTGGATCGGAACTGGACGCTATTTAGCTGCAGGTTCCACCTTAATGAAGGTTAACTATGCTCGAACAATTGATTGATTTTCTGAATGATATTCTTTGGGGGAAAGTGCTGATTTACTTCCTGTTGGGAGTTGGCGCGCTATTTACTATTCGTCTCGGGTTTATCCAAATTCGTCACTTCGGCCATATGTTCTCGGTTTTGCGTCATAGCCGCCAAGCCGATCAAAATGGTATTTCATCATTCCAGGCTTTGTGTACCAGCCTCGCCGCCCGAGTGGGAACCGGCAATTTGGCTGGGGTTGCCGTCGCTCTTTACCTAGGTGGCCCTGGTGCAATTTTTTGGATGTGGTTGATTGCTCTCATCGGCATGGCGACTTCGTTTGCCGAATCATCACTAGCGCAGCTCTACAAAGTCAAAGACGACGAAGGTAATTTCCGTGGTGGACCAGCCTACTACATGGAGCGGGGGCTCGGTAAACGCTGGATGGGCGTGGCGTTTGCCATTTGCCTCATTATCGCCTTTGGTTTGGTATTTAATGCGGTGCAAGCGAACGCGATCGCCAATGCCGCCAATGTAGCATTCGGTTGGGAAAACTATCAGACCGGCATTTTAATTCAGCTGCTCACTGGCTTAATTATCTTCGGAGGTATTCGCTCGATTGCTCGATTTGCCGAGCTGGTGGTGCCACTGATGGCGTTGGCCTATTTGATTATTGCTCTGTCCATTGTGGTGATGAATATTGGCGAGCTGCCAGCGGTATTTAGTCTCATTGTTAAGAGTGCCTTTGGCTGGCAAGAAGCCGCATCTGGCGGCTTAGGCTACACCGTTGCACAAGCAATGATGAATGGTATTAAGCGGGGGCTGTTTTCCAACGAGGCCGGCATGGGCAGTGCGCCTAATGCTGCCGCGACCGCTACTCCTTATCCTCCGCACCCGGCATCGCAAGGGTATGTCCAGATGCTTGGGGTATTTGTCGATACCATAGTGATCTGTACCTGCACGGCGTCAGTGATTCTGATTTCAGGGGCATTGCAACCGGGGTCTGAAGTCTCTGGTATTGAGCTCACCCAAATGGCGCTCAGCACTGAAATTGGCGCATTCGGTAAGTACTTTATTGCTGTCGCGATTTTCTTCTTTGCCTTTACGTCCATTGTGGCCAATTACTCCTATGCCGAAACCAACTTGGTATTCCTCGAGCACCAACATCCAAGTGGCCTGAAGTTCTTCCGCTGTTTTGTCTTGGCGATGGTGATGTTTGGTGCCATGGCAGAGTTGCCGATTGTTTGGAAACTGGCTGATTTATCAATGGCATTTATGACCATTATTAACTTGGTTGCCATTCTGTTGTTGTCTGGTGTGGTGGTGAAACTGGCGAAGGACTACAACGACCAACTTGATGCCGGCAAGTTACCGACCTTTGATCGCAGTGACTACCCTGAATTGGATCAGTCACTCGCTGACGAAGTGTGGCAGCCAAAACAGCAAGCGGAGTCGAAAAGCAACTAGGTTTGTGATCGCTTTGGTTTGGCAGGCGCTATGTTATAGTGCCTGCCCATTGCCATAATTATCGGAGCCTTGCCATGCTTGTTGTTGTTTCCCCAGCTAAAACTTTGGATTTTGAAACCCCACCAACTACGAGCACGTTCAGCCAGCCTAATTTGTTAGCGCATTCTGCTGAGTTAATTGAATCGTGTCGCCAATTGGCGCCTGCCGATATCGCTAAGCTAATGAAAATCTCGGATAAACTGGCTGGTTTAAATGCCGCACGTTTTGCCGAATGGCAGCCGGAATTCTCGCTTGATAATGCCAAACAAGCGGTGCTGGCTTTTAAAGGCGATGTCTACACCGGGCTTGATGCGGCAACATTGGATGACGCCGGTTTGGCATTTGCTCAGCAGCACTTACGGATTTTGTCTGGCCTTTACGGTGTGTTGCGGCCGCTCGATTTAATGATGGCCTATCGTCTCGAAATGGGAACTAAATTAGCTAATCCTCGCGGCGCCAATCTGTATACCTTCTGGGGCGATATTGTTACCGAGGAGGTCAACAGTGCGTTGGTCGAACAGGGTGATGATGTATTGGTTAACTTGGCCTCAAATGAATACTTCAAAGCGGTCAAACCAAAGCAGTTGAACGGCCGTGTGATTACTCCGGTATTCAAAGATTGCAAGAATGGTCAGTACAAGATCATCAGCTTCTACGCCAAAAAAGCGCGTGGTTTGATGACTCGTTACATCATTGATAACCAGCTCTCTGATGTCGAGCAGCTGAAAGGTTTTGATACCGATGGCTATTACTTCAGTGAACAGCAGTCATCGGCTGATCAGCTGGTGTTCTTGCGAGAAGAGCAGTAAGTCTTGCGACTCGGGTTGGCTGATTAGTCAACCCGCAGCTCGTCGCCCACTTCAATCAGCTCACCTTGGCCGCGCACAATAATGGCGTTTTGACCAAAATAAGCGCCGCTACCATCGCCTAGACTATCGAACTCAGTGAGTGCTTTGAGCGGTAAACCTTGCTCTGGCCGCTCACCGGTTTGTTGATCGGTGGTGATCATCGGGCAACGCTCGCAAGGTTTGCGGAGACCCAGTTGGTAACGGTTGTGTTGCTCGGCTAGCTCGGCTGTGGCGTTTTCTTGCCAAGGTTGCCAGTCGGTCACCACCACATTAGCGCGGAAACGATTCATTGATAGCGGTGACAATTGGTGCTCGCGCAAGTAACGATTGAACTGCTCAAGTGATGCGGTGTTTGCGACTAAGATGGGGTAGCCATCGGCAAATGCGACCTCGCTACTTTCGCCTTGCCATAAGTGCTTGGTGCTGACGGGCCGCTCGGAATCAGTGCCAAAACGGATTAAGCGAATATCGTTTTTGCCACATGCCTGTGCCAACCATTCTGCGACTGAATCGCCTTCATCATAGCCTTTGATTTCGTCGCGCCAAACGGTGACTTGGCGCGCTTCGGTTGGGTCGTAATCGTAAGGAATGCTGATACTGGCCCATTCGGTATGGTGAAGCACTAACGCCGACTCGGTCAGTTCGGTTTTGATTTGTGCTAATTGCGGCAATTGTCGCTGGGTAATAAAGCGGCCCGAGCTGGTGGCAAGTACCCATTGACGGTCGGCGACTTTGTCGCGCCAACGCAGTCCAGTTGGCCCCAGCGTTGCGCTGACAAGGCTAAAGCCAGCCAGCGATTTTACCGGGTAAATGTACAATGCCGAGATTCGAGCCATGCCTTGCTCCTAGCTATCTTGAGAGTTTGATTTGTCTTTCGCCGGAGCACCGTTGCTGTTGCCTTCGGCTTTTGACTTCAACCAACGTGGCGCGCCTTTGTTTTTCTTATCCCGCAAGCGCTTCTTCGCTGGTTTGACCGCATCGGCTAGCTTTTTCGCTTGTTTCTTTTTGCTCGGCTTTTTCGCTGGTTTACCTTTTTTGCCGACCGAAGCCTCTTTGTGCTTAGGACGAAGGCCGTTAACGAAGCGGCGCTGCAGAGGCTCGTCGATATAGCGCTCGATGCGTTCGAGCTGTGCCATATCATGGGCTTCGACCAGCGAAATTGCGGTGCCCTTCGCACCCGCCCGACCGGTGCGGCCAATGCGGTGGACATAGACATCGGCGGTGCGTGGCATATCAAAGTTAATCACATGGCTGATGTCGCGAACATCAATACCACGGGCTGCTACGTCAGTCGCTAGAATGCAGCAGCGTTGTTGTTGGCTAAAACGTAGCAGTGCCTCATTGCGCTTGTCTTGCTCCATACTGCCGCGAATTTCAAACGGCTCAATGCCTTCGGAGCGGAGCCAGTCGGCGAGTTCGGCAAGTCCAGCTCTGGTCTTACCGAACACAATGACCTTTTGGGTTTGCTCTGATTTGAGGTAATGCAATAGCAGCTGGCGCTTGTGTTCGGCACCGTCGGCTAGGTGAATCCATTGATGAATGCGGTTTTTTTCTCGTCGAGGGACTTGATTAGCTTCGATTCGAATCGGTTCTTCCAGCAGGCGGTTGGCAAAGTCAGCGACTAAATTGCCTTCCAATGTCGCTGACAACAACAAGGTTTGTTTGCGCCAGCGCGCTTCGGCAGCAATGACTTCAACGTCTTGACCGTGACCCATTTCCAACGTCCGGTCGGCCTCGTCGATGATCATGGTTTCGACTTGGCGCGGATCAATCAATTCTTGATTGAGGTACTCCAAAAGCCTGCCTGGGGTGGCGATCAGAACATCGATGTTACGCTTTAGCATCTGGGCGTACTCGGCGTGATCAACACCACCGGTCAAAACTCGGCAGTCAAGATGAGTAAACTGACTGAGCTTCTCGGCATAGTCCAGTACTTGCGCGGCTAGTTCGCGGGTTGGTACCAGAACCAATACCCGTGGCGGGCCGGATTTCGCCCGTGGAAAGTCGAGCAACTGCTGCAGTGCTGGGAGCAAGTATGCGGCGGTTTTGCCGGTACCCGTCGGCGCATTGGCCAATACATCGACACCATCAAGCACCGTTGGGATCATTTGCTGCTGAATGGTGGTTGGGCGTTTGTACTCGCTGACTGTTAGGGCTTTGAGTAGTTTCGGCGATAAATCGAGGTCGGCAAAATCCATGGCATGATTGTCTGCTGTCTGTGGAGCCGGATAGTATACCCGAACTCTCCGATTCTGATCGCTGAATTTATCCATTACAGGCATGGCAATGAGCGGATTTCAATGCAAGCAATTTTACGTCAGTCACGATCGTTGTGGCATGAAGGTGGGCACGGACTCCCTGCTGCTTGGCAGCTGGGTTGATTTGAGCCGAGTACAACGGGTGCTCGACATTGGTACAGGTAGCGGCATCTTGGCGCTAATGATGGCTCAGCGTTTGGCCGATGATGGCTTAACTGACTATCAGATCGATGGCGTTGAAATCGAACCGGAAGCGGCAGAGCAAGCGGCAAGCAACTTTGCCGCATCGCCTTGGCAGCATTGCTTGAGCGCGCAGCTGGCTGACATCCATCAGTGGCGGCCGCAACACCAATACGACTTAGTCATTAGTAATCCGCCATACTTTTCTGCTGGGCAGCAATTGCCGTGTAAAAAACGTCAGCAAGCCAGGCTGGAGCAAACATTGTCAATGACATCGTTATTGAGCATTGCTGCGGCAATGGTCACGGCCGATGGCCAAATTGCTTTGGTTTTGCCGCTAGAACGTCGCGTGGATGTTGCTCTATGGGCAGCGCAGGCAGGGTGGTACATCGACCAGCAGCTAACAATTAAAGGACGAGCCGATAAGGCGGCTAAACGGGTTTTGCTGTCGCTCCGGCAAGGGCTTGGTGAAACGCTTTACTACGAGTTAACAATCTATGATCAGAACAATCAATACAGCCAAGCGTTTAGGCAGCTGACAAAGGCCTTTTATCTGGCTTTTTGAGTTTTGCTGTCTTACAACAGCATGGTAAGGTGCAGATAATTTTTGTTGTTGTGTAAAAAAAACGGGACAGCCGTGTCAACTGGCCAAAGCTGCCCTTAAAGGAACATCAGTTGAAAAAGTTCTCAACGGCCGACACCGTCGGTTTTGGCTTTATGATCATGGCGTTTTTCCTCGGCGCAGGAAATTGGATTTTTCCTCCGATGGCAGGTTATTTGGCTGGCCAAGAGGTCATGCCCGCAACCTTCGGTTTTCTGCTCACCGCCGCTGGCTTGCCACTGTTGGGAATTATTGCGCTGGCCTACGCTGGCGGTGGCTTTGCCGCACTAGGCCGCTACTTACCCAATTCCATTAGCGTGCTGTTGGCTCTGACGGTCTACCTCATTATGGTGCCGGGTTTTGGTATTCCGCGTACCGCATTGGTGTCTTTTGAATTGGCGGTTAAGCCTTTTGTTGAAAACCCAGATTCGAAAGCTTTGCTTGCTGGCTTCTCGGCCATTTATTTTACCTTGGTGTTTTTGATTGCCAGTCGACCGGGCAAGTTACTTGATACTGTCGGCAAGATCATTGCGCCGCTGATGTTGTTGCTGGTTGCGGTACTGGGCATCAATCTGCTCATTGACCCATTGGGTACCGTTGGTGATGGGCAAGGCGAATTTGTCGAATCGCCTGTCATTAAGGGCTTCCTTGAAGGCTATATGACGATGGATTTGTTGGCTGCCATGCTATTTGGTGTGCTGCTAATCAATACCCTGAAAGATAAAGGCGTGACCGACGACAATGCTCAGTTTCAGGCGCTGTTTCGTGGCGGCCTGATCGCTGCCGCAGGCTTAGCAATGGTCTATTTTATCCTGTTTTATATGGGCGCTATTAGCGGCTCTGTTGCTGAAGGCGCAGCCAATGGTGGTGAGATCTTTGCACGTTACATGGCGGCGTCAATGGGGCCATTTGGGCAAGCAGTGTTGGCCTTAGTGATCACCTTGGCGTGCTTGACCACTGGCGTTGGTGGTTGCTGTGCGTTTGCTGAATATTTAGATGAGCGCTCTAACAAGATCCCTTATCGGCCGACGCTGGCAATTATCGTTGTGGTGTGCTGGGCAATGGCCATCATCGGCCTTGATGAATTAATCAGTCTTTACATTCCGGTACTGGTGGCAATCTATCCGATTGCGATCAGTGTGGTGTTGCTCAACATTGTTGCGCATCGATTACCTAACCCAAGCTTGAGCTTCCGTTTGGTGATATCAGTGGCGGCCGTCTTTGGCTTGTTTGATGCCGTGGCCGCAGCCGGTGTTCTAACACATTTACCGGGACATCAATTGTTATCTCATGTGCCTCTGTTTGACAGTGGCATGGGGTGGCTGGTGCCCTCGGTGTTGGCGCTTGTAGTGAGCTTGGTATTCAAACCTAGTGCGACGACCGCACGAGCGTAATAAGCAGTCTGTCAGCCAGAATTAGCAACTAAAATAACTACATGGCTGGCTCGGCAGGCTTAGGTTCATCATTATTCGAGATCGATATGACAGACACGCGTCTCAATAGACAGAATATTTTTGCTTTAGGATTCATGACGTTCGCCTTTTTCCTCGGGGCGGGCAACATTATCTTCCCGCCACTGGCTGGACAGCTTGCTGGCACCGAAGTGACTTTGGCGATGTTAGGGTTTTTGGTCACCGCTGTTGGCTTGCCGTTGCTGACGCTGATTGCCGTGGCGGTTGCAGGTGGCGATATGGAATCGGTGACCCGAGATTTGCCGCGGGCGGTTGCAGTCAGCATTACCGTGGCGATCTTTATTGTTATTGGTCCAGCGTTTGCCCTACCAAGAACCTCGCTAGTGGCTTACGAAACGGGCATGAAACCCTTGTTTGGTGAGTCCGTGGTGCCGCTTTGGCTTTATACCATCGGATTCTTTACCGTTGCGGTGGCATTAGCGCTGCATCGCGGCTCGCTCATTGATTACATCGGAAAAGTCCTGACTCCTATCCTCATTGTGTTATTGGCAGTGCTTGGTATTGCGGTGGTGGTCGAGCCATTAGCGCCAATTGGTGAGCTGGCTGCAGGTAGTGCGGTGTCTGATGCTGCTAAGGCGTATCATGAAGCGCCCTTTAGCAAAGGTTTTATCGAAGGCTATAACACTATGGATACCTTCGGAGCCTTAATGTTTGGGGTACTGATTGTTGATGTATTGCGTAAAAAGGGCGTGTCGGACCGAGGATTCCAAGCCAGTTATCTGATTCAAGCTGGGGTTATTGCCGCCATCGGTTTAGCCTTGGTTTATACCTCATTGTTTTATTTGGGGGCGACCAGCGGTACCGTTGCTGCTGGAGCCGACAATGGCGGCGAAATCTTAGCGCTGTACGTGCAAGGGGTGTTTGGGCAGCCGGGGCAGTGGATATTGTCCGCAGTGGTGACATTGGCCTGCTTGACGACGGCTGTCGGCTTGACCGGTGCTTGCAGTGATTATTTTGCCAATTTGTTGGGAATGAAGTATCGCACCTTAGTGGTTGTTTTTGCTGCAATCAGCGCCCTTGTTGCCAATGTTGGCTTGAGCTACCTGATTTCGGTTTCTATTCCTGTGCTTATTGCGCTATATCCGGTTGCCGTTGCATTGGTGGTGCTGAATTTACTTCGGCGCCATTTAAACCATCCCAAACAAGCATTCCGCTGGGTTGTCGGTATTGCCTTTGCGCTAGCGCTTCTTGATGCCATTAAGGCAGCTGATGTACCGGGGGCAACCACCTTGGTCGAAACTGCTAGTCACTTGCCGCTATTTGGCTATGGTTTGGCGTGGCTGGTGCCAGTCACAGCTGCTGTGGTCGTGGCCATGGCATGGCCCAAGCCTAGCGTCGACAAGTGATAAAAAAGCCCGCATTAGCGGGCTTTTTCTTGGCAACGAGAAGTGAGGGCTATTGTCCGGCCCATGCTTCGAGCTCATCAAGCAATTGTGCACACCAGGTTTGAACGCGCTGCTCGGTCAAATCAAACTGGCTATCTTCATCCAGCGCTAAGCCAACAAATTGACTACCATCAGCCGTTAGTGCCTTACTGGCGTTAAATTCATAGTCGTCACTGTTTGGCCAAAAGCCGATGCGTACCACGCCATTGCCATCAATGGCGTCATGTAACATGCCCAACGCGTCTTGAAACCAATCGCTGTAGCCTTCTTGATCGCCAAGGCCATAGAGAGCGACAATTTTGCCCGACAAGTCGAGTCCTGCGACTTGCGACCATTGGCTTTCCCAGTCTTCTTGCAGTTCGCCATAATCCCACGTACTGATGCCGAAGATTAGAATGTCGTAGTTGCCGGTGTGGGCTAGAGAGACATCCTTGATATTGTGCGTTTCAACTAAATCGGCACTGAGAAAATGCTGGATTTTTTCAGCTGCCATTTCGGTGTAGCAGGTCGAAGACCCGTAAAAAAGACCAATTTTCATCTTGAATTCGAATTAGGGTTCAGCGTTAAATCAGAGCCATGGTAACAGAAATTAGTGGTAGACAGTTCAGATGCTTAATCGCAGCGATATAACCAGTTGTTGGGGGCGATGGCAACTGACGGATGATGGTACAGACATCTTGGCCCTCGACTACTGGCCACAGATGAGCAGTAACTCACAGGCCTCTAAGCTTGCGCTACAAGCGCAAGCTCAGCTTGATGCTTACGTTGCCGATGCCAATTTCCAATTTGATTTACCGTTGCGCCCTGTGGGTACCGAGTTTCAGTGTCGAGTGTGGCATCATTTGCAGCAAATACCGGTAGGGGAAGTGCAATCTTATGGCGATGTGGCAGGGTTGCTTGGATCGGCTGCTCGCGCTGTCGGTGGTGCCTGCAGACGCAATCCAATTCCGTTGTTTATTCCGTGTCATCGGATCGTTGCTAAACAAAGCATTGGTGGTTTTTCTGGTCACACGAGTGGTCAACAGATCGACTTGAAAACGGCATTATTACAGCATGAAAAGGCTTGGCAATATGGCCGCTGACCTACACCCTTGGATAGAGCAATTTCTTGATGCGATGTGGATGCAGCGTGGCCTGAGCGACAATTCATTGCAGGCATATCGCACTGATTTGAAGAGCTTGTTCAGTTGGCTCGACAAACGCAAGTTACCGGTTGAGCAAGTGCAATCGGTCGATATTCAAAGTTATCTCAATTACCGCCATGAGCAAGGCATGAAGGCCCGTTCGACTGCACGAGCATTGTCGACCATGCGGCGGTTCTTTCAGTACGCCATGAGCCAACAGTGGCTGGTGGTTGATCCCATGGTGTTGATTGATAACCCCAAGCTACCGAAACCATTGCCGAAGAGTTTAACTGAAGGTCAGGTGGAGGCTTTGTTGGCCAATCCTGATCCGGCTATTCCTCTCGAATTGAGAGATAAAGCGATGATCGAACTAATGTACGCCACCGGACTGCGAGTGTCTGAGTTGGTGTCGATGACGCTAAGCGATGTGTCATTGCGTCAAGGGGTTGTCAGAGTAGTTGGCAAAGGTGGCAAAGAGCGTATAGTGCCGATGGGGGAAGAAGCCTTGCATTGGCTAACTCACTACACGCAGCACAGTCGGAGTGAATTACTCAAAGGCTGCGATAGCGATGCGCTATTCCCAGGCCGCAGTGGTAACTGCATGACTCGCCAGACGTTTTGGCACCGGCTGAAACATTATGCAACACGTGCAGGCTTGCAATCATTGCCTTCTCCACACATGTTAAGGCATGCTTTCGCCACTCACTTGCTTGATCACGGCGCCGATTTAAGGGTTGTGCAGTTGTTGCTGGGGCATTCGGATTTGTCGACAACACAGATTTATACCCATGTCGCCAATGCTCGATTACAGCAAGTTCACGCGGAGTTTCATCCTCGCGCGAAAGAGAACGGGTAAACAGTGTAAGATATTCGATTCAGACAGGGTCTGTATCCTTAGGGTTAAACAACAGGTTGTGGTTTCATGTTGAAATGGTTGTCGGCGCTTAGCGCCATCGTGTTAAGTGTTTTTGTCGTAGCGCATGCTGCAGATGTGTCTCCTGATGTGGAGAAGCGAGTGAAAGCGAAAGTGTTGGCAAACTTCGGTGAAGTGCCTTCAATGATTGCGCCTGCGCCACTACCAAACTATACCCTGGCGGTCACCTCGCAGGGTAACTTCTTTATATCCAACGATGGCAAGTACATGATTTATGGTCGCTTGTTTGATTTGGAACAAGGGCTGGTTGAAATTACCGATAGCGGTTTAAACTCATTCCGGGCTGAGAAAATTGGCGCTTTAGCCCCTGATGCCATTACCTTCCCAGCGAAAGGCGAAGAGAAATTCCGCATCTATGTCTTTACGGACATCACTTGCGGTTACTGCCGTAAGATGCACCGTCAAATTGAGGAATACCAAAATGCTGGTATCACCATTAATTATTTAGCTTATCCGCGCTCTAAACAGTCCAGTGTTGATATGCAGCAGATTTGGTGTGCTGATGATGCGGTGCAAGCCATGAGTAATGCTAAGTTGCATGGTGAAATTGCCAAATCCAGTTGCGCAGGCAAACGCTATGACGTCGAAGCGCAATTAGCCATGGGCCAGAAATTTGGTGTTCGTGGCACGCCTGCTGTGGTTCTGGAAAACGGTGCTATGCTACCTGGCTATAGAGAGCCAAAAGATCTATTGCCACTGCTAGAAAAGCTGCAGTAAGCACTTACTCACCTTATGCCTTCAATTACCTTGCAGCGCCGCTCGGTTGCCGAGTGTGCGCTTCCTGAGTCCATCCATCCAGTACTGCGACGCATCTATCAAGCCCGCGGTATTGTTTCTGCTGACCAGTTAGACCATTCTGCCAGCCGACTACATCACGTTCGATCCTTGGCTGGTATTGAGCGGGCAGTCGAATTGCTCGCTGTGGCGTTAAAAAACAATGAGCGGATCACCATTGTTGGCGACTTTGACGCCGATGGCGCGACGAGTACTGCGCTTTGTGTTTTGGCGCTGAGACGATTTGGCCATCACAACGTTGGCTATTTGGTACCGAATCGATTCGACACCGGGTATGGATTAACTCCACCGATCGCCGATATGGCGGCACAGCAAGGCACCCAGTTACTGATCACCGTCGACAATGGCGTATCGGCTATTACTGGTGTGCAACGTGCTAAAGAGCTGGGTATGAAGGTGTTGGTGACTGACCACCACTTACCCGGTGAGGAGTTGCCCAATGCCGACGCAATGGTCAACCCCAACCTTAATGAGTGCCAGTTCCCGTCAAAGAATTTGGCAGGTGTTGGCGTCGCCTTTTATTTAATGGCGGCATTGCGACAGTATTTGGCGGATCAGTCTTGGTATCAGCAACCTGCGGTTAATCTGGCCGAACTGCTCGATATTGTCGCTGTTGGCACTGTTGCCGATGTGGTGGCACTTGACCATAACAATCGTATCCTGGTGAACCAAGGGCTACAACGGATCCGGGCCGGTCGCTGCCGCCCCGGCATTACAGCATTATGCCAAGTCGCCAAAAGAGATCCGTTGCAACTACAAGCCAGTGATTTGGGCTTTGCTGTTGGCCCACGGCTGAACGCCGCCGGACGACTCGATGATATGGCGCTCGGTATTGAATGCTTGTTGGCCGACAGTGAGGAGCAAGCGCTAGCGATGGCGCAACAGCTTGATGAGCTTAACTTGGCCCGTCGCGATATTGAACGTGGAATGGAGCAAGAAGCTTTACGAGCGCTCGACAAACTGTTGGGCGATGCCGACTTTTCAGAGTTACCGCCAGTACTCTGCTTGTATCAGGCAGATTGGCATCAAGGCGTAATTGGTATTCTGGCAGCGCGAGTCAAAGAACGTTTCCATCGTCCAGTGTTGGCATTTGCTGGTGATGACAATGGCATGCTTAAAGGTTCCGCTCGCTCAGTTTCTGGCGTTCACATGCGTGATATGTTGGCAGCTTTAGATACCAAACATCCAGGCTTGATTGAGCGGTTTGGTGGTCATGCGATGGCGGCAGGCCTGTCGATTGCAGCGCAACAAATAGAGTCGTTTCAGAATGCGCTCTGTGAAGTCGCCAATGACTGGGTTGACGATGCTCATCTCAACCATGTTTTGCATACTGATGGCGAACTGGCAGCACATGAGTTTAGTTTGACTATGGCACAGATGCTGCGCGACGCCGGACCTTGGGGACAGGCGTTTCCCGAGCCGGTGTTTGATGGCATCTTTCGTGTGATTCAACAGCGAATCGTTGGTGAACGTCACTTAAAGCTGGTACTTCAGCCCCAAGGTCAGCATCAAGTTTATGATGCTATTGCCTTCAACATTGATACCGCAGAATGGCCGAACGAAGCGGTCAACTTAGCCGAAGTTGCTTATCAGCTCGATATCAATGAGTTTCGTGGCAAAACTCAGTTGCAACTGATGGTGAAGTCCATCAGGGCCGTAGCCTAAATTAAAAAAGCCCGCTAGAGCGGGCTTTCACAGACTCAAACTTTGTACCTGACGCTATTATTCAGCATTCGCGGCTTTTGCCGCTTGCTCTGCCTCGGTGACTAATTTCTTCGCCAGTTCCAAGTCCTCTTTGTCATCGAGTTTATAGATGGTTCGAATGGTAATGCCGACTGGGGCAACGGTGTTGAGTGCATACACTCGGTCTTGTCCGGCGGTGATGTAGCTGCTGAATCGCTTGATACCAACAGGAGCTTGGAAATCAAAGCCGGTGTCTGGACGTTGCAAAATAAGCAAGTACTTGGTTTTCACTGAATCTGATAGTAGTAACACCTGACTGTTCCAAGCGGCCATGCTGAAGTTATTTGATGGCCGGAATCGATCGACCTGCTCCAACTGCTCAAAGTTATAGTTTGGCGTCACTCTGGCTTGCTCAGAGCCCGCTTCGGTAGTCGCGCACCCCACAGCAACAAGCATGAATACCGTGACTAACAGAGTTTTGATGTATGACATTTAATGTCTCCGCAATTTGGTACTGTTTAAAGGGTTAGTATTATTATTTGCTTTAAAGTATAAGACCTTTTTCGATAACTACTTGTTCCGTAGCGAAACTTATTTATCTGCCCCGAGTTGCAATAAAAGATTGATTTCAGCCCCTTGCGGGGCGGACTTTGCCCTACCCAATGGGTGAGGGATCCTGTACAATTCCGCGGCTAAATTTCACCTTGGGCTGAGACTCTCCACATGTTCGAAATCAATCCGGTTCAAAACAAGATTGCTGATATGCGCGATCGCGGCAATGCGCTGCGTGGTTACCTTGATTATGATGGTAAGGCCGAGCGCCTCGAAGAAGTCATGCGTGAACTCGAATCGCCTGAAGTGTGGAACGAGCCAGAGCGCGCTCAAGCCTTGGGCAAAGAACGCTCCGCGCTAGAAGCTGTGGTCGAAACCATTGATACCCTGGAACAAGGGCTTGAAGATGTTGAGGGCTTACTGGAACTAGCGGTTGAAGCCGAGGATGAAGATACCTTTCATGAGGCTGAAGCCGAGCTTGAAACTTTGGAACAAAAGCTCGTCAAGTTAGAGTTCCGCCGGATGTTCTCTGGTGAGCAAGATCAGTGTGATGCCTATATTGATTTGCAGTCGGGATCGGGTGGTACCGAAGCGCAAGACTGGTGCAACATGTTGTTGCGGATGTACTTACGCTGGGCTGAAGCCAAAGGTTTCAAAGCCGAGTTGATTGAAGCCTCTGAAGGCGAAGTCGCTGGCTTAAAGTCTGCTACTGTTCGAGTGTCTGGCGAATATGCCTATGGCTGGCTTCGCACCGAAACAGGGGTTCACCGCCTAGTTCGCAAGAGTCCGTTTGACTCAGGAGGACGTCGCCACACTTCGTTCTCAAGTGCCTTCATCTACCCAGAAATTGACGATTCGATTGAAATTGATATCAACCCGGCAGACTTACGCATCGATGTTTATCGTGCCTCAGGTGCTGGTGGCCAGCACGTCAACAAAACCGAATCAGCGGTCCGTATTACTCACTTACCGACCAACATTGTGGTGCAGTGTCAGAACGACCGTTCGCAGCACAAGAACAAAGACCAAGCAATGAAGCAGTTAAAAGCAAAATTGTTTGAGTTTGAATTGCAAAAACAGAACGCAGAAAAACAAGCGGCGGAAGATGCAAAGTCGGATATTGGCTGGGGTAGCCAAATTCGCTCTTACGTGCTCGATGACAGCCGAATTAAAGATTTACGAACAGGTGTTGAAAACCGCAACACCCAAGCCGTCCTCGACGGTGATCTCGACCGATTTATTGAAGCCAGCCTGAAATCTGGCCTGTAAAGGAAACCGCTCCATGACTGACATCCAGCAAGATGAAAACAAGCTGATTGCCGAGCGTCGTGCCAAACTCGATGCGCTTCGTGAGAACTGCCCGGCCAATGGCCACCCGAACACTTGGCGTCCAAGCCATAAATCGGCTGAGCTACAGGCTGAGTTTGGTGAAAAGACCAAAGAAGAGTTGGCCGAATTAGGTCATGTTGTAGCGATTGCTGGCCGCATCATGGCGAAACGCGGTCCATTCCTCGCCATTCAGGATGTCGCTGGTCGTATTCAAGGCTACGCTTCAAAAGACGTGCAAAAAGAACTGAAAGCCATCGGTGGTTTGGATATTGGTGACATCATCGGTATCAAAGGTGAGCTGCACAAATCCGGCAAGGGTGACTTGTACGTTGATATGGCCGAGTATCAGCTGCTAACCAAAGCGCTGCGCCCATTGCCAGAAAAATTCCACGGTTTGACTGACCAAGAACAGCGTTATCGCCAGCGCTACGTTGATTTGATCGTCAATGAAGAGTCACGTCAGGCTTTCAAGGTACGTTCTAAGTTGGTGGCTGCAATTCGTCGCTACATGGAGTCAAAAGACTTCATGGAAGTTGAAACGCCAATGATGCAAGTGATCCCTGGTGGCGCCACGGCTCGACCATTTATCACCCACCACAATGCGCTGGACCAAGAAATGTTCTTGCGTATTGCGCCTGAGCTGTACCTTAAGCGTTTGGTTGTCGGTGGCTTTGATCGTGTGTTTGAGATCAACCGCAACTTCCGCAACGAAGGTTTGTCACCACGCCATAATCCAGAATTCACCATGATGGAATTCTATATGGCATACGCTGACTACAATGATCTGATGGACTTGACCGAAGACATGCTCCATACCGTGGCTGTTGAGGTGCTGGGTTCCTCAAGCATGCCATATGGTGATGAAACCGTTGAGTTTGGTGGTACTTACCCGCGCATGAGCATGCTTGAAGCGATTAAGCAGTACAACCCTGATCATGCTGACATTCAAGCGCTGGATTATGACAAGGTACAAGATCGCGAGCTGATGGTGTCGATTGCCAAGTCTGTCCACGTGCAGCCAGAAACCTTCTGGACTTGTGGCCAATTATTGGAAGAAATCTTTGGTGAAACCGCTGAGCCAAAACTGATTCAGCCGACTTTCATTACTGAGTATCCGGCCGAGATTTCACCGCTGGCACGTCGCAACGATGACAATCCATTCATCACTGACCGCTTTGAGTTCTTTATTGGCGGCCGCGAAGTGGCAAATGGCTTCTCCGAGCTGAACGATGCAGAGGACCAAGATGCGCGCTTTAAAGCGCAAGTTAATGCCAAAGACGCAGGTGACGATGAAGCCATGTACTATGATGGCGACTACATTACTGCGCTTGAGCACGGCTTGCCGCCAACCGCAGGTCAAGGCATTGGCATCGATCGCTTGGCAATGTTGTTCACCAACACCCACACCATCCGTGATGTGATCTTGTTCCCAGCAATGCGACCACAGAACTAACGGCAACGCTTTAGCGCCTAATTACAAAAGCCAGCTTCATGCCTGTCTCTTATACACAAATCCCCGCTAAGCAATTGGCGGGGATTTTTTTGAACTTTTTCCGTTAACTTCGATCTGATCTCCACACTACTTTTTGGGGAGTATCAT
>NZ_NGNS01000037.1 GCF_002165625.1 Neiella marina
TCATAGAGAAACGCCCTAGGCCGTCAAGGCCTAGGGCGGTGAAAATATCCAAGACCCGTTATCCGGTAAACCGCAATGCCGCCCCTCTTAAGTGAACAGCATTGCGCAAATGCGGGCCTTTTCATTGGTCGGTAAAATATCTATTTAATGAGTGACAATGCCAAACCTGCACTAATGGCTAACCCCACCCAGTTGTTGCTGCGAAATGCCAGAAAACAACATTCAGGTTGGCGGTTGCGAACCAGCCACCACTGCCACGCAAATAGCAACAGAGCCACTAGCAATCCTGCCATCAACGCCGCATTGGCATTCGAAGCTTGTGCGAACCCCACTAAGCAGACAAGGCAAATCAACTGCAATACAGCAATTGCTGCACGATCAAAACAGCCAAACAAAATGGCAGTCGACTTAATTCCCACTTTCAAGTCATCTTCTCGATCGACCATGGCGTACTGGGTGTCATATGCCACTGTCCAAGCTAAATTGGCGCCAAACAACCACCAAGCATGAGCAGGCACCACACCTTCAATCGCTGCATAAGCCATTGGGATCGCCCAACTAAAAGCGGCCCCTAGCACCACCTGAGGCAAGTGAGTAACGCGCTTGGTAAAGGGATAAATTGTCGCCAATGCCACCGCAACAAATGACAGCGCGATCGTCAGACGATTGAGAGTCAACACCAGCGCAAACGAGATCAAACACAAGATCACAAAAAACACTAGAGCTTGCGTTGGCGTAACTTCTCCGGTGACAAGCGGGCGGGTATTGGTGCGCGCCACCGCGCCATCCCAATGCCGATCGGCGTAATCATTAATCACACAACCAGCAGAGCGCATTAACACTACTCCTAGCATCAGCGCCAATGCCGGCCAGGACCATATATCGCCTTGCCCCGCATCCAGTAAAGCCCAGAGTGTCGGCCATAGCAAAAGTAAAATTCCGACCGGTTTATCCAATCGACAAAGGCGAAATAATCCCGCCCATGATACCGACATAACTTGTCTAATTGATTCGATTTTCATTGTTCAGACAATCACAGAGTAGCTGCCAACATGCTATCACACCGTGGCATTAGAGTGAGGATGTGCGGTGGCAATGACGCGCTCAACTCAGTACAATATCGGTCGAACTATAAACTACAGAATTAGGCACCATGGCAAAACAATTTTCGACTAGCTGGAAAGCATGGATGTTGCTGGCCGGATTATTCTTTTCGCATCAAGTAGTCGCAGAGAACGCTCCAGCACCGAATGGCGACTATGCCTACTTCGGTTTTGAGCCCGATATAGTGACCAACTACATCCGCAAAGGACCTAGCTTGGGTTACATCCGGCTGACAGCCGAAATCATGGTTGCTGGTAATAAAAACCTGGAATTGGTCGAGCACCATGCACCATTGCTGCGTGCCGCAGTTGTTGAAATATTTGGTAGCCAACCAGAAGATAAGATCAAATCTCTTGCCGGTCGTGAAGAAATTCGTCGTCAGTGCTTAATGACCATTAATGACCTGCTGCAGCAGGAAACCGGCCAACCGCTAGCAGCGGATATTCTTTTTACCAAGTACCTTTACCACTAATCGGTAGTGCTAACGGGTTTGCTGCGTTTTGCGATAAAACGCAGCGATTGAGCGGTTTACCTAACCTTTCTGGCATCAAGCCAACCTTGCAAAGCTCCAACCAGTAGTCCACCTAAATGGGCGTAGTTGGCGACTTGCTGACCGAGCACTCCAACGAAGCCTAAAACCAACCAAATCAGCATAAAACCGATGTAAGCCGGCGGCATCATCAACTCAGGTCGTTTGCGCTGAACCACTGCAACATAGCCCAGCAGCGCATAGACGACGCCACTGAGGCCAAGAAAGTTTGGCCCCACTAAAAAACCTTGTAACAGGTTAGAAAACAGCGCTCCGACAAGAAACAGCTCAAACAACTTGCTGCCGCTTACGACTCGCTCAATACGTCCACCTAAATACCACCACCAAACCACATTAAATAACAAGTGGATTAATGCCACATGCATTAACGCAGGCGTCCACAACCGCCAAATCTGTGGCCATTGCTCGGCGAATGGCGCTGGAAAATGCAGCCAGCTGAATAACGTCGGCGCTAAGCCAATCTGATTCAACAAACCAAGCACTAAGCAGCTGATCAGAACCACTAAAGTAATGGGGCCAGCATGCAGCCATATCTGATGAATAATGGGGGCACCACTGCTGCCATAATCAAATCGAGCACCAGAGTTATCGGCACGCTGCCACGAGGCACTTCGATAGCGGGGGTGATTAGGGTTCTCAGCAAACGCCTGAAATGCCTGCTGCGCCGCTTCATACTGCTCAGCATTGAGCAATTCAATGCAATAGTAGTGACCATCGACACGCACTTCACATGGCATCCGCTGGACTGCCATGTAGTCCACAAACGCCTGCGCTAACCGCGGATCAGTAAGCCGTCCCAATTGCATCGTTAGCTTCTCTCAACATCATTAGGGTATTGCTGAGACCAAGCTTCAAAGCCGCCATCCAAACTGTATACCTGCTCGAAACCTTGGTTAGCCAAATACTCAGCCGCTGGCTGACTAGAAATACCGTGATAGCAACATACCACTAACGGCTGGTCGAACTCACCATGAAGGACAAACTCGGCGACATTGTTGTTATCTAGGCGCACAGCACCGAGCATACGACCTTGGCCAAACGCATTGGCATCACGAATATCGGCGATCTGAACGTTACCCTTGGCCAAAAGCGCCTGGGCATCTGATGGGGAAATACGAGAAAAGGCTGACATCAACGACTCCTTTGATAAATCTGAGTCATTGTATCAGCCAACTACAGCCGGCGCGATCCGGCTTATTCAAGCTTCTTTCAAGCGCTCGTTGACATCACGTTGACGAGCGTTGATTTGCAATATCGCATGTGATCCGGAAATGGTTCCGCTGCCACCACACAACGCGCAGCTATACACTTCGCGGTAAGATTGCTGACCGTTGGACCCTACCAACACCAAAAAGCCAGCACCGTCGCACTCTGGACAAATTTCCATCGAAGAACACTCCTGTCAAGTACTGCAAGCAGTGCCAGACTAGCGGCCTGACACTACAGTGACATGACAGTTGTATGCTATTTCGATGACGTCCAATCAAGGATGACTTTGCCACACTGGCCGCTCAACATAGCATCAAAGCCCTGTTGAAAATCATCAACCTTATAGTGATGGGTCAGCATCGGTGAGAGATCGAGTCCAGATTGCACCAAGCTCGCCATTTTGTACCAGGTCTCGAACATTTCTCGACCATAAATACCTTTGATCGTTAGGCCTTTGAAAATCACCTGATTCCAATCAATTGGCATCGACGAGGGTGGAATCCCGAGCAGTGCGACCTTGCCACCGTGGTTCATTTTCGCCAACAGATCGCAAAATGCCGCCGGCACGCCTGACATTTCCATGCCAACATCAAAGCCTTCGGTCATACCGAGCTCTGTCATCACCTCATCAAGGGATTGCTGACTGACATCAACGGCGCGCGAAGCCCCCATCTGCCGAGCCAAATCCAAGCGGTAACGATTAACATCCGTGATCACAACGTGGCGAGCCCCGCTGTGGCGAGCAACCGCGGCCGCCATAATACCAATTGGCCCAGCGCCAGTGATCAAGACATCTTCACCAACTAGATCAAACGACAGCGCAGTGTGAACAGCATTACCAAAGGGGTCAAAAATGGCAGCAAGATCATCACTGATATCATCAGCCAGCTTGAATGCGTTGTAAGCAGGGATCACCAAGTACTCGGCAAAACAACCCGGCCGGTTTACTCCGACGCCAGTGGTATTGCGGCATAAGTGACGACGACCAGCGCGGCAATTACGACAATGGCCGCAAGTAATGTGGCCCTCGCCAGACACTCGGTCGCCGATTTCAAAACCGCGAACTTCCTGGCCAATAGCAACCACTTCACCGGCGTATTCATGGCCAACCACCATAGGCACAGGAATGGTTTGCTGAGACCATTGATCCCATTTGTAGATGTGTAAATCGGTGCCGCAAATCGCTGTCTTGTGAATTTTGATCAACAGATCATTGTGACCCAGTTCTGGGACGGGCACTTCTGTCATCCAAATGCCGGGCTCAGCTTTTAGCTTGGCCAACGCCTTCATGGTTTGCGCCATTAGTTAATCACTCCAAGTTCACGGCCAACTTCGATGAACCCATCGATAGCGCGATCAAGTTGGGCCTGAGTGTGTGCCGCCGACATCTGAGTGCGAATGCGAGCTTTGCCCTGCGGAACCACCGGAAATGAGAAGCCAACGACGTAAATACCGCGTTGCATCATACGGTCAGCCATTTCAGCAGCCACTTTCGCATCACCCAACATCACAGGCACAATCGCGTGATCAGCGCCGGCGAGGGTAAAACCTGCGTCAGTCATGCGTTGACGGAAGTACTCACTGTTGTGATTCAGCCGTTGCCGCAAATCATCGCTATTCTGAAGTAGCTTCAAGGTATGGCGCGACGCACTCACAATGGCTGGCGCCAAAGAGTTAGAAAACAAGTAAGGTCGAGAGCGTTGGCGCAACCAGTCAATGACTTCTTTTTTACCTGCAGTATAGCCGCCAGAAGCTCCACCCATGGCTTTGCCCAAGGTACCAGTGATGATGTCGATACGGTCCATGACATTGTGAAACTCATGACTGCCTCGGCCATGCTCACCAACAAAACCAACGGCATGGCTATCGTCCACCATCACCAGGGCGTTGTACTTATCAGCCAAGTCACAAATGGCAGGAAGATTAGCGATCACGCCGTCCATCGAAAACACACCATCCGTGGCAATCAGTTTATAGCGCGCGCCGGCTTCATCAGCAGCAATCAACTGTTGCTCCAATTCGGCCATATCATTGTTGCTGTAGCGGAAACGTTTGGCTTTACACAAACGCACACCATCGATAATAGAGGCATGATTCAGTGCGTCGGAGATGATTGCATCCTCAGCACCTAGCAGGGTCTCAAACAACCCGGCATTGGCATCAAAGCATGAGGAATAAAGAATGACATCTTCGGTGCCAAGAAATTCAGCTAGCTCGGCTTCAAGTGCCTGATGCTGGTCCTGAGTGCCGCAAATAAAGCGCACAGAGGCCATGCCAAAGCCATATTGGTCGAGTCCTTGTTTCGCTGCTACCAGCAGATCTGGGTGGTTAGCTAAACCTAAATAGTTGTTAGCACAAAGGTTGATGACCTGATCGCCAGAATCAACTCGAACATCGGCGTCTTGCGCGGTCACAATGGCGCGTTCAGATTTGAATAAACCTTGCTGACGAACGTCTTCGAGGCGCTGTGCTAAATCAGTATATAAAGGATGCATGCTTGTTTTCCCAGACTCGGAGCGAATGCCGCGTAGTTTAACGCCAAGCCCGGGAGCGGTGTATGATCCGATGAAAATTTCAACGACTGCAGAAGCCGCCGTTTGGAAACTTGAACTTACAGTTCGCTGCGGGCTCGGTAGTTTTGTTGCAACCGCTCAAACTCTTCGCGAGCCTCCTCTGAGGCATAAGGCTTCACCAGCGCAATCAATTTGACCACGCCATCGTAAACCGCTGGCACTTCAACTTTAACGTCGTTGGATTGGCACATTTGAAAGCTAATCCAGAATGCCACCACTAACTTAATCAGCTGAATCAAATCTTCGATGGCATGATCATCAATGATAATCACACCATTGTCTCGCAGCGCTTTAAGTACCACGCCGGCACGACCGGAAACCGCTTCCTGAACATTCAAGTAACGTTGTTGGAGAGTATGGTCGCGCAGCAAAATCCCCGGCAAACTGGAATAGAAAAAGCGAAAACGCCAAATGCTCGAAAAAGCTTCGTCACAGTAATCGGCTAACTTGCCAACCGTCATCGGTCCTTCCGTTGGCTTAAAAGCCGTTTCCATGTGGCTAATGTATTCTTCAAAGACACTGTGAATAATGTCTTCTTTATTGCGGAAGTGATAATACAAGTTACCCGGACTAATACCGAGATGGGCAGCGATATGATTGGTTGTAATAGCCCGCTCGCCAAATTCATTAAATAATTCAATGCTGGCTTGAATAATGCGCTCTTTCGTCTTCATCGCACAGTCCGTGTTAAGTCACTCGATCTACTATGGCATAAGCCGCTGAAATGACACTATATCGAACTAATTCCCATTTCGCTTAACCGACCCCTGACTTATTTGTCTCGGGTCACAATCTGACATCAAGGAAAAATCCTTTTATAATCGACCACCTGGCCGTTGTTTTATCCGCTAGATGTGGTTAAAACGTATTCTGGAACCTGACAGGGAAGCCCTCCATGGGTCATACAAAAAAAATATTTGCCACATCGTTTGGTGTTTTACTCAGCCTGGCGCTGTTAGCCACCCCTCGTTTGGCAGCAGCCAAAAACGTCACGCCCTACTTACCACTCAAGCTTTCACCGGAAATCGAATACAAGGTTGAACGATTATTTGTGTTGGCTGACGAACCTATTATTAAGCGCCCCATTTCAATTCGGGCAGTTTACAAAGCGTTAGCCAAACTTGGTGATCGCGACCCGGCCTTGAGCCGCTCGATCAAAGCTTATCTCAAGCGATACAACGAAGCCGCTGGTGCTACACATGCTAGCGCTAAGCTGTCATCGACCGACAAGCTCGACAACACTAAAACGCTAGCCAATAGCCGAGGCCGAACCACAGGCAGCTCCTATGAGGTCTCCGCTGCCGGCTATTTCAGTCCCAACGACTACGTATGGGTCAACATCGGCGGTCTAACACACGAAGATGAGTCTTACCTAGAAGGCACTTATCTGTCATTTGGTACGGAATGGGCCCAAGTCGATATTGGTTACCGACCCCATTGGTTTGGACCGTTTCAAGATAGCGACATGCTGATTTCTACGAATGCTAAAACGATGGCCAGCGTGACCATTTCAAACACCGTACCGTTGACCGATTTCGGCATTACTTATGAAATGTTTCTCGCGGAGATGTCGACATCGAAACTAATCCTTAGTCAAGACACCGATCAACGCGTCAAAGGCGAACCAAAGCTATTTGGTCTGCACCTTGGTTTTCAGCCACTTGATGGTTTTGCCATCGGCTTTAATCGCTTGATGCAATATGGTGGTGGCGATCGCGATGATGGCTTTGGCGATTTATTTAAAGCCTTTTGGGATCCTTCAGGGCAAGACAACATCGGTGATAGAGGACGAGATTTCGGTAACCAACTAACATCTATTACAACCCGCTACACCTTCCCTGGAGAGATGCCATTTTCCGTTTACATGGCCTATGCCGGTGAAGATACATCCAATGGTGATAATTTTCGTTTGGGTAACACCTCAATGATGTTTGGTGTCCATCTGCCGAAATTAACCGAACAGTTGGACTTCAGTTATGAATTCGCTGATTGGCAAAACTTCTGGTATACCAACGCTAACTACGGTGATGGTTTGCGCGAGGAAAAAGTGGTCATCGGTCACTGGGGCGGCCAAAATCGCGATTTGCAACCACCTGTTGGAGCCACCACCCATATGGCAAAACTGATCTGGGAAATCACCGACCTGCAAATCCTAACGACGACAGCTCGCTTTATCAGCAACGAAGACTATTACGGTGCCGATTATGACAATGGCTATGAACTGGGAATCGAATACACTCATGGCTTTCGTCGTATGTTAGTTGGTGCCGAATTGTTAACTGGTCAGAATGTTTACGGCGACTCGTTCGCCACAGCCACAGGATTTGTCAGATGGTAAATCAACCCATAGTCGCCTTTATAGCACTTGCTGGAAGCCTGCTGATACCCGCACAGGCAACGGAAATTTATGCCAATGTTGGTGTCAACTATCACGATGTTAGCTTCGATACCGGCGACGCCGCCTTTGAAGCAAATCAAGACGATTCAGATGTTGGCTACCACTTTGCCGTTGGTGTTCGCAGACCATTTGGTGAAAGTCAGAAACATTGGCTCGGCTTTCAGCTCGAATTTGATGAAATATTGGGCGACTCAATGATTGCCTTTCGTGCCCTCGATTATCAATACGCCATTGACGATGACTGGCGCCTCGGGGCATTTATTGGCGCCGCATCATTGGACACTGGAGCATCACAAACCGGTTACCATCTGGGGGGCGGTGTAACTTACTTGAATGTCTTACCGCAATTAGATATCGGATTGGATTTACGTTACGGCGACCGTGTTGCTCGCGACCGCTTACTACCGGACGATCCACAATCGGATAAATCTCCGGATTTTTTCTACGACGTACTCAGCACTAGCTTATATGCCAGCTGGCGCTTTTAATCGATAGGACTCGCCTTCATGACCGTTCGTGTAATTTACCCAGGCACATTTGACCCTATCACCAATGGCCATACTGATCTGGTCTCTCGGGCATCGCACTTGTTTGATCATGTGGTTGTTGGTATCGCCGCCAGTCCGAGCAAAAAACCTTGGTTTACCGTCGATCAGCGGGTCGCTATGGCGAAAGAAGCACTACAAGCATTGAATAATGTAGAGGTGGTTGGTTTTCAGGGCCTGCTGGTTGATTTCGCCAAAGCTTATGATGCTACCGTGCTGATTCGAGGGCTTCGTGCCGTTTCCGACTTCGAATACGAGTTTCAGCTCGCCAATATGAATCGCCGTTTAATGCCCGAGCTAGAGACAGTGTTTTTAACACCAGCAGAAGAGAATTCGTTTATCTCTTCAACTCTGGTGCGAGAAGTGGCGCTTCATGGCGGCGATGTCAGCCAATTCGTCTGTCCAGCGGTCGCCAAAGCGCTGCGCCTCAAAACTAAAGCAAGCTAGTCGCCCCTAGCGCTGGCAGTGGCCACAATAGACCGTGGTGCGCTGCCCGACTTTCACTTCTTTCAACTCCCGCTCGCATTGAAAGCATGGCTTCCCACCACGGCCATAGACATAGAGAGTCTGGGCAAAATAGCCCGGGCTACCATCGACTTGAGAGAAGTCCTTTAACGTCGTGCCGCCTTGTTTAATCGCTGCGGCAAGCACCAACTTGATATGCTCGGCTAGCTTCAAGTAGCGCTGAAGGCTGATCTTGCCCGCTTCGCGCAGCGGATGAATACCAGCTCGAAACAGGCTTTCATTGGCGTATATGTTACCGACCCCAACGACAACCTTATTGTCCATAATGAAATTCTTCACTGGTGACTTTTTGTTACGCGACAATTCAAACAAACGCTGGCCGTCAAAAGCGTCCGTCAGCGGTTCCGGCCCCAGCGACGCCAATAGCTCGTGCTCTTCGGGCTGCGGATCAAACAGCAAGCAACCAAATCGCCTTGGGTCGTTCAAACGCAACATATGGCCGCTAGAGAGTTGAATATCCACATGGTCATGCTTCGCCGCTGGCGTAGCGAGAGGGACAACCCGCAAGCTGCCGGACATCCCTAAATGCAAAATAGCGGTGCCGGCCGAAGTATCAATCAATAGATACTTTGCGCGACGGCGAACTTGCTCAATCGTTTGCCCCACCAGAAGCTGAATAGTGTCTGGTACGGGCCAGCGCAGACGGCTATCTCGAACTACCACAGCGGTAATGGTTTGTGCCGTCAAATGAGGCTCAATACCCATTCGGCTGACTTCAACTTCAGGTAGCTCAGGCATATCGGTTCCTATGGCGCAATCAGCATTCGGGCGAAATCATCGAATTGTTGCTGGCTGAGCTGCCAAGCCCAATCACTATTGGCTGGCTGAATTCGCAACAGCGACTCATCGAGTATAAATACAATTGGCTCTTGCTGAGCGAGCAACTGCATACGAATCATTTTATCCAATGAAATATTGGGATTGGCATCAGTGACAGGATAAGGCTCAAACCAAAGAGCCAGCCAAGCTTCAACAGCGGCAGTATTCCAGACCTCATCACTAGCACGCCAACTAGGCCCGAGGCGGTCAAGTTGCCGCACTGCGGTCTGAATTGACAACACTTGCGCACTCGGCGCCAGAATTGGCGAATCCTCAGTATGGTCGAGCAACCGCTGTTGGGAAAAATTAATCACAATAATGAAGAGTAAAATGGCGAATATCAGAACATTGTTCCAACCGCGCTTCGAAAGCTTCAAAGCCATTCATCCCTCCTTTGTGACCATTTTAAAACATGGCAAACGGCAAAAATTCGGACAAGCTTACCCTAATTCAGGCAATAAAAAACCCGGCATTCGCCGGGTTTTTCAATCTTAAGAAGACATCAAGATTTACTTGATTTTGCCTTCTTTGTACATCACATGCTTACGTGCAACTGGATCAAATTTTTTGATTTCAAATTTGCCAGGCATGTTGCGCTTGTTCTTGTCAGTGGTATAGAAGTGACCAGTACCAGCTGATGAGTTCAAGCGAATCTTTTCGCGTCCACCTTTAGCAGCCATGACTTAACTCCTTAAACCTTTTCGCCACGGGCACGCAGTTCAGCTAGAACTACATCGATGCCCTTTTTGTCGATGATACGCATACCCTTGGTAGAGATACGCAGTTTCACAAAACGTTTTTCTGATTCCACCCAAAAACGGTGGTTTTGCAGATTTGGCAAGAAGCGACGTTTGGTCGCGTTCTTCGCGTGCGAACGGTTATTACCAGTAACCGGACGCTTGCCAGTGACTTGACATACTTTAGACATGTCGATTTGTCTCCGAAAATTCTTAATATGCTCGAGCGTACTGTATCCTGCATGTGGCCGTCGCCCAGGACACAAGAGGGCGCATTTTATACAGCGGAATGAAATTAAGATCAAGAGAAAACCGCCTTTTAGGCCGAAAATGATTAAAATTGCTTCACATCAGCTGCCGCTCAGCCATCGAGGTCACTGCTCCTTGAGCCACTACTAAATGATCGAGCACCGCAATATCGACCAAAGCCAATGCGTCTCGAATGGTTTGTGTAATGCGAATATCAGCATTGCTTGGCTCAGCAACTCCGGACGGATGATTGTGGCACAAGATCACCGCAGCGGCATTGGCAGCAAGCGCCTGCTGCACCACAATTCGCGGATAGACATTGGCTTGATTAATCGTACCGTGGAATAACGCCTTGAACTCAATCAACCGATGCTGGCTATCCAGCAATAGAACAGCAAAGGTTTCATTGGCTAAATGAGCCAAGTGGCTGGCCGCGTAACGTTTGGCAGCTTCACTACCATCAATTGCAGTTCGGCTCAGCTCAGTTGCCATCACCCGCCGAGCCATTTCCATCACGGCTTGTAACTGAACGTATTTCGCTTTGCCGAGTCCTTTAGCCTGACAAAATTGGCGCTGACTGGCAGCCATCAAATGAAATAAGTCGCCGAAGCCTGCCAGCAACTGATGAGCCAGTTGAACAACGTTGCAACCGGGAAGCCCGGTGCGAAGAAAAATTGCTAACAGCTCGGCATCGGTCAGTGCTTGCGCGCCTTGCGCCAATAACTTCTCTCGCGGCCGAGTAGACTCCGGCCATTGATTGAGTTGCATACTTGCCTCCTTGCATTGATGCAAAATCGGTACTTGTGTAGCGATTACCGTTTGACTATAGCAGAGCTTCAAACCCGTGCAGGAGATGCATCTCAGCAGGCCTCCTCGCTGCGGAATTAACTATCGATTTTGAACAACTTGCGCAAATTTCGATCAAAAGCATTGAAATCCATTATTTTCTTTAAGCGTCAGATCACGCAGAGCAATAAAGCTGTTTGTCAGTACGTACGAATAACGCGAGGTGTGTGGTAAGGTAACGCCCACATACATCGACTTTGGGCCATTTTTTGTGTTAACCAATAAATGCATTTTAATTGGCATTACAGGTGGCATTGCTGCCTATAAAATTCCCGAACTTGTGCGCCGACTGAAAGATCTCGGTGCTGATGTTCGCGTTGTCATGACGCCAGCCGCGGAAGCCTTTATCACACCGCTAACACTGCAAGCGGTATCAGGCCACCCTGTCGCTGACAGTTTGCTTGATCCCACTGCAGAGGCAGCCATGGGGCACATCGAACTGGCGCGCTGGGCCGACCTAGTCCTTATCGCGCCCGCTAGTGCCGATTTTATTGCTCGCTTTTGTGCCGGTATGGGTAACGACCTGCTGTCAACTTTATGTCTAGCGACAACCGCTCCGGTAGTCATTGCCCCAGCGATGAATCAGCAAATGTGGCAAGCCAAGGCAACTGAGCACAACATGCAGGTGCTAGCTGAGCGCAACGTGCCCATTTGGGGTCCTGCTCAAGGTTCACAGGCATGTGGTGAAGTCGGCCCCGGTCGCATGCTCGAACCAGCCGAACTACTGGTCAAAGTTCAAGACTTCTTACTACCAAAGCCGCTATTGGCCGGTAAAAAGATAGCCATCACTGCAGGCCCCACTCGTGAAGCACTCGATCCTGTGCGTTACATCAGCAATCACAGTTCCGGCAAGATGGGCTTTGCCCTAGCCGCAGAAGCCGCTCGGATGGGCGCAGAGGTCACCTTGATCAGCGGCCCCGTCAACCTAGCCACGCCAGCCGGATGCCAACGAGTTGACGTCACCAGTGCTGAGCAAATGCTTGATGCAGCGTTGGCTGTTGCGGCAGAGCAAGACGTGTTTATAGGCTGTGCTGCAGTGGCTGACTATCGCGCCGCCAACATTGCCTCTCAGAAAATGAAAAAGCAGGGCGAGCAACTGAGCATCGAGCTGGTAAAAAATCCCGACATCATTGCCACCGTTGCCGCTCAGACCGACTCAACCTTTGTTGTCGGCTTTGCTGCCGAGACCCAGCAAATAGAACAATATGCCCGAGGCAAATTGGCGTCGAAAGGGCTAGACATGATTGCCGCCAATGATGTCAGCAATGGCAATATTGGCTTCAATGCCGATGACAATGCCTTGACCGTTTACTGGCTAGACGGCCAGCAAGCCATTGAACAAGCCAACAAACAGCAAGTTGCAGCTCAATTGCTACAACTTATTCAGCAACAAATACAGCCATAAGGTTTGATAAAGCATCATGAAACCCATTGACGTAAAAATTTTAGACTCACGTATTGGTAGCGACTTTCCACTACCAGCCTATGCCACTGAAGGCTCTGCCGGTTTGGACTTGCGCGCTTGTGTTGATGGCCCATTGGTTATCGGCCCCGGTGAAACCAAGCTCATCGAAACCGGTATTGCCATTCATATCGGCGACCCCGGCCTAGCCGCGACCATCTTACCTCGTTCTGGCTTGGGCCATAAGCACGGCATCGTGCTAGGCAATTTAGTGGGTCTGATTGACTCCGACTACCAAGGGCCGTTGATGGTGTCATGTTGGAATCGGGGCTCAGACGTGTTCACCATTGAGCCCGGCGATCGGATCGCTCAGCTGGTGTTCTTGCCGGTTGTTCAAGCCGAGTTCAATGTCGTTAATTCGTTTGACGAAACTGAGCGTGGCGAAGGTGGCTTTGGCCACTCCGGCAAGCAGTAACTAATTTGTACCCGCTCCGACGTTAGGAGGTAACTATGTCAGAGACCAAAGCGCCGTCAGAGACACAAGCGCCAGAACCCAAGATGAATCGCCGCGAGCACATTTTGCAGTGCTTGGCTCAAATGCTGGAAACTTCTCCGGGGCAGAGAATCACAACGGCAAAACTGGCCGCAGAAGTCGGCGTGTCTGAAGCGGCTTTGTATCGCCACTTCCCGTCCAAAGCGAGAATGTTTGAAGGCTTAATTGAATTTATCGAAGAGTCGATTTTAAGCCGTATCAATCTGATCTTGAGCGAGCAGAAAGACACCATTCAGCGCTGTCAGTTGATTTTGCAATTAGTGTTGACCTTTGCCGAGCGTAACCCAGGGATCACTCGCCTGATGAACGGTGATGCTTTGATGGGCGAGAATGAGCGCCTACGCGCCCGGATTCATGCCTTGTTTGAGAAGATTCAAACCCATATCAAACAAGCGCTGCGGGAGAAAGCATTGCGAGAAGGCATTGGCTTCCGCCTCGATGAAGGCATGCTGGCCAACTTACTACTGGCGTATGCAGAAGGCCGTATTTCGCAATACGTGCGCTCAGACTTCAAAGTGCCACCAACTCAAGACTTCAACGAGCAGTGGGCATTCATGCGCCAACAATTACTGCAAAGCTAATTGCCGCTGGTTGTTGAACGTAAAAAGCCTCCGAATCTGGAGGCTTTTTTGTCGCAACCGTCTGTCCCGTCCGCAGCCCCTTCGCCGAAACTAATTAGATGCGCTATCCAGTTTAAGCTCACCGCAGCGGAATTAACACACGGACGTGCTGTCTACGGACCGAAGGATGTAATACCGTTCGTCCTGAACATAAAAAACCAGCCCGGAGGCTGGTTTTATTGTCGAGCGATATCGCCGTACTAGATACGGAAGCGACTAATGCTGCTCGATAGCTCGTTGTTGTATTGCTCAAGCTCGTGCACTTGAGTCGATACCGCCTGAGCGTTATCAGACACCGATTGCGACAAGTCATTCACCGCAGTCACGTGCTGGCTAATGTCAGTCGCCACGTGGCTTTGTTGCTGAGCCGCTGTCGCAACTTGGCTATTCATGTCGTTAATCGTCACGATGTGCTCAAGAATTTCTTGCAGTACTTGGCTGACACGAGATGCGGCATCATTAACCTCTTCACTGGAGCCTAGGCTTTGAGCCATTGATGTATTAGCGGCTTCAGCACTCTGCTGTACTTCAGTCACAATCGATTCAATTTCTTGGGTCGACTCTTGGGTCTTCTGAGCCAAAGAACGAACTTCGTCGGCTACTACCGCAAAGCCTCGACCTTGCTCTCCGGCACGCGCCGCTTCAATCGCTGCGTTCAATGCCAACAAGTTGGTTTGCTCCGCAATACTCCGGATTACTTCGACCACGGAGCCAATGGCGGTACTGGCGCTGCGCAAAGTGGTAATGCGTTCTGCAGTCGCACTGATTTGCTCAGACAAGCTATGAATAGTTTCGGCATTGGCTTGCACTTGATCGACACCACTGTTGACCTGTGCCATTGCTTCTTGGGTCCGATCCGACGTGTCTTCAGCATTTTTCGCAACTTCCATGGCGCTAGCGCTCATTTCTTGCAGTGCTGTCGCTACTTGCTCAATCTGGCTGCGCTGATCGCGAGTATTCGATTCGGTCTCATCAGCACCTCGTGCGAGTGAGTCCGAAACCAAGGTCACTTTGCTCGATACCGAGGCAACGTTGGACATTAAGCTAGCGAGGTTATCCATCAGTAAGTTGAAGTTGGCAGCCAAGGTACCAATTTCATCACTACGTTGTTCATTGAGGCGTTTGGTCAAGTCACCGTCACCAGAGGCAATCTCATACAAAGATTCGGCAACGTGGTTGATTGGTTCCACTACCATTCTGCGTAGCGCGATAAATGCTGCAACCACCACAATGGCTAAAATCAGTGAAATGGCGATGACCATAAAGACCATCTGGTCGCCAAGCTCATCGGAAACGATCGACTTATTAAAAGCAATCTTAAACTTACCAATGGCTTTACCGTCCCGAACAACTTCTTGTTCAATCACGTTACCCATAGACAAGTCACCGATACGGGCAATGTCCTTGCCGCGATGGTCGGTAATATCAATGCCATCGACCATGACTGACTTGGTCACTGCTTTGGCAATCGATTCGCTTTGTTCAAAATCGTAGGTAAAAACAGGCTCAATCAGAGATGCAGTCGCCAATTCAACCATGGCTTTTTGATCGGCATCGTAGGAGTCCTGCAGACGCGATTGCAGGCTGAAATAGGAAAAAGCACAGCCTAGGATTAGTCCCAGAAGGCCAAAGCCCACCAAGACAAAAACGAGTTTGTTATTCAGGCTCATTTTCATTGTTGGTACCTCATTGAAAGCAATCTGTGCGTGCTTTCGTATACATGCTTGCTGTTAGTTAGCAGGTTCTAGTTATAAGAATGACATCTATTGATGAGCGGATTCATGATTCTTAAGCCGATCACTATTTCCGTATAGCTACGTTGGTGTCCAAAAGGACTTCGGAGCCCAACGTATTTCCTTGGGTTTCATGAACCCTGCGGTTCAACGAACCCTTGCAACTTTAGCAGCTTTCGATTCGAGCAAAATACGCATTAACAACAAATGTGACTTCTGTATCGACAAATAGTCATAGAAGCTTTCACAATTTATTTTTTGAGCAAAAAGTCACCAATTTTTGACTATTGGTAAGAATTTTGACAGCGATTTTTTGGCCCCGATCAAGCTCATGTTCAGTTTCGCGTCCTAAGCTTATTGCAGCCCCTCGACACTCCAGGTTCGCGTCATGCGTTTAATCAATCCTCCCGGCCGCTATATCGATGAAGTAGCCAGAAACACTATTGCCTATGTACTTGCCGGCGGCAAAGGCACCCGACTCGGCAACTTGACTCGAGTTCGAGCCAAACCTGCAACCCCCTTTGGTGGCAAATATCGAATCATCGACTTCACCTTGTCGAACTGCATTAATTCTGGCGTTCGCCGAATAGGCGTAATGACGCAATACAACGCCATTGGTTTGGTACAACATATTCAGCGCACTTGGAGCCATTTAGTGTCAGAAATGGGCGAGTTTGTTAACTTATTGCCCGCCCACCTTGGCACCTCCAATAGTTGGTACACCGGCACTGCTGACGCCATCTGGCAAAACATTAAGATGCTGGAAATGGTCAACACAGAGTACGTGCTGATTTTGGCCGGAGACCATGTTTACTCGATGGATTACCTGCCCATGCTGCACGCTCACGTTGAGCGTGGCGCTGATGTCTCTGTTGGCTGCGTTGAGGTACCGCAGCGATTAGGCCACCAGTTTGGTGTGATTCAATGTGATGACCAAGGCACCATAACCCAGTTTATCGAGAAGCCTTCTGATCCTTCGCCCTATGCCCAACCATCTGGCAATGTACTGGCATCAATGGGGATTTATGTATTCTCGAAACAGGTGCTGTTGGACTTATTGCACGCCGATCACGCCGATGAAAACTCCAGCCATGATTTTGGTAATGATATCCTGCCTAAGGCACTATCAAGCCATAAGCTAGTGACCTATCACTACGAGGATGAACACGGCAATCCGGGGTACTGGCGCGATGTCGGGACCATTGAAGCATACTATGATGCCAGTATGGATCTGGTAACCGCGATTCCCCAGCTTAACCTTTACGATGCCAACTGGCCGATCTGGACCTATCAAGAACATTTGCCACCGGTGAAACTGTCCCACGACAGTTGCGGTCATCATGCTTGTGCCAAAGACTCTCTGATTTCAGCTGGCTGTGTATTCATTGGCTCGCAAATTAGTCGCTCATTATGTTGTTACAACGTTCGAATTGAAGCTGGCTCAGAAGTACATCAGTCGATCTTGCTGCCCGATGTTCGTGTTGGCAATAACTGCAGTATTCACCACGCCATTGTCGATGAGGGCTGCGTCATTCCTGACAATACTGAGATTGGTGAAGATGCCGAGTTAGACGCGCAACGTTTCGCCATTACTGAAAATGGCGTGGTCGTGGTCACTCGCGAACATCTCGCCCAGCTGTAAGCTTAACGGCATAAAAAAGCCCAGCTGATGAGCTCAATGCTGTTCACTTAAGAGGAGCGGCATTGCGGTTTACCGGATAACGGGTCTTGGATATTTTCACCGCCCTAGGCCTTGACGGCCTAGGGCGTTTCTCTATGAATA
>NZ_NGNS01000038.1 GCF_002165625.1 Neiella marina
ACCGTCCACAGTTCTACTTCCGTACAACTGACATCACCGGTACTATCGAACTGCCAGAAGGCGTAGAGATGGTAATGCCAGGCGATAACATCAAGATGGTTGTTGAGTTGATCAACCCAATCGCGATGGACGAAGGTCTGCGTTTCGCAATCCGTGAAGGTGGTCGTACAGTAGGTGCGGGTGTTGTAGCTTCTATCATCGAATAAGCTGCTGCATTAAAACCATCTAAAAAGGCTGCCCTCGGGCGGCCTTTTGTGGTAGAACAGCTTCCCTGATTTAATTCAGGCGAAATGTATCTATTCCGGCAAGTATTGGTATTTAGTTACTAAGTGCTTGATGGAATTGGTATAAACTAATTCGATTTGTCGTCGATAGGCGAAAAATCGACGTAGGGCAGTAGTTCCAATTGGTAGAACAGCGGTCTCCAAAACCGATGGTTGGGGGTTCGAGTCCCTCCTGCCCTGCCATGTTATGAGTAAAACCTCGCGCTCGAGCGAATCGGCCGCGGGGTGTTGTTGTCTTTTAGAAAAAAGGTATGAGTAATGAGTGCGAATCCTGAAGCCAGCACGAATTCGTCAATGGACGGCCTGAAGTGGGGCTTGGTATTTATTCTCCTCGGCGGTGCGGTAGTCGGTAACTATATGCTGGCCGATTTGTCGGTCGCGCTGCGTGTTGCTGGTGTCATCGTTTTGATCGCCGTTGCCTTGGTCGTTGCTGCTCAAACCAGCAAAGGCCAAACCGCCGTTGCGTTTGCAAAAGAATCTCGTACCGAAGTGCGCAAGGTTGTTTGGCCAACACGCCAAGAAGCAGTGCAAACAACTCTGATCGTTTTTGCAGTAACAGCTGTTATGGCGCTGTTGCTATGGGGCTTGGACGCGATTCTAGTTCGCGTTGTGGCTTTCATCACCGGAGTAGGTAGCTAATATGAGCGAGCAGCAAGAACCGAAAAAACGTTGGTACGTTGTACAGGCATTTTCTGGCTTTGAAATGCGTGTACAGAAGTCGCTGCTAGAGCACATTAAAATGCACAGCATGGAAGACCAGTTCGGCGAAGTGCTGGTTCCGACCGAAGAAGTGGTCGAAATGCGTGCCGGCCAGAAACGTAAGAGTGAGCGGAAGTTCTTCCCTGGCTATGTGCTAGTGGAAATGGAAATGAACGATGCGACTTGGCACTTGGTTCGCAATATTCCACGAGTATTGGGCTTTATTGGCGGCACCAGCGACCGTCCAGCACCGATCTCCAAGGCTGAAGCTGATCGAATTCTGAATCGCCTTGAAGAATCGACCGATAAGCCAAGACCAAAAACTTTGTTCGAAGTCGGCGAAGTGGTTCGCGTTATCGATGGTCCGTTTGCCGACTTCAATGGTGTAGTCGAAGAAGTCGACTACGAGAAGAGCCGAGTAAAAGTGTCGGTTCTGATCTTCGGTCGTTCTACACCGGTTGAGTTGGAATTCGTCCAAGTCGAAAAAAGCTGATCAAATTTTCAGCAAAGCTATTGTCTGAGGGCGCGAATTGCATTAGAATTCGCGCCCTACTTTTAGGGGAGCTTACTGTTTTGGTAAGCGCCTGAACCCAAAACTGAGGTATATCATGGCTAAGAAAGTCGAAGCTTATATCAAGCTGCAAGTTGCAGCTGGTATGGCGAACCCAAGTCCTCCGGTTGGTCCGGCACTGGGTCAGCACGGTGTTAACATCATGGAATTCTGTAAAGCGTTCAACGCTAAAACAGACTCTTTGGAAAAAGGTGCTCCAGTACCTGTTGTTATCACTGTATACAACGATCGTTCATTCACTTTTGAAACGAAAACTCCACCAGCGTCATACCTGCTTAAGAAAGCTGCAGGTATCAAGAAAGGTTCTGGCGTACCTAACAAAGAAAAAGTTGGTACCGTGACCCGCGCTCAGCTGGAAGAAATCGTTAAGATGAAAGAGCCTGACTTGACTGCTGCGTCTATGGATGCTGCTGTCCGCACTATCGCCGGCTCTGCTCGCGCGATGGGCTTGAACGTAGAGGACTAATGACAATGGCTAAATTAACTAAGCGTATGAAAGCGGTTCGTGAGAAAGTGAACCCAACTCAAAATTACGAAATCAATGAAGCCATTGCGCTGTTGAAAGAATTAGCAACTGCTAAGTTCGTAGAAAGCGTAGACGCCGCAGTAAACTTGGGTGTTGACCCTCGTAAATCTGACCAAAACGTTCGTGGTGCTACTGTATTGCCACACGGTACTGGTCGTACTGTTCGCGTTGCTGTATTCACTCAAGGCGCAAACGCCGATGCTGCTAAAGAAGCTGGTGCTGATTTGGTTGGTATGGACGATTTGGCTGACGCAGTGAAAAAAGGCGAAATGGACTTTGACGTTGTTGTTGCTTCTCCTGATGCAATGCGCGTTGTTGGTCAGTTGGGTCAAATCTTAGGTCCACGCGGCCTGATGCCAAACCCAAAAACTGGCACTGTCACGCCTAACGTTGCTGATGCAGTTAAAAATGCGAAAGCGGGCCAGATCCGCTACCGCAACGACAAAAACGGCATTATCCACACCACTATTGGTAAAGCAGATTTCTCTGCTGAACAGATCCAAGAGAACTTGGAAGCCCTGTTGGTTGCTTTGAAGAAAGCCCAGCCAGCTTCTGCGAAAGGTCAGTTCATCAAGAAAGTAAGCTTGTCTACCACTATGGGTGCGGGTGTTACTGTTGACCAAGCGACTTTGAAGCTGGTCTAAAAAATTGGCGAATCTCGACGTTATGGTTATAATGTCGGGCTCGCAGCGGGTTGGGTCGAATTTATTCGGCCCCATCCAAGACCGTAGGTGTCAGATTTCTATAGAAATATAGCGATAAGACTTAATTTCCTACGCAGATGGTGGGACCCCAGGACAAGACATCTTGCACCTGGTTATCACCAAAATGGTTTCACTTTAGTGAAACTTAGTTGTTACCGGCCTAGCCGGATTTAACCAGGAGTAAAGCCAATGGCATTAAATCTCGAAGGCAAAAAAGCGATTGTCGCTGAAGTCAACGAGGCAGCCAAAGGCGCTCTTTCAGCTGTTGTTGCTGATGCACGTGGTGTAACGGTAGATGCCATTACTGCATTGCGTAAAGAAGCCCGCGAAGCCGGCGTTTCTATGCGTGTTGTACGTAATACTTTGGCACGCCGCGCACTTCAAGGTACCGATTACGAGTGCCTGACTGACGTGTTTGTTGGCCCAACATTGATTGCTTTCTCTGCTGAGCACCCAGGTGCAGCAGCGCGTATTTTCAAAGACTTTGCTAAAAAGCAACAAGCCTTTGAAATTAAAGCAGCAGCCTTTGAAGGCGCAGTTGTTGACGCGGAAATGCTGGCTTCACTGCCAACATACGACGAAGCAATCGCCAAGCTGATGAGCGTTCTGAAAGAAGCCTCTGCTGGCAAACTGGTTCGCACTATTGCGGCCGTTCGCGACCAGAAAGAAGCCGAAGCCGCTTAATCGGCTTAGCTATTACAGATTTAACGAACAACCATTGTTCACTAGTTTTTAGGAATATAGAGTCATGTCTATCACTCAAGAACAAATCATCGATGCAGTTGCAGAGATGTCAGTAAAAGACGTAGTTGAGCTGATCACTGCGATGGAAGAGAAATTCGGTGTTACTGCAGCAGCTGCTGTTGTTGCTGGCCCAGGTGCTGGTGGCGAAGCTGCTGAAGAGAAAACTGAATTTGACGTAGTACTTGCTGGTATCGGCGGCAACAAAGTTGCTGTGATTAAAGCAGTACGTGGCGCAACTGGTCTTGGCCTGAAAGAAGCCAAAGGCTTGGTTGAAAGCGCTCCAGCTCCAATCAAAGAAGCTGTGTCTAAAGAAGAAGCAGAAGAACTCAAGAAGACACTCGAAGAAGCGGGTGCTGAAGTTGAGATCAAATAAGCTGTTATTTGACAGCTTAGCCGCCTGAATAGGCGAGGGCTGGTGACTTTTTGGTCACCGGCCTTTTTGCGCTCAGGGACGGTATTAATTTCGCGTCATTTATGATGCCGTTCCGCTGGCTTTGCCAGCTTACAAAATGACGTAATTCTAGGTCACCTCTAACGAGGTGGAAGTGGGTCACGTATCAGCGAGCTGAGGAACCCGAATGGTTTACTCTTACACTGAGAAGAAACGAATCCGTAAGGATTTTGGTAAACGTCCAAAGGTACTTGACGTACCGTTTCTCCTGTCTATTCAACTGGATTCATTCCGTAAATTCATTGACATCGATCCAGACGGTCAATACGGCTTGGAAGCCGCATTCCGCTCTGTGTTCCCGATTAAGAGCTACTCAGGTAACTCGGAGCTGCAATATGTTAGCTACCGCCTGGGTGAGCCAGTTTTTGATGTCAAAGAATGTCAAATTCGCGGAGTGACTTATTCAGCGCCATTGCGCGTGAAGCTGCGTCTCGTGCTGTACGATCGCGAAGCCGCTCCAGGGACGGTGAAGGACATTAAAGAACAGGAAGTCTACATGGGAGAAATCCCATTGATGACCGACAATGGTACCTTCGTTATTAATGGTACCGAACGGGTCATCGTTTCTCAGTTACACCGTAGTCCGGGTGTGTTCTTCGACCACGACCGTGGTAAAACGCACTCGTCCGGTAAAGTGCTGTATAACGCACGCGTTATTCCTTACCGTGGTTCTTGGTTGGACTTTGAGTTCGATCCAAAGGACAACCTGTATGTCCGTATTGACCGCCGTCGTAAGTTGCCTGCGTCTATCATTCTTCGAGCCCTTGACTATAGCACCGAAGAAATTCTGTCTGCGTTCTTTGAGACCACTCAGATTCGTATTTCTGGCAAGAAAGTTAAGATGGCTATTTCACCAGCGCAATTGCGTGGTGAAACCGCAACATTCGATTTGATTGGCACCGACGGTGAAGTCATCGTTGAAAAAGGTCGCCGCATCACAGCTCGCCATGTTAAGACCATGGAAAAACAAGAGCTGAACGAGATCGAAGTACCGCTGGAGTACTTGGTTGGTAAAGTCTCTGCCACTGAGCACGTCAACAAAGAAACCGGTGAAGTGATCGTTGCCGCCAACGATGAATTGACGTTAGAAAACATCGCTGAAATGTCGCAAGCCGGCATTAAGAAGTTCGAGGTGCTATACACCAATGAACTTGATAGCGGTGCTTACATGTCTGATACCGTGCGTATTGATTCAACCACTAATCGCCTAGAAGCGTTGGTTGAAATCTACCGCATGATGCGCCCAGGTGAGCCACCAACGCGCGAAGCGGCAGAGACACTGTTCCAGAACCTATTCTTCTCTGAAGAGCGTTATGACCTATCAACTGTTGGCCGGATGAAGTTCAACAGCCGCTTGGATCGTGACAGCATCGAAGGTGAAGGTGTACTCAGCAAAGATGACATCGTTGATGTCATGAAGAAGCTGATCGATATCCGTAACGGTAAAGACGACGTGGACGACATTGACCACTTAGGTAACCGTCGCGTTCGTTCAGTGGGTGAAATGGCTGAGAACCAATTCCGTGTTGGTTTGGTGCGTGTTGAACGTGCAGTTCGTGAGCGTTTGAGCTTGGGTGACCTAGACGCCCTGATGCCTCAAGACCTAATCAACGCTAAGCCAATCAGTGCTGCGGTGAAAGAATTCTTTGGTTCAAGCCAGCTATCTCAATTCATGGACCAAAACAACCCATTGTCAGAAGTGACGCACAAGCGTCGTATCTCTGCTTTGGGTCCAGGTGGTTTGACCCGTGAACGTGCCGGCTTTGAGGTTCGTGACGTACACCCAACGCATTATGGTCGTGTTTGTCCAATTGAGACCCCTGAAGGTCCAAACATTGGTCTGATCAACTCATTGTCTTCTTATGCTCGCACCAACGACTACGGTTTCCTTGAAACTGCTTATCGTAAAGTTGTTGATGGCGTGGTAACCGACGACGTTGAATACCTGTCGGCTATCGAAGAAGGCGGTAACGTGATCGCTCAGGCGAACGCTGCTACTGACGAAAATGGTCGTTTGACCGAAGAGTTGGTAACTGCCCGTTGTAAGGGCGAGACTGAGCTGTTCCCTGCGACTGACATTACCTATATGGACGTGTCACCACAGCAGATCGTATCGGTTGCTGCATCGATGATTCCATTTTTGGAACACGATGATGCCAACCGTGCCTTGATGGGCGCGAACATGCAACGTCAGGCTGTTCCAACATTGCGCGCTGATAAGCCGTTAGTTGGTACTGGTATGGAGAAAACTGTTGCAGTTGACTCTGGCGTAACCGTTGTTGCTAAGCGCGGCGGAATGGTTGACTACGTTGATGCAAGCCGCATCGTGATCAAGGTTGATGAAGAAGAGTTGGTACCAGGCGAAGCGGGTATCGATATCTACAACCTGACCAAATACACCCGTTCTAACCAGAACACCTGTATCAATCAAAAACCAACCTGTAAGGTTGGCGAGCCGATTGTTCGTGGTGATGTGCTGGCAGACGGTCCTTCTACCGACATGGGTGAGCTGGCGCTGGGTCAAAACATGCGCGTAGCCTTCATGCCGTGGAATGGTTACAACTTTGAGGATTCAATCCTCATTTCTGAGCGTGTCGCTGAAGAAGATCGCTTCACTACCATTCACATTCAAGAACTGTCTTGTATCGCTCGTGATACCAAGCTGGGTACTGAAGAGATCACTGCCGATATTCCAAACGTTGGTGAGTCTGCGCTATCGAAGCTGGACGAATCTGGTGTGGTTTACATTGGTGCTGAAGTGAAAGGCGGCGACATTCTGGTTGGTAAGGTAACGCCTAAAGGCGAAACCCAACTGACTCCAGAAGAAAAACTGTTGCGTGCCATCTTCGGTGAGAAAGCGTCTGATGTGAAAGACAGCTCACTGCGTGTGCCGAACTCTGTCTCTGGTACTGTTCTTGACATCCAGGTCTTCACCCGTGACGGTGTCGAAAAAGACAAGCGCGCGCTGGAAATCGAAGAGATGCAACTCAAACAAGTCAAAAAAGACTTGGATGATGAGTTCACCATCCTCGAAAACGGTATCTATAGCCGTGCCAAGCAATTGTTGCTCAGCAATGGTTTTGACGATGCTCAATTGGCAGGCGTATCGCGTGATCAATGGCTGACTCAGTCACTGGCTGACGAAAACGCCCAGATGGATCTCGAGTCTATTGCTGCTCAGTACGCTGAGCTGAAAGACGAGTTCGATGCCAAGTATGATCTCAAGCGTCGCAAGATCACCCAAGGTGATGATTTGGCGCCGGGCGTTCTCAAGATCGTCAAGGTTTACCTCGCGGTTAAACGTCGCCTGCAACCAGGTGACAAGATGGCGGGTCGTCACGGTAACAAGGGTGTGATCTCGACTATTCAACCGGTCGAAGACATGCCATACGACGAAAACGGCGTGCCAGTTGATATCGTCCTGAACCCACTGGGCGTACCGTCGCGTATGAACATTGGTCAGATCCTCGAGACTCACTTAGGCATGGCAGCCAAAGGCATCGGTGACAAGATCAATCGTATGCTCGAAGAGCAACGTGCGATTGCCGAAATGCGCGACTTCTTGAAGCAGGTTTACACCTTGGGTGAAGTCTTGCAGGAAGTGGACATCGACAACTTCTCTGATGATGAAGTCATGCGCCTTGCTGGTAACCTGAAGAAAGGCCTGCCGATTGCAACGCCAGTGTTTGACGGTGCCAAAGAGTCTGAAATCAAGGCGTTGCTGGAGCTGGGTGATATCCCAACTTCCGGTCAGATCACCTTGTACGACGGCCGTACCGGTAACACCTTTGAGCGTCCTGTGACCGTTGGTTACATGTACATGTTGAAACTCAACCACTTGGTTGATGACAAGATGCACGCGCGTTCAACCGGCTCTTATAGCTTGGTGACACAGCAGCCGCTGGGTGGTAAAGCTCAGTTCGGTGGTCAGCGCTTCGGTGAGATGGAAGTGTGGGCCCTGGAAGCATACGGTGCTGCGTATACGCTGCAAGAGATGCTGACCGTGAAGTCGGACGACGTGAATGGCCGGACCAAGATGTATAAGAACATCGTGGATGGCGACCACAGAATGGAGCCTGGCATGCCAGAATCTTTCAACGTATTGCTGAAAGAAATCCGTTCTCTGGGTATCAACATTGAGCTGGAAACTGAGTAACCAGCCCAATTGACAAACGCCGCGGTGCGGCTCCTTGAGCCGCACCAGACTGAGCCACTCCTTGAAGGAGAGAATTAGGTGAAAGATTTAGTAAAGCTGTTTAAACAGCAGACCCAGTCTGAAGAGTTCGATGGTATTAAAATCGGCCTAGCTTCAGCTGACCAGATCCGCAGCTGGTCGTTTGGTGAGGTGAAAAAACCTGAAACCATTAACTACCGTACGTTTAAGCCTGAGCGTGACGGTTTGTTCTGCGCCCGAATTTTCGGTCCTGTTAAGGACTATGAGTGCTTGTGTGGTAAGTACAAGCGCCTCAAGCACCGTGGTGTGATTTGTGAGAAGTGTGGCGTAGAAGTCACCGTCACTAAAGTGCGTCGTGAGCGCATGGGTCACATTGAACTGGCCTCGCCAGTTGCCCACATCTGGTTCCTGAAGTCTCTGCCAAGCCGTATTGGTTTGCTGCTGGATATGACCCTGCGTGATATCGAGCGCGTGCTGTACTTCGAATCATTCGTTGTTACTGAACCAGGCATGACTAACCTAGAGCGCGGTCAGCTGCTAACTGAAGAAACTTACTTGGATTCTTTGGAAGAGCACGGTGATGACTTTGAAGCCAAGATGGGTGCTGAAGCCATCTTGGATCTGCTAAAAGAAATTGATTTGGCAGCAGAAATCGAAGCCATGCGCGAAGAGTTGCCAACCATCAACTCTGAAACCAAGCGCAAGAAAGTCACTAAGCGTTTGAAATTGATGGAAGCATTCCACCACTCAGGCAATAAGCCAGAGTGGATGATCATGACCGTACTGCCGGTACTGCCACCTGATCTGCGTCCATTGGTTCCATTGGATGGTGGCCGTTTTGCCACATCTGATTTGAACGATTTGTACCGCCGTGTGATCAACCGTAACAACCGCTTGAAGCGCCTGTTGGATCTGGCTGCCCCAGATATCATCGTGCGTAACGAAAAGCGTATGTTGCAAGAAGCGGTTGATGCCTTGCTTGATAACGGTCGTCGCGGCCGAGCGATTACTGGCTCTAACAAGCGTCCGCTGAAATCTTTGGCCGATATGATCAAAGGTAAGCAAGGTCGTTTCCGTCAGAACTTGTTGGGTAAGCGTGTTGACTACTCAGGCCGTTCGGTAATTACCGTAGGTCCAACGCTGAAATTGCACCAGTGTGGTCTTCCTAAGAAGATGGCTCTGGAACTGTTCAAGCCATTCATCTACGGCAAGCTGGAAGGTCGTGGCCTTGCTACCACTATTAAAGCTGCGAAGAAAATGGTTGAGCGCGAGTTGCCAGAAGTATGGGACGTTCTTGACGAAGTGATTCGCGAACACCCTGTACTGTTGAACCGTGCACCGACCCTTCACCGCTTGGGTATTCAGGCTTTTGAACCAGTACTGATTGAAGGTAAAGCGATTCAGCTGCACCCATTAGTTTGTGCTGCTTACAACGCCGACTTCGATGGTGACCAAATGGCGGTTCACGTTCCTCTGACGCTCGAAGCGCAGCTTGAAGCTCGCTCGTTGATGATGGCATCGAACAACATTTTGTCACCTGCTAACGGTGAGCCAATTATCGTTCCGTCTCAGGACGTTGTTTTGGGTCTTTACTACATGACTCGCGACAAGGTGAATGGTAAAGGCGAAGGCATGTTGCTGGCCGATTACCAAGAAGCCGAAAAAGCTTACCGCACTGGTAACGCCGAGCTTCACTCGCGCGTCAAGGTTCGTATCCGCTCTGTTGAGATCGACGAAGCTGGTAACCGCACTGAGAAGTTCGAGCTGAAAGACACCACTGTTGGTCGTGCAATCCTCTGGAATATCATTCCAGATGGCCTGCCGTTTGAACTAGTTGACCAAGCATTGGGTAAAAAGCAGATCTCTAAGTTGATCAACGCTTGCTACCGTAAACTGGGTCTAAAAGACACGGTTATCTTTGCTGACCAATTGATGTACACCGGTTTCCACTACGCGATGATCTCAGGTTCATCGGTTGGTGTTGACGACATGGTGATCCCAGATTCCAAAGCAGAGATTCTCGATGCTGCCGAATCTGAAGTGGCAGAGATCCAAGAGCAATTCCAGTCAGGTCTGGTAACCGCAGGTGAGCGTTACAACAAGGTTATTGATATCTGGTCATCGGCTAACGAGAAACTCTCGAAAGCGATGATGGATAATCTTAAGACTGACATCGTCATCAACCGTGACGGTGAAGAGGAAGAGCAAGCCTCATTCAACAGCATTTACATGATGGCCGACTCAGGCGCTCGTGGTAGTGCCGCCCAGATTCGTCAGTTGGCCGCAATGCGTGGTCTGATGGCGAAACCAGATGGCTCTATTATTGAAACGCCAATTACTGCGAACTTCCGTGAAGGTCTTGACGTACTCCAGTACTTCATCTCAACCCACGGTGCGCGTAAAGGTTTGGCCGATACCGCATTGAAGACAGCGAACTCGGGTTACCTGACTCGTCGTCTGGTCGACGTGGCGCAAGATTTGGTGATCACCGAAGGCGATTGTGGCACTGAAGAAGGCCTAGTCATGAAGCCACTGATTGAAGGTGGTGACGTGGTTGAGCCGTTGCGTGAACGCGTATTGGGTCGAGTACTGGCTGCTGATGTCATCAAGCCAGGTACTGAAGACGAAGTATTGCTGACTCGTAATACTCTGATTAACGAGAAGCTTTGTGACCTGTTGGAAGAAAACAGTGTCGATGAAGTCTTGGTTCGCTCAGTAATTACCTGTCAAACAGACTTTGGTGTTTGTGCTAACTGTTACGGTCGCGACCTTGCTCGTGGTCATAAAGTTGGTAAAGGTGAAGCTGTTGGTGTTGTCGCGGCACAGTCAATTGGTGAGCCGGGTACCCAGCTGACCATGCGTACCTTCCACATCGGTGGTGCGGCATCTCGTGCTTCTGCTGAGAACAGCATTCAAGTTAAGAATGCCGGTACCATCAAGCTGCACAACGCTAAGTTCGTTATCAACGGTGATGGCAAAGTGGTAGTAACGTCGCGTTCTACTGAATTGACCGTCATTGACGATTTGGGCTTGGAAAAAGAGCGTTACAAACTGCCGTATGGTTCGGTATTGACTAACGCCGAAGGTGCCAAGATTGAAGCGGGTACTGTGATCGCAAACTGGGATCCACACACCCACCCAATTATTACCGAAGTAGCGGGTACCATTAAGTTCGTTGATATGATCGACGGCGTGACCATCAGCAAGCAAACTGATGAGCTGACCGGCCTAACTTCGATTGTTGTGATTGACCCATCACAGCGCCCAACGGCCGGTAAAGAAATCCGTCCGATGGTGAAGCTGGTTGATGCTAAGGGCGACGATATCAACATCGCTGGTACTGACATTCCTGCGCAATACTTCTTGCCAGGTAACGCCATCGTTAATATGAACGATGGTGCTGAAGTTGGTGTTGGTGATGCGTTGGCACGTATTCCACAAGAAAGCTCGAAGACCCGTGATATTACCGGTGGTCTGCCGCGCGTAGCTGACTTGTTCGAAGCACGTAAGCCGAAAGATCCTGCCATCTTGGCGGAAATCACAGGTACCATCTCGTTCGGTAAAGAGACCAAAGGTAAGCGCCGTTTGGTGATCACCCCGAATGAAGGTGACGCATACGAAGAAATGATTCCGAAGTGGCGTCAGCTGAACGTGTTCGAAGGTGAACAAGTACAGCGTGGTGAAGTAATCGCTGATGGTCCAGAAGCACCGCAAGATATCTTGCGTCTGCGTGGTATCTCAGAAGTTGCTAACTACATCGTCAATGAAGTGCAAGATGTTTACCGTCTGCAGGGTGTGAAAATCAATGACAAGCACATTGAAGTAATCATCCGTCAGATGCTGCGTAAGTGCACCATTCTTGATGGCGGCGATTCAGAGTTCTTGGCTGGTGAGCAAGTTGAAGTGGCGCGCGTTAATATCGCGAACCGCGACTTGGAAAACGAAGGCAAGCAACCTGCTAAGTACGACCATGACTTGCTGGGTATTACCAAAGCAAGCTTGGCAACTGAAAGCTTCATCTCTGCGGCCTCGTTCCAGGAGACGACTCGCGTTCTGACCGAAGCTGCAGTGAGTGGCAAGAAAGATGATCTGCGTGGCCTGAAAGAGAACGTGATTGTTGGTCGCTTGATTCCTGCCGGTACTGGTTTCGCTTATCACGAGAAGCGTCACCAAGGTAAAGGTACGGAAGAAGCAACAGGCCCAAGCATCGACGAAGCAAGTATTGCTTTGGCGGCTGCATTGAGCTCAACCGACGACGCTGAATAATTGGCGTAACGGCAAATGAACAGGCAACTGTCATAAAATGATGGTCCCAGCATGCTAAAAAGTTGAGCTAGCTGGGACTGTTTGCTTGACAGCTCAAAAACTGCTCATTACAATTCCGCGGCCCCTAATAAGGGCGCGGATTTTTCATTTTTAGAGTAAACAAAACTAACTAGGAGCTAGTAGTTCATGGCAACTATTAACCAGTTGGTACGCAAGCCTCGTAAACGTCCGGTCGAAAAGACTAACGTTCCTGCACTGGCTGCGTGTCCACAAAAGCGTGGTGTATGTACTCGCGTATATACTACTACCCCGAAAAAACCTAACTCAGCGTTGCGTAAAGTTTGTCGTGTACGTCTGACTAACGGTTTCGAAGTGACTTCCTACATCGGTGGTGAAGGTCACAACTTGCAAGAACACAGTGTTGTTCTGATTCGTGGCGGTCGTGTAAAAGACTTGCCAGGTGTGCGCTATCACACTGTACGTGGTGCCCTTGATACAGCCGGTGTTAACGACCGTCGCCAAGGCCGCTCTAAGTACGGTGCGAAAAAGCCTAAGTCTTAACGGTACTCCGTTAGTAAGGCCAAACTAAGCCACTTTATTGTTTTGGGTAATCCTGAATTAACCGGAGAATTGTAAAATGCCAAGACGTCGCGTCATCGGTCAACGTAAAATCCTGCCAGATCCTAAGTTTAAATCTGAGCTGTTGGCCAAATTTGTAAACATCCTTATGTTGGATGGTAAAAAATCAACTGCTGAAAAAATCGTTTACGGTGCGTTGGACATCATCGCTGAAAAGAAAGATGGTAACGACCCACTGGAACTGTTTGAAGCTGCGTTAGATAACGTACGCCCAGCAGTGGAAGTGAAGAGCCGCCGTGTCGGTGGTTCAACCTATCAGGTGCCTGTCGAAGTACGTCCTGTACGTCGTAATGCTCTTGCTATGCGTTGGTTAGTTGAGTTTGCGCGTAAGCGCGGTGAAAAATCCATGGCCCAGCGTCTTGCTGGCGAAATGCTCGACGCAGCAGAGAACAAAGGTGCATCGGTTAAGAAACGTGAAGACGTTCACCGTATGGCCGAAGCGAACAAGGCGTTCGCTCACTACCGCTGGTAGTCACTTCATACTGTGGGTAGCCTGCCGGCTGCCCACGGTTTTCTGTACAGCTTAATACAGAGGAATTTATGGCTCGTACAACTCCCATTGAGCGTTACCGCAATATCGGTATCGTTGCTCACGTGGATGCAGGTAAAACGACCACTTCTGAGCGTGTTCTGTTCTACACCGGTCTGTCTCATAAAATTGGTGAGGTGCATGACGGTGCCGCTACCATGGATTGGATGGAGCAAGAACAAGAGCGCGGAATCACCATTACCTCTGCGGCTACTACCACCTTCTGGCGTGGTATGGATGGCCAGTTCCCAGAGCACCGCATCAACATCATCGACACCCCAGGTCACGTTGACTTTACCATTGAGGTAGAGCGTTCATTGCGTGTACTTGACGGCGCTGTGGTTGTGTTCTGTGGCGCATCAGGTGTGGAGCCACAATCGGAAACGGTTTGGCGTCAGGCCGACAAGTATCACGTGCCTCGTATGGTATTCGTGAACAAAATGGACCGAGCAGGAGCCGATTTCCTGCGTGTGGTCAATCAAATTGAAGATCGCTTGGGTGCAACGCCGGTACCAATTCAATTGAACATTGGTGCAGAAGAGCATTTCACCGGGGTGATCGATTTAATCAAGATGAAGGCAATTAACTGGAACGAAGCGGACCAGGGCACCACCTTCACCTATGAAGACATTCCAGCTGAGTTGCAAGATCTTGCTGACGAATACCACGAAAAACTGGTAGAAGCAGCGGCTGAAGCAACCGAAGAAATGATGGAAAAGTACCTCGAAGACGGGGAGCTTTCCGAAGCTGAGATTAAGCACGGCTTGCGTACCCGCACCCTGAACAACGAAATTGTTCTTGCGACCTGCGGGTCGGCATTTAAGAACAAAGGTGTTCAGGCGGTATTGGATGCCGTTGTTGAATACTTGCCTGCGCCAGTCGACGTCCCTGCGATTAAGGGTATTGATGAAGATGACAACGAAGTAGAACGTCCAGCCGACGATAATGCTCCGTTCGCGGCGTTGGCATTTAAAATCGCCACCGACCCATTTGTTGGAACCTTAACCTTCTTCCGTTGTTATTCTGGAGTGGTTAGTACCGGCGATAGCGTCTATAACTCTGTGAAGCAGAAAAAAGAGCGCTTTGGTCGAATTGTGCAGATGCACTCCAATGACCGCAAAGAAATTAAAGAAGTTCGCGCCGGTGATATTGCTGCGGCAATTGGTCTCAAAGATTGCACGACAGGTGATACTTTGTGTAACCCTGACCATAAAGTGATCCTTGAGCGGATGGAATTCCCAGAACCGGTAATTTCGGTTGCTGTGGAGCCAAGAACTAAAGCTGACCAAGAAAAAATGGGTATCGCTTTAGGTAAATTGGCTGCCGAAGATCCATCATTCCGGGTCGAGACTGATGAAGAATCCGGGCAGACCATCATCTCCGGTATGGGTGAACTTCACTTAGATATTATTGTCGATCGTATGAAGCGTGAATTTACCGTGGAATGTAATGTCGGCAAGCCACAGGTGGCTTATCGCGAAACCATTCGCGGTAGTGCTGAAGTGGAAGGCAAATTTGTGCGTCAGTCCGGCGGACGTGGTCAATATGGTCATGTTTGGTTGCGGTTGGAGCCAAAAGAATTCGAAGGTGAAGAAGATTCACCATTCGAATTCGTCAATGAAATTGTTGGTGGCGTGGTACCAAAAGAATACATCCCGGCGGTATCCAAAGGCATCGAAGAGCAGATGGAACAAGGCGTATTGGCTGGCTACCCATTACTGGGTGTTAAGGCAACCTTGTTCGATGGTTCGTACCACGATGTTGACTCCAACGAGATGGCGTTTAAAATCGCTGCATCGATGGGCTTTAAGAAAGGTGCGCTGGAAGCAAAACCAGTGTTGCTTGAGCCTATGATGAAAGTGGAAGTAACAACGCCGGAAGATTTCATGGGTGATGTGGTTGGTGACTTAAACCGTCGCCGCGGCATGATCGATGGTATGGATGACGGTGTTGCCGGCATGAAGATTGTTCGTGCCCAGGTTCCGCTGGCTGAAATGTTCGGTTACGCAACTGATCTGCGTTCGCAAACGCAAGGTCGTGCGTCCTATTCTATGGAATTCCTGAAGTACAGTGATACTCCGGCGGCGGTAGCCAAAGGTGTGATTGAGGCACGTCAGGGTTATTAAAGTTCGGTCCGGTCTCACTGATACCGACCGGACTTTTTAACTTAAAGGTAAACGAAAGTGGCTAAAGAAAAATTTGAACGTAGTAAACCACACGTAAACGTGGGCACCATCGGTCACGTTGACCACGGTAAAACTACTTTGACAGCGGCTATCACTAACGTACTTGCAAAAGTATACGGTGGTGAAGCAAAAGATTTCGCACAAATCGATAACGCTCCAGAAGAGCGTGAGCGTGGTATTACCATCGCGACTTCTCA
>NZ_NGNS01000039.1 GCF_002165625.1 Neiella marina
GCATGGGGTGTTTATCTGTTTGTTTTTTGGCGAAAGTAATTAGATCAAATCGCCTCATGCGTGTCTATCTTATTGAAAGGAATCAATATTATGAGGGGATTCCTTAGCAAAGAGCGTCATTAACTAATGAAATTTTCAATTTTTGCTTTGATTGTTTTAGTGTTTTTTTGTCAATCAGGCTGGGGTAAAAATGACGAAATACCTTTCAAGTTTTTTTCCAAAAAAGATATAAATAACCCAAATGAACGAACCGATGATTTAAATTTTCACTTTCGCACTGTTTATAGTGGTGATAAGGGAGCTTGTAAAGAAATTTATAAATCCTTTAATCGTTTTGAGATTGAAGAGTTAAGTGCTTGCAATGACTTGGATTATTCTGATTCTGCATTCGATTTGGTGGGTTTCAAGCCAATGACTTTGGCTGAGATTAAGAAGGTCGAGCTTGATTATTATAGGCTTCAAGACTACAAATTCGATAATGATCGCGAAGGGAAAACGTTAGAAGATATATGGGATGAGAGAAAGATCTTGTATGAAATTGGATATCATACAATGAGGAAAGCTGTTGTTGATATCTACCAAGATGGTGTTAAAGAAACAATATATGAAAGAACTGAACCTTCAACCTTATGTCAAGCTTCCAATTGGTATAAGCCAGACGGAACTTTAGATTTTGACAAGATGATGGGCGAACAAAATAAGTTCAAACAGTCGTCACCCAAGGATAAATTGAAAATATCTAAAGGGTATGGCCTAAGAAATTCATTTTTTACATTCAAATCTAATGGGCAGATTGAGCACATAAAAGGGCATGACTTACTTCGTTTCCAAGATGACTATTATTGGGTCGTTCGTGACAACCTCTCAGATGTACTCATTAATAAGCCAAGAGGAGGGGAGTGGGTTCTATTTGGCACCTTCAGTAAAAAAAAGGAAAGAATATATAGTCCGGAGTTTCTTTGTACCTTGGCATATATGACGCCAGCAAAATAATATAGATTAATTACTGAATGAATAACGCTGTCCGTAGTGTTTTTTTATTTGTAGGGATAAATGTGTTTAAAAATATAGCTCTGTATGTTTTTTGCTCTGCAATCCCATTAATTATGTTTGGCTGTCAAGATCCAGATTGGGACCATACATATTTTGATGGTGGCTTAAATGCCTATGTGTCGATTGATGTTCAATGTTCTTGGATTGTTGTTTTTGATAGCAGTGTAGATATGGGGAAGGTTGCAGACATTGGTGAGTATCGACTGTCGGTGTATCAGGATGGTATTAAAACAGTTTCTTACGAGCCGCAGTTTTTTGAACTGATATCCCTTAATGGCAAAGGAACAGAATGGACCTATGGGTTAAAGTCTGTTTTGTTGCCAAAAGGAAATAGTACTGTGTCGATACAGCAAGTTTCTGTTGGCAAAGAAAGTAAATCCGGAGTTTCTTTTTTAATAAAAATACAGCCCAAATCAAACTGTCCTTAAAAGAAGTTTATCTATTTTCTCCAAATCTTTTGTCATGATTATCCTTTTGTCAGCAACTCTAGTATCGAGCAAGAGCCGCTTTGTTACGTGCGCACCGCTGCGGTGCTGCCGCGGACGATAAAATCGTGGGCCAGGACATACTCTGTTTGCTGCGGTGCTTTGCCGGCAATCAAGTCCAGCAGTAGCTCAGCAGATTGCTCGCCGATTTGCTCGGCTGGTTGCGCTACTGTAGTCAGGGTAGGGCGGCAATAACTGGAAACATCCATATCATCAAAGCCCGTCACAGAGATATCCTCTGGCACATTTAAGCCTGCATCAACAAAGCCTTTGATGGCAGCGATGGCCATTTCATCATTCATGCAGAAAATAGCGGTTGGCCGATCTTCCATCTGGATAAACTGCCTGACTGCATTCAACCCTGAAGCAAAGTTAAAATCACCTTCAACCACTAGCGATGGGTCAAATTGGAGACCGGCTTTGGTCAACGCGCGCTGATAGCCGGCCATCCGATCCTGAGTGTGTGGGTTGTCATTTAAACCACTGATGACACCAATTCGACGGTGGCCGAGGCTAAGCAAGTATTCGATTACTTGAGCTGCGGCTCCGGCGTTATCTATTCGAACCGATGGATAAGGGGTGTTTTCACTGCCAGTGGCACTGACGGCAGTGATATCTTGTTGCGGAAGCTGCGAGTCACTGGTGTAAGGGCGCAAATTGATAATGCCGTCAGCAAGGCGGGTTTCGACCATCTTGATGAATTCCGCTTCACGCACAGGCGAGTCTTTAGTATCCCCTAACAGCACGCTATAGCCAGCGTTTTGGGCAACTGCTTCGATGCCGCTGATAACCTTGGCAAAGAACACGTTGGCAATATCGGGCACCAGCACCACGATGGTATTGGACTGTTTACTGCGAAATTTCTGCGACAGCATGTTGGGCTTGTAGTTGAGCTTTTTGATTGCCGCTTCAACTTTTGCGAGGTTTTTCGGCGAAACACGCTCGGGAGTGCTCAGAGCTTTAGAAATTGTCCCTGTGCTTAATCCTGCCTCTTTCGCAACGTCTCTGATGGTTGCCACTTACTTCGTTCCTAAAACAACTGCAATCATGTTACTTATCACAGATTAACACTGTCCTGTAACAACTGAAACAGGTGCGTTACAGCTAGAATGTGAACCGGTTCACTTGGTGGTCAATTAGTGGTGGTGATTACTGCTGTAGGTAGGCTTTGGTGAGCCGTTGTAAAGAGGCAAAAGCCAGTTCGTTGGTATCAAATTGGTGTTTTTCGACCCATATGGCTTCGGTGATTTCAGACTCTTGGAGAGCAAGCAGAGGTTTGCTATCTAAGCTAGCGACAAACAGTGCGTCCATGGTGTTATAGCGCACGTTTTTGTACAAGTATTGGTTGGCGCCAGAAGCGACGTAACGCCATTGAGTCACATGAATACCAAGCTCTTCGTTTATTTCGCGGCTTAGGCCTTGTTCCAAAGATTCGCCCGGATCGATAAAGCCGCCCGGCAAATCAAGCCGGCCAGCAAAAGGCTCCTTGGCGCGACGAGTTAGTAAGATTTTTCCTTGCCACTCAAGCAGTCCAGCTACTGCCGCAGCGGTATTGTGAAAGTATTCGAATTGACAGCTGCTACAGACATAGCAGGTTCCATGTTTGTTAGTGAAGCTTGCTTCACCGCATTGTGGGCAGTAAGTGGGGCTGAAGTCTTCCATGGTGTTCTCTAACAGTGAGCGGCCAGCGCTACAGCAATTACTCGACTGTAGCGCCAGCGATGCACCATTGCCAGTGATTAATTTGGCAATGGCAAGTCTTCAGGTTGCGCTTGACTGTCTACTTTGACGAAAAAGAAGCGACGCAAGCCATCGAGTGAAGCCCAGTGCTTCATGCTCTGGTTGCCGGTGAGTTCAAAACTGAACTTTTGCGGGCCACTGTCGAGCTCAAGCTCGCCCAGCAGTTGCAGCTCGGTTTCATCCAACTCATGTTCGAGAGTTTGTAGCCCTTGCTTTAACGCCACTTCCATTCCGGCTGCGGCAATGGCTTGGCGCTGCTTTAGGTAGACTTTGTAGCGGCCAGCTTGATGGACGTGAATGTCATACATGGCACCATCACCCATTTGTTTGAGCTGGCTCAGGGTGTGGGCTTTGCTGCGGGTGTTTCCCCAGGTTGCCGACGGTCCAAACGCGTTGACCACAGAGACATCCGCTTGCTCTAGGGCGATTTGATAAACCGGTGGTTTGTAGCTGTCGGGGCTATCTATGATGGCTTGATAACCCTCTAGCAGCTCAGCGGTCAGACGCTTGGCAAGCTCTGGCTCTTTGAGATAAATATTGCTTCGCTCTTTTGGATCAGCCTTCATATCGACCAAAACGTAGCCTTGATGTGGGCGAGGGTAGCCTTTTCGATCCATCGGTGGAAACTGGTGCAACTTATACTGTTCAGTGCGCCATGCGACCCATTGTTCACTAGGGTTGATGGCCTGCTTGGCGACATCATCTACCGGCGTCCACTGATTAAACAGCGGCTTATTGGCGATGACATCGTGACTTGCAACCATCACCGGGGTTGGTCGCTCAATGGCTTTTGCTTGTGTGGGCTGTTGCAATGATGCAGCGAAACTGCCGCCATCGAGAGGCAACTGCGCCACTTGTCGTTTAGTGCCAGTGAGTTCCAGCAGCGTTGGCACTACATCCATGACGCTTGTTAAATGATGAACTTTGCCGGCAGGAAACTGCCCTTGCCAGCGCACAAACAAAGGTGACTTGATGCCGTTTTGCCAAGCTTGACCTTTGTTACCATTGTATTGGTTCGGATTGCGTTGTTGCCATTCCTGCTGAGTCATTGCCCCTAGGTTGCTGGAATCGAACCAAGGACCATTGTCTGATAAGAACAATACAATGGTGTTGTCCGCTAAGCCGCTTTCATCGAGGTATGCCATCAGGCGACCGATGTGGTGGTCCATTTCGCTGATCATGCCATACAGTTGGGCAACCGGTTCGCGGAGGCCTTTTTGGCGGTATGGCTCGACAAATTGATCGGGTGCTAACCATGGTTCATGGGGAGCAAGAAAGCTCAAATAGGCAAAAAATGGCTGTTGCTTGTTGTCATCGATAAAGTCGATGGCGTATTTGGTGATGACATCAGATACCCAAGCGTTATGCTTCACAGCCTTGCCGTTGTGCAAGCCAATGCTATTTTCATGGACATAGAGCTCGGCATAATAGCCATCGTCAAAGCCTCTATCCCAAGGGTAGTATCCCGCCGTTTTACCGACATGCCACTTGCCCCATGTGCCAGTGGCGTAACCATTCTCTTTCAGAAGCTGAGAAACAAGTACTTCATCCAGCTTCATAAAGTCACGTCCGCCGTGAACGCCAGATACACCAGTCTTGTAATGGTGGCGACCGGTCAACAACGCCGCTCGAGTGGTGGAACACACCGGCGTTACCTGAAAGTCGGAAAACTGCACTGATTGCTTGGCTAACTGATCAAGATGGGGGGTAGTGACAACTGAATTGCCATGGATACTGAGGTCGTCAAATCCCAAATCATCTGCTGTAATCAGCACAATATTGGGTTGTTTGGCTGCCTGAGCGGGCAACACAGCCGCCATACAGGCGGCTGCTAATACCCAGGTAAATGTTTTTACAAACTTCATCATTTACTCCGGTAATGCATGACTAGCGCTTTTGCATGTCATCATTGAACTGTTTGATAAGTTCCAATGTGCTGGTGTCAGTTGAGAACACTGAGTTTAGCCCCTGTGGTTCTTGTGGTGGATCACCAGAGAAATCATCACCCGCTTGCCATTTGCCAGTGGTCATATCTTTGGCCGGTTTGGCCTCGCCGCCAAAGCCCCAGATGTTGACCCCAGCAAAGGTGCGATCATCGGTGGCCAGCAATTCGCCAAACACGCCCTCAAAGAACATATTGCGGTAGGTGACATCAGCATCGCGTTCGAGCTTTTCTTGATTGCGTGGGAAGCCAAATTCCGACAGCACGACTGGTCGTTGTTGTTGCTTCGCAACAGCCAAATGGCGAGCGATATAATCCTTTGCATTATCAATAGCTAATTGAGTAGATGGCTGCTCATTGTTGGGATCGTACCAAGACCAGTTCTTAGGCCACACATGGATGGTCAGGTAATCAATATCTGGGTTAGCGTGGACTCGTTTCCACACTTCGATGTCACCATAGGTACCGGCAGCATTAGGATTCTCTTTGTAGGTTCCCGCTTCGCCTTCAGCTCCAGTGGAAATCAGTTGCTTTGGAGCCAGCTCGTTTATTTGGCTGACGGTACGATTGAGCCAGGCGGTGAAAGCCGGCTCGTGTTCGGCGTTGCGAACGCGTGGTTCATTCGCTACTTGCCACGACATAATGGTTGGATCATCGGTGTACTTGACCCCAGTGACACTGTTGGTGCGGCCAACAATGAAGTCGACGTGGTTGGCAAATGCATCCATGCATGGCTCACATGAGTGGAATTGCATGGTGTAATCTTGAAACACATCCCAATCATACGGGGGCAAGAATGGGCTTGGAATTTCACCATAGCCATTCCATTCGAGGTACTGGGCAAAACCGCCAGACCAAATCCAATTATTAGTTAGATAAAGCACTGCCACCATGTCTCGTTTGGCCATTTCTGCCAACAAAACATCCAAGCCTTCGAGCAGTGCTTGATCGTATTTGCCTTGCTTGTATTGCAGTGCCGGATTGACCATCGAATCGGTCTGTCCGCCGTCACCACCGGCTAGAACACGTAAGTTAGTAATGCCGTATTGTTGCATCAGATCTAACTCACGGATCATCCGTGCTTTACCTTCCTCACTCGTGCCAAGCAGTGGCCCATACCAGTAATTGAAACCAACAAATTGGTAAGGAGATCCATTGCGCACAAACTCGCCCTGTTCTACTCGGACGAATGACGCGTCACCACTGATGGTGGCGGTTGCTGGCGCAGACAGTTGGCTTTGACAACCGACTTGAGATAGCAGCGCTGTAGCTGCTACGAGTTTCAACAGATGTTTCATCCCAAAATCCTTAAAGCGGTGAGGATTGACTGAGACCGGAGCGGTCGAGATAGCGCACTGACTCGGCGAGGGCGACTATCAGGTGATATAAAGTGCTAGCGGGCGCAACGTCGGAGCAGATGGCGTTGTTACCATCGAGCTGATCAACATAAGCTCCACTAGCGGCAGGTTCGATGTAGTGTTTGAACAACAAGGCGATGGCATCGGCCGCTTTCTGCTCGTAGATCTCGGGCTGCCATTTGGCCATCACTAGGCTTGCTTTAATCAGCTCAGTCATCGGCCAACTGCGCTTCGTGGCGTGGATAATCTCGCCTTGCGGTGTGGTGGCATCGTAGATTAGGCCACTACTAGACTCTTTGCCGATGAGCAAACCGTTTTCATAGAGGCGCTCACAGAAGTGTTTTACCTTGACACCAGTAAGGCTGCTGTACCAATCAAGTAGCCAAACCCACTCAAACATATGCCCAGGTTCAATGACAGTTTGGCCATCAACCAAAGCTGGCTGCCAGTCATTATCAAAGAACTCCAGCAGGACGCCGTCATTGTGATCAAAGAAGACATTACGGAATAAGGTGAAAATCTCGCCGGCTTTGGCTAACCAAAGACCGTCGCCACTTGCCTCATAGAGCGTCATAAAGGCTTCAAACAAATGCATATGAGGGTTTTGGCGGCGCACTGGGGCGTCATAGTCGCCTTCGTACCAACCGCCGTTATCGGCAGCAAAATGTTCATCAATATGAGCCAATAACTGCTCGGCATGATCAATATCTATCGCTTGACGATACAGCCTAAAGCGCGTTCCTGCGGCTAACAAATGAAATGCGATATCGTACAAATCTTGCTTACTATCAGCGGTTTGATTGCTAGCGTCGACTAAATGAGCATAGCTGTGACTATGCTCTGGGTGCTGTCCGTGGATACGAGCAAACCGCCAAATATCGTTGACCAGACGACGGTTACTACCAGTCCAACCAAATTCCTCTGCGACGCAGAAGCTAAACATTTGTCGAGCTTGAACCCTTACTCGCTTGGCAATCGCCTGATCTGGCGCACCGGCAAAGGTTAGTCGTTCATAGACGGCATTACTGCTTGGCTCAATGCCGGTAGAAGTCCAAAGGGGCAATGCTTGATTACTCATCCATTGCTGGAATCGATCAACCTGCTGCTCAAGCGTTGGTGATTGCTGCATGTCGTTGTCTCTTAAAATCGCTCAATGTTGTCAAAGGCGTGCTGCTTGATTCGCAGTACAACCTGTTAATGATTAAAAATGTAACCGTTTACGAAATATTGTAAACGGTTACAGTTTCGTTTCAAGGGTCTTTTCATGGAGCCGTGTTAGAGATCACAACGGCAGCTGTGGGGAGAAGCGAGGCGGGAGCAACGCCAAGCCACGACTGAAAGGTGACTTGGCCATTTTTTTCAATAAGTTATCGAATGATTAACCGGAAAAGGGCACTGAGCTTGAGCGAACCACAAATTCATACGGCAAGATGTAGTCAGACTGGCGCAATTCTTTGCCTTCGATGAGTCGTAAAAGCATATTGGCGGCTGCTTTGCCAATTTCTTCGGCAGGCTGAGCGATAGTGGTTAGTGCTGGCTCAGCGTAGCGGGATACTTCAATATCATCAAAGCCAATGATAGACATTTCTTGAGGTACTTTAATACCGGCAGCGCGAAATCCCTTGATGGCACCAATGGCCATTTCATCGTTCATTGATAGGATCGCCGTAGGTCGTTCTTCTTTCGGAATGCGAATGAAATGTTGCGCAGCATTCAGTCCGGACCACATGGTGAATTCGCCCTCAGCCACCCACTCTTCGCAACTATCAATGCCTGCATTTTCAAGGGATTGGCGATAACCTTTGAGACGGTCAATGGTATGTGGGTTCTCGGATAAACCGGTGATCACACCGATTCGCTTGTGTCCTAATGACAGTAGATAATCGGTCGCTGTTTTCGCCGCACCAGCGTTATCAATCCGCACGCAGGGGTATGGCGTGTCTTCACAACCTGCCGCGTTGACAGCAATGATATCGTCCTTCGGTAGGATTGAATCGCCCTCCCAATAAGGGCGTAATTGAATCACGCCATCAGCCTGGCGAGTTTCAACCAATTTTAAATATTCTTCTTCGCGTTTGCGTTGGTCGCGGGTGTCGCCAAGCAAGACCCCAAAGCCATGCTGTTGCATGACATCCTCAATGCCGCGAACCACGGTAGCAAAAAAGGTGTTGGCCATATTCGGCACCAACACAACAATGGTAAAAGCGCGGTGGCGTCGAAAATTACGAGCGAGCATATTGGGTTTGTATTGCACTTGCTCGATGGCATCATGCACTTTTTTCAGACTCTTCTTTGAAACCGTTTCCGGAGCACTTAGAGCCCTAGAGACAGTAGCGATAGAAACGCCTGCAACCTTTGCTACATCACGAATATTCGACATCTTTTATCCACTCCTGGGATTGTTTTGCTTAGCACATTTCTGCTCTTTCAGTAGCAGAATGTAACATATTACACCGATCTCACAAATTTGAGTTTTACACAGATTAAAATAGTGGAAAAGCAAAATGTAACCGGTTAAGGTTGGCGTATTGAATTTCAGTTGAATGCGCCATTTAATTTGTAAGTCACTAAAAATAAAGGTTTAAGTTGTTATTTTTTGTGGAGCTGGTGGATTTGGTAGGGGAGTCAATCTGTAACATTTTGTCGGTGGCTGTTTCATTATCTTGTGACCGCCTTCACAAAATTAGCATTGGCACTCCAATGATGGTTGTTGGTCGAACGGCACAATCGTTCGGTTTTAATTCGTAAGTTTGCTTGGTAGTAGATATTGATATGACTTCAGCAGAAACCCAGTTAAGAGTTAAAGAAAAAATAGGATATGGATTCGGTGACTTTGCGTCATCAATGTTCTGGAAGATGTTTTCAGTCTATCTGCTGATCTTCTACACCGACGTCTTTGGCATTTCTGCTGCGGCTGTTGGTACCATGTTTTTGCTAACCCGTATTTGGGATACCGCCAATGATCCTGTCATGGGGGTTATCGCTGACCGCACTAACACCCGATGGGGTAAATTCCGCCCGTTCTTGTTGTGGGGGGCGATTCCATTTGCTGTGATTGGGGTGTTGACGTTCACCACACCAGATTGGTCACCAACAGCGAAACTGGCGTATGCCTATGTCACCTACACCTTGATGATGATGGCTTATACGGCGGTCAATGTGCCTTACGCATCATTGCTCGGTGTCATGTCCTCTAGCAGCTCGGATCGGACCTCATTGGCATCGTTCCGTATGGTGTTCGCCTTTGCCGGTAGTATCTTCGCGTTTGTATTGGTTGATCCGCTGACCAATTACTTCACCAACATGTCAGCCACGCCGAATCCACAGATGGGCTGGATGATGACCATGATTGTTTATGGTTGTATTGCTGCTTTCTTGTTCTACATGACGTTTTCCTGGACACGGGAGCGCATTGCGCCGCCAGTGGCACAAAAAAGTAACCTGAAAGAAGATTTGAAAAATCTGGCCACCAATAAGCCATGGTTTATTTTGCTCGGCGCGGCTTTGTCGACGTTGATTTTCAACAGCATGCGCGACGGTGCGGCAGTGTTTTACTTCAAGTACTTTGTCCAAGCTGATGATTTAGCAATTATGGGCATGACCTTTGGTATGACGACTGCTTATTTGGTACTCGGTCAAGCCGCTAACATCATCGGCGTTGTGTTGGCGCAGCCAATTTCCAACTTAGTGGGTAAGCGCAACACCTTTATGGTAGCGATGTTCCTTGCGGCTGGCCTAAGCATATTCTTCTTCTTCTTAACCCAAGATCAAATTATGTTGATGTTGGTGCTACAAGTACTGATCAGTGCCTGTGCTGGTATCGTGTTTCCATTGTTATGGTCCATGTATGCCGATATTGCCGACTACTCCGAGTATGAAACGGGGCGTCGCTCAACGGGTTTGATTTTCTCTTCATCATCATTTTCACAGAAAATGGGCTGGACTTTGGGCGGTGCATTGACCGGTTGGACGCTGGCATTCTTCGGCTATGAAGCCAATGCTGAGCAGACTGAATTTGCCAAAGAAGGTTTGCGCTACATGGTGAGTTTCTTACCAGCCATAGGTGCGGCGCTGTCTGGTTTGTTTATGATCTTCTACAAACTCACCGATCATTACATGTTGAAGGTGAGCGAAGAGCTTGACGCCCGTCGCGTCAGTGAGCAATCACAAAATTAATTGTTAAGTATGTGCGCTGGCTCGCCAGCAAGTAAAAAATTTAGATTAAAATGTAAACGGTTACGATTTGGTTGTAGCCAATAGCAAAATAAGTTGAGATACAGAAATGAGTGATTACAAAGCGTTAGTGAACGAACTGTTTGCCCAGCAAGAAGAGCTGCTAAGCCGAGCCAATGCGCCGCAGGCAAGGAACAACGGCATTTACCAGCGTTGGCAAAATCCGATTGTGACGCGCAGCCATGTGCCAGTGACTTGGCGTTACGACTTGAACCCTGAAACCAATCCTTTTTTGATGGAACGTCAAGGGATTAACGCAACATTGAATGCCGGTGCTATTTATAAAGATGGCAAGTACTTGTTGGTAGTTCGAGTTGAAGGTAACGATCGTAAGTCGTTCTTTGCAGTGGCAGAAAGCCCAAATGGTGTCGACAACTTTAAGTTCTGGTCTCACCCAGTCACCATGCCAGAAACGGACCGCCCAGATACTAATGTCTACGATATGCGCCTAACTGCTCATGAAGACGGTTACATTTATGGCTTGTTCTGTACCGAGCGCAAAGATGAAGCTCAACCCCATGACTTGTCAGCAGCTGAAGCACAATGTGGTATCGCTCGTACCAAGGATTTAGTGACTTGGGAGCGTTTGCCAGATCTCATTACTTACTCTGGTCAGCAGCGCAACGTGGTTTTGCATCCTGAATTCGTTGATGGCAAGTATGCGCTGTATACCCGTCCGCAAGATGGTTTCATTTCTGTTGGCAGCGGCGGCGGTATTGGCTGGGGCTTGGCTGACAGCATGGAAAATGCAGAAATCAAAGAAGAGCTGATTGTTGATGGCAAGGTTTACCACACCATCAAAGAAATCAAAAATGGCCAAGGACCAGCACCAATCAAAACCGATGACGGTTGGTTGCACTTAGCCCATGGTGTTCGTAACACCGCTGCTGGACTGCGCTATGTGCTGTACATGTTCATGACTGATTTGGACCAACCTTGGAAAGTGACTCACATGCCTGCCGGTCATTTCATTGCCCCAGAAGGTGCGGAACGTGTTGGTGATGTCTCCAATGTGACATTCGCCAATGGCTGGGTAGTCAACGAAAACAACGAAGTGTTCATCTACTACGCATCATCAGATACCCGTATGCACGTTGCTACTTCAACCGTTGATCAGTTGATTGATTACTGCAAAAACACGCCGGAAGATGGTTTGCGCTCAGCGACCTCTGTGATTGAGCGTAACAAGCTAATTGATGCCAACTTAGCATTCCTGAAAGACGGAGAGTAATGATGAGCGAGGTTCTAGCGCCGCAGTTGCTGGATTGGCAGCAAACCGCACACCGCGAGGCTGAGAGTATTGCCGATTGGTGGGCGACCTACACAGTTGATGAACACCATGGTGGCTTTTATGGCGAGGTCAGTCGGGACAATACGCCGTTGATTGAGTCGGAGAAAAGCATCAT